>NZ_CP139779.1:2400000-3000000 GCF_034421375.1 Microbacterium invictum | reverse complement strand
CGAGGTCGGCCGGTGCGAGGGCGGCGAACGACTCGGGCCGCACCTCGGAGGGAGCGGGGAGCGCAATCCACGGCTGGCTGCGCCACAGGTCGCCGTCGGTCTCGGGGTCGTCGACGACGACGGCGTCGAGCACGTGGGCGAGGTCGTCCATCGTGCGCGTGTGGGGGACGACCACGTCCATCGTCGGCACCAACGGCCAGTTGCCGCGCACGGAGATCACTCCGCGCGAAGGGGTGTAGGCGCAGAGGGCGTTGTGGGATGCCGGGGCGCGGCCGGACGACCAGGTCTCCTCGCCCAGGCCGAAGGCCGCGAAGCTCGCCGCGGTCGCCGTTCCCGAGCCGTTCGACGACCCCGAGCCGAACGCCGAGGTGAGGTAGTCGGCGTTGTAGGGCGATTCGGCCCGGCCGTAGAGGCCGCGCTGCATGCCGCCCGCCGCCATCGGCGGCATGTTCGTCAGGCCCAGGAACACCGCTCCTGCCTCGCGCAGGCGTGCGACGGCGAATGCGTCGTGGCCGGCGATGAGGTCGGCGAAGGCGGGGGATCCGGATGCCACGGGGAGGCCCGTGACGCAGTAGCTGTCCTTCGCGGTGAACGGGATGCCGTCGAGCACGCCGCGGTTCTCGCCGCGCGCGCGGCGTTCGTCGGCGGCGCGCGCTTCGGAGAAGGCCGACGGGTTCAGCACGATCACCGAGTTCAGGGCGATGCCCGCGCGGTCGTAGAAGGCGATGCGATTGAGATAGCGGGCGACGAGCTCGACGCTCGTGACCCGGCCCTCGCCGAGTGCGGCTGCGAGCTCGGCGATGTCGGCTTCGACCACGGTGGCGAGAGGGGTGGACGGAGGGGCGATCATGGCGTAAACATACACCGTATGTTTTTCTTTGCGCCACCCCTTCGTCCGACACCTGCCGCGTAGGCTCAGCACAGACCTCGAGGAGTCCGTCATCGCCCGACCGCCCCGGCCCCTGCTCAGTCGCGAGCTCATCGCGACGACGGCGCTCGCCCTCGTGGATCGGTACGGCGCCGAGGGTGCAAGCATCCGGCGGGTGGCGACGAAGCTCGGGGTGAACCCCACCTCGCTCTACAACCACGTGCCGAACCTCGCGGCGATGATCGAGGACGTCCGCTCTCTGGTGTCCGCCCGGATCGACTCCGAGCCGCTGCGCACCCTGGAGTGGGAGGACGGGTTGCGCGAGTGGGCGCGCTCCTACCGGCGGGCGTTCGCGGATCATCCCCGCGCGGTACCGCTCCTGATGACCCATCCCGCGTCCGCACCGGTGCTGCTGGCCGAGTATGAGGACTTCGCGGTGGCGGCACGCGCGGTGGGGTGGGTCGACCGCGACATCCTGCCCCTCCTCACCGCGTTCGAGTCGTTCATCCTCGGCAGCGTGCTGGACATGTCGGGCCCGACGGTGGTGTTCGATCCCCGTGGTCAGGAGGAGCGGTTCCCCACCTTCGCGGCCGCGTTCGCGACCCTCGACGACGAGGACCCGGATGACCCGATTGCCACGCGCGCTTTCGAGATGGGCCTGACGATGCTCATCGCCTCGGCCCGCCCGCCGGGGTGACCCCTAGCTGCGATTGGCGTCGCCGAGGGTGCGCGCGTCGCGCGCGAGGCGGCGCAGCCCATCCGCGCCGAGAGCGCGGATGACGTACTCATCCAGACCGCGGCGGTGCACGGCGAGCCCCCGCTGCAGCGCGTCGCGCCCGGTGTCGGTCGCGGTCACCATCACGACGCGACGATCGTGCTGCGCGACGGTGCGTTCGACGAGCCCTCGGGTGACCATCGCGTCGACCAGCCGAGTGATCCGGCTCGGCGGGTAGCTCAGCAGCGTGCCTAGTTCGCCCGTCGACAGGGTGCCGGTCTCGTTCTGGTCGAGCCGGACGAGCACTTCCCACTGTCGTACCGGTACCCCGATCTCGGCTTCGACATCGTCGGTCAGGAGCTGGAACACGCGGCTGAATCCTTCGACCACCTCGCCCCACTGGGTCACGACATCCTCCTGGGCTCGGGTGGTTCGCGTCACGCCACCAATCTATTTCTGATTCGAGACTATTGCAAGTTGCAAACACATATGACACACTTCTGGTACGCAAACATTGCGGACTGCAAATAAAATCACCCTCGAAAGGATGCCGACATGAACGTCATGACCCCCTTGCCCACGACCTCCTCGGCCGCGACCGCGGACGACGCAGCCTTTGTCGCGTCCGGCGCCGTTCCCCGCCGCCGCTCCCGCATCCGCCGCGTCGGCCGCGCGTTCGTCAGCGGCTTCGCCGTGATCGGTGTGGTCGCGACCGGCGCGGTCATCACCGGCGGCATCATCGACTTCACGAACTTCGACCGAACCAGCGGCGGCTACGAAGCGCCGTACACCGGCTGGACCGGTACCCCCATCGATTGGACGGCAGGCGGCGTCACGGAAGAGGGCTTCCGCAACGACGGGCTGGTGATCGACACCCTGCTGGACTGCACCTCGGGCATGATCAGCTTCGACGTCTACGGGATCGAGATCCCGTTCCGGGTCGTCTCCGAGCGGGCGGTCGCCGTGCACCGGCCTGTCGAGGCGTGCGAGGCCGAGGGCTTCTCGCCCGACTTCACCCCGACCCCAGGAGCGTGAGCAGCACCCACGCTCGTCTCCGTCACAGAATCCCCGCGTCTTCGCAGAGTCGCGACGCGTCGATGTGAGTTCGGCGCGATTCTGTGACGCTCGTGACGCTCGTGACGCTCGTGACGCTCGTGACGCTCGTGACGCTCGTGACGCTCGTGACACCGGCGCCGGCGCGACGCGGCCCCACGGGCCCGCGATCCGACGTACCCTCGCCTCATGACTCCCACGGCCGCCGCAGAGATCACTCTCTCGCACCGCTTCGCCGACGAGCTGCCCGAGCTCGCCGTCGAGTGGCGCGCGGTCGAGCCGCCGGCGCCGCGCCTCCTCGCGCTGAACGACGCGCTCGCCGCCGACCTCGGCCTCGACCCCGCCTTTCTCCGCACCCCCGAAGGGGTCGCGTTCCTCGCCGGCACCGCCGTTCCCGGCGGCGCCCGCCCGGTCGCCCAGGCGTACGCGGGTCACCAGTTCGGCGCATTCAACCCGCGGCTCGGCGACGGCCGGGCCCTCCTGCTCGGCGAGGTCGCCGACCGAGAGGGCGCGCTTCGCGACATCCATCTCAAGGGCTCGGGTCCCACGCCCTTCTCCCGAGGCGGCGACGGGCTCGCCGCGGTGGGCCCGATGCTCCGCGAATACGTCGTCAGCGAGGCCATGCACGCCCTCGGCATCCCGACGACACGCGCGCTCGCCGTCGTCGCGACCGGACGCATCGTGCGGCGCGAGAGCGACCTGCCGGGTGCGGTGCTCGCCCGCGTCGCCGCGAGCCACCTGCGGGTCGGCACGTTCGTGCTCGCCCGTGCCTCCGGCGACATCGCCCTCCTCGAGCGCCTCGTCGACCACGCCATCGCGCGCCACTATCCGCACGCCGCCGGCGCCGAGAACCGCGCGCTCGCGCTCCTCGACGCGGTCATCGACGCCCAGGCTCGCCTCATCGCCCGGTGGATGCTCGTCGGGTTCGTCCACGGCGTGATGAACACCGACAACGCGACCATCTCGGGCGAGACGATCGACTACGGCCCCTGCGCCTTTCTCGACACCTTCGACGTCGGCGCCGTCTTCAGCTCCATCGATCAGCAGGGCCGCTATGCCTACGGGGCGCAGCCCGCGATCGGCGAGTGGAACCTCGCGCGGTTCGCCGAGGCCCTCCTGCCGCTGCTGGCCGAGGGCGCGGATCCCGCGAACATGGATGACGCTGTCGCGGCCGCGCAGCAGTCGCTCGCCGCCTACCGCGAGACCTACAACGCCGCCTGGGCCGAGGGCATGCACGCCAAACTCGGCGGCACGCCCGACGACGAGCAGACCGCCGCGCTCGTGAACGACATGTTCGACATGCTGGCGATGGCGCGGGTCGACTACACGTCGTTCTTCCGGCGCCTCGCGACAGCGGCGCGCGGTGATCGCGACCCCGCGCGGGCGCTCTTCGCCGACCCGGCGCCCTTCGACCTCTGGGTCGCGCGATGGCTGGCGCTCGATCCCGACCCCGACCTTATGGACCGGGTCAATCCGCTGTACATCCCGCGCAACCACCTCGTCGAAGAGGCGCTCGCCGCGGCATCCGATGACGGTGACCTGGCCCCGCTGGACGAGCTCGTCGGCGTCATCCGTGCCCCTTTCACCGCTCGACCCGGGCTGACCCGCTACGAGCAACCAGCGCCCGAGGCCTTCGGCCCCTACGTCACCTACTGCGGCACCTGAGTTCCGGGAGCGCCCGGGTCCCTAGGCTGGGCCCGTGACGTCGGCAGCCGCGTGGTGGGACCGGCATGGGGTCTGGCTGTACGTCGCCGCGATCGCGTTCGGGGTCGTCGTCGGGGTCGCGATCCCTGGCGCGGGCGCAGCGCTGAGGTTCGCCACGACGCCGGTGCTCGCTCTGCTGCTGTTCGCGACGTTCCTCGGCATCCCGTTGATCGAGGTGGGGCGGGCGTTCCGCGACATCCGGTTCCTCGGCACGGTGCTCGCCGTCAACTTCCTCGTCGTCCCGGCCGTCGCGTTCGGTCTGTCGCGGCTCGTGTCCGACGACCCCGGCCTCCTCCTCGGCGTGCTGCTCGTGCTCCTCACGCCCTGCGTCGACTACGTCATCGTCTTCACCGGACTCGCCGGCGGCGCCCGCGCGCGCCTCCTCGCCGCGACGCCGCTGCTGATGCTCGCGCAGATCGTGCTGCTCCCCGCCTACCTGTGGCTGTTCGCCGGCGGCACGGTGGTCGCCGAGATCGACCTCGCCCCGTTCGCCGAGGCCCTCCTCTGGCTCATCGTCCTGCCGCTCGGCGCGGCGGCGCTCGTGCAAGCCCTGGCGCGCCGGCATCGCATCGGCAGGCGGATCGAGCGCCTCTTCGCGGCCGCGATGGTGCCGCTGATGATGGCGACGCTCGCCGTCGTGGTTGCGTCGCAGATCGCGGATGTCGGCGGCCAAGCCGCCGCGCTCGCGCGGGTCGTGCCGATCTACGTCGCGTTCCTCGCGGTCATGCTCGTCGTCGGACTCGGCGCCGGGCGCCTCGCGCGGCTGCCGGTCCCCGAGACGCGCGCGCTCGTGTTCAGCGGCGCCACGCGCAACTCGCTCGTGGTGCTGCCCCTCGCGCTCGCGCTGCCGCCGGCGTTCGCGATCGCCCCCCTGGCCGTGGTCACCCAGACGCTCGTCGAGCTCGTCGGGTTGGTCGTGTTCCTGCGCGTCGTGCCCGCGCTCACGCCGGTCACCGGTGGTTCGTCAGCGCCTCGAGCTCAGCCAGGGCGCTGAGCGCTGCGTCGCGGCGTTCCCCTACGGGGCGGTCCCACCAGTACGGGCCGCGCTCGCCGAGTCCGTGTTTGGCGAGATCGACCCGGGCGCGCGCATCGGCAAGGGCGTCGGGGTCAGCGCCTGGGCGTCGCGCCGTGCGCACGGCCGAACGCGCGCGGCCGAGGTGCGAGGTCAGCGCGCTGACGACGTCGGGCGGCAGTGCCGGGTCGGTGCGCCGCCAGCGCCGGCCGTCGATGACGAGCCACCGCTCCGCTCCGCTCGTCTCGTCATCGTCGCCACCCGCCACGATCCCCATGATGGCGCCCCGCCGGGCGTCGGCACTAGAGTCCTCGCATCGGTCGTGACGGAGCCGGTCGTGATAGGGCGGATGCTGGGGGTAGGCGCATGACGACACCAGACGACGCCGGCGCGCAGCTCGAGGCGATCGCTGCGGCGCTGAGTACTCTGGCCACCGCCGAGAAGACCCGGGCGGATGCGGCGGCGACGCTCGCGACGACGCAGAAGACGCTCGCGGACGCGCAGACGGTTCTGCTGCAGAACGAAGCGGCACGCGCCGCCGCGGCGACGACGCTCGAGAAGACCCGTCTCGAGACCGACGCGCAACGGCTGGCGAACGATAAGGCAGCGAGCGATCAGCGGATCCTCGAGCGCGAGAAGCTCACCGCCTCGGTCACGGGAGCCGTCCCCGACCTCTCCGCCGTCGCGAAGAACACGGTCACCTATGCCGACGGCGCCGCGATCCGTGGGGCGGAGTTCACGCATGCGGCTCTGGCGCGTGCGGCCGCGCACGCGGCATCCGCAATTCGGACTGCGCTCACGGGCGTTGCCGAGCCGACCGTTCTCGTCACCTCGACCAGGTCGCTCATCGCCGACATCGCGCTTCGCGACCAGATCGCGGCGGAGACCTCTTACTTCGCCGCGGAGCTGCCCGCCGTGACGGCAGAGCTCACCGTGGCTCTCAATGAGGTCGCCGATGCCCTCGCGACCACGCGTGACATGCCCATCGACACGAGGTCTCTGACGCCGCTGGACGGCGCTCTCGTCGTCGCGGCGGCGGCCGGAGCGACGGTCGATCAGCTTGCCCGCCTCGCTGAGGTCGAGGTGTCGGCGCGGCTCGCCACCAGCACGGTCCCTGCTCTCGTGGTGCACGGGTCGGTGATTGCAGCGATCCTCGCGCCCGACGACAACGCCGAACCCTCCGACGGCGTCACGCGAACCGACGGCGTCACATCAATCACCAGTGTCATGCCGAAGGTCCGTCATGAATCCATGGCCTTGCCGTCCGAGGCATCCGAGATCGTGGCCCACCTCGGCGCCCTCCGCGGCATCCTCGCCACTCTCGCCGCCGAGCGCGCGCAGGTGCCCGTCCTGATCGCCCAGCTCACGTCCCGGGTGACCGGCTCCGCGGCGGAAGCGGACGGCGACACGCCACGCGCTGACACCCAGGCCGGCGAGCCCGATGAGCGTGCCAGGCTCGAGTCCCTCCGCTCGGCGCTCGTCGGCGTGGACGCTCGCGCGGGGTCTCTGGCTGACCAGCTCCTCGCCTTCTCGGCACGCATCACGACCCCGGGCGCGGACGGTCGCCCGCCCCTCGCCGTCGCACTCGCGCTCGAAGGACTGACGGCAGCGACCGCCGTGCTCGTCATCGGCGACGGGACAGCCGAGACCACCCAGATGACGGTGGCGCGCCGCATCCGGATGCCGCGCATCCACGTCTCGGTGGGGGTGGGCTTCGAGTGGTTCCTGGTGCGTGCGGATCAGATCGTCGCGGCGGGACACGCCCACGGAGCGGTATCGACGTCGGCGCGCGTGCGCGGAGGCGGCCTGGAGTGGCAGCCCGTCTAGGTCGAAGACCCGTCCATCCGCATGCTGTCCCCGCCGGGTCCGCTCGTTCCCGACCCAGCCCCGGCGCTCCTGCTCCGCCGCGCCAGCACGATCCAGGTGACCGCGATCGCGAGGATCAGCACGACGAGAGCGATGATGATGCCGATCAGCAGGCCGGAGTCTCCGCCCGCCGGCGCTGGCGTCGGAGTGGGGGTCGCGGTCGTCGGAGTGGGTGTCGGCGTCGGGGTGGGCGCGGCCGTCACCGTCACGTCCACGGACGCGAGCGGGGTCTCGCCGTCACCGACGGCGATCACCAGGTCTCCGGCCTCGGTGGCGGTGAACGTGGTGGTCGCCTCGCCGTTCGTGACGGGCACCTGGGCCGACGTTCCCCCGCCGTCGAAGGTGCCACTCCCGCTGCCCCCCAGTCCGAAGGATGCCTGCTCGAGTCCGCCGAGGCCCGTCGCCGTCACGGTGGTGCTCTCCCCGGTCTCGATCGAGGTCGGGCTGGCGGTGATGGTGGCGCCGCCTCCACCGCCCCCGCCCGCGTTGACGGTGACCTCGACGGTCGCGAGCACGTTCTCACCGTCGCCGACCGAGATGGTGGCGGTGCCCTCGGCCAGCGCACTGAAGGTCGCGGTCGCCTCGCCGTTCGACACGGGCGCCTGGTAGCTGCTGTCGTTGTTCTCGGTGAAGACTCCCGCCGACGGGTCGCCGAGGCCGAAGAAGGCCTGCTCGAGTCCGCCCAGACCTGTCGCGGTGACCACGGTGGTGCCGCCCACCGCGATGGAGGTCTCGGCGGTCGTCACCTCGGGGGTGCTCGATGCGTGGGCCGTCGACGCCGCTCCGAGTCCGAGCAGCATGACACCTGCTCCGACGAGAACGGCGAGGAAGAGGCGCAGGCGAGGGCGGATGGCGGGGCTGGAGGTCACGGTTCGGCTCACTCTCGCGGCCACGGCGGCCTGAGTCGAACCGTACACCCGCACACCGACCGCTGAACAGCAACACCTGGCGGTGCATCCGCGCCGGGCCTACCGTGAGAATCACGTGGTGAGCGCTTTCATCGTGCGGAGCGTTCGACGCCTCGAGCAAGGGAGTCAGGATGTCCACCAGGGCCTCGTCCAACACCAAGACCGACACGAACACCGAGCCGAGCACCCGCACCCGGGCGATCGCGCGCCAGGTGATCATCCTCGTCAGCTCGATCCTTGCGATCGTGGCGGCCTTCATCGGCTCGGGGGTGTTCTTCGGCACCCCGATCCAAGAGGCCGCGGGCGGCTTCCTCAACTCCGACTCCACGCTCATCGCCCCCGGCACCGGGGCGTTCCGCATCTGGAGCGTCATCTACACCGGCATGCTCGCCTACGCCATCTGGCAGGCCCTTCCCGGCCAGCGTTTCGATGAGCGTCAGCAGCGGATCGGCTGGTGGGTCGCCGCCTCCCTCATCCTCAACGCGGTCTGGATCGGCGTCGTCCAGCTGAACCTCCTCTTCCTGAGCCTCCCTGTCATCGCCCTGCTGCTGGTCGTGCTGTGCCGGAGCTTCGTGATCCTTCGCCAGACCCGACCGAAGAACAGGGTCGAGGTCGTCGTGGCCGACGGCGCGATCGGCCTCTATCTCGGCTGGGTCATCATCGCGACCGCGGCGAACGCGACGGCGATCTTCTACGCGGTCGGCTTCGAGGGCTTCGGCATCGCACCCGAGGTGTGGTCGTCGTTCGTGCTCGCCGTCGCGGCGGCGGTCGGCATCGCGCTGGCGTTCTGGGGTGGCGGGCGCATCGCGCCGGCACTCTCCCTCAGCTGGGGTGTCGTGTGGGTCGCGGTGGCCCGGTTCACCGACGAGCCGTACTCCCCGCCGACCGGAGTCGCGGCTGTCATCGCGGTCGTGCTGATCGTCGTGGCGACCGTCGTGGCTCGCGTGCGGCACGATCGCGCCGTGCGTCGCTGATCCGGAGCGGTCCTAGGGTCGTTCTTCCGTCTCGTCGTCGGACGTCGCAGCTGTGCGCGCGTCGACGGCCGCGCCGATCGTGAGACCGAACACCAATCCGAGGGCCGTCCCGATCGCGATGTTGTCGAACAGCAGCATCCCGATGACCGCGCCGAAGGGGAGGCCGAGCGCGATCCCGATGCCGACGCCGTTCCGTGTCCTCTTTCGCTCCTCAGCCATCCGGCGAGCCTAGCGGGGGCTTTCCACGCCGACGGAAGAACAATCCGTGATCGTGATACATTGTGAAGTAACTTCACGAACGGGGATGCCATGAGCGCGACGACCGACACCCACATCGCCCTGCTGCGGACGGGGCTTGACCTCGTCGCCGCCGGTCGACCCGATGAGGTCGCGCCGCTCCTGACGGATGACTTCCGCATCACCGTGCACGGTGCTCCCGAGATGCTGATCGGCCGGGAGGCGTGGCTGGGGAATGTCGCGATCATGAATGCCGCCTTCTCGGATCTGACGTTCGACATCCAGCACGAGCTCGCCGCCGGGGATCTCGTCGCGTTCAACATCACCTACACCGCGCGCCACACCGGTGACTTCCTCGGCATTCCGGCCACGGGCCGCACGGTGTCGTGGCAGAGTCTCGAGCACTATCGGGTGGAAGACGGCCTGATCGCCGAAGAATGGATCGCCTCCGACATCGCCTCGTTGATGGGCCAGCTCACCGCCGAGCCCGTCGAACCGGCCGCCCCGTCTCACGGGGACCCGCGATGACCGACGCACTTCGCATTCTCGACGGCGTGATGCGCCTGGCTGATCTGGTTCAGCGCGACATGGCCGAGCCCTTCGCCGGCACGTCGCTCACGATGTCGCGCGCCGCGGTGCTGTGGGTGCTGCAGTCGGCCGGGCCGTCGACGCAGCATTCGCTCGCAACGGCGCTCGAGGTCAGCCCCCGGAACATCACCGGTCTCGTCGATGCCCTCGAGGTCAGCGGGCACGTCACGCGGTCACCCCACCCGACAGACCGCCGCGCGACGCTCGTCGCGCTCACCGACCTCGGACAGGACGTCATGCAGCAGATGGTCGCGCAGCGTGAGCAGATGGCCGGCGAACTCGTCGCCGAACTCGGCGCCGCTGAGAAGGAGGCCCTCGCTTCCGGCCTGGAGGCGCTGGCGAATCGTTACGAGACCATGCTCGCGGCCGCCCGTGAGAGCGAGGATGCGCCGTGACATCCACCTCCGGCTCCACCACGTCATCGCCGGTCCCCGCGGCACCCACAGCGGCGCCCCCGACCGTACCTCTGTCCGCACCGGAGCCCGAGACCCCGTCGCCGTCCTTCCCCGCCGAGACGCGGTCCGAGCGTACGAAGCGCCTGGTGGGGCGTGCCACTCGAATGGAGGCGGCGGGATGGGTCAGCCTCGCCCGACTCGTCTTCTTCCGGCCCCGGGTGCCGGCCGGGGCGGTGGCGGTGCCGTATCACCGCCCCATCGTCGGCATCCTGACCATCTTCATCGTGCTCTCGGCGCTCGAGGTGCCGATCATCGATCTGATCGTCCACCCCTGGCCGTTCGTACGCGTCCCGCTGCTCATCCTCGGGATCTGGGGTGTCGTCTTCATGCTCGGGATGCTCGCGGGCTACCTCACGCGCCCGCACGCCGTGGGCCCGGAGGGCATCCGCGTCCGGCAGAGCACCGATCTGGAGGTCGTGCTCGGCTGGGACGACGTCCTGTCCGTTGCGCGACGGCGCGAAATCCGTCACAAGGGGCCGAAGTTCACTCCCGGCCGGGTGGAGGACGCCTGGGTTCTGCACCTTCCGATGCAGGATGAGACGAATCTGGTCGTCGAACTCGAGCGGCCGATCGAGGTGGCGATGCCGCGCGGCGTGGTGCGCATCGATGAGATCCGCTTCTGGGCCGACGATCCGACGAGGTTCATGGACGCCGCTCGCCCGCATCTCGAGGCCGCGACGCCGTCCACCGCCACCTGACCCCGGTGCGGAATCGGCCCCCTCGAGCGCACGTCTGGCGAGGGGCGCTCGAGGGGACCAGGACTCCACGGACCGGGCGGCGAAACGGGGGGAGTTCGCGCGTCACCGCACGCCGGGGGAGTGCGTACGGGCGATGCCCGACGGGAGAGTCCTCGCCCAGCGTAGAGGTGCAGCCTGACAGCGTGCAGGGACGCGCGGTGCTGTTCTCGTATTCGTAACAATCGGATGCCGCGTGACGGCCTGGCGACGGTGATCCGCTGTGCGCGGCGGCCCCCTAGTGCGTCGGCACGTGGGCCGACATCGCTCGCGGCGGGGCAGCGGGTCGTTCGTGCTGGTCAGCGACCGAGATGCTGCGGCCGACAAGAAGTCCTGCGGTGATGGACAGGGCGATCCAGGCGACGATGGCGACGATCGCGATGAAAAGAAGGGTGGTGACCATAAGACTCTCCTTCGAGCCTCGGTGGTGCTTCCGGACGGGTTGTTCCCCACGATAGGGGCGCGGCGGGTGTATGCGGCGCTCATTGCGCCAGTCCTGTGGAAACGTTGAGCAAGATCTCACCGTGACGATCGATTCGTGAGCGCTCAGCGACAATCCGCTTGTCGCGTCGAGGGCTCGCTTCGACAATCGGGGGATGCGCGTCACACCTCGCCGCCTCGCTCGCGGTATGAGCCTCTGGCTGCCGAACCTGTTCAGCGGAATCCGGGTGAAGCACTTCGCCGACGACTGGACCGAAGCGGTCGTCGAGCTGCACGTCAATCGCCTCACCCGCAACTATGTCGGCACGGCGTTCGGCGGGTCGATGTCGGCGATGACCGACCCCTACTTCTTCATGCTGATCATGCATCAGCTGGGACGCGACTACATCGTGTGGGACACCCGGGGCGAGATCGAGTTCCTCAAGCCCGGCCGCGGCGTGCTCACGGCACGCTTCCACGTGTCGTCCGAACAGGTGGCCGACCTGCGTGCGCGTGCCGCCGGTGGAGCCAAAGTTCGCGAGTGGTTCGAGACCGGGATCACGGATGCGAGCGGCGAGGTCGTCGCCCGCTGTCGGCGAGAGGTCTACATCCGCGAAAAGCGACGCGTCACCGAGTCCCAGCCCACCGGTGCCTGAGAGCGCCCACCCCACGTTGGTCGAGCGAGGCCATGCGTCAGAAGGGTGCGACGGCGAGTCCGCCGTCGTCGGTGGGGACGAATGCGACGCGTGAGGGTGGATGGCTTTCGTAGTTCTTCCCGCCCGGGCTGGTGAACTTCAGGATGCCGCCTGGGAGCTGTTCCACGTGCCAGTTCGTGGCGTGTTTGAGCGTGTGGTGTCGGGCGCATTCGTTGCAGAGGTTGTCGTTGGACGTTGGACCGCCTAACGCGAAGTCTGTGGAGTGGTCTTTATCGCAGAGTTTCGCGGGTCTCCGGCATCCCGGGGTGCGGCAGGTGACGTCGCGGGCGTTGAGGAACCTCGTCTGCGACGGATGGGGCACGTAACGATCGACCGCGGTGACCACGCCGGTGATGGGGTCGGTCATCACCCGATCCCAGACCCTCGCCGTCCCCGCCATCCGCCTCGCGGTCTCGGGGTCCACTGGGGTGATCCCGTTCAATTCGGCGCCGGAGTTGGTGACTCCGGTCAATGTGGTGATCGGGATGGTGATCTGCACTTCGGCGGTGATGGCGCCGAGTCCGCCCTTCGCCCCGTCGGTGGGGTCGATCGTGGGGGACCCGGTGAGGAGCATGTCCAGGGCGAGGTCGCAGCGGATCTCATCCAGTGACCGGTCATCGAACCACGGCTCCGCCGTCTCTCCGCTCCCGATCACGTTGTCGTCTGTCCCGGTCTCACCGAGCCCGAACCCCGATCCCGACCCGGATCCTGGGCCGCCGCTCCCGTCGTTCGCGTCGGCGTCACCCTGCGCAACGGCATACTCGCGTCGTTTGGCGCGGTCGACGTCCTTGATCGTGGTGCCCTGCCCGGTGAGCCGGTGGTACACCCCGTGGATGTACACGTTCCCGCCCAGGATTGTCAGGGTCGACAGGGTGTCGTCGAGGTCGGTGACCCACACCCGCCGTTCCCGGATCGCGGTGTCGTGTCGTTCCTGCAGGGGCCTCGGGTCCAACACCGCGGCGCGCTGGATGGCGTACTTCTTCGTCCGCGGCACCGTCTGCCGCTCCGCCTCCACCAATACGATCTGCTCGAAACTAGCCCGATCGTCGGGGTCCTCGATCACCCGCCCGGCGTCCTGGATCACCTGCGCATGCGCCCTGGTCACCCGCCCCTCCACCAGCGCCGCCATCGTCTGGGGGAACAACTCGATCAGTTCGTAGGCGTCGTGCATCTGGGACTGCATCGATCGGTCATTCACCCTGACCGCCATCCCGAGCTCGAGCGCCATGGAACGCAGCGGGATGTCCCGCTCCCGAGACGACACCGACCCGATCCGAGACCGCTGCTCCAGAGTGAGCGTGTACGCGTCGGCGAGCAGCCGGGTCTTCTTCGCGGCGAGCTTCGCCTCCGCCCGCTGCAACCGAGCCAGCTCATCCGCGAACACCCCGGCGCGCCTGTCTTCCACCCGCCGTCGCTTCTCGTCCGCGTCCACTGCAATCCCCGTCTCGATGACCTACCCACATCATCGCAGAGGGTTCCGACACTGAATCCGCAGAATTCACCACTCATGTAATACATCTGTTCTCCACCCCTGACCAATGTCACGCCAGAAGGTGACACCCCGGCACTGCCGCTGCGCCCCGGCATCCGGTGCGATGGAACCATGCCCACAACGCAATCCCTGCCCACCGACACCAGCCCGGCGAAGGTCCCCTTCCTGCTGCGGCCCTTCCGCGTCATCCGCGAGAACCTCCGCGTCTATCTGCTCCTCAATCTCGCCGCCTACGGCCTCGTCGCGATCGGCTTCGTCATCGGTCTGACCTTCCCCGAGCTCCCCGCCATGCGGGCTGAAGCGCTCGAAACCGACGGCACGGGCGACGCCGTCCGCTCCGTCGTGAACTCCGCCCCGCTCTTCGCGCTGCTGATCTTCGCGGTGAACGTCCTGCAGCTGAGCCTCGCCACGATCGTCGTTCCGTCGCTCATCATCCCGTTCGCAGGGCTGGCGATCTTCGGCGGGTGGGCGGTCGTGACGGGCGTCACGCTCGTGCAGACGACTCCCATCGGCTGGGTCGCGCTCATCCCGCACGTTCTCACGGTGATCATCGAGCTGCAGGCGTACATACTGATCCTCCTCGGGGCGTATCTCATCGGACGCAACTGGCTCTTCCCGCACCGTGTCGGCGCGCCCACCCGTCGTCGCGGATACGTTCGCGGTCTCGGCTCCCTCGGCCTCCTCGCTCTTCCCGCGCTGGTGCTGCTCGTCATCGGCGCGATCTGGGAGTCCTACTCGCTGCTGTACCTCGTCCACCCGCTGAGTCAGGTGCTGCTCTGACATGCCGACGCCCTCACGCCCCACCCCCTCCTGGCGCGCCCGCCTCGCCGAGCGTCGCGTGAAGCCCGGCGACGGCCGCCCGCTGCCACCGTTCCGCTGGTGGCAGGTCCTGAGCCGATCGCTGTTCCTGCTCGACCTCCCGGCGCCGGGCGGCGCGACGACCACCTTCGCCGTCGACGTCCGCCAGCTCGGAGACCGCGACGACGGTGAGGTCCGTGCCCGCCTCTACCGCGACGGGCTCCAGGTCGCGGTCTCGCGGCTGCCGGCCCGGTTCGCCGTCCCCGGCGGGCACATCGAGGTCGCCGCGCGCGCGTCGGGCCTCCGTCGCTGCCATTTCGTTCCGGATGCCGGAGAGGAGCGTCAACTGACCCCTCACCCTCGCTCGGCGGAGGGCTTGCGCGCCCGGCTCCACCACCGTCATCCGGTTCTGAGTCGGGTCATCGGCGCGGTGGCGACGCTGTTCGTGCTGGTGGGCGTCTGCATCACCGTGCCGCAGATCATCGAGACGATCTCGCAGGTGCCGGCGATCGCCGACAGCATCGGGACGTTCGCGTCGCCGATCCGTCTCTCGCCCGTTCTGAACGTGATCGTCACCGTCGCCGTCGTCATCGCCAGCACCGAGCGCGCCCTCCGCCTGCGCTCGTCGTGGCTCGACGAGCTCGCCAACTGACATCGAAGGACTCCGACCATGATCACCGCCACCCTCGTCCCCGACCTGGTTCTCGGCGCTGTAGAGATCGAACCGACCGAGCGGGGCCTGCGTCCCCACCGCCTGCCGCGCCGTGTCCGTGTGCGTGACGCGGACCCTCAGCTGACCCTGATGGAGGCCCAGCCGTCGGGGGTCCGCCTCCGGTTCGCAACCTCGGCGACCGTCGCGGCGCTCGAGCTGCACACCACCCGGGTGGCCTATCGCGGCTTCGCGCGGCCGCGCGGCGCGGTGGATGTCGTCATCGACGGCACCTCGGCCGGCACCCAGGTGCTGTCAGGCGGCGACGCCCTCGAACTGGACATGCAGACCGGGGCCACGACTCTGGTCACCGGAGGGCCCGACACGGTCGAGGTGTCGTTACCGGGGCAGGGAGAAAAGACCGTCGAGCTGTGGCTGCCGCACAACGAGCAGGTCGAGATCGTCTCGCTCCGTGCCGACGCCCCCGTGCGGCCAGCGCCGTCGACCGATCCCGTGTGGCTCCACCACGGCAGCTCGATCAGTCACGGCTCCAACGCCTCGACGCCCACGGGCATCTGGCCTGTCGTGGCCGCGCGCCGTGCCGGTGTGAATCTGCAGAACCTCGGTTTGGGCGGCAGTGCGCTGGTCGACCCCTTCCTGGCGCGGGTGATGCGCGACACGCCTGCCGACCTGATCAGCGTCAAGCTCGGGATCAACGTGGTGAATCTCGACGCGATGCGCGTCCGCAGCTTCGTGCCGGCGGTCCACGGCTTCCTCGACACCATCCGCGACGGTCATCCCGAGACCCCGCTGCTGCTGGTGTCGCCGATCTTCTGCGGCATCCATGAGAACACCCCCGGTCCCGGGGCCGTCGATCCCGTCGCCGCGGCGTCGGGCGAGACCCGCTTCATCGCCACGGGCACGCCGGGAGACACCTCCGCCGGACGGTTGACCCTCGAGGTCATCCGTGAGGCGCTCAAGCGGGTGGTCGCGGCGCGGGCCGACGACCCCCACCTGCACTATCTCGACGGCCTCGACCTCTACGGCCTCGAGGATGCTGAAGACCTGCCGCTCCTCGACGCCCTCCACCCCGGTCCCGAGGCGCACGCACTCATCGGTGCGCGCTTCGCGGATCGAGTTCTCCGCCCCGGGGGGCTGATGCGTCCGCACGGGGTCTGAGCGTCACGCGCCCTGAATCAGGAACCGGATGACACCAACGCGCCGTCCACGAGAAGGTGCGCGAGGCGCTCCGGGTCGTACCCGGGCGCCGTGCCGCCGATGCAGAGGTTGCCGATTCCCCGCAGGAAGGCGTACGCCTCGACGGGGGCGCCGTGCGGCGCGGCGGCGTGCAGCAGGTCGGCGCAGACGGGCACCAGCCGGTCGGTGAGGGACTGGTGGAGCGCTCCGAAGCGCTCCGTGTCGCCCTGCAGGGCATCGGCCAGGCCATGTTTCGTGATGAGGAATTCCACGAAGAGCGTCACCCAGGCGTGCAGCGCCGCCGCCGGAGTCGGGCTCTCGCGTAGCAATGCCGGCCCGGCTGCTGCCGCGGCATCCATTTGATGCTGGTAGAGCGCCACGACCAGGTCGGCGCGAGTGGGGAAGTGGCGGTAGAGCGTGCCCATCCCCACCCCTGCCCTCTCCGCGACCGCCCGGACGGGCGCCTGGATGCCTGCCTCGACGAACACCGCCGCCGCGGCCTCGAGGATCGCTTCCTCGTTGCGTCGCGCGTCGCGTCGTCTGCCCCGCGTCTCGACCTCAGCCATCAGCCCTCCTTGCAAAACGGAGCACTGCTCCGTATCGTTGCGGAACGATGCTCCGCTTCAGTATCGCGGAGTCGCCGACATCCCGGAAATGAGACCTCGTGCATACACCCACCCCGCTTCGCGACTCGACCATCGTGGCCGCCCTCGACACCGTGCTGGGCGCGTCGGCGCCCGTCGTGTCCGTCGCTCCCGTCACCCTCGCAGCGCCGGCGCGACCGTTCCCGCTCGAGGTGCGGGTCTCGGCTCCCGTGCACGGTCGCGACCTGCCGGTTCTGCTGTTCTCCCACGGAAACGGCTGGTCGCTCGACGGTTACGCTCCCCTCACGACCTTCTGGGCGTCGCAGGGCTTCGTCGTGGTCCAGCCCACGCACCTCGACTCCCGCCGCCACGGCATCGGCGTCGACGACGACCGGTTCGGTTCGATCTGGCTGCAGCGGCGGGATGACCTCGTGGCCGTGCTCGACCAGCTCGACGTGATCGATCGATCGATGCCGGGGCTGGCGGGCCGTATCGACCGCGCCGCTGTCGTCGCGGCGGGGCACTCCTGGGGTGCGCAGACCGTGCAGCTGCTCCTCGGCGCGCGCACCGTCGGCGCCGACGGCGTGGTCGGTGGTGACCACGGCGACGATCGCGTCATCGCCGGCGTCCTGCTCGCGGCGACCGGGCTCGGGGGAGAGCAGCTGCATCCGTTCGCGAAGGCGCACTTCCCCTTCATGAACCCGTCCTTCGCCGAACTGACGACCCCGACTCTCGTCGTGGCGGGCGATCAGGATCAGTCGAAGATGTCGAGTCGGGGGCCGGACTGGTTCACCGACGCGTATGTCCACAGCGCCGGCGCGACCGACCTTCTCACGCTGTTCGGCGCCGAGCATTCGCTCGGGGGCATTCCGAGCTGGGAAGCGGCGGAGACCACCGACGAGAATCCCGAGCGCGTCGCCGTTCTCGCCCGACTTTCTGCGGCCTATCTGCGCGCGGCGGCCGGTGGGGACCCGCAGGTCTGGCACCAGGCTCGTGAGACCTTCGCGCGCGCCGGCGGGGGGATCGGCCGGATCGACAGTCGGTGAGCTACTCCTCCGTGAGGCCCGCCAGCGCGACGGCAGCCGCCTCGGCGACCAGCGCGTCGTCGGTGGCGGCGTCGGCGACACCCCGCGTCGTGAGGACGGCGATGACGATCGGCTCGCCGTCCGGAGGCCAGACGATGCCGATGTCGTTGCGCGTGCCGTGACCGCCCGTGCCCGACTTGTCGGCGACGGTCCATCCCGCGGGAGCTCCGGCGCGGATGAGGGTGTCGCCCGTACTGTTGCCGCTCATCCAGTCGATCAGCGTCTGCTTCTCGGCGTCGGCCAGGAGGTCTCCGAGGGCGTACTGCCGCAGCGTATCCACGAGCGCGCGAGGCGTGCTGGTGTCGCGCGGATCGCCCGGCACGGCCGAGTTCAGCTCGGGCTCGCGGCGCTCGGGCTGGGTGATCTCGTCGCCCGATCGCGCGAGTGCGGCGGCGAATCCCTCCGGCCCGCCCAGCTGGTCGAGCAGCAGGTTGGCGGCGGTGTTGTCGCTCGCGCGAACGGCCGCTTCGGCCAGCTCGCCGACGCTCAAGCCGGTCGCCACATACCGCTCGGTGACGGGGGAGTAGCTCACGAGCGCATCGCCGCCGTAGGCCACGACGCGGTCGAGGTCGTCGATCTCGTACAGGACCACGCCGGCCAACAGCGCCTTGAAGGTCGAGGCGTAGGCGAACCGCTCGTCGGCGCGATGCGCCACCGTCTGGCCCGTCAAGGTGTCGAGGGCGTAGACCCCGACGCGGGCGTCGTACGTCGCCTCGAGTGCGCCGAGCTCGGCCCTCAGATCGATCGCGCTCGAGGTGGACGTGGACGTGGGCGTCGGCGTTGGCGTCGGCGTCGGCGCCGGTGTCGCGGCATCCGGAAGTTCCGTCGACGGCGCGCAGGCCGGCGCGATCAGAAGGACGGATGCCGCAACGAGCGCCCCCGCGAGGGCTCTGATCCACGGGATGGTGTTCATTCCCCTCCTGAAGATGTGCCGCCCTCCGCGCCGTCGATCGTGAAGGTCGTTGGCGCCTCAGGGAGCGTGGCGGTCGAGATGGCGAGGTAGCTGTCGAGGTACAGTGCCCGCTCGCCGGGGATGTCGACATCGGCGGCGGGGTCCTGCAGCGCGAGCTGCAGTTGCACGTCCGAGACCGCGACGCGCTCGTTCGACGGAGTGTCGATCCAGTCGCTCAGCGGACCGGCTTCGATGGTACCGATCTGTACGGCCAGCGCGTGCCCGGCAGCCAACCACCAGTCGCCGGCCTTCATCTCCAGCGTCACCTCTCCCGGAGTCACGGCGGCGACCTGCTCGTTGATCAGCACGGCGGTGCCGTCGGGGGCGACGTCGTACAGCTTCACCATCAGGTTGCCGTGGCCCTCCGACGTGAGCGACATCGAGGGGGTGCCCGTGAACCTGGTGTCTGCGGACACGGGCGCCGAGGTCTGCACGAAGCGGTTGCCGGTGTCGACGGTCGGGTCGCCCTCGGCCCCGTCGTCGAGGTACGAGCCTCCCTCCAGGCTGAGGTCCACGGCGGCGTCCACCAGGGGCCAGTCGTCCTGCGCCCGCCACGACCCCATGTTGTCCTGGATCACGAAGGCGGGGTGTTCCTCGGTCGGCTCGACACCCTTGAGGTGCTCGTCGTAGAACGCCATCACCTCGTCGAACCACCCCTCGCGGCCGGTCTCCACGGTGCCGTCTTCATCCACCTCGTTGCCTCGGATGTGATCCCAGGGCCCGAACCAGCCCCGAACCGGGCCCTCGTGGTTCGCGAGGAACTCCTCCATCGCCTCCGACTCGGTGTTCCACTCCGCCCACCCCTGCGTGAACAGCAGCGGGGTCGTCGACCCGTCGACGCGCGCGGCGAAGTCTCGGCTCGTCCAATACGGCGATGCCGGATCCGCGGTCTGCGCACTGAGCGTGTTGATCGCGACACATTCGGGATGCGACTGCTCGTACGCAGCGTTCTCGCGGTAGCGCTCGGTGTCAGCCGGCAGCTGCTCCAGGGCCGCGATCTCGTTGTAGGTCTGCACGGCGACGGTGAGCGGCAGCCGGGGGACGCCGCCCGACCGATTGTTCCGGTACATGTCCCATATGGGCGCCTGCGCCACGACCGCCCGGAGGCTTTCCGGCTCGAGCACGGTGCCGACGATCCCGGTGATGGCGTCGTATGACTTGCCGTACATGCCCACGTCGCCCGTCGACCAGGGCTGTGACGCCGCCCACTCGATCGCCGCGGCGACGTCGGCCTGCTCGCCGTCGCCCATGAAGTCCAGGCATCCGGTCGATCCACCGAAGCCGCGCAGGTCGACCATGACGAATGCGTAGCGCTCGTCGAACAGATCGCCGCCCTCGATGAGGTCGGCGAACCGGTCCGAAGGGCCGGGATGGGTCCAGTCCTCGTCGGTGATCTCGCCGGAGTGGCCGAAGTACGATCCCACCGAAAGGATGACCGGAACCTGCTCGCCCTCGTCGAGGTCGTCGGGAAGCAGGACGTCGGCGTGCAGCTCGACCTCCTCACCGTCGAGGCCCGGTGCCGACGAGAAGTAGTGCTGGGTCCAGGCTGCGCCCTCGGGGACGCGGTCGTTCTCGTCGTGGGTGACGGCCTCGGTGTCGCCGGCGACCGTCGCCGCGGGGGCTTCGGTGCAGGCTGCGAGGCCGATCGCGAGGGGGATGATCGCCCCGAGGGCGAGGGTCAGGGCGAGGGGACGGCGGCGAAGCGGAGAGGACGTATGCACGACTCCCACCTCAGACCGTGCCCTCGGGGCAGGGTCAAGTCCGGGCCGGATGTTGACCGTGCCCCTGGGGCATGGTTTGGAATGGATGCTGCGCACAACGAACCACGAGGAGCTCGACCATGGCTTGGAGCACGCGTCAGCTCGCCGACCTGGCCGGCACCACGGTCAAGGCCGTGCGTCACTATCACAAGGTCGGTCTGCTCGAGGAGCCCGAGCGGCTGTCGAACGGGTACAAGCAATACCAGGTGCCGCACCTCATCCGGCTGCTGCAGATCGTGCGGCTGGCCGAGCTCGGCGTCCCGCTCTCGCAGATCGCGACGCTGGACCGATCCGAAGAGCGCCCCGACGACGCCATCGCGGTGCTCGATGCCGAGCTGGCGGCGACCATCGCGCGGCTGCAGCGGGTTCGCGAGGAGCTCGCCGTCATCCTGCAGCATCGTTCTCCCGCAGCGCTTCCCGCTCGCTTCGCGCCTCTCGCCGACCGGCTCACCGAGCCGGATCAGTCGCTGGTGATGATCTACTCGCGTGTCTTCGACGACGAGGCGATCGGCGAGCTGGAGCGGATGATCCGTGACAATCCCGTGTCCGCGGCGGAGGCTGAGCTCGTGGCGTTGCCGGCCGACGCCGACCGTGACACGCGGCGCCGCCTCGGCGAGGAGTTGGCACCGGATCTGGCGGAGGCGCGGGAAGCCTACCCGTGGCTGCGTGACCCGGGTGCATATGCCCGCCACGACGCGGCGGACGCCGAAGCGACGGTCGGTCGGGCGGTGGGAGAGCTGTACAACCTCGCCCAGCTCGAGGTGCTGCACCGGGCGAACCTGATCGCCACCGGTCAATTCGGGCAGCTGGGCGCGTTCGAACGCGCCCTCGCGAACAAGGAGGACGAAGGATGAACGACTCTCGCCCACAGGATTCGCCGACGATCGCGGAGGACCTGCTTCTCCTCCTCTTCCAACCCGACTCGGGAACCATCGCCGGCGAGAACACGCTCTTCTACGTGCTGGGCGGGGCTGTTCTCGCCCAGCTCGGCCTCGAGCAGCGCGTCACGACAAAGAAGACCTGGAGCGGCACCGTGAACATGGCGGCCGTGCCCGACCGCGCACCGTCCGACGAGATCCTTCGCGCCGCGTGGACCTCCGTCCAAGACAAGCCGCGGGGAGTGCAGACGGTCCTGCCGGCGATCGGTCCGACGCTCCGGCAGCCCCTCATCGATCGCCTCGTCGCGCGGGGAGAGCTGCGGACGGAGGCGAAGAAGACGCTCGGGATCTTTTCCACCACCGTGCTGAAGGATGGCGGAACGGGTCGTCGTAACGATCTGCTCGCCGAGATCCGAGGCGTCCTGGTCGACGGTGCGTCGCCTTCCGCCCGCACTGCCGCCCTGACGGGGCTGCTCTCAGCGAGCGGAACCCTGCCTCAGTTCCATCCCGCCATTCCCTGGAAATCGGCGGTGATCACGCGGGCAGAGGAGCTGGAGCGCGGCGACTGGGGTGCTGCCGGCGCCGGTGAAGCGGTCGAGCGGACCGTCATGGCGATGATCGTCAACAGCGTGACGGTCACCACGATCGCCCTGAGGTAGGCGCGTCGAAGCGGGCATTGCGGATGATGACCGTCGCCTTTCCCGCGCGTTTCGCCTCACGCCGAAAGCGCGACGTCTTCCCCGCGAGCGCGCTGGGCGATGTCATCCAGCGACAGGTGCAGCGCAGCGGCGACGGCGGCCACCGTCTCGAACGACGGGGTGGGGAGGCGACCCGTCTCGATCTTGCGCAGGGTCTCTCCGGAGATCCCCGCACACGCGGCGACCTCGACGATCGACCGGTCACCCCGGGCCTCGCGGAGGAAGGCGCCGACGCGTCGGCCCCGCGCGAGGGTCTCGGGCGTGTGAGGCAGGCGCACCATCATGGCGAGTAGCCTAGCGGTATTATCTGCCCGGTATTCTTATACCGCCCAGCCTGGCCCCACCCCACCCCGAAAGCGCCCCATGATCGAGATCCTGAACGCCCGCCAACTCCACCATGCTCGTTCCGCAGGTGCGATCGTGGGGGCGACGCTGCAGGAGCTGCGCGAGCGCGTCACCGTCGGCGTGAACCTGCTCGAGATCGATGAGTGGGCGCGGCAGCTCATCGAGAAGGCGGGCGCACAATCCTGCTACGTCGACTACGCACCATCCTTCGGCAACGGTCCCTTCGGTCACTACATCTGCACGGCCATGAACGATGCGGTTCTGCATGGGATGCCGCATGACTACGCCCTCCAGTCGGGAGACCTCCTCACCCTCGACCTCGCGGTGCTGAAGAACGGCATCGCCGCCGACGCCGCCATCAGTTTCATCGTCGGGGCGGATGACTCCGACACCACCGTTAGCGGCGGAAGCGCCGAAGACGCCGCGCTCATCGCCGTCACCCAGCGCGCGCTCGCCGCCGGCATCGAGGTCGCCCGTGCGGGCAATCGCATCGGCGACATCTCTTTCGCGATCGGCGCCGTGCTCACCGATGCCGGGTACCTCGTGAACACGGAGTTCGGCGGCCACGGCATCGGCACCACCATGCACGGCGACCCGCACGTGGCGAACATCGGCCGCCCGGGGCGGGGCTACACGCTGCGGCCGGGCCTCCTCCTCGCTCTGGAACCCTGGGTGATGGCGGACACCGACGTTCTGATCACCGATCCCGACGGCTGGACCCTGCGAAGCGCCACCGGATGCCGCACCGCGCACACCGAGCACACCATCGCCATCACCGACGATGACGCCGAGATCCTGACCGTCGCGCGATAGCGCCAGCCCTCACGTCACATCCAGCGACGGGTCGGGCCCGGCATCCGTCACCACTTCGGCGCTGGGACTCACCGACGTCACCTCGTCTGCCGGGTTCTTCTCCGCCCGGCTGAGCAGCACGAACGGGACGGCGACGGCGCTGATCACCCCGCTCCACAGCAGTGACTGCCCGTATCCGCCGATGTCGGCGGCACGCCCGAGCACCGGCTGCCACACCACCCCGCCGCCTGAGCCGAGCAGCGAGTCGAACGACAGCACCGTGGCCCGCTGCTGAGACGGGATCATGTCGTTGAGGTACGCGCGGCGCACGGGGTCGTCGATGGCCGAGACGATGCCCCAGGCGGCGAGCAGGACGACCGCGACCCAGAAGTTCTGAACGAGTCCGAGCACGACGAGGACGAAGATGCTCCCCACGGTCGCGATGAGGATGACGGTGGTGCGGCGCTGGAAGAGTTTCCGCACCCAGGGCGCGAGCGCACCTCCGACGATCGACGAGCCCGCGAGCAGGGCCGCCGCGAGTCCGGCGATCGCGTAGGCCTCCTCGTCACCCCACAGTTCGAGCAGGTAGGGCTGGAGCGCATAGAAGACGTAGACGCCGACACCGGCGGTGAAGGGACTCGCGAGCATCAGCCATCGCACCGGTCTGTTTCCGAGCCCGTAGGTCACCGACGCCCGGAACACCGTGCGGGTCGCCCGCAGCGGCCCCTCGCTGCGGTCGGGTGTGAAGCCGAGATCACGCATGAGCAGGGCGGCGACGACGAGCATCACGAGAAGGATGCCGCCGCGCACGAGGAAGGGCACCCCGAGGTTGGTCAGCTGAGCGATGACGCCGCCCAGCACCGATCCCGCCAGCATCGCCACTCCGCCGACGATCTGCGCTCGCCCGAACACGGTCTCGAGGCTCCCGGTGTAGCCGGTCGCGCGCAGCGCGTCGACGAGCCAGGCATCCACCGCTCCGGAGAAGAAGGTGAACCCCAGCCCCAGCAGCACGGACACCACGGCCCACGCCCAGAACGGCGACTCCATCACCCACAGCCACCAGTAGAGCGCCGTCGTGATGGCGAGCGTCAGGGTGCCGAGCAGGTACGACACCCGGCGTCCCAGCGTGTCGGCGACGACGCCGGTCGGGATCTCGAAGATCAACATGCCCGCGGTGAAGAACGCGTTGGCGGCGAACGCCTCGAGGTTGGTCAGTCCGGCGTCGAGGAGGAAGAGCGTGTTGATGCCCCAGATGAACGAGGCGGCAAGGGTGTTGCCGAGCATGAGCGTGTAGTAGGTGCCCTGCACGCGCCGCGGCGTGGGTGTCATGTGCTCAGTGTGCTCCTCGGTGGAGACACCCGTCACCGTGGGGGCGCCGAGTCGCCGCGACGATCCACCGGGTGCGGGACGGATCACACCGTGAATCCGTCGACGACGCTCCCGTCGGGTGGTAGAACCGCACCATGACCACCACGTCGGGCGACGACGCCTCGGGCATCCCCTCGCCCGGCCGCGATCACCCTCATCGCGGCCCCGGCCCGATAAGCGCACGGATGACCCCGATGAGCCCACGGATGACACCGTGGTGGCCCGATCTCACGGGCGTGGTGACGTTGCCGAGTGGGCGGCAGATCCGCGGGCGCGGTCTGCGGGGCGGCTCGACGGACGTTGGGCCTTTGCCGGACTTCGGCGTCTACCTCACCGCGCGCCTCCACGAGGAGCGCTGGCCCTCTCGGTGGGTCGCGTGGCCCGACTTCCGTCTGCCCCGCACGCCGTCAGACGCGATCGATGCGCTTCGCGAGGCCTACGACCGGGCCGCGACGGACCGGGTCGAGATCGCGTGCGACGGCGGCACCGGTCGCACCGGAACCGCTCTCGCCCTCCTCGCCCGATTCGACGGTGTGCCGGCCGGCGAGGCGGTCGCGTGGGTCCGGGCGACCTACCGACCCGGAGCGGTCGAGACGCCCTGGCAGCGCCGATTCGTCCGGAGGGTGCCGCTCAGCGTGTGAAAACAGAGCCGCCGCCGATCAGTCGTCGACGACCGAGACCGTGACCTCGATGTTGCCGCGCGTCGCGTTCGAGTAGGGGCACACCTGGTGGGCGGCGTCGGCGAGCTGCTGGGCGACCTCGGCCTCCACGCCCGGGACCACGACCTCGAGCAGCACCGCGAGCTCGAACCCGCCGTTGCCGTTCGACCCGAGCGACACGCGCGACCCGACGCTCGAGCCGTCGATCTTCACTTTCTGCGCCCGCGCGACGCTCTGCAGCGCGCTGTGGAAGCACGCCGCGTACCCCGCGGCGAACAGCAGCTCGGGGTTCGGTGCGCCGCCCGCGCCGCCCATCTCCTTCGGCACGCGCACGTCGGTGTCGAGAATCCCGTCGGCGGTGCGCACGTGGCCGTCGCGGCCTCCGCCGGTGGCAAGGGCTTCTGCGGTGTAGAGGGCGTCCATGAGTGTCCTTTCGTGGGGGATGAAGAGATGACGGATGCTGCGGCGACGCGCGTCAGGAGGCGGCGCGAAGCTCGCCCGCGAGCGCCCGCATGTTCGCGGTGATCGCGTTCAGCTGCGCGAGGAGCTCGGGCACGCTGCGGCCACTGTCGAGAAACGCCGGCACGAGGCATCCCGCCGCCGCCACGAGGTCGGCGTAGACCGACCGTCCCTCCTCGGTGAGGCTGACCCGGACCAGCCGCTCGTCGATGTCGTCCCGGCGACGGTCGACGAGGCCGCGCGCTTCGAGACGGCGGAGGAGTGGGGAGAGGGTCCCCGAGTCGAGGTGCAGCTCTTCGCCGAGCGAACGGACGGTGCGCTCGCCGGTGGCGAGCACGACCATGGCGAGGTACTGCGGATAGGTCAGCGACCACGGCTTCAGCACCTCGCGGTATGCCTGAGTGGTCGCATGTGAGGCGGTGTACATCGCGAAGCAGACGAAATCGTCGAGCGCAACGGCGGTCATGGCAGAAGCATTGCACGCAACTAAATTGTGCGCAACCGATACCTATGCATCGGAATAGACCAGGGTGGTGCTGGTTGGACCAAGAGAAGCGCACAGATGAGGCATCCGGTCGGCTGCTCAGAAAGCAAGGGCCGGATGTCTCGAGACGAAAGGCGAGAGACATGACCGAACGATTCACCGACCGCACCGTCCTCATCACCGGAGCCGGCTCAGGCCTCGGCCGCGCGACCGCGGTGCGACTGGCCTCGGAGGGTGCGAACCTCTCGCTCGTCGACGTGTCGAAGGACGGGCTGGATGCCACGGTTCAGGCCGTTCGCGATGTCGCCTCCGACGCCAAGCTCGTCACTGTCACCGCCGACGTTTCGAGCGAGGACGACACCCAGCGCTACGTCGACGAGACCCTCGCGGCTTTCGGCCGCATCGACGGCTTCTTCAACAACGCCGGCATCGAGGGCAAGCAGAACCTCACCGAGGACTTCTCGGCCGCAGAGTTCGACCGTGTGGTGTCGATCAACCTGCGCGGGGTCTTCCTCGGCCTCGAGAAGGTGCTCAAGGTCATGCGCGAGCAGGGGAGCGGCGCCGTCGTGAACACGGCGAGCGTCGGTGGCATCCGCGGTGTGGGGCGTCAGTCGGGCTATGCCGCCGCCAAGCACGGCGTGGTCGGCCTCACCCGCAACTCGGGCGTCGAGTACGGCGAGTTCGGTGTGCGCATCAACGCCGTCGCTCCCGGAGCGATCTGGACCCCGATGGTCGAGAACTCGATGAAGCAGATCGACCCCGAGAACCCCCGCCAGGCGGCAGAGCAGTTCATTCAGGCGAACCCCACCAAGCGCTACGGCGAGGCCCCCGAGATCGCCTCGGTCGTCGCATTCCTCCTCTCCGACGACTCGTCGTACGTCAACGCGGCCGTCATCCCTATCGACGGCGGGCAGTCGGCGAAGTACTGACCCTCGTTCCGTTGATCCCGCGCCGGGGCGGGTGACGTCGCAAGGGCCGTCACCCACCCCGCGATAGTTGAGTGAGGCCATGCGTCAGAAGGGGGCGACGCCGTATCCGCCGTCGTCGGCGGGGACGAATGCGACCCGTGAGGGTGGATGGCTGTCGTAGTTCTTCCCGCCCGGGCTGGTGAACTTCAGCACTCCGCCGCGGAGCTGTTCCACATGCCAATTCGTGGCGTGTTTGAGCGTGTGGTGTCGGGCGCATTCGTTGCACAGGTTGTCGTTGGAGGTCGGTCCACCTAGCGCGAAGTCTGTGGAGTGGTCTTTGTCGCAGTGTCGTGCGGGTCTGCGGCATCCGGGTGTTCGGCAGGTGACGTCTCGGGCGTTGAGGAACCTCGTCTGCGACGGATGGGGCACGTATCGGTCGACTGCGGTGACGACGCCGGTGATGGGGTCGGTCATCACCCGCTCCGACACTCTCGCGGTTCCCGCCATCCGTCTCGCGGTCTCGGGGTCCACTGGAGTCACCCCGTTCAACTCGGCCCCGGAGTTCGTTACCCCGGTGAGGGTGGTGATCGGGATGGTGATCTGCACCTCGGCCCGGATCTTCCCGAGCCCGCCCTTCGCCCCGTCGGTGGGGTCGATGGTGGGGGACCCGGTGAGGAGCATGTCGAGGGCGAGGTCGCAGCGGATCTCATCCAGCGACCGGTCGTCGAACCACGGCTCCGCGGTCTCTCCGCTCCCGATCACGTTGTCGTCTGTCCCGGTCTCACCGAGCCCGAACCCCGATCCCGACCCGGATCCTGGGCCGCCGCTCCCGTCGTTCGCGTCGGCGTCACCCTGCGCAACGGCATACTCGCGTCGTTTGGCGCGGTCGACGTCCTTGATCGTGGTGCCCTGCCCGGTGAGCCGGTGGTACACCCCGTGGATGTACACGTTCCCGCCCAGGATTGTCAGGGTCGACAGGGTGTCGTCGAGGTCGGTGACCCACACCCGCCGTTCCCGGATCGCGGTGTCGTGTCGTTCCTGCAGGGGCCTCGGGTCCAACACCGCGGCGCGCTGGATGGCGTACTTCTTCGTCCGCGGCACCGTCTGCCGCTCCGCCTCCACCAATACGATCTGCTCGAAACTAGCCCGATCGTCGGGGTCCTCGATCACCCGCCCGGCGTCCTGGATCACCTGCGCATGCGCCCTGGTCACCCGCCCCTCCACCAGCGCCGCCATCGTCTGGGGGAACAACTCGATCAGTTCGTAGGCGTCGTGCATCTGGGACTGCATCGATCGGTCATTCACCCTGACCGCCATCCCCAGCTCGAGCGCTATGGATCGCAGCGGGATGTCCCGCTCCCGCGAGGACACCGACCCGATTCGTGACCGCTGCTCCAGGGTGAGCGCGTACGCGTCGGCGAGCAGCCGGGTCTCCTTCGCCTCCAACGCCGCCCGACGCCGATGCAACCGAGCGAGCTCGTCCGCGAACACCCCGGCGCGCTTGTCCTCCGCCCGCCGCCGCTTCTCGTCCGCGTCCACTGAAAACCCCGTCCCGATGACCTACCCACATCATCGCAGGGGGTTCCGACATCGACTGCCGAAACGTAGTTCACACATAGAATCTATGTACGAACTCAGCTACTCTCCGATCAGGCTGATCGCCCCCGGACCCGCGTCATCGCAGCCGTTCCCCGAGTGCCACCACTCGCTGTGCGGCTCTGATCATGGCGGCATCCAGAAAGGTGCCGTCCTCCAGCACAACCGTCCCCGCTCCCATCATTTGAGCGGCCTTCACACGGTCCAGCACGGCACGCGCACCGTCGATCTCATCCTCGGTGGGAGCGAACACCGACCTGATGACGGGGAGCTGACGGGGGTGGATGGCGGCGCGCCCGGCGAGCCCGAGCGCACGCCCGCGTCGGCAGCTTCGCTCCAGACCGTCGAGGTCGGAGACGTTCGTGAATGCGCTCATGAGCGGCTGCGCGATTCCGGCCGCTGCCGATGCATTCACGATGCGACTGCGCGCCCATGCCATGCCTGCGTCGAGATCCTCGGCCGGTACTCCGAGTTCGGAGCGCAGGTCGGCTTCCCCGAGTCCGATCGACGCGACGCCGGCGCTCGCGATCTCGAAGGCGCGCTCCACTCCGAGAGCGGTTTCGAGCAGCGCGTGGACCTCCCGCCGGCCGGCCGCCGCCGACACCGCTCGCAGCTCGTCCGGCGTGTCGACCTTCGGCACGCGAACAGCAACGGATGGCGCCAGGCGGGCTATCGCGGCGAGATCATCAGCGTGCCAGGGGGTTCCCGCGGGGTTGATGCGCACCTGCACCCGCATCCCGGAGGCCTCCGCTTCCCTGAGGGGCAGGTCGCGGAGCGCTGCGCGCGCCGCGGTCTTCGCCGTCGGCGCCACCGCGTCCTCGAGGTCGATGATCACACCGTCGGCGAGAGGCGACGAGAGGGCCTTCACGACGAGATCGGGCCGGTCGCCGGGTGCATAGAGAAGGGCGAGCGTCGCCAGCGCGGTCACGCGATCGTCCCCTCGGTGCGCAGCGACCGGACCGCTTCGTGGGAGTATCCGAGCTCTCGAAGCACTTCCTCGGTGTCGGCACCGTGCGCGCGCCCCGTGAATGCGATGCCGTCCCCATCCTTCGACAGCCGGAAGAGCGGCCCCTGGACGGCGACGTCGCCGAGGTCGGGGTCGGGGAGCCGGCGGACGGTGCCGATCGCGGCGTACTGCGGGTCGCTCATGATGTCGCTCGCGTCGTACACCGGTGCTACGGCCGCCTGGGCCTCCTCGAAGGCGCGGATGACGGTGGCGCGATCGTGGCGGGCGATCCAACCGCCGACAGCGTCGTCGAGCTCGTCGGCGTGCTCCGCTCGTTCGGCGCCACTGCGGAACCACGGCTCCCGCGTGAGGTCGGGACGGCCTACGAGGTGCATCACGCGTTCGGCGATGGACTGCGCGCTCGTCGACACCGCGACCCACGCCCCGTCCGCGGTGCGGTAGACGTTGCGCGGTGCGTTGTTCGCCGACCTGTTCCCGGTGCGCGGTTGCACGGACCTCAGCTGATCCCAGCGGGTGATCTGCGGGCCGAGCATCGCCAGAATCGGTTCGATGATGGCCACGTCGATCTCCTGCCCCTGCCCGTCACGGTCGCGCGATCGCAGTGCGACCATGATGGCGTACGCGGTGGCGAGTGACGCGATCCCGTCCGCCAGCCCGAACGGCGGCAGCGTCGGCGGCCCATCCGGTTCTCCCGTAGCGGCCGCGAAGCCGCTCATCGCCTCAGCGAGTGTTCCGAACCCTGGGCGATCCCGATACGGACCGACCTGCCCGAAGCCGCTGACGCGGGCGAGCACGAGCCCGGGGTTGGCTGATGACAACTCGCCGTACCCCAAGCCCCAGCGCTCGAGCGTGCCCGGTCGGAAATTCTCGATGACGACGTCTGATCGCGTCGCCAGTTTCGCCATGATCTCGCGCCCGCCGTCGGTGTGGAGGTCGAGGGTGATCGTGCGCTTGTTGCGCCCCAGGGTCTTCCACCACAGATTGTGCCCATCACGGCTCGGCCCGTGCCCGCGCGCCGGATCCGGACGCCGCGGGTGCTCGACCTTGATCACCTCGGCACCCATGTCGCCGAGGTGCATCGCGGCCATGGGACCCGCGAACAGGGTGGAGATATCGATGACACGGAGTCCCTGAAGCGGCGTCACAGGTCCTCATCCCAGCACACGCGGAATCCGATAGACGTCGAAGCGTCGACCCCGAGCCCAGGCAGCAGAAGCTTCGCCGCGAAATCGGCGCCCTTCACCCCGCCATCGAAATACCAGTCCGAGCCTTCCGATCGGTGCACGCTTCCGCCCTTCAGCATCACGAAGCGCGATCGACCGTCGCTGTGCTCCGACTCCGTCCAGTTCCACACCTGCGGCCTGCGACGCTCGAAACCGGGGAGCGCAGCGGCGAGCTGCCACTCGTCCTCACTCGGAAGTCGTCCTCCCAGCCACGCCGCATAGGCTCGGGCCTTCGCGAGGGTGACCCGGGTGGCGGGCCGCTCGTCCGATGGCGCGTCGAAATCGGATGCTTCGCCGAGAGCGTGCAGGAACAGGTCATAGTCCTTCTCCGAGACTTCTCGAGTAGCCACGCGCACCGGCCTGCGGAGTTCGACGAGCCGCTCCATCGTGCGGAGGTCGTGGAGGCGAGGCGGAAGGGGCTTCCACTCGTCCACATACGGCGCGCCGTCGTACATACCGGTCTCGCGGGCACGATAGCGGACGGTCAGTGAGTGCTGCCCGGCCGCGGCGACGACCGTGTCGCGGCGAGCCCGCTCTCTTTCGGTCGCGTCGGCCGTCGGTCCGCCCCAACGAGGCGGCGTCAGCCGCTCGGGGCGGCGATGCGCGAAGGAGGCGTCTCGTTCATGACTCACGCCCGACAGCATGCGCCGGGCGATGTCGACCTCGGCAGGCTGCTGGGCTCCGTCGGTGACCAGCACAGCTGCGGCGATTCCGTGGGCGGGGACGACGAACGAGGTGGGCGGGGCAGCGTCGGCCGCATCGTCATGCAGACCGATCCATGTCCCCGCCTTCGCGGGCCGGTATGACACATCCTCGTCGCCCGAGTTGGCGAAGGTGTACAGCGCGACGCCATCCAGAGTGAACGAAGACGCCGTGACGGACCCCTGAGTGACGGCCAGCGGCATCCAGTGCCCGTCGGTGAGCCAGCGGTGGAAGGTACGTTGCACAGGCAGCATCCGACGCAGGGTTCCCGCGTCCCGCGGGTTCCACCCCACCCACACCCCGAAGACGACCTCCCACACCATCATGCCGACGCCGTTGATCCACGCTGAGCGCAGTTCGGCGCTGTGATCGCGGTGCCAGCGTCGGATGTGGTGCTGCATGTGGCGGCGCTCGAACCAGCGCGCCCGCAACACCCCCGGGGGGTCGGTGTCGGCGAACCACTGGGCCCAGGACAGCGTGTGGTCGGCGATGCGCTCGGTCGCCAGCTTCGATTCGCCCTCGAGACCGATGCCCGGCCGTGCCGCGTCGAGCGTGGCGATCAGGTCGGGTTCGGCCTTCTTGAGGGTGTCCAGGAATACTCCGTCCGCGCCGAGTTCGCGCACCACGGCCGCGAGCTCGCTAGCATCGTCGCCGCCGCGCCGTGTGCCGGTGTCCCACGGGTTGTAGTCGACGAACACCGCGATTCCCGCCGACCGGAGTGTTTCGGCCGCCTCTCGCAGACCGGGCGCGCGGTAGTAGTCCCACTGATTCCGGTCATCTATCCCGATCACGGGGTACGCATGCCACAGCACGACCCCGTCGAGCCCGCCGAACCGCACCCGGGCGTCCTCGAGGAACCGTTCGGGAGTGAACCGCTGCTCATCGAAATCGAAGAACTGCTCGTCCCAGAGCCACACCTGGGCGATCGTGAAGCAGCGACTCGACCAGGCCGAGCGAGGATCGTCGTATCGAGTCGGAGCCCCGTGCCGCAGACGGGCTCCCTCGCGCCACGCCGACAGTTGCTCCCGCCAGCGCGGCACATCGGCGGGGTCGTCCGGGGCGGCGAAGATCTTCGCGTCGTCCAACCGCTCGGCCGCTTCGCCCTCCCGGACATCGATGTCGAGCGGTACGTGGGTCGGCAGGTCGATCTCCCTCGGTACCAGTGGGTCGAAGCCACCGCTCATCGGCGTCCTCCCGCTTCCAGCAGAACGTCGACTTCGCGTGCTGTGGGCACGGAGTCCTGAGCGCCCGGTCGCTGCACCGACAGTGATGCCGCTGCAGCTCCCGCCCGCGCCGCATCGACGAGGAGGTCGAGGTGGGGGACGGCTGTGCCACCCGCGGCCAGACGCGCCGCGAAGACGCCGCAGAAGGTGTCACCGGCGCCGGTCGTATCGACGGCGTCAACAGGGAACGCCGCGACCCGACGCCGACCTTCCGGTGTCGCCACGAGGCATCCAGCGCTTCCGAGGGTGACGACGATCACCGGAACGCGCCCGAGCAGGTCGTCGACCCCCGCCTCGATATCGGTGCGGCCGGAGAGATCCCGCATCTCGTGCTCGTTGACGATGAGAACGTCGACCGTCGCCAGGAGCTCTGCGCCCCCGTCGGCCACGGGCTGGGACGGCGCCGCATTGAGCACGTGGATCGCCGAGCCTCGGGCGCTCGCCGCATCGAGCACGAGTGCGGCCGGAATCTCGAGCTGGGTCACGAGAACGCGCGCATCGGCGACGAGGGTGCGCTGATGCTCCGTCAGTGCGGTTCGCTGGGCGTTGGCGCCCGGGGCCACCACGATCGCGTTCTCGCCGTCGTCGGCGACCGAGATCAGCGCCGTCCCGGTCGGCGCATCGACGACTTCGATGCCGCTGACGTCGATGTCGTCGGCGGCGAGGGCGTCGCGGAGCACACGCCCGTCGGCGTCGGCGCCGATCGCCCCGATGAACGCCACGCGCGCACCTCCCGCGCGCTTCGCGGCGACGGCCTGATTGCCCCCCTTGCCGCCGGCCGTGCGGACGAGGTCGGTGGCGAGCACCGTCTCACCGGGACCGGGGACATGGGCGACCCTCGTCACGACGTCGCGGTTGAGGCTTCCCACGACGACGACGCTCATGCGCTCCTCCGTCGACCGAGCGCGATCGTGCGTTCGGCGAGCTCGCGAATCGACAGATCTCCCGGTCCGGGAAGGGAGGTGGCGATGCGGTTGCGAAGAGGATCGATCCACTCCTCCCCGATCGACGCCGCACCGCCGATGGCGCCCAATACCGAGCCGACGGTCGCCCCGGCGGAGTCGGTGTCCCACCCGCCGGTCACGGCAAGCGAGACGCCGCGGCTGAAGGATCCGTCCGCGGCGGCGATCGAGCACGCGATGAGCGCGGCGTTGTTCAGCGTGTGAACCCAGTGCAGCGAGCCGTACCGCTCGTGGAGGACGTCCAGCGCGGCGGGTGGGGTCAGTCGCCCGCCGGCGAGGTCGGTCCCCACCTCTCGCCCGAGGGCGATGGCAGCTGCCAGCCGCGACGAGGGCGGAACGACGCTCTCGCCTGCGTCGAGAACCTCAGCCGCGGTCTCCGCGACGAGCGCGCTCGCACACAGAGCGCCCGCCCACATCGCGCCGTAGAGACCGTTTCGCACATGACTGAGCCGGGCGTCCACCCAGGCGGACCGCGCCGCGGCCCGCGGATCTCCGGGATGCGCCCAGCCGTGTACGTCGGCCCGGATCAGGGCACCGATCCATTCGCGGAACGGGTTCAGGTGTGTCGCGGTCTCGGGCACCGGCCGCGCGTCGAGGAGATTGCGGTAGGCCGCGCGCTCGGCGGTGAAGACGCGGCCGGCAGGCAAAGAGGCGAGCCACGCCTCGGCGACGTCGTCGGTCTGCAGCGCGGGGCCGTGACGTTCGAGCAGCTGCAGGGCGAGGATCGGAAAGTTGAGGTCGTCGTCCTCGGGCATCCCTTCGATGTTCTCCACGAGCGACGTCGGCGCGGATCGCCGGTTCCAGGGCCAGCGGTCACCGATCTCGGTCGGGAGGCCGCGGGCGGTGAAGTAGCCGGATACTGGCCAGTTTCCCGTCGCGCGCGCGATCTCCTCGATGCCTTCGCGGGGAATTTTCTCCACGGGCTTCCCCACCAGGCAACCGGCGGCGCGGCCGAGCCACGCTCCGTGCACCCGCTCGAACGTCGCGCCGGTCCCGGCGCTCGGCCGGGCCGGCGGCAAGAGCGCCTCGATCGCATCCCAGTCGTCCGGTTCGTGGCGGTCCGGCCGTTGCAGGTCGCTCAGCTCGTCGAGGAGCTCCCGCGCGAGCATCACCAGCTCGGGCGGGGCGGGCAGCGGTGCCGCTCCGCTCGGGGAGGGCACGATCGACCCGCCGGCCTCTTGCCAGCGGAGGATCACGGGCCGCAACGACTCCTCGGGCACGCCCTGCTCGCGTAGCGTCGCGACCTCCGCAGGCACCAGGTCCGCGGGTTGAGCCCAGGTCAGTCTCACGCGGCGACCTCGGATGTGCGAGACCCCGCCAGCACCGCCTCGAGCGTGATCAGCCGCGCTTGGGCACGGGCGACGTCACGCGCGGCGATCTCCTTCACCGCCGAGGTCATTGTTTCGACGACGCGGTCGAGGTCGAGCCGGCTCGCCGCCGAGATGTCCGTCACCCACTCCTCGGGGACAGCCGATCGGCCGTGGAGCGCGCCACAGATCGCGCCTGCCATCGTGGCGATCGAGTCTGCATCACGCCCGTAGTTGACGGCATCCAGGACGGCGCCGCGATAATCGCCCTGATGAGCGAGAACGAGGCCGAGCGCGACGGGCAGTTCTTCGATGGACTTGGTGCGTGAGGGCCGCCGAGCGTCCATTGCGGGGGCACGGTAGTGGTCGCCGACGGTGTCGAACGGCGCAACCGCTTCGCGGAGCAGGCGGTTGAGGGTGCGGGGGTCGTCGCCGCCCCAGCCGTCGGCGTCGATCAGGTCGAAGACGGCGACGAGCGCGGCGCGGGTGCCGTCGTGCGCCACCCGCATCACTGCGGAGCGGATGTCGCTCACGCGCGCCCCGGGCGCGGACGCCGCCGCGACGGCCGCGGCGAACACGCCGGCCGCCTCACGTCCGTAAGAGGACTGATGGGTCGCGGCCAATTCGATCGCTTCGGCGTAGGCCCCATCGGGGTCGCCGATGTTCACCAGACCGACGGGTGCCATGTACATCGCAGCCCCGCAGTTGACGATGTTGCCGACGCCGGCCTCGCGCGGGTCGACGTGCCCGTAGTGGAGACGGGCGACGATCCATTTCTCGGCGAGGAAGACCCGCTGCAGGATCAGCGCGTCGTCCTCGAACTCCGGAATCCACGTCCGCTCGCCGATCATGAGCGGCACGAGGTCTTCGGCGATGTGGAACGCGTCGAGGTGAGAGCGCCGCTTGGCATACACCTGCACGAGAGCGTGCGTCATGAGGGTGTCGTCCGTCACGTGCCCGTCCCCCTTGTGGTACGGCGCGAGGGGTCGCGCGGTCCGCCAATCGGGGGAGTAGGGCCCGACGATGCCGGTGACCCGGCCGCCGTGACGTTCCTCGATCTGCTCGGGGGTGAGGCCCTCCGTCGCACCGCCGAGGGCATCGCCCACCGCCGCTCCGGCGAGAACCCCGGCCACCGTGTCTTCGAGCGGGCGGATCTCCATCGAGCGGCTCTCGACCGAGCCCGCGTGTTCGCGCGTATCCATCGCTTCCTTCGTCCTTCCTCGTGCGGGGCAGGGCGGGCGGTGAGGCCCGCCCCACCTCCGGATCTCAACCCGCGATGTCGTCCCAGCCCTGCGTCAGCTGCGACGAGAGCTCTTCGAGTGTGATCTGGTCCGCGAAGTACTGCTGGAAGGCCGGCGTCGCGATCGTGTCCTTCCACTCCGCGTAGCCGTCGACCTTCAGGAAGGGTGCGCCCGTCAGGCCGTCGCCCGATGCGAGGATCTGTTCCCATCCGATGGCGTCGCCCGCGAGCTCCGCGACCTGCTCGCGTGCGGTGCCGGACGACGGGATGAGAGCGTCGGCGTAGGCGATCTGCGCGAGATTGTCGGCCTGCAGGAAGTAATTGAGGAACTCGGCGGACTCGTCGACGTACTCGGAGTCGACATTCACCGAGTAGGTCTGCGGGTTGGCCGCCTGCAGGGCACCGGCTGTGCCTTCGAGCGGGGGCAGCACCGTCCAGTTGAAGCCCTCTGGAGCATCCGCGGCGATGTTCGCCGCCTGGAAGGAGCCCTGCACGGTCATCGCGACCGTTCCGCCGTAGAACGAGGCGAGCACCTCCGAGCCGGACTGAGTGAGGGACGTCGGGTCGAGCGAACGATCGGTGTAAGCCATCTCGTGGACCAGCTCAGGCAGAGCGAGCTCGTTCTCGCCCACCTCGATGGCGGCGTCGGCGCCTTCACCGGTGAAGTACGCGCCGTCGAATCCGACGCCGAGGGTCATGAGTGCCGCGGTCGGCGAGCCGAGACCCCAGCCCAGCCCGAAGCGGCCGTCGGCCGTCGTGGCGCGAGCGATCTCCTGCAGCTGTTCCCATGACATCGTCTCGCCCGTCGGGATCTCGACTCCCGCCTGCTCGAGCAGATCGGTGTTGGCGAACACCATGTACGACTGCAGGGTCGACGGGTAGGCGACGATCTGATCATCGACGGTCACCGACTCCCAGATGCCCTCGGAGATGTCGCTCTGCAGATCGGCGTCCACGAGATCGCCGAGGTCGGCGAGGTACCCGTCGCGGGCGAAGGATCCGATCGACGCGGCCTCGTACTGGATGATGTCGGGGGCGGTGCCCCCGGTGAACTGCGTGATCAGTTTGTCGTAGATCCCGTCCCATCCGGCCTGGATGATCTCCACCTGGACGTCCGGGTTGTCGGCGTTCCATGCGTCGACGATGCCGGAGACCGCCTCTTGGGTGGCCGGCTGGTCTGACAGCGATTGGAACTGCAGCGTGACTCCGTCGCCGTCGCTGCTGTCGTCGCGGCTCGCGCTTCCCTGCTGACATGCGGTCAGCGCCAGGGCCCCGGCGCTGATCAGCGCCAAAGCCGCGATGCCTCGTGTGCTTCTCATGTGACTGCCTTTCTGGGGGTGGGACTCAGCCCTTGACGGCACCGGCGAGCATGCCGCCGGTGAGCTTCTTCTGCAGGATCGCGAAGATGATGAGCGAGGGGATGGTGGCGAGGATCGCGCCCGCGGCGAGCGGACCCAGCTCGGTCTGCCCCTCGGCGCCGAGGAACGAGCGCAGCGCGATCGGGAGGGTGTAGAGCTCAGGGCTCTGGATCAGCACTAGAGCGAGGAAGAACTCGTTCCACGCGGCGACGAAGGTGAACATCGCGGTGGCGACGAGGCCCGGCGCGAGGAGTGGCAGGACGACGCGGCGGAGGATGGCCAGCCGCCCCGCGCCGTCGACCTCGGCGGCTTCTTCGAGTTCACGCGGGATCGCGGCGACGTAGCCCTGCAGCATCCACAGCGTGAACGGCATCGTGAACGTGACGTAGACGAGGATCAGGCCCAGAAGAGTGTCGTTGAGCTGGATCGTTCGCAGCACGAGGAAGAGCGGGATGATGATGAGGATGGTGGGGAAGACCTGGCTCGTCAGAATCCACACCGTTCCGGCCGCTCGCAAACGCCCCTGCAGACGCGCGAGGGCGTAGGCCATCGGCATCGAGAGGATGACGGTGATGACCATCGTCGCCACTGCCACGAGCAGGGAGTTGCCCGCGGCGGTCAGGAGGTTCTGCCGTTCGAGAGCGGTGACGTAGTTGCCCCACTCCCACACACGCGGGATCAATCCGCTCTCGAGCGAATTCAGCTCGCCCGACGTCTTGAACGATGCGGAGAGCAGCCATACCAGGGGGAAGCCGAGGAAGAAGAGGTACGCCGCGAGCGCGACGTACATCAAGCCCGTGCCGTACCAGGGGCGGCGGTTCATGCTGACTGTCCCTTCGCCTGGCGGAAGCGCGCGATGAGATAGACGGACAGGATCAGCAGAATCGCGATGACGAGCACATCGCCCATCGCCGAGGCGTAGCCGATCTCGCGGTTTCGGAAAGCCTCCAGGTACGTGAACAGCGGCGGAATCATCGTTCGGCCACCGGGGCCGCCCTCGGTGAGGACGTACACCAGACCGAAGGAGTTGAACTGCCAGATGAAATCGAGGGTGGTCACGGCGATGATCACGGGGCGGAGGGCCGGAAGCGTCACGTGCCAGAAGCGGCGCAGCGCGCCGGCGCCGTCGACGGCGGCGGCCTCGTGCAGTTCGGGGGCTATGGACTGCATGCCCGCGAGGAGCAGCACAGTGGTCTGCGGGATGCCCGACCACACGCCCACGAGGATGACGGCGGGCAGAGCCGTCTCGAAGTTGCCCAGCCAGTTCACGCCCTGCAGACCGATCGACTCGAGGAATCCGTTGAGGGGCCCGGAGTTGGGGTTGTAGATCATCCGCCAGACGATCGCGATGACGACGGGTGGCATCGCCCAGGGAATGAGGGCGAGCACCCGGGTGAGGGGCTTGAGTCGAAGGTCGCTGTTGAGGAGGAGTGCGAGGCCCGTAGCCGACAGGAGCGTGAGCAGTGCCACCGACCCCGCCCAGACGATGCCGATGCCGAATGACCCCCAGAAGCGCTGATCGCCGAGAAGCTCGATGAAGTTGCCGAAGCCGATGAATTCGATCTCGGCGTTCCTTCGGAGAGTCGCGTTGGTGAAGCCGAGAGCGACACCGGCGGCGAGTGGAATCACCGAGAAGATGATGATCGGCAGCAGCGCTGGTCCGACGAGCGCGACCGCCTCGCGCCGCTCGGCCCGCGCGCGGGGACCGAGGCGACGCACAGCCGGCGTTGCCGTCGAGGTGGTGGAGCGGGGGGCCGTCGTCGTCATCCGACGCCCCGCTCGGCGGTCGCCTGTGCGAGGGGCTTGGCCATCGACGACGCACGGATCGTCAGTGACGGCGCGACCGTCACGGTGTGCACGGCACGGGTGGGCTCGGCGATGCGCGCGAGCAGCAACTCCGCGGCGAGGCGGCCTCGTTCGGCTGCGCCGAGATCGACGCTCGTCAACCCCGGACGGGTGACCTCTGCCAACTCCGTGTTGTCCATGCCCGTGATCGACAGATCACCGGGCACGCTCCATCCGAGGTCGTCCGCGGCGTGCAGGGCGCCGATCCCGATGAGGTCGTTCGCCGCGACGATGGCGTCGAGCGGTGCGTCGTCGGCGTCATCCAGGACCTTCTGGGCGGCGGCGTATCCGGAGGCGATGGTGAAGTCGGGTGCGGCGAATGTTCGTCCCTCGGCATCGGGGTGGGCGGCCATTGCCGCGAGGAAGCCTTCCTCGCGCAGGCGTCCAGGGGTGGTGTCGCGCGGGCCATTGAGGAAGACCAGCCGGCGCCGTCCGGTGGCGACGAGATGATCAACCACCATCCGCATCCCGCGGGGCGAGTCCGCCCGCACCGAATCGATCGTCGACTCTTCGGGTGCGCGTCCGAGAACCACGACGGGGACGGGGGCCAGCTCGAGCGCCTGGATCAGCTCGTCCGTGACCCGCAGCGGAGACAGGATGAGTCCGTCGACGTGGCCGCGCCGAAGCTCATCCACGACCTCGAGCGAGGTCGACGTCGTCCCGGTCGACGAGATCACCAGACGGTAACCCGACGCGGCGACGACGTGCTGTACCGCGCTCATCATCTCGACGTACACCGGGTTGCCGATATCGGCGACCGCGTAGGCCAGCTGCTGCGTTCGGCCCAGTTTGAGTGAGCGGGCGCGAGAGTCAGGGATGTATCCGAGCTCGGCGGCGGCCTTGCGAACCTTCTCGATCGTCTCGGCGCTTGCGATCTGATCGTTCAGCGCGCGTGATGCGGATGCGATGGATACACCCGCAAGCGCAGCGACCTGCGTGATGGTGGGACGAGGCATCCGACTCCCAACGACAATGGTGGAAACGTTTACGGCTTTCGTCGTAAACGTTTCCACACCCCCAAGAATTCGTCAAGTCCTCCTCGCGCTCCCCTCACCGAGCGATCCGAAACCCCACGCCGCACGGGGCATCATCGCCTTCCGAAGCATCCGATTCGCGGAGCGCTCCGAAGCACTGGCAATCGTCATCACTGAACCCTTGCAAGGAGTACGCAATGAAGCGCATGAAGTGGGTCGCGTCCGGAGTGACCGTCGGGGTCCTCGCCGCATCCGTCGCCGCCGGCATCGGGGGGAGCCCGGCGCCGCAGGCGTTCGTCACCGCCAAACCCGCGATCGGTCTCACCGCCGACGGCAAGCTCGTGTCGTTCAACACCCTGACGCCTGCCGTTGCACGATCGGTCGGCGCCGTCACGGGATTGAGCGGTGACTCGCGACTGATCGGCATCGATTACCGGGTGCAGGACGGGCTCCTCTATGGGGTGGGAGACCTCGGTGGTGTCTACACCCTCGCGGGTGCCACCGCGACCAAGGTGTCGCAGCTGACGATCGCCCCGTCCGGCACGCACTTCGGCGTCGACTTCAACCCCGCCGCCGACCGGCTGCGGGTGATCAGCGACACCGGCCAGAACCTTCGGCACGACGTCGTCGGGGGGACCACCGTCGCCGACGGCCCTCTCACCTACCCCGCGACTCCGACCGCGCCCGCTGCGACGGCCGTGGGGGTGACCGCAGCGGCGTACACCAACAACGACCTCGACCCTGCCACCGCCACAACCCTGTTCGACATCGACACGACGCTCAACCAGGTCGTGCTGCAGTCGCCGGCCAACGCCGGGCTGCTGGCGTCGACCGGCAAACTCGGCGTGGACGCCGGGGCCGACGCCGGTTTCGACATCACCGCCGACAACGCCGGCTTCGCCGTGCTGGCGGTGAACGGCGAGAGCAGGCTGTACAGCGTGTCGCTGCTGACGGGTGAGGCGGATGCGACGGGCAAGTTCCCGCGTGGCGTGACGGTGACCGACATCGCCATTCGCATCGGCTGATCACCGCCGCATCAGGGGGTCAGCAGAGCGGAGAGTCAGCGCTTCACAGCGGCGCCAAGAATCGCTACGCCTCGATCCCGAGCGTATGGATCACGAGCCGACCGTCGATCGCGGCGACGACCTGCTGCGCTTCCCTCAGGCGATCCGCCGGGGTCGCGGCCGCGACCCGCTCGGCGACCCAGGCGATCCATGACTCGGTGATGCTTCGGGCGAGGGAGCGGTGGGGCTCGTCGCCGCGGGCGCTCGCACCGATCAGCTCGAGGTAGACCCGCATCCAGGGGTGTGCCTCAGCCGAGCTGATCACCGGCCACGCGCGTTCGATCAGGTCTGCCGGCGGCAGGGCGTCGGTGCCGAACGCAGCGCCCAGCAGGTCGCGGAGCGACACCGAGCCGGCCTCGACCGCGGCCTGGAGAAGGTGGGCTTTGGTGGGGAAGTAGTAGACGACCGTGCGGTCGGCGATGCCGAGGGCGTCCCCGACGCTCGCGAACGACAGTCCCGACACGCCTCGTTCGAGGAGCACCCGCACGGCGCCGTCGAGGATCTCCTCCCGCGAGTGTCGGCTTCCCACATCGGTCAACGTTACTGGCCTGCTTTCACCGCCCTGTCGCGCGCGGGCGGTGCCGAGTCGCGTGCGGGGACCCAGAGGGGACCGGATGCCAGGGCGAGCACGATGACGTTCAACACCGCGTTGATGGGGTTCCCCGATGCGATCGACCCCGCGCTGTCGAGCACGAACCATGCGATCAGGCCGACGAGCACGGACCGACGTACCCCCTCGGGGGCCGAGTCGAACACCCACTGGCGAAGGCAGAGGATCGTGACGCCCCAGCCGAGGAGAAATCCCCCGGTCAGCGCGGTGAGGAACCTCGTGGTCGCCGACTGGTAGTCCTGCGCGCCGTCGACGGGCCATGCGAGCACGTCGAGCGTGAACTGCGCCGGGCCGGATGTCGCGAGCGTCGTGCCGAGCGCGAACACCGGCCCGAATGCGCCGACGACGATCGCGGTGACGATCAGCCAGTTCTTGTGCAGGGTCGTCGTCATGAGCGCCTCCTGTAGTGCGAGCTACACAATGTGTAGTCGATACTACACTGCCGAGCGCGAAGGAGAAGCCTGCTCACCGGCAGGCGGTGCGTGCATGCTGAAGGGGTGGAGATGGGGTACCTGGAACGCGAACCGCCTGCCCCGTTGCGCGCATCGGTGTCGCGGCTGTGGTGGTTGCGAATGCAGTCGCCACAGCGATTCGAACGGATCGTGCCGATCCCCGCGATGCACCTCATCGTGAACCTGGCTCCCGAACCGTACCGCGTGATCGCGCGTGGACGGACCTCGGTCGATCAGACCCTCGAGGCTGCGTTCCTCTCCGGAATGCAGCTGGAGTACCTCCTCAATGAGAACCCGCCGGTCGTGCACCACGTGGGAGCGGCTATCCATCCGTGGGCAGCCGGCGCCTTCGGCATCGATCCGGCCGCCGTCGTCGATCGAGTGCAGCCTGCTGCGACATTCCTCACCGGGATCGACGTGCTTCGGACCTCACTGGCCCAGGTCGATCCGGCGGAGGCGATTGCGAGGTACGCGTCATTTCTCACCGATCTCCGCGATCCGCAGTGGACACCCGACCATCGTGTTGTGGCAGCGATCGGGGGAATGGATGCCGATCCCGGGGTGCCGATCCGCGAGCTCGCTGGGCGTGCGCGGATGTCGCCGAAGGGTTTCGCCGAGGCCTTCCGCCGCGCCACCGGCGTCACCCCGAAACGTTTCTCGGCGGTGCTGCGGCATCAGGCCTTCCTCGCGGAGCTGCCGGACGAGGGCGACCTGCCGAAGTGGAGTGAGCTCATGCGCACCGGCGGCTACTACGACCAGCCGCATTTCATCCACGAGTTCCGCCGTCTCACCGGGATGACTCCCACCGCGTACCTCGAGCACCGGCGGCGCTACGGCCACGGCGAGCCTTCGTTTCTCCCGTTCGACGAAGACGGTGCATTTTCTCCAAGCCCGTGATATCCGGTCTCGGCGAGACTTCGGCGATGGACATCGTTCTCAACCCGTTGGCGATCGCCGCAGCCGCGGCATCCACCTTCCTGCTCGGTGGTCTCTGGTACTCGCTGCTGTTCGCCAAACCGTGGCAGCGTGCCGCAGCGGTCACGGACGAGCAGCTCGCGACCGGGGCGCCCCGTGTCTTCATCGGGTCGGCCCTCTTCGCTCTCGTGATGGCAACGAGCCTGGCGGCCTTCATCGGTGGCGCGGGCCTCGCGTTCGGCGCCTTCGCGGGCTTCGCGGCCGGACTCACGTTCGTCGCCGCGGCGTTCGGCGTCAACTATCTCTTCGAGCGCCGGTCCGCCACGCTGTGGGCGATCAACGCGGGCTACAACACGGTGGCATTCACGCTCATGGGCATCATCATCGGTGCGCTTCAGGGCTGATTGGTGTTCCGGGATGCGCGATTCACTACCCCGCGAACGCAACCGAGCCAGTTCCCCTAGGCACGGAGCGGCTCCCTCGAGCGGCGGGGATCCGGGGGTGCCGATATCTCGAGGGAGCCCGGACCCCACGCAGTTCACGACCATTGGGGAGGCCGCTTCCTGCCGTCTGCGGAGCAGTCGCCAGGTAGGTTCCGTCGTCAGAATAGCGAGGCGAAGGTCTCTCGATGCGGCCCTACGAATGGAGTTATCGCACTCGTAACACGCCCGTATCGCTGTCGGGCGGTCAGGGCCGCCCCATCCCGAAGTACTCCCACCCCGCCGCGCGCCACGCTCCCGCGTCCAGGCAGTTGCGCCCGTCGACGACGACCTTCCCGCGCACCAGCGATCCCGCATGCGCGGGGTCGAGTTCGCGGCGGTACTCGTCCCATTCGGTGACGACGATGACGGCGTCCGCCTCTCGCAGAGCCTCGTCGCGGTCCTCGACGTAGTTCAGCTGCGGGTGGATGCGCTGTGCATTCTCGATCGCGGCCGGGTCGGTGACCGTCACCCACGCCCCGAGCCCATGCAGCTTCACCGCGACATCCAGCGCGGGGGAGTCGCGGATGTCGTCGCTGTGGGGCTTGAACGCCGCACCCAGAACGGTGACGTTCTTCTTGAACACCGATCCGCCGAGAGCTTCGACGACGAGCTGAGCGGCGCGGTCGCGGCGACGCAGGTTGATCTCGTCCACCTGACGCAGGAACGCCACCGACTCCCCACGGCCGAGCTCTTCCGCGCGAGCCGAGAACGCGCGGATGTCCTTCGGCAGGCACCCGCCGCCGAACCCGATCCCGGCGCCGAGGAACCGGCGCCCGATCCGGGCGTCGTGCCCGATCGCGTCGGCCAGCTGTGTGACATCCGCACCTGTGACTTCGGCGATCTCGGCCATGGCGTTGATGAACGAGATCTTCGTCGCCAGGAACGCGTTGGCCGACACCTTGACCAGCTCGGCGGTGGCGTAGTCGGTCACGATGAACGGGGTGCCCTTGGCCACGGACGGGTGGTACACCTCGCGGAGGACGGATGCCGCGGTCTCGCCCTCTGCGCCCGCGGGAACCCCCGCGACGAGCCGATCCGGGTCGATCGTGTCCTGCACGGCCCATCCCTCGCGGAGGAACTCGGGATTCCACACCAGCGTCGCACCGGTCTCGGTCACCCGCGGGGCGAGGCCCGCCGCAGTCCCGACCGGCACCGTCGACTTGCCGGCGACGATGTCGCCCTCAGAGAGGTAGGGCAGCAGCCCGTCGACCGCGGCGTTGACGTACGTCAGGTCGGCGGCGTAGCCGTCCTTGACCTGCGGGGTCCCCACGCCGACGAAGTGCACCTTCGCGCCCGCCGCCTCGGACATGTCGGTCGTGAACCGCAGGTTCCCCGACGCGATGCCCTCGGTGAGGATCTCCTGCAGCCCGGGCTCGAAGAAGGGCGCTTCGCCCTTCGACAGCGACGCGATCTTCCGCTGGTCGACATCGATCCCGACCACCTCGTGACCGATCGACGCCATGGCAGCCGCGTGAACGGCGCCGAGGTAGCCGCATCCGATGACCGATAAACGCATCATTCTCCTTCTTGTCGTGAGCCGTGGACCATCAACGTCTCATGTTCGAAGCAGCTCTTCGACTCGACGTGGGTGCCGGCTGGGTAGGGGACGTGATCGGCACAGAACGGCTGCGACGCCGAGCGGTGGTCCACGGGGGCGAGAACAGCCAGGGTATGCGGGGGGCGACCGCAGCGAGTCCGAGGCCGACGGCAACGGCGACCGCTGTCACGGCCACCGCGATGAGGATGTTCACGACGGTCGGCCAGGACGGACTGAACAGTCCGATCAGCCACGCAAGAGGCGGTATGACGAGGATGTGGCTGAGATAGATGGCGAGCGACGCACGCCCGCACCGAACGAGCGTTCGGGCGGCTCGCAGGTCTTGCACGGACTTGGCGACGAGCAGCAGGGCGGCGACTCCTGCGACCTGCCCGAGGAAGACCGTCCCGGGAATGGTCAACAGAGGCCGGGCGAGTGCGAGGGCCAGAGCGATGGCGAGATAGATCCCGACGGCGACGCCCGCGTGCCAGTGACGTGCACGTGTCATCAAGCGGATGATCTCCGACCGGAAGAGCACGCCCACGACGAAGAAGACGAAGAGTGTACCGATCCGGTTCCATGCGATCGTGCCGGTGTTGACCACTCCGCTGGTGAACAACATGGACGCGGCCGCCGCCGCGGCCCCGAGCAGCCATCGTGGTGCTCGGCGGAGAATCCAGGTGAGGAGGGTGGAGAGTGCGAGCGCGTAGAGGAACCAGTAGAGACTCGCCGGCAGCACCGGGAGGAGGAGCAGCGAAAGCGGATCCCCGGCGGCGATGTCCGTCGCGCGCGACGGGAGCGACGGGAACAGCGCGAACATCGCGAAACGGAACAGCGACCAGAGGACGTAAACGTACAGAAGCGGCACGACCCGCTTCTTCGTGAGCTCGCGGAATGAGCCCTCTTTCACCAGCCGAGAACTGAAGAGGCCGGCGATGAGGAAGAAGGCGGGAAGGGGCACGAGCTCCAGTAGCGCTTTCGCCCGCCCCAGAGTCCGATCGACCCCGACCACCTCGAGGAAGAGCGTCGCGTGGAAGTACACGACCGCGATGATCGCGACGCCACGCGCCACGTCTGCCCAGCCGAGCCGATGGGAACGAAGACCCGCCCGCGATGATGCAGAAGCCACGGCGGTCATCGGCCGCCCTCCAGGAACGGGCTTGCGCCGAAGAGAAAAGCGCGCATAGTGGTGCCGATCGTTGACGGAGAAGTAGTGCTGCCGAAGCAGGCGGAGCACGGGTCGTCGTCGGCGTGAACCTCAGCAGTAACCATAGCGTGCGCATAGGGGCGGCCAGTCAGCCGTCACACGAGATTTACGCGGACGTAACGATGGCTGGGCGTGCACGCCGCGCCTCATTTACGACGGGGAAACAGAACCTTCATCTTTCCTCGGTACTCTCTAGCAAGGCTGGCTCGCAGTGTGGGCGGTTCGGCTGCCATGGGAAGACGGCAGAGGAGGACCGTGAAGCGTGGATTTTTGACCGTTCCCCGCTGGGATCGGCGAGCGATTCTCCGGTTCTGGGTCACATTCGTGGTCGCGGTCGGGTTCGCAGGGTTGGTCACCGCCGCGATCCTTCGTCTGCTCGACGAGCCAGAGGTGTGGGTGGGCTTGGCCATCCCCTTCCTCGCCGCCCTCGCCATCGGGATGTTCGCGGTTCCCGTGCACATGCTTCCGGCCATCGTCGTGGTCATCCTCGCGGTCTTTCCCACTCGCCTCATCCCGAGTGGTGGCCCGTTCAACGCGCTGCCTCCGATGGCTCTGCTTCTCGCCGTCTGGGTGTTCCGCCGTCTCGTGCTCGATCAGCGCAGTCCGAGGCTCGAGCGTTTCGGTCCTGTGACCAGGGTGGGACCGCGGCTTGCGGTGTACACACTGGCGATCCTGTTCGCCGCGTGGCTTTTCATCGCGGCGTTCCTCGCCGGCGGTGGGGAGACCGAGCTCGGCTGGAGCATCGCGTTCGTGCTCAGCGCCCTCGTCCCTCTGCTCGTCTTCGACGCACGAGAAGAGGTCGCGCTGCTGCGCCCCGTGCTGATCATCGTGGGTGCGCTGGTCGGTCTGAACATCTTCATCGAGATGCTGCTCGGCTTCTCTCCCGTCTACGGGATCGTCGACGTGGTGCTGGGTGCATCGCGCGAGTTCGAGTTCTCGGTGTACCGCGCGCGTGGTGCCTTCAGCCACCCGCTTTTCGCGGGGGCATTCCTCACCATCCCGGTGTGTCTCGCCATCGGGGGATGGATCACCACGGGCAAGAAGTGGATGCTCCTGTGCGGGGCCCTGGCCGGAGCGGGCATTCTCGGAACGGTGTCGCGGGGGTCCATCGCCGCGGTCGCCGTCGCTGTGGCGATCGCGCTGGTCGTTACACCGTTCTTCCTCGGTTGGCAGCGCATCACGCGATGGTTCGCGCTTCTGGCGCTGGCAGCAGTCGGGGGTCTCGCGGTCCTGAACTTCGGTCCACTTCTCGATCGTGCGGACTCGATCGAGTCTCGACTCTCCGCTGATGTGCGCGACAGGGCTCTCACCGTGGCCATCGACGCAGCGCAGTATGGCGGGTGGTTCGGGACGGGTCCGGGAACATCGGGAGAGACCGGGCGTCTCTTCGATTCGATCGTCATAGAGAACTCCCTGCTCCAGCTCCTGATCAGTGTCGGCGTTCCGGGCCTCCTGTTCTTCCTCGGGTTCATGGGATGCCTCGTCCTCGCGGCCTGGTCGCACCGAGACTTGGGCGTCGGCATGGCGGTGATCGCATACGTCGTCGCGATCACAGGATTCAATTCGCTCGACGCCGTACGAAGCATGCACATCCTGATCGGCATTCTGGCTTTGCTCGCCGTCAATGACGCGCGCGAGATGGCCCGACCCGCAACAGACGTCCGCGACTCGTTCCCCACGCCGACATCCGTCACGGCAGGCTGACCGATCCGGTCGGACCGCACTGAGATTCCGAGCACCAGATGACTTCTCCCTCACGGACCGCCCCCAGCCTGGCCGCAAAGGCAGGTCGAGGCGCCGCGGTCACCTTTGCCGGGCAGCTGACGCGCATCGTGGTCCAGCTGCTCGGAATCGTCCTGCTGGCACGCCTGCTCTCTCCGAGCGACTACGGACTCACAGCGATGGTCCTCGCGATCATCGGTGTAGGCGAGATCCTTCGCGATTTCGGTTTGTCGAGCGCTGCCATCCAGGCGCGCACACTCACCCGGGGACAGCGTTCCAACCTCTTCTGGATCAACCTGGGTATCGGTGCCGGCCTCACGGCGATCGTCGCAGGCCTGGCGGTGCCCCTCGCGTCCTTCTACGGCGACGATCGACTGGTCCTCATCACGCTGGCGCTCTCGGTCACTTTCCTGCTCAACGGCTTCTCCACCCAGTTCCGCGCGGACCTGAACCGGAACTTCCGGTTCGGGTGGTTGGCATCAGCCGAGATCGGTGCGCAGATCATCGCGCTGACCATCGCACTCAGCCTGGCGGCGTTCGGGTGGGGCTATTGGGCCCTCGTGGCCCAGCAGGTGCTGCAGGTCCTGCTCCAGGCGGTGGTGCTCCCCTTCGTCGCGGGCTGGTGGCCCTCCCTTCCTCGCCGGGGGGAGCAGATGAAGGCGTTCCTCACTTTCGGAGGCGGCCTGGTCGGCGCTCAGCTGCTGAACTACGCCAGTCGGAACGTGGCGTCCGTGGTGATCGGCCGCCAGTTCGGTGCGCAGGAACTCGGCTACTTCAACCGGGCTTACCAGCTCATGGTGCTGCCGCTGAATCAGATCAATGCGCCATCCTCGCGAGTTGCGCTTCCGACGCTTTCACGCCTGCAGGACCAGCCCAGGAGATACGCGGACTTCATCTCCTTCGGCCAGACGATCTTGCTCAATCTGGTGTGCTTCGTCCTCGCATTCACGGTCGCGGTCGCTCCGGACCTGGTGTTCGTGGCGCTCGGCCCGCAGTGGGGCCCGACCGTGCCGCTGTTCCAGGTGCTCGCGATCGCGGGGCTGTTCCAGGCCGCCGCGTACTCGTCCTACTGGATCTACCTCTCGCAGGGCCTCACCACGCGCTATCTCGTGTACATCGCCATCACGCGCCCCTTCGTCATCGCGATCATCTGCCTGGGCGCGGTGTGGGGCGTGGAGGGTGTGACGGTCGCCTACGCGGTGACGGCCGCACTCCTCTGGCCGATCGGCACGCTCTTCCTCGTCGGCCGCGCGACGGCACCGCTTCTCAAGCTGTTCCTGACCGCGCTGAGGACCATCTCGATCTATGCCGTGGCGGCGACGGCCTCGTGGGCCTCGACGCTGCTGTTTCCGGATCTCTTTCCGATCGCCCGTATGGCGGTAGGGCTGACGGGGTTCCTGCTGGCGTTGGCCCTCATCGCCGCAGTGTTCCCCCCGTTCCGTCGTGACGTTCTCTCCATGGCATCGGCGCGACGATTCTTCCGCAGCGCACGAAAGCCGGCTGTGGCCCAGGAGGAGACACCGTGAAGATTCGCCACATTCGTTCCCGCCTGATCGCGATATCGCGCGGCATCGTCGACCGGACCGGTTGGACCGAAATAGCCGTGGACCGCGCTCTGCGGTCGGTCCGCTCCGGAACATCGCGCCATGTTCTCATCGCCCCACCGGGGGCAGGCAACATCGGCGACCAGGCCATGGTGGAGGCCTTCGTGGCCGCGGCCGATCGCGAGGTCATCGTTGTGAGCCGTGGGCAGCAGGATTTCGTGATCCCTGCGGCGATGGTCGAGAAGGCGTCACTTCACGCGCTCCCTGGGCTGTTCTACGGTCAGGGGACGAATCACCGGGCAGACCTGCGACGCTTGGCGATTCTCGTCGACGGTGCGGCGACCGTCTCGATCATCGGTGCCGACATCATGGACGGCGTCTATGTGCAAAGGCCCTCGCTTCGGCGGTCGGCGATCGCTGCGGCGTGCGCGCGGGCAGGAATCGACACGTCGGTGATCGGATTCAGCTGGAGCAGCAAGGCGACCCCGCAGGCTCGGCGTGCTCTGCGGCGGGCCGGCGCGGCGGGCGCCCGCCTCCTGTTGCGTGACCCCGCTTCGGCGGGCCGAGTCAGAAGCCTCGGTGTGGCGGGCGTCGTCGAGACCGCGGATATCGTCTTCACGGACGACAGGCGGGACGATGCCGCCGCCGAAGCGATCCTTCAGGGGATCGATGGACCGGTCGCTCTAGTGAACGCGAGCGGACTGATCGCGCGCTCGGTCGACCAGGTTCCCGAGTACGCCGCCGTCATCCGCCATCTGCGCGGGCGCGGGCTGTCCGTCATCCTCCTGCCCCATGTGCTGCGCGAGACCGCGGATGACCGCTCGGCATGTCGCGCGATATTCGACGTCGTCGACCAGGACGGCGTGCGTCTCGTCGACGAGCCGCTCAGCCCGTCGACTATTCGAGCTCTCGCCGCGGTCGCTCAGGTGACGATCACAGGACGGATGCACCTCGCGATCATGTCGCTCGCGCAGGGGACACCCGCGGTCACCCTGGCGACTCAGGGCAAAGTGGAAGGACTGATGAGTCTGTTCGACTGGCCGGAGCTGTGCGTTGCACCGGCGCCGGGCATGGCGGAAGACATCATCCGAGTCGTGGACGTCGCGTTGGATGCGGCCGATACGGCAACGAGAATCCGCCGGGGGGCGGAGAAGGCTCGCGATCTCGCGAAAGCGAACGTGAGTCGCATCGGGGGCGACACGGGCCGAACGGCCGGTGTCGCGGAATCTGGGGGACGAAGATGGGCGCAGCAAACCGACTGATCAGATCGGATGTCGGCCGCAGGGAATGGGTCGATCTTGTGAAGGGCGTCGCGATCATCATGATCGTGGCGTACCACACGACGCTCTTCCTGGCGTCCTCGGGGTTGGACGTTGCGGGTATCGGGCGAGTCAAGGTCGTCCTCGAACTGTTCCCGATGGCGGCGTTCTTCCTGATCACGGGAACGTTCCACTCCCGGGTCACTTCCTGGTCCTTCGGTGACCTGTGGCGCCGCCGGCTGCGACAGTATCTCTATCTCTACGTGCTGTGGTCGGTCATCCGCTTTCTGTTCTACCTGATCGCACCCAACATCCGGTCCGATGGGGCAGGGCAGACGGCATCCGATCCGCTCGCACTGCTCGGAATCCTCATCTGGCCCATCAGCTCGTACTGGTTCATCTACGCGCTGTTCGTCTTCACCGCGGTGTACTGGCTCTTCCGGCGCGTGCCCGCCTGGGTGCTGATCGCGGCGAGCGCGATCCTGTCCGCCCTGTCGTCCTCCGGGATCCTCGACGCGCAGAACGTCGGCATCGACCGGATGACGGAGTACCTCGTTTTCTTCGTGATTGGCGCTCATTTCCACAGGCGCATCTACCAGGCTGTCGACACCGTCACGCCGTGGAAGGCTGTGCTCATCACCGTCGGTTTCGGCGCCTTCGCGGTTCTGGTGACCGTCGTGCCTGCACTGGCTCGCGTTCCCGGGGTGGCACTCGTCGGACAGTTCCTGGCCGTCGCCACGGGTTTCGCGATCGCGTTTTACGCGGTTCGTCTGGTCGCGTTGCGATGGCTGACGTACGTCGGCGTTCGGACTCTGAACATCTACCTCGTCCATACCTTCGTCATCGCGTTGGTCGTCGCGCCCTTGGCGCTTCTGCCGGCTCTGAACGAGTTGCCCGGCCGGGGCCTGATCTTGACTTTCGTGCTGACGGCGGTCGTCGTCGCGCTCTCGATCCTCATCACCCGGTACCTCACACGCGTCTCGTGGCTCTTCGTCTATCCGTTCGGTCGTCGGCGCCGCAACAGCGCTGAACGCACCCCAGCTGCAGCGGGTGACTGATGCGCCTGGCATGGCCGGACGTCGCGCGCGGCGCAGCCATGATCCTGGTCGTGCTTGCGCACGCGATCCAATTGATGGGCGCCTACGGGTGGGAGAACGGATGGCTCGACACGGTCAACCTCTACCTGACCGCTGTCCGGATGCCGCTGTTCTTCCTGATCTCCGGCATCTTCGCCGCACGGGCGATACGACGGTCCTGGAGGGCGCTGTTCGCATCCAGGCTCGCCCTCCTCATCTACATGTACCTGTTGTGGATGATCGTCAGGGCGGTGTGGTTCACGTTCGTGCCATGGCCGTTGAACGAAGAGCACCCGTGGCTCGCCCTGGCAGTGGCGCCGATATGGCCGACGAACGGGCTGTGGTTCCTGTACGCACTCATCGTCTACATCGTGCTCGCCAAACTGACCGCTGCCTTGCGCGCGTGGATACCCCTCGCCGGCGGCTGCGCGATTTCGCTGGCTGCGGCCTACGATGTGATCCCCACCGGGGGCAACTCGGTGTGGACGTCGATCGCCCTCTACCTGTTCTTCTTCCTCCTCGGCGCGCGTCTGCCGAAGGTTTGGTCCACCCTCGCTGACCGGAGCAATCCCGCGGTCGCTGCACTCGCACTGGTCGTCGTGCCCGGTTGCATCCTCGTGTTCAGTGTTCTCCCCGATGCTCTGGAAGGGGTGGGTCGTGTCGTGTTGTCGGTGGTCTGCGTCGCCGCTGCCCTGGCCGTGGCCTCCCTCGTTTCCCGTTGGCGATGGATTGCCACGCCGCTTCGGTACGTTGGTGAACGAACGATTGCCATCTACGTCACCCATGCCATGCTTCTGGCGGCGCTGGTGCCGCTGGTTCCCCCCGACGTCGTCCCGCCGGCCGCGGCCGCCGTCGGATTCACCGCGGTCGGCGTTCTGATTCCGCTCCTCATTCGACGCGCGGTAGGCGATCGCAGTGGTGTCTTCACCCTGCCGCGGGGTCTGCAGCGGCGCCTCGAGGCGTCGGTTACGGTTGCGAAGACGGCGCGGCGGTTCCGTTGACGGCATCCAACCAGATCTGCTCGACCCGGGGATAGATCGCCTCGGCGGAGTACCCCGACATGAATCGCCGATGACCGGCCTCGGCGATGCGGCCGCGAGCTGCGTCATCGTCCATGAGTTCTTCGAGCGCTCGGCGCAGCGCGTCTGCATCACCAGGCGGCACGAGCATGCCCGATCCGTCCGAGAGGAGAGGGGGGATGCCACCCACCGTCGTCGACACGCAACAGCAGCGGCGCGCCATCGCCTCCAAGAGGAACATCGGCATGGCCTCATCGCGAGAGGGAAGGACGGCTATGGCGGCCGACTCGAGTAGACCCATCAGCTTTGCGTGCGGCACGCTCCCCATGAAGGTGACGCCGGGGATGTCGCGATCCACGAGGTGATGGTCGCGAATCGGGCCGGCGATGGTGAGGCTCCAATCGGGGTGAGCGGCGGCGATGGGGCGCCACGCCTCCTGCAGGACGTCTATCCCTTTCCGCTCTGACACGACACCCCCGAACACGATGGTCGAAGCCTTGTCTTCTCCGGATCCGGCGGGGATCGCATTCGGTACCAGCTCGATCCGGGAGGCGTCGATGAACCGTTCGCACACCGAGCTGGTTTCCTCAGAGAGCGTGATCACCTTCGTGGACGCGCGCAACACGCCGCCCACGAGTCGCGGGTGCGCGGTCGCGAACTCGACGAACTCGCTTCCGTGCAGGTGCGCGATCACAGGGATGCCGCGGGCGGCAGCAAGCCGCGCCAGCGACCCCTCTCGGATGAAGGAACCCCTCTCGGAAAGATGGACGACGAGGGCGAGGTCTCGTCGTGGAAGCCGGCTCACACGCCAGAGCGCCCCAACCCACAGACGGAGTGCTGTCAGATGGTCTCCGGGATCACCTCGAGACTCCAGGACGGACACCCTCGTTCTGCGGAACGGCCACCGGACGTAGGCGTTGATGACCTGTGTCATTCCGCCCGGGATGTCACCGGCCCTGCCCACGTGCACGATCTCGGGACGGCGGGTCACGCTGATACCGTTTGCACCGATCGCGGGGCGAGGAGTTCATGAAGCTCTGCGCGGACGTTCTCGAGGCGCTCACGTGCCCCGGCGAGAGCGTCGAGGGCTTCATCTCTGCGCTGCGCGCGTGCGATGATCTCGTCCGCCAGCTCTCGCGCGGACAGGCCCCGGCTGTTCACAGCGACGCCCTTCAGCCCGATCGTGTCGAAGTGTCGCGAGATCTTGTCGGCATCGTCCAGCTGCAAGCCCACCGGGGCGGCTCCCTCGGTCATGGCCGCCACGATGACATGCAGACGATCGCTCGCTGCCACCGCCGTCCTCCGGTACACCGCTCGCAGGCGCTGTTCCTGTGCCAGATGATCTGACGCTTCGGGCCACGCGACGATGATCTCGGCACCCACGTCCCGAGCCAGCAGGTTGGTTCTGGCATCGTCGACCGACACCTGGGTCACGACGGCGATGCGGAGCCCGAGGTCGTCGGCGGCGAGACGAATGCCATCCAGCCATGCACGATCCGGGTAAGGACGGGGCGCAACTTCCGTGTCGTCGCGAAGCGACACCACGAGAAGGTCTCGCTTCTCGCCTGTTGCGGCGTCTCGGAGGGCCTCCACGGGCGAGCCCTCGGCGAATCCGAGGTCGGGCATCGCCGCACCCACCCCGAGATACGCCGCAGTCTTGTCGTCTCGCCAGCGGGTGTAGCTGCTCAGCGCGTTTGACGGTTTCATGATCGCCCGCGGCACAGCCGCGAAATTGCGCGCACCGACGCCGACGCGGCCAACGGCTCCGCCGCGGACCCGGACCAAGGTCGCCGCGGGGAGCATCGCGACGTGCTCCTTCATCCCCACAAGAGTCAGCTGGATCTCGCCCGGTTTGTACAGGGAGTGAGCCGTCCCCTTCGCCGCAGACCGGACGAGCGCTGCGTACCACCGCCCGAAGGAGCGATACACACGGTCGGCGCCTGTGATTCCGAGACCTTCGTCATACCCGTCGGGAGAGTTGCCGACGTACACGTGCAGGGTGCCGCACTCGCGAGCCCACCGCAGAAGAGGGCGTCTCAGGATGATGTCGCCGATGTTCTCGTACTGGCCGCGTCCGACGGCGAAGATGTCAGGAGTTGGCATTGTCCGCTTTCTCAGAGGGTTCATTCGTCGTCGACGTGTGCAGGTCGTCCACGATGCGCCGTGTTGCCGCCCATTCGATGACCTCGCCCGTCAGGCCTGGCCCTTCAACGGCGCGCCCGAGGTCTTGCCGGTTCACCAGGTCGGCGATCTCTGTCTGATGGTCATCGACATGTTCTCCGCGTGACGCTCGGCGGATGGCCTGCACGGGGTAGATGCCCATCGTGAGGAGCTCCATCATCGTCCCCACGCCGGCGTGCGTCACCACCACGTCCGCGTCAGCCGCCGCGCGGCGAAACTCCTGGGGACCGAGATAGTCCACGACCGTGCCGGGAAGATCATCGGTCCTTCGGGTGTCTCCGAGTTGCCACACCGTCTCATCGTTGGCGTACCCGCTCGCCAGCATGGCGTCCACGACCGAATCGAAGCGGTAGCCGCGAATGGTTCCGAGCGTCACGAAGACCTTCCTCGGCCGCTGCGAGTTTTCGCGGGGAACGCTGCGGAAGTCGTCGAGGATGCTGTCGGTACGTTTCCATCGCCCCCCTGCCCAGCCTGGGGCCGGGGTGTGTAGCTCCACCTTGGGCACGAATCGGAGGAGTCGCCCGGTCGTGGACGGACCATCCAGCCGGCAGACGCTCTCGACATAGAGGGAGCGGATCCCGTGCAGCACGGCCAGGGGGAGCGCGGCCGTTGCTACCGCCGCCCCCGTGCTGATCGCGACGTCGAATTTCTCCTTCGCGAGGAGCGATCGCAGGGTGGGCAGTGCCGCGACGGTGCCCTTGAGGTCTCGAGGGCCGATATAGGGGAGGGTCACCACACGCCGACCGCTGAGGGACTCGCGGCTCTGCGGCGTATCGAAGGTCACCCAGAGACTGTCGGGGGCCAGGCCCGTGCGCTCTTCGAGTCGTATCAACTCGGCGAGGTGACCACCCGTCGACGCGACGAGAAGAGCCTTGGATCCGGGAGCGCACAGCGGTGGGGCAGACACGTGTAACTCCTTGTGCGTCCGCGGGTTGCGACCTCTCCCCGCTCATGGTGGTCGCGACACGTCATCGGCTGGACCGGATATGCCTTATTCTACGGGTGTCGCCGGTACGTCTCGCAGGCTGACCCTGATGCCTTAATCCGCTCGTAACGAGTCGTCATCCCGCGTTCACACGTGGAGAGCGATTACCAGGCATAATCGTCTTCGCGACCTCGATCCGGGGCGTGACCACCCCTGAAAGGTTTGCGCATGAACGACAGCGCCCCACGTAGCGGTCCGCTCGCCCCCGCCCTCAGCCGTCGCGGCTTCATGGCGGTCATGGGAGGGGTCGGGGGAGCGCTGCTGGTCTCGGCGACGGGTCAGTCGGCGCTTGCAGCGACGACTCCGACGCCGAAGCTGCCGGGAGAGTACTTCCGAAAGGCCAATCAGGTCACCGCGGGCGGCACGGTGTTCGATAACATCTGCGTCCGTATCAACGGTGACACGATGCGACTTCATGTTCCTCAGACGGTGAAGCCGAACTCCGGCGTCCCGGTCCCGGTCGTCTGGTTTTATCACGGCTCCGGAAGCGACCACAACGCCCTCGATGGTGGATTCAAGTCGCACGCGGCGGCCATGGTCGATCGTGGGGCCATCGCCATCTGCCAGACAGCCGGTGGAACGCTCTACTCGCATCCGACAGCGGTGGGACTCCAGGCGGCGGGATGGTCCTATATCGCGGGTCTTTTCAAGGTATCGGGGAACGTTCTGCGGGCTACGTCGGGCGGCGGAGCACTGGCGATCGAAACGTACGCGACGCGCCTCATCCCGTCTATCGTCGGCATGTACGTGGTGAACGGAACGTACGACATCCGTGACGCGTACAACGCGGGCGGAGATCGTCGCAACACCATCGTCGCGGCATTCGGCGATGATCCCGCCGCGATCGACGCCGCAAATCCAGCGCGGCACCCTGCGAGCGCGTGGGCGGGCACGAAGATGAGGATCGTCGTGGCTGCTCCCAGCGAGACGGACCAGATCGTGCCGCCCGACACGAACGGACTCGCCCTCATCTCGCGTGCACAGCCCACGGCAGCGGAAGCCACCGTTCGTACACACGGCAACGGCCACTCGACCCCCGGCTTCGCCCTCTCTGACTTCGTCGCCACTGCTGAGCGGTGGGGCAGTCGCTCCACGGCCGACACCGTCAAGCCCACGGTCGCACTCACCTCGCCGGCCGACGGAGCAACAGTTGCCGGCTACGTGAACGTCACGGCAACGGCGTCTGACAACGTCGGTGTGGTGGACGTGGGTGTCTTCATCGGTTCGACGCGCATGGCCACCCTCACGAAGCAGAACTCGACCACGTGGGGAGCGAGGATCTATACGAAATCCTCGAAGACCCCCAACGGCATCTATACGGTGACCGCTCGTGCGACGGACGCCGCAGGGAACGTCGGTGTCAGTGCGCCTATTCGGGTGACTGTGAAGAACTGAGGCTGTCTGCGCGTCGGGACAGGTGTCGCTCGATCACGGCGCTCTGTGAGAGGGCGGTATCGATCCCCGAGCTCGACGGCAGACCCGGTGAACTCGCCACGTAAGCCAGCAGCGGGCCCTCTCGAGTGGTCGAGCTCGCCGCGAAATAGGTGACATCGAGCTTGTACTGGTCGGCGATGTTGTAGAACTCCTCGAAGACCGCGTTCCAACCCTCCGCGGATGCGGCGGATTGGAAGCCACCGTCACCCCCCGAAGGCCAGCCCACTTCGCCGACGGAGCATCGCACGGCCCAGATCCGGCACCACTCCGCGAATGTGGTCAACTGCTCCAGCACGCGGCCGTAGTCGGCGTCGGGGTCGTAGTTCGCCCGGCTGTTCTCCACGTAGAAATGCTCGGAGTACATCACCCGATCGAGGGGGTCGACGATCCACGGGCCGTCAGGCGCGATGGTCGACAGCCGGCCGCGGGTATCGCTCAGCATTCCCTCGACCCAGATGGTGTGATCGTTCCCGGTCGAGCGGATGGCGTCGACCGCCACCTGGGCGAAGCGCTTGTAGTTGTCCACACCCACCGACCACCGCGGTTCGTTGAAGATGTTCAGCGCCGCCACGCGTTGATCGCCTGTGAAGCGCTCGGCGATGGTGCGCCAGAGCACGGTGACGTGCTCCTCGGTGATGCCGTCGCCGCAGCGGAGGCTGCCCTCCACATAGTCGCCACCTCCCCACGGATAGGTGCAGCCGTTGTGGAGGTCTATGACCGTCCGGATCCCATGCCTCCCCGCCTCCGCGACCTCTTCTGACACCTTGTCGAGATAGGCCATGTCGATGGGTTGCGCAAGACCGTCCGCGGCATCGCCGCCCGGCGGGATCTCTTGCAGGCGTTGCCAAGGAACGGCAAGACGCACGATGTCGATGCCGCGGCTGGCGAGGAAGGCGTAACTGGACTCGGGCTCGCCCACGACGCTCAGGTCTTCTTGGAACCCGGGGAAGATGAGGCTGTAGATGTTCACGCCACGGAGATACTCAGCGCCGTTGAGGTATGACCCGTCGCCGAACGATTTCTCCGAAACCGGAGGGGGCGCCATCGGCTCATTCCCGCTCGAAGGGTCCGTGCTCGTTGCGCGTGGGGCTCGCGGGTCGGTGCAACCGACCGTCATCGCAGCAATGATCCCGGCGACGATCAGGAACCGACCGATGGACCGCCTTCGCTCAGGCCGCACGTCGAGATTCCGCGTAGCGCAGGGCGTGCTCGAGCAGGTGGCCGCTCGTGTCGGCGGAGAATCGATCCAGCCAGGCATCGACGCCGTCGACGTCGAGCCGCGCTGCCCGCTCCACGGCGTCCGCGATGGAGTTCGGCTGCGTGTCGAGCGCAAGCTCCCCCGTCACTCCCGGGACGATCGCATCAGCGACTCCGAGCGTGCTGGAGATGGCGACGGATGGCACGTGCAGCGACGCGGCTTCGATGAGCGGACGGCCGAAACCCTCTCGATCGGAGGGAAGGAAGACAACCGTCCTCTTCGTGATGTGACGTCGCCAGCCACCTGCAGAGTCGTACGTCTCGAGAGAGACTCCGCGAAGATCGGCGAGCGCGTGAAGCTGGGGGAGTCCGTCTCCGTCGGCGGGAGCCAGCACGCTCGTCGGCGTCCCCCGTCGAGTAAGCACCTCGGCAGCGAGAACGGCCAGATGTGAGTCTCGCGCATCACCGACCGGCTCTGGGACCACCAGGCTCACGGCTCCGTCCGACGCGGGGAGGTAGGGGCGGCTCACGTCAACGGTCGAGGGATCTGTCACTGCGCGCGGCACGACGAGACTCCGACTGGCAGGTACGCCGAACGCTGCGGTCAGCTCCGCGGCCCCGGGGTGAGTGGCCGAAAGCGCCACGTCCGCGTGCCGGTACCACTGCCGGGCAAGGGCGAGAAGTCCACGCTCCCGGAGCGTGAGGCGTCGCCCTGGAATGGATAGCACTGCGTTCTCTGAGATCGCCACGAGGGGCCTTTCAGCGCCGGAGAAGCTTCGCGCTGCGGCGATCGCGACCAGATTCGCGCGTGTTCCCGACGCGAGGATCGTCTCGATGCGTCGATCCGAAATGAGCCGGCGGACCGCTGCGATCTGTGAGCGAAGACCGCGGGGTGACGTCGGGCTCAGGAAACGCACCGTCGGATCGAGGTCCTTCGGTCGAGCGATCGCGATCAGGGATACCGCGTCGACCTCGTACCCCGCGCGGGACAACCAGTTCATCCATCCCACGCCGACGTCGCCTGTTCCGCGGCCGTGCGCCCGAGCGATGACGACGGCGACGCGCTTCTTCGTTACTGCGAGCACCAGACCTCCCCGGACGAGCCTAGGGGAACCCACCGTCGTCAAACGGTGGGTTCCCCGAGACATCATGCGATTGTTACCGCCGGGAAACGAGCCAGGTCAGGGGGAGCAGAAGACGTTCGTCTGGCCCTTCGTCGCACCGGTCACCCAGTTGTCGCATGCGGCGCGACTGCCCGAGCCGGCATCTTGGATCCACACTCCGAACGCATTCGCGTCGACAGAGCCGGCGTTGCCACGGAAGACATTCCGCAGGCCCCAGCTCCCCCACACCATCGATGAGTAGCCGTGTTCCACCGCATCCGTTCCGGTGTTGCGCGTGACGAGATAATCGTTTCCCGTCACAAGGATCCACGCAGACGCGCGCGAACCGGAGCGGTGGCTCTTGATGACGTTGTCTCGGATGATCCCCCCGCTGGTTCCCTCCTTCGCTTCGATCGGCTCGGCGCCTGCCTGGAGGATGGTGTTGCCCGCGATGACGTTCCTGTCCGACCTGTCAGGCTGGCCGCCTGTCACTTCAGCCCAACGCCGCTGCGACGTGCCGATGTAGATCCCTTCGCCGTAGGCGATGTCGGCGGCGCCAGGGCGTTCGACCAGGTTGCCGATCACCGTGCTGTCCGTGGTGAAGGCATAGAGGTGGATCGCCTCGTAACCGACATCCTTCACGTTCAGTTCGGCGATGGAGATGTGAGAGCTGTACTTCACCATCACGCCCTGAAGCGCCTTGTTGACTGTGAAGCCCGCGAGTCGGACGTGTTGGGAGTTCTCGATGCGGAGGGCGGTTCCGGATGTCGTCGAGATTCCTTGGACGACGGCAGACCGCGGCCCGCAGATCCAGATTGGGGCGTCTGCCGTGCCGGATGCCGCCAGGAGGAATCCACGCGTATAGGTGCCCGGTGCGAGGTGGATCGAGGTCCCCGGCCCTGCGCCGGCCAACGCTGCCGTGAGCTCCAACGAGTTGGAGACCGTTACCGTCGCGGCGGGACAATTGCTGGCGAGCACGGGCGGGACGATCGCCGCTTCGACCACGGGCTCACCGACCACGAATGAGTCGAAGTGGGTCATCTTCCCGCCCGACGCACTGTTCGCCGTCCCGCTCGACTTGATCATGATGGTGTGCGGCCCGTCGGGCAGGTTGCGAGCGGTGAAACCGCGCACCTTCGTCGTGCTCGACGCCGAGTAGTTGTCTACTGTGGCCTTCAGGACCCCGTCCAGATAGACCTGGATCTTTCCCGCGTTCGGCGACTTCCAGGTGTACCAGGTGATCGTCGGGCCGGAGAACGTCAGCGAGGCCGATGCAGAGCCCGTCGCGTAGCGGATCGCCCCACCGCTGGAGCCCGCGGACGTCAGCCGCGTCCACGAACCGGTGAACGTGATCGCGCTGGATGACTCCTCATAGGTGCCGGCGGCAACCCCGAGCTCCGGCTCAGGCTCAGGCTCCGGCTCCGGCTCCGGCTCGGGTTCAGGCTCCGACGCCGGCGGCGGCGCCGTTGTCGTGTCTCCCCGGACGACGAATGCATCCAGATGGACGATCCGGCCGCTCGACGCGGGGTTTGCTGTCGTGGTCGAGGCGATCTTTATCGTGTGGACGCCGTCGCCGAGACCGGACGCCGTATAGACCACCCCGGTCGTGGTCGTGGGTGAATAGTTGTCGATGACGCCCTTGTCTACGCCGTCGACCGTGATCTGCACCCGGCCGGCATTGGGGGACTTCCACGTGTGCCATGTGATCTCATCGCCGACGAAGGTGAAGGACGCCGAGGCGGTGCTCGTGGCGTAACGGATGGCGCCGCCGCTGGACCCCCGCGACGACAGCGTCGTCCAATTGCCCGTGTAGACGATGGCGGCGGATGATTCTTCATAGGTCCCTGCCCCGACGGCTTGGGGGCCTGAGATCTCTTCGGCGGCAGGCTCGGGCTCCGGTTCTGCCTCCGGCTCCGGCTCTGGAGTCGGAGTCGGGGTTGCGGTCGGTTCGGCCGAGGGCTCCTCGACGGGCGCCGGTTCCTCGACGGCCGGCTGCGGCTGCGCGGTGTTGCCGGAGACGACGAAGGCGTCGAGATGGATGAGTGTGCCGCTGGACGCCGGGTTCTTCGTCCCTGTCGAGACGATCTGGATCGTGTGCGTGCCGTCCTGAAGGCCCGACTCGGTGTAGCCGACGACCTGATTCTCGGTTCGGGACGAGTAGTTGTCCACGATCGCCTTCTCGACGCCGTCGATGAGCACCTTCACCTTGCCTGCACTGGGGGATCGCCATGTCAGCCAGGTGACGGTGTCGCCGCTGAACGTCAGCGAGGCCGAAGCGGACCCACTCGCGTAACGAATCGCCCATCCGCTCGAGCCCATCGACGTCAAGGCGGTCCAGTTCCCGGTGTACTCGATGGACGAGGAGCGCTCCTCGTAGGTTCCACTGCCGACCGCGGCGAGAGCCGGGGTCGCGACACCGAAAGGCGTCAGCGCGACGGCGAGTGCGGTCGCGAGTAGAAGGAGCAGTACCGAGCGGGGCGTGGAGATTTTCATCAGTGGTCCTCTCTACTCGCCGGCGTTCCCACAAACGCCGACGGGGGATGACCGAGGCTCGCTGAGCCCCGCTCGGATGAAGCTGTTCAATTACGGTTACGCAACGTCACCAAAGTTGCTGATGTGACTGGTGTGAGGCTCATCGTAGAGCGACACGCCTCTTTCAGGGAAGTCACAGTTTGCAGATTTTCAGGAAAATGTCACCTGTCGGCAATCTTCAGCAGGGCACGGTGCGCCCTGAGCGACGTCTTCGCCGTGACCGCGAGCGCGAAACGCCGAGCGTCTCGACGGCGCGCTAACAGAGCGATGTCAGACCATCGAAGCTGCTGCCGCCGATCGCGCAGATGAGCCCGGCGCTCCGACGGAGAGTACGCGGCCAGGAGCGCATCCTTGATCCCCGAGAGCTGCACGTACCGGGCCCGGAAGTACCGCAGATCCGGGTGTCCACTGAGGCTGAGGTGCTTCGCCGTATCGGTGACGACGGCGTCGATCAACTTCAGGGACGAGGCGCGTTGAGACACGGAGGTGATGATCGAGTCGTCGCGCAGCTGGTACCGGTAGACCACCTGCGGCGCGAGAGACACCCGCGCAGAACGAGCGAGGGCCTCTGCGACCATGATCATGTCCGACTGGACCCGAGCCGGGGTGAAGCTCACCGCATCGATGATCGAACGGCGGAACAGCTTGTTCCACAGGTGACCGGTGATCTCGCCGCGGAGAAGCATCCGGAAGCCGGAGTCGGCGTCGGGGATGACTGCCGGGATGGCGAGAGTGCGCCGCGATCCACCACGGTAGACGAACTCCGCTTGCGCGATGACGACATCGGCGTCAGAGCTGCGCGCCGCGCCGAGGAGGATCATCAGGGCGTCGTCCGGCCAATCGTCGTCTGAATCGACGAACCAGATGTACTCTGCACGGCTGGCTCGGACGCCTTCGCGGCGAGCATGCGCGACGCCCACGTTGTGGGGGAGGAGGAGCGCGCGAACCCGGGAGTCGTCCGCCGCCAGAGCTTCGGCCGTCGAGCCGGTGTCGTCGCCGGATCCGTCATCGACGATCACGATCTCGAAGTCGGCGTGCTCCTGCTCGAGCAATCGGGGGATGGCGGTGCGAAGGTGTCGCGCGGACCGGAACGCCGGCACGACGATCGACACCGCGGGGGTCATGTCAAGATCCCCTTGCGGATCAGCCGGGTGCGGAGAGCCTCCGTCACCTCGCCGAGTCGGGAGCGCGAGTCGACGACGGCCCGCATGATGGGTTCGCGACGCGTGAGCGCGTCATTGACCGTTCGGTCCACGGCCGCGACGTCTTCGAGGTCACGTGTCACGCTGGTTCGCGGAATCCCCGCGCCCTCCAGGGTCCGGGTCACCTTGTCGCTGCTGCCGGTGCTGAGCGCGAGAGGCACCGCTCCCTCGGTTGCGGCGATGACGAGTGCGTGAAGCCGGTCGCTGAGCACGAGCCGGCTCTGCCGATACACCTCCCGCAGTCGAGCCTCCTGAGTGGCGTGGTCGTCGTCGAGCCACGTGAGGGCGTCACAGCCGAGACGGTCGGCCAAGTCCTCGGCGAGGGGTCCGTCGCGTTTGATCTGAGCCACGACGACGGGCTCGAGATCGAGTCTTTCCGCCATCGCGGACACCGTGTGCACCCACGCGTCCGTCGGCCGATCACGGGCCATGTGGCTCAAGCCCTGTCGGACGGCAATCGCCAACCGGGGACGAGCGAGTTCATCATCGAGGATGACCTCTGCTGGCGCGCCCAACGCGAACGCCCAGTCAGGGGTGACGGAGCCCAGACCCATCATCCGGCGGCTCTGCTCATCGCGCCACGAGACGGCATCGCACAGACGCAGGACGCCGGCGATCGGGCGTCGCCACGGTGTAGGGCGCCGCACGCCGACACCGAGTTGCACCGCGGCGCCGCCTCTAAGACGATTGACCGCGAGGAGCGGGGCGAGCTTGAGATAGCGGAGCGCGAAGCGCCGCTCCACCTCGATCTCTCCGGTGTCGAACGCGTAGATGCCGCCTCGACCGAGCAGGCTGCTCGCGACGGCGCTCCGCCAGGCTTGGGGATCGCGCTCGATCTCGTCCTCGGCCTGAAGCCCGAGACCCGAGATGTATCCATCCGACTTGTCGCCGACGAAGACTCGCAGGGGAGCCAGGGTACGGAGATGGTCGAGGAAGCCTCGGCGCAGAACGGTGTCGCCGACGTTGTCGTACTGGCCCACGGCCGATGCGAGAATCCTCACGCGAAATCTCTCTCTCGCAGCCCGAAGTGCGGGGCGTCCATGCGATGGATGGCAGAGCTCAGGGCATCCGTCAGAAGCCGTCCGCTCTCATTCGTAGAAAATCTTCTGCCCCAGTCCCGTGCACGCGTCATGTCCACGCGCGCGGCGGACTCGACCGCGTCGGCCAGGGCATCAGCGGTTCCGACAAGGGCGAACTGTCCGCTCAGACCGGGCACGAGAGCGTCTCCGACGCCGAAGGAGTTCGACACCGCCACGCTCGGGAACCCTGCCTGTGCCGCCTCGACGAGGATGTTGCCGAAGCCTTCTCGGTAAGAGGGCAGGACGACGACGGAGCCCGCGGGGGTGGCGGCTGCCCAATCATCGACCCACCCCGGCGACTCGACCGGCACGCCCGAAGCCTCTGCGTGCGCTGCGAGATCGGCCATGCCCGACTCCGTGGTGAAGCACAGCAGACGGGCATCGATCCCTCGCGCGCGGAGGACGGCGGCCGCGTCGACAGCTAGATTGACCCGCTTCTGTGGCACGAGCCTCATCGGCAGTGCCAGCCGCAGGACACCGTCAGGTTGTGCCGACGTCTCACGCGTGCCGCGCGCCTCGGCGCGTTGGCCCGCCGGGTTCGGAACCACCACGACCCGGTCCGCGGGAACACGGTACGCGCTCACGAGCTCTGCGCCCACGGCATGCGAGACGGCGATGGCCATATCGGCGCGACGATACCAGCGCAGCGCCACGGCCCGGCGTACGCGCTCCGGCAACCGAAGGGGCTCGTTCTCGCGTGACGTGATGTTGCGCTCCGAGATGACAACGGCCACGTGCCGCAGCCCGCGCGCTGCGGCGAGACTCACGAGGTTCGGAAGGGACTGCAGCGACAGGATGACGTCGAAGCGGCCCTTCACTGCGGCGCGCAGCGCACGCACCGTCGCGAGGGTGGAGTCGCCTTCGAGGGGAATGTGCGTGACACGATCGGGAGCGACGCCGTCATCGTGGACCGTCGTGGTCGCAAGACCGACGGTGTGCCCTTGACTCGCGAGCCACCCAGCCCACGTCAGTGCGACGAACTCCGCGCCGCCGCCGCGGAACGACGTCGTGACCACCAAAACCCTCATCGGGGTCGGCGCCACGGTCACGCTCGCGAGGGACGGAGGTCGCGGTATGCCGCGGCAGCGACGTCTGCATCCGCTCCGCTGCGCGGCGCGTCCATCAGCACCACGCCGAGAACCTTCGCGTTGACGGTGGCGAGAGACGTCCGTGCCGCACGCAACTGCTCCGCGCTCACCGATCCCGACGAGACCGCCAGAACCGTGGTCGCGGCGTTCGTCGCCGCGAAGAGCGAGTCGCTGAGCGGCAGAACGGGCGCGGAGTCGATCAGAACGACGTCGTACAGGCTGGACAGTGTCTTCACGACCTGGTCGAACCGCGAACTCGCGATGAGTTCTGCCGGGCTCTCGTTGGTGTTCCCCGAGGGAAGGATCGCCACCCCGTTCACCGACTGGATGACCTCAGCCGGGGTCGAGGATCCGTTCAGGCATTCCGCGAGACCCGGGCCGTCGAGCTTGAAAGCCGTGGAGATCGACCGCGACCGGAGATTTGCATCGATGACGGCGACGTTGGCACCGAACTCTCGGAAGGTGAGGGCAAGGTTGCTGGTCAGGGCAGCCGACGAATCCCGCGGTGTCGCCGCGGCGATGGCGATCACCCCGAGGCTTGCTCCCGGCATGTGACCGAGAGTCGCTGCGATCGTGCGGTAGGACTCGGACACCTCGCTGAGCGGGCGGTCGGCGACCGTGGTGAACGAGTCAGCCCCGCGCGCGTGCGGGATGCTTCCGAGTGTCTTCAGATCATGGCTGTACGAGGCGATGTCGCCCGCGTTGTACACCTTGCGATCGGTCATGGCGGCGATGGCGATCCAGATGATGCCGACGGCGAAGCCGGCGAAGGTGCCGATGGCGATGTTGATCAGCAGGTTGGGAGTGGCTGGCTCGTCGTCCGGCACCGGATCCGCCAGGGAGGCGATCCGCAACGGGGGAGTGCCACCCGCCGTAGGAGTCTCGAGCTCGAGCACCGTTTCGGTGAAGGTGGCCGTCACCGCGTTCGCGAGAGCGACCGCATCGTCGGGATTCGGCGCGAGCGCCTCGATCGTCATCACGGCACTGCTCGGCGGAACGGTGATGTTCAGGCGGAGGGCGAGTTCGTCCGTGGTGTCGGTCAACCCGAGCTCTTCGATGACGGCGTTGAGAACACGCGGCGAGTTCGCTACTTCGATGTACGAGTAGACCTTCTGAATCGCGAAGTTGTTCGCCTGGACGAGCTCGGACGAGTTCGCGCCGGCAGGCGAGTCGAAGGCGACAAAGACCTGGCTCGTGGCGCTGTACTGCGGGGTCATGATGAGGCTGGCGCCAGCCCCGGCGGCCCCGCCGAGAACGGTGAGAGCCACGAGGGCCCACCACCACTTTTTTAGAGCACGGACAAGGGTTGTGGGGCTCATCGAGTTATCCGTTCGTCTGTTGCGCGGTGTTCGCGATGCAACAGGGATGCCCAGCCCGAAACGGGGACACGCCGCCCCCGTCGCAAGCTGTGAACTGTCGAAACGCTATCGGAAGATTGTTGCATCTGTGTTGCGGTGCGTGAGGGTCAGATGAAGTTAGCGTGACGCATTGGCGGACAGGAAGCCCAGGACGTCCGCCGCCGTCGCCGGGTCGAGAAGTGAGAGGCCGTGGCGATCGCCGTCGACGATCTCGAGTTCGACGGGCACGCCCGCGGCGCCGATCGCCGACTCGAGGAGCTCAGCCTGATCGACGGGAATCAGCTCCTCGGATCCATGCACGAGCAGGGTGGGCGGCAGACCCGACACGTTGAAGACCGGGGATGCCTCCGCGGCCACGGCGCAGTCGGTGATGTCCGTGCAGCCGAGGTATCCGAGGACGACGGTCTCGAGGTTGGGATCGGGATCGCCGAGTTGCAACGCGTCCGCCGTCAGGTCCCCGCCGGCAGACAGCGTTACGACCGATGCAGCAGGAGTGCCGTTCAAGCCCAGCCGGTCCGCCGCGCTCAGCGCGATGATCCCGCCTGCCGAGCTTCCCAGCAGTGACAACTGGTCGGGATCGATGTCGAAGCGGTCGACCTGCTCGGGCTGTCGGAGCCACGAGACCGCGCTGAGGGTGTCATCGATCTGAGAGGGATAGGTGGCCGGAAGCAGGCGGTAGTCGATCGGGAACGCGGCGAACCCCTGGCCGGCGAGGCGCTCGCACAGATCCAGCATGTTCGAACGGTCACCCTCTTGGAACGCGCCGCCATGAATCAGCACGACCGACGGGAAGGGGCCGGCCGAGCGGTCGCCGGGGATGCACGCGTCGAGCGCGAGCTCCTCGCCGTCCACCGTCGCGAACGGGATCGACTTGCCCACGTCGATGTCGGCGGTTGCGGATGCTGTCGGTGACGGGGCGGGGCTGGGCGCGCACCCGGCCAGAAGCAGCACCGCTGCAGCGATCGCGACCGTCGCGCGAGTGACCCTGTTCATTCATCTCCTCCACGTGAGAGCACTGATCGGTAGACGTCCCGGTGGCGCCGGCCCACCTCATCCCAGTCCCTGCCTTCGAGACGGGGCCGTTCGTCCGCGCCGAGCACCTCGGCGGCGGCGAGGGCGCCGTCGAGGACCTCACCGTCGAGGTCGCCGTCGTACAGCTGCACCCACGGGGCGCCGACTTCTGTCGCCAGCGCCTCGTTCGACGGCGTGCGAGGAACGAGGATGGGCCGGTCGAGGGACAGCGCGACGAGGGCCGCTCCTGAATTGTGCATCTCTGCATAGGGGAGCACGACGAGCGTGGCTGCGGTGATCTCGGATACCAGTTCGGAGTCCTCGACGAAGGCGAGGCGCGTCGTCACGTCGGGGTGTGACGCAGCGGCGCGCTCGATGCGGCCACGCAGTTCGGGGCTCGGTGAGCCGACGATGCGCAGGTGGGTGCCCGGTCGTGCTTCGGCGGTATAGACCTCGATCAGTTTCTCCACGTTCTTGTACGGCCGGATGATTCCGAAGTAGAGGATACGGCCGCTCTCTCTGAGAGAACGTCGGTGGTCTGCGAAGCGGTCGCGGTAGTGACCGTGCAGAATCGTCACCGCCGAATAGCGCGTCGGCAGATCGGTGGTGGGATTCAGGCGGATGAAGAGTGCCGTCTGCCGGTCGACGGCGGCGAGGATGCGCCGCTCGGCGCGGCCGCCGCTCTCGTGCGGCTGCAGATTGTGCACCGTCCGCACGATCGGCGTGCCCCGACGTCGTGCGAGGAAGAGCGTTGCCCTCATCGCCTGTCGCTTCGCGAACCTCTTCGGGCGTGAACGGGCACGCAGGAGAAGCTCGGGCCAATGGAGATGCAGCACGTCGTAGTCGCCGCGGAGGGCTCGCTTCCACGAGAAGTAGGTGACCTCGACGTCATCGGGCGCACCATCGGTCATCTGGTCGACGTACTTCGTCGTGCCATCAGGCGGTGCCAGAGAATGCAGGACGCGGATGCGACCGGTCACGACAGGCACTCCTGGCCGAAGACCAGGATGTCGCGCGACAGCGACGCGATGCTCGCGTCCGCAGACGCCGTCAGTGAGGTCACCGTGTGGCCCGACTCCTGCAGACCGGACACGAATGCGTTGGCGTCCGTGACGCGTGCTTCGGGTGCAGCGGGGACGATGACGCGATAGACCGTGTCGGTCGGCAGCCCCGGGATCAGGAGGCTGGGATTCTCTGCCGCATCGGGGATGCGTCCCCATCCCGTCGCGATCTGCTGGCGGACCCGAGGATCGGCGGTAGCGAGGGTTGCGAGGTCGGTGACCGGAGCGACCGCATACGTGCACGCGACGGGCACGTCGGGCTCTCGACTCAGGGCGGTCACTGCGGTCGTCGCTCCCATCCCCACGCCGAAGTAGAGGACGGGAACGTCACCCACCTGGGGCTCCGCCCAAGCCCGCAACTCCGACAGGCTCGTCGTCGATGTCGGGGATCCCCACGATGTTCCGCCCAGGTCACCGGTCGCGATCGCGAGGCCCGCGTCGTTCAGCGCGTCCGCCAAGGCGCCGACGAGAAGTGTCGAGGCGTCATCACCGGCATCGGGGAGGAGATATGCGATCCCTATCGTGCCGGAGGTCGCGGGACGCAGAAAGACTCGCTGGCCCGACACCGTGTCCGTGACGAGGTTCGCCGGGACAGCAGGCTCAGTCGGCGGCGGGGGAGGGGTGTACTCCGGTACCGCGACGGGCGACAGGGTCGCTGCGGGGATCGGTCGTGGAGTGGTTGCGGTCACCGTCAGAAAGCCCCCGACGGTTGCCAGCGCGAGGATGATGCCCGATCCGATGAAAGCCCACCGCCGCGTCCGTCGGGACCGCCCCACCTGGTCTTCGGATGGGTCGGCGACGAGCCGCCCCGATCGACGGATGAATGACGCGCGGTGTTTCACCGTCCCCACCGTAACGGCTGTACATGACGGGTCTGTTTCCGTACTCTGAATCGTTGGCCGGAGCCGGCGGATCACAGGGGGCCCGTCTTCGTCTCCTCGAGTACTCACGTGCCTGTAACACGTGAGTAACCTCAGGCGCTCATACAGCGGTCATAGTGAGAATGGTTGATTCCGATGTCGGGGGCCTGGCGAGCGGGGACTCGCCTCTTGTCGAACGCGGCATCGGCTTCCGCCCGAACTGGGGAGTTCGATGGTCACTCTCGCGCCGAGTGAAAGCGCTCAGCCGAAGATGTCGAGCGGGCGTATGACGCTGGAACGTCGTCGTACAGACGACTCCCCTCCTGGCGCCCCCGCGCCGGGGGGGCGGGGGATCCCGTTGGGCCAAGCGCTACGCGGGGTGGCTCGTCCTCAGTGACACCCTCATCGTTCTCACCTCGCTGACCCTCGCAACCATCCTCGGTTCGCAGCCGTACATGCTTCCCGCATTGCACGGGCGGACCGAGGTGTCGGTGATCTTCGTGGCAGCGACGATCGCCGGGGTCATCCTTCTGCTCCTCTCGATGCTCGGCAGCCGAAACAGCCGTGTGGTCGGGACTGGGACCGAGGAGTATCGCGCCGTCGTGCATGCGGTGTTCCTGTCCTTCGCAGGCGTTGCGCTCGTGGCGTATCTCGCGAGCGTCGCAGGTATTCACTTCGTTCTGTTCTTCGGATTGCTCTCGGCAGGAGGCGCTCTCGTCCTGTCGCGCTGGCTCTTCCGCAAGTGGCTGGTCAGAAGGCGCCGCAGAGGCGAGTGGTCGGACCGGGTGCTCATCGTCGGGTCGGAGCAATCGATCGCGAAGACCGCCGCAGATCTCGCACGCACACCGGCAGCGGGACTCCACGTGGTCGGTGCGTGCACTCCGAGTGGTCGCATCGCCGACTACATCCCGGGCACCAACATCGCTGTATCGGGGTCTGTCACGAACGTCATCGAGACGATGGAGCGTGTCGGCGCCGACACCGTCCTCATCAGCAGCTCGAACGAACTCGATGCCGGCACGGTTCGGAGCCTCAGCTGGAAGCTCGAACCCGGTCGGCACCACCTCATCGTCGCCCCCAGCCTCACGGATATCGGGGGGCCTCGACTTCACACGAGACCGGTCGCGGGCCTGCCGTTGGTGCATGTCGAGACGCCGAGGTACGGCGGGGGAAAGCTCTATGCCAAGCGGGCGTTCGATATCGCCGCGTCGGGGATGCTGTTGCTGATCCTCTCGCCTCTGCTCGTCATCGTCGCCGTGTTGGTCGGCGCGACGACGCCCGGTGGCATCCTCTTCCGGCAGGAACGCGTCGGGCTCGGCGGCGAGACATTTCCGATGCTCAAGTTCCGCTCGATGTTCATCGACGCCGAAGAACGGCTTGCGGAGCTCCAGGCCGTCGCGGGCGATCGCGGAAACGACGTGATGTTCAAGATGAAGGATGACCCGAGGGTGACCACTGTCGGGCGGTTCCTGCGCCGCTACAGCCTCGACGAACTGCCCCAGCTGCTCAATGTGCTGCGCGGATCGATGTCGCTCGTCGGGCCCCGTCCCCCGCTGGTTCGCGAGGTGGAGCTGTATTCCGACACCGTTCATCGGCGGTTCCTGGTCAAGCCCGGTATCACCGGCCTCTGGCAGGTCAGCGGACGCAGCGACCTGAACTGGGAAGACACGGTCAGGCTGGATCTGTTCTACGTGGAGAACTGGACCCTGACCGGCGACTTCGCGATTCTCTTCAAGACCGTTCGGGCTGTGCTGAAGACCGATGGGGCCTACTGAGCCGCGAAAGTACAGCCAGACCAAGGCCCGGTGAGTCTCACCGGCGAGAGGGGGCGACCCTCGTGTCGTCGTCGAGGCGAGGCGTCTTCGCCGGGCGCAGCCGCTTCTCGAAGGGCCGCTCGACGACGACGTGGAGCAGCCATGCGGCGGCGATCGAGAGGATGAGCGCGACGCCGAGCCAGAGGTACGGGGCGTCGATGCCGAGGGCGCGCGGAGCTCGGAAGGTCACCGAGAGCACCATGGCGTGGAGGAGGTAGAAGCAGTACGACCACACACCGAGCTCGACCAGCGGCTTCCACCGGAACAGACTCGGGCGCTCGCCGAGGTCAGCCGTGGCGATCGCTCCGACGAGAAGCACGAAGGGGATGAGGGTCACAGCGTATCGCGACAGCGAGTAGGGCGCGATGGATGCCAGCGCCACCGCGGCGAGGGAGAGGACGACCGCTGCCCAGAGCGGCACGGGCAGACGGAATCCGCGGCGGAACAGCATTCCGAGCGCCACACCGATGATGAACTCCATCAACCTCAGCGGCGGGAAGATGATGAGGAACCAGCGGGCGAACGGCGACTCTGTCACGTTCAGGGCCGCAAGGGCAACCCCGAGGCTGATCGACGCCGCACCGGCAGCCACCAAGACAACGCCTCGTGTCTGCAGCCGACGCATGGCCCGATGGATGAGCGGGAACATCAGGTAGAAGAAGGCCTCGCACGAGAGGCTCCAGAAGACGGCGCTTCCTGCGAAGTAGGCATCCTCGATCGGTATCCAGGCCTGAAGAAGCGTCGGCGGTAGAGCATCCCACGCCATGAGATTGCCTGAGACGAGAAGCAGGGCGAGCGACACCAGCCAGGCGGCGATGAACGCGGGATAGATCCGCGCGAACCGTCGTCGGTAGAACAACGATGGCCTGTCGTCCTCGCGCGCGGTCCACGCCATGACGAATCCGCTGAGGATGTAGAACAGCGACACGCCCACCATGCCGGCGGAGAAGACCTCGAGACCGCTCACGTAGTGGAGGGCGTGGAAGCCGAAGACGAGCAAGGCCGCGAAGAAGCGCACGCCGGTGAGCGAGTCGAGGCGAAGCAGGCGCGCGCTGTTCGGGCCGGACGACGTCATGAGAGGCATCCTCCCACTTGGACGTTTCTCTGCCGTTAACTCCCGCCTCGCAGCGCGCTGAAGTGTCTAGCTGCCGGTAGAGCGGGTCAGTGTGGAGAACAGCGACGCCTCTCCGCGCCTGCGGGCGTCCGCGATGGAGATGGTGCGGCCCAGGATGAGTCCGGCGACGAGTGAGAGGAGGAACCAAATCGACAGGGCGATCAGGGAAGTAACCATGAGACTCTCCTTCGAGTCCGGTGGTGCATCTGGCGAGGTACTTCGAACGATAGCGGGATCGTGCGTCGCCAGGGGACACTGTCCGCGTGTCGCAGGCCTTGTTGTCACACGGCGCGGTCGTCTACTCCTCGAGCGTCGTCGACAACATCGATATGCATCCGGGGTCTCGAGCCGGTGTGCGATCACTCCTTCGCTTTCAGGGCTGATTCAGTTGGTCCTGGTTCAACGCCACGTAATTGCTGACCGCAAGCCGCAGTTCGGCTTCGACATCGGAATGCCGTTGATCGGCGATGGCCTGCATCTGAGCCACCAGGTGTTCGTCTTCCGGTGCCACGACGAAGCCGAAAACTCGCTTCGCCTGCACGCGGTCTCGACTCCGCCGGCCGCCCCCCGACCCCTCGCGCATCTTGCTGAAAATCGTGTCCATGAAGTCAAGATACTGGCGTGAAAAGCTCACTTCTGCTTTGCGACGTCGACGCCGAACGTCACTCGCCACTCGGGGGCTGTCGGATGCTGCCGGGCCCACCCGGCGCCGAGGCGAATGGTGGGGCGGTCTGATCGAAGGCCCGTCGCAACCGGCTACGGGAGGGCGACCTGCTCCCCACCGGGTGGTGTCGTGCCGGAGTCGACGACGACGAGGGCGTCGAGGACGATGTTCGACCCGGTCGAGGACCGGTTCTTGCGTCCCGTGCGGCGAATCGTGATCGTGTGCTCGCCGCGTGCGAGGGCGGGGCTCGTCCAGACGGTCTGCGAGTACCGCGAGGCTGGACTGTAACGATCGACGGTGGCGACGACGATCCCATCGAGCACGACCTCGTTGATGCCGGATGCCGGCGAGGTGCGGCTGATCCAGCTCACACCCGTGCCGGTGAAGGCGAGGGTTACCGATGCGCCGGAGCTGCTGGAGTGGGCGATGCTACCGCCGCTGTCCTTCGAGGAGGTGAGCACCGCCCACGTGCCTGTCAGGGCGATCTGGCCCGATCCGTTCTCGTATGTGCCCGCCCCAGGCAGCGCGGGCGGGGCTGGGGTGTCATCCTTCGCATCGACGAGCCACTGGCGGAACGTGTCGAGCATGTCCTTGTTGGTCGCTGACGGCACCCCATGACCGCCGGTGCCGGTCGCCGGTGTCTCGAACAGGGACGCATTCGCCGCGAAGGGCGACGCGGCGGCGTACAGAGCGCGGCCGTGAGAGGCGAAGGGTACAACGGTGTCAGCAGGGGTGCCCGTGATGCGCAACCGCGTGCCCTGCCACACCGAGCGGGGCATCCGTGCCGGGTTTGAGGCCGCGAGGAGCCCCCAGTCGCCGTTGTAGTCGTCGATCGTGTCGTCCGGCAGTCGCCGTGCCCGCTCCTCCATGTCGTAGACGCCGTTCACGGTATACCCGCCGATCACTGCCGGAATGAGGCGGTTGCCGTAGGCCCACGTCAAGAGCGCGCCACCGGCCGAGGTGGCACGCAGCAGGCTCGCGGTGATGTTCCACAGCCCGTTGGCCCAATCGACGACGGCCCTCAACAGCTCGAGCGCGCGCGGACCGGTCCAGGTCGTGCCGCCGAAATTGGGGCAGATGCTTACGAGCCCGTCGTCCGCCAGCTGGTCGGCAACGTAGCCGAAAGCGGTGGAGAGCGATGTGTGATTGCTCCCGTTTGCATGGAAGAACCAAACCACACCCTGGCGGCCAGTGGCAGACGGTACTGCGGTGTGCGGTACGAAAAGCCGCACCGGGTCGCCGCTGACCATGACGTCGATCACCTCGTACCGGCTTCGCCCGGTGCGTGATGTGACGGTGGCCGTGCGCGCAGTCTCACCCGGCAACCGCGGGATGGCTGCGTACGATGCAGCCGCTGACGGTCCTGCGGCGGAAGCGAGGGCACCGGCCGCACCCAACAGCGACCCGGCGAGCAGGACGCGTCGCGTAACGAGAGGGGGTGATTTTGGTGTGTCGCGCATGGCCTGGCCTCCGTTCATCCGGCATCCAGGACTTCCGGTGGCGCGTCGCGATGCTGGCGTTTCGAGACTAGAGCACGCTGATATATCGCCGCCAACACAGCTTTGGACTCTCGCGCAAGCGGTGCCCCTGACACCGTCAGGTGCGTCTCGCAGCCTGTGTCCCTTTCCACGGCCGGCCAGGATCAGACTGGTGAGCGTACGCGCCCCGCAATGGTCAGTCCTGTTCGCGGCGGTGGGCAAGACCCGTCGCGAACTCTTGTGCGCGCGTCGACGGCTCCCGCACCGTAAACGGCCAACCCGCACCCCTGAGGTTGCGTGCGAACAATTTCGTGTGCCGCGCAGGGAGGGGGTGTCGGAGTTGTCGGGCCCGGTGTAGACGAGCCGGACCGGGACGCTGAACACGGTTGCGGGAATGCGTGCCGGGTTCGTGGACCGCATATACGACGTGTTGCCGCCGTTCGCGAAAAACCGGACAGGCGCATCCCGAACCCCATCAGGCTCACGTCAGCGCCTCCGTGTCGTCAACGCCGTTGACGACGTGCAGGCCGCGGATAATCGGCAGGAGAGCTTCGCCGGTGGCGGAAGTGGGGAGGCATACACCGTGCAACGCGCCGAAGAGGACGTTACTCGATCGTCTCCCCCATCCGCCGCAACTCGACCTCGTGCGCGGTGTGCGCGACGGTGAGGTGCTTCAGCGCCTTCGTGGACGAATAGAGCGACCCGGCCGGGTTAAGGCACACCACAACATGTCGCGCGTCGATTAGCGCGGCACCGGTGCCTGCGTAACCGCCAAGGAGCGCGTCATGCGACGAATCGTAGGCATGAAAAAGCCACAAGAAGGTCACGGTCTTGGCGAAGCGCTCCACGAGGATGAACGCGCGCCGAGTCGCCGTTGACCTTCTCTAGGTACGACAGAAGCCGTGTCGCTTTCGGGGTCACTTTACGGGTTGCGGGCATTAGCACTCCTATGGATCGACGGTTACGCCGTTGATGCGGATGGTGGGCACGGTTGCGCCGGCGGAGAGGATGTGATCCAGTCCGATGTGACGGTCACGTTTCTGATTCGGACCAATCGTCAGGGGTTGAATACTGTGGGGCCATGCCGCGGAACCCAGACTCATTCAGCAGCGTCTTTGACCCGCGTGCGAACGGACTCAACTTCGTGCGGTTGTTTCTCGCGGCGGGCGTCATCCTCTGGCACTCGTTCCCGCTTACGGGGGCCGAGATCGATCTTCTACCGCTCCGCCAACTCCTCGCCGAGGTGTGGGTCGACGGCTTCTTCGCCATATCCGGATTCCTCATCCTCGGATCGTGGATGCGAGACCCGCACGCGGGGCGTTACCTGCGCGCCAGAATCCTGCGGATCCTTCCCGCGTTCTGGGTTTGCCTTCTCGTAACCGCATTCATCGTCGCGCCGCTCGCAACGATGACTTTCGGCATGGGAAACCTCACCTACGTCGTGAAGAATGCCGTTCTGTGGGTGTTCCAATACGGCATCGACGGCACCCCCGCGGGAGTTCCCTTCCCAGGCGTGTGGAACGGGTCCATCTGGACCCTCGCGTGGGAGTTCCTCTGTTACCTGCTCATCCTTGCGCTCGGCGTCACGGGAGCGCTGCGACATCCTCCAGTCGTCCCCGTTCTTTTCATCATTTGTGTGCTGGGGATCGCATTCACATCGCTCGCCCCGGTCGAGATCTGGCTTGTGGAGACGGCGGCGCGATTCGGCAGCATGTTCCTAGCTGGAGCTCTGATCTGGCAACTTCAAGACCGGATCCGCTGTAACCGAAACTTTGTGATGCTCTCAATCTTGCTAGTTGTCGGCTCGCTCTGGTTGCCGGATTATCGGCTGCTGGCGTCGCTCCCGCTGGCTTACCTGATGCTCGTGATCGGCGCCGTCATCAAGACACCGCGCCTTCGGCTTCGGAACGACATCTCGTACGGCGTCTACATATACGCCTTCCCAATCCAGCAAGTCCTTGCCCTCGCAGGCGTGTGGACTCTCGGTGTACCGGGATTTGCATCACTCGCACTTGCCATCACGGTCCCCGTCGCGGCCGCAAGCTGGTTCTTAATCGAGAAGCCAGTGCTCCGTTACAAGAATCAGTCTCTGCGGCGGGCACCGGCCTCAGGGGACGGCAGCGAGGTCCGCGAACACTGACGTGACCCGCGCTCCCCTTGGCGTCCGCCGGTGACCGATCGCGACGCCCAGAAGGCCACCGAGCAGGCAATCGGACAGTCCGATCGGAAGCGGCGCGACGAACGAAGTCGCCCGCAGTCCTATCGCCGTCGATGCAGAGCCGACACGAGCGGGCGTTGCACACCGGACCTTCCAAAACACGGCGTCGACGACGACCACGATCAGGAACAATGGTCCGAAAATCCCCGTTTGACTAGAAACCAGAGACAGAGGTTGTAGGCGTATTTTGAACCGCCCGGGTATCATGTCGACGACGCTCGAAGAGTAGCCCATTGCGACGTGGTGGTTTCTAGTGACCATCGCAACGAGGACCATTCGAAAGGGGTTCTCGTAAGTCGTCTCGTCGTATTCGAAAGGGGCCGGGCCGCCGGCCGATGACGGACAAGCGCCGACAGTTCTTGGAGTTGCTCGGGCAGGGCCAGTCCGTTCGCAGCGCATGCAAGAAGCTCGGGATTTCGCGGTCGTCAGGTAATCTCTGGAAGAACGGTTGGTCGAAGCGACAAAAGGATGGCACGGTCAAGTTCGCGCCACCGCTCGATCCGCTCGCCGCCCGCACGATCTCGTCCCGGTTCCTGTCCGAGACTGAGCGCACTCAGATCGCCGACCTCGCCAGCCGGGGCGATCGCCCGACCGCCATCGGGCGGGCGCTCAGGCGGGCGCCGTCGACGATCAGCCGAGAACTGCGTCGCAACCTGCACGAATCCGGCCAGTATCGACCATTCCACGCGCACGCTGCCGCAGCAACGCGGCGGCGCCGCAGTCGCCCGCTGAAGCTGTCCACGGATGCGAAGCTGCGTACGTTCGCAGCGGCAAGCTCCGGGAGCGATGGAGTGCCCAGCAGATCTCACGGGCGCTCAGACTCGCCCACCCGCACGACCGAGCGCCCGGGTGACGACGGAGACGATCTATCAGGAGATCTACCGCCCTGGATCAGGGATCATCCGCAAGCCGGAACTCTCTCCACTACGCACCGGGCGCGATCACCGGCGCGGGCAGAGCCGTCAGGTCCGCACAAGGCGTCGGTTCGCGCAGCCGATGCTCTCCGTCCACGACCGCGGCTTCGACCCAACTGACAGATCGATCGCCGGTCATTGGGAAGGGGACCTCATCGTCGGACCGCACAACCGTCCGCGATCGGCACGCTCGTCGAACGCCAGACTCGTTTCGTGAAGCTTCTTCACCTGCCCTCGCACAACTCGACGGAACTGCTCCACGCACTCGTGCCACTGAACGACCACCCCCCCGGCCCTTGCGACGGACGGTGACATGGGACCAAGGCACCGAGATGGCCCGACACCTCGAGATCACCCAGGCGACCGGAACGAGGATCTACTTCTGCGACTCGGTCAGCCCCTGGCAACGAGGGTCCAACGAGAACACGAATGGACTCTTCAGGCAGTACTTCCCGAAATCGACGGACCTCTCCGTTCACAGCGCACCGGCCCTCGCCCGTGTCGACAATGAGCTCAACCGGCGACCACGAATCACCCTCGGCGATCAAACCCCAACCGACCTCTTCGCGACCCTGCTAGCCTCCGGAAGTCACCCCTCGTTGCGATGACTGCTGGAATACAAGGACGTCGCAATGGCCTACTCTTCGAGCGTCGTCGACACGAGTCTCTGGCGACGAGACAGCACGGGTTGTGATCAAGCCGCAAAAGACGCGGCCATTGCGAGCGCTCCGGTGACCGCTGCGAAACACATCTCCCACCATCTGCGCTGCGACGCGAGCGTGACTGAGCAAGTGATAGAACCGGAAACGGTGAACAGACAAAAATAGCCGACGACAGATGGATTGACGAAGAGGGCAGCAACGACCACTGATGCTCCAAGTAGGTCGATAGTTGATTTGATCGACAACGTCCTGACCCTGAGTTGTGCGTTAGCTTCTCGCAGCAGGATTGCCGACGTGGCGACCATGATTAGCCAGGGCAAAACGGTCACCCACACGGTTTGATCGCTCCCTAGGAGTGCCAGCCAAAGCATCCAGACCGCGCCTACGAGAGCCGTAAGAACCGCAAAAAGGATGACGCCGCGGTTCAGGATCGGGGAGTTTGCCCAGTGATACCGCACTGATAGCACGGAGTTGACAAGTAGATTGACTCCCGCGCCGATGAACCTTCCAACGAAATAGGCGAGCGCAAGTGTGCCCGCCGGGAGAGCTAGCAGTGCGGTAGACGCCAACACGGGCAATATCGTCGCGGTTGCAGCCGATGCTACTAAAGCGGCCGTGTGTTCAAGCATCCTCCCGCGCCCCGAAGGCCCACTCGCCAGCCCTGCAGTCGACGCAATTGAGTCTCTGGCGACCCGACGAACTAGCCCAACCGCGATCATGCCTCCAAGCACCCAACTGACGCTGATGCAGTAGACCGCGATGGACGAAGGCAAGACCAACGACAGCAAGAGGCCAGCCAAGAGTGATGCAGAGGAGGACCCCGACACAGCCGGTATGGAAAGGGGACGTCCAAGCAGTGCGAGGCGCACGGCCAGGGTTCCTGCCCATGCATAAAGTGCTCCAGCCGCGCCAGAGATTATGAACAGCAGGCCATTGGGATTTCCAAGGCTGACCCAGACGAGGGACGAGACCAAACCCACCAAAAGGCTAAATACGGCAGCAGAGATAGCGAACTGTGACCACAGGTCAAAGTCTGGCCGCCCAAGCGCCAGGCCGTAGACGACGCCCATGACGATGCCGGATAAAGCCATCAGACCAGTCTGAAGCAGAAGAGAAAATTGGTCTGCAACCGCGGGTTCGAACCGCAGGGCTACCAAGAACAGAAATCCCGCGAGTGCGGCCTGCGAGAACAGATTGGTCGCGATGACCGTTACGTACTTCTTCATCCCACAGGACTGAGCGTACTCAACAGTCGGACTTCCCTAGCGGGAACACCCGCGTAGAGCCGATTGGGTAGACAGTCGTGTATGACAACGCTCCCGGCTGCGAGAATGCATCCAGACCCCACTTTAACGCCCGGAAGAATTGTGACATTGGCCCCAACCCAGCAACCGTCGCCAATCTCAATTCCGCTCGAGTCCGCCTCCCCTGCGCGCCGTTCTTCTGGCCCGATACCGTGTGTGCTCGTCAGGAGAACTACGCGCATTCCGAATGCAACGTTATCACCAATCCTGATCCAATCCGACGCGTCAAGGAAACACTCAGTGTTGACAAACACGTTCCGTCCGATTTGCACTCTCCGATCGGAAATGCGGACCCTTGATGCGAGTTTGGCAGAAGAGTGTATATCGAGCCCGAACAGCCGAAGATAGTACGGCCGCAGAGGTTGCGGAAATAGGGCGGAGAACGGGATAGCACCTAGTGCGATGTCCCGGAAAAGCCGGGGCCAGACCTTAAGCATCATCCCAACCATTCATCCATGTGTCGGCGGCTATGCGCGCATCAACAGCGGGTAAAGTCGAGACGACAACTGCACGCGGAAGTGGGGAGATGATCGCTTTCTCGACTTCTTTGGCTATTTGTGACCCGGATGGGCTTGACTGGGTCAGGTAGTGCCCATTCGCGGACAACCAACTCGCAAGCCCCGTGTCGGGCGTGGTGACCACAGTGAGACCCTCCGCCAACGCTTCGAGAATTGGCAGTCCAATCTGCTCTTTCCACCGAGGGGTTGGTCGCGAGGCGAGCACAAGAACCGAGGATCGGCGAATGAGGTCCCTTACCACAGCCCGGGGTGGGTCGATTCGTAACTCGACGGTTCCGCCATTTAAGATTGACTGAACTTCACGTTGCAAGGGGCCCTTCCCTGCGACGGTGAAACACCAGTCCGGGTGCTTGCGGGCCAAGAGAGTGAATGCTTCGCTGGTTTGGAGAACGGATTTCCGGTCTTCAAATGAGCCGACGAAAATGGCTGCCATCTCGGGCGCGGTCTGAACCGAAGATGTGGGCGCTGGGAGCGCTTCAATAAGGCGAGTTTCTGCGCGAGCTACTAGATTTGGTGCGCGTCGCCTGTAATTCTCTTCCGCGGCTTGTGAACCAAAACAGACACGGTCCGGAGTTGGCACAACGAAGCGTAGTGCCAGCGAAAGGATGAGAATCGCAACCCGCTGTGTCGATCGGAGGCGCGACCGCAAAGACTCGATGGGATCGAGATTTTCAATTGCATAGAAGACTATCCGTGGTCGCGTCCGCCGCTGCGTGAACGCCAACCAGATGGAGACCAAGGCCATGATTGGCCACGCGTTCACTTGGAAAGCCTCATTCAGTTCGAGCACCTTCGGCCTTCGCTCGCGCAGCGCGGGCACTAAGGACCAGTATGAAACGCGAGTGGCCGAACGCCCCGTCGCTTCAAGCAGTTCGCCATCAAGATCGTAGCTTGCCTCGAGGTACAAGCATTGACTGGACGGCGACTGAGCAAGCCGCTCGAGATGTGCGCTGCGGAGAGTGCGATAGACGCGGACCCTCGCAAGAGTCACGACGACGGCCTAAGCGCGTCAAGGGTTTCGCTACGCATGTGTGGTTCATTCATTTGTCGCCCCTTCAGGAGGATTGCCGATGACATGCCCACAAGAAGGACCCACATCGCGCCCAGCCCGTCCCATGCGTGAAGTGCGATAGATAGGCCGAGCACCGAGCACATCGTTGCGGTCAGTCCAACTATCGGGCTGTGTCGAACAGCAAGAATGCTTACGATTAGGGCGCCTGAGACAAGGCCAAGGCCGATCCAACCTAGAGTGAATGCGGAATACACGAGTTCGGAGTCTAGGGTCAAGACGATATCTTTGACGCCGAACGCTCGAGACTCGACGAGCCACACGCCCTGAGGGAAAGTGCCCAAACCATATCCCAACGGCTGCGAAATGAGGAGATCCGGGACAGTCGCGTAAATTGCCCACCTGTAGTTCGCGCTGTATTCGCTTCCCGTCGAGCCTTCGACTACGTTGGTCCAAACAAAACTAGACAGATACGCAAGGACTCCAAGACCAACTACCGCAGTGAGAGTCAGGATTCTGCTGTGCCGAGCGACGCTGGCCGTGACGGAGCGGAAAAGCGAGACGATCGCAAAGACTAACCCCACCAACAAAGGTCCGCGGCTACCTGTTGCCGCAACGCCGAGAACCAAAAGCGTCGCAGCGGGAAGTCTCAGACCTTTTGGGAGAATCAAACAAATTGGGATGGCGAGTGCGAGCAGGGTGCCGAGCACAAGGGAGTGCTCTGATGCGACAATGGCACGAATGTCACCTTCGCGCGACATTTCTGCAAGCTCTAGATCGCGCCCAAGAAGCGATCGGCCGACCGACGCTTCCACGATTGCGAGACCACTAGCGGCAAAAGCCAGGAATAGGTATGCCAAGCCTAATGGGCGAGCCCAATCAAGTCTAAGCCCGGTGCCTACTCCAGCAACGAAAAGTAGAGGAGTTACTACAAAAAGTCGCTGCGCGTTGGTGGCAACGAGAGGGTCCCCCGTTGCGTCTGCGAGTTGAGTCGATATAAGGCTTCCGATAAGGATCACCAGAAACAATGTGAGCAACATCAGCACGTAGGTAGCTGAAGAGGTACGGCCGTAAACAGTCATGGCGACGACAAGAAACGCAACAATGACTATCGTGACGCGAACATTCGCGAACGATGAGACTACAGCGGGGAAGAAGGCGCAAGCCGAGAAGACGCCACCCAAGATGAACATCAAACGTCGCCGCCAAAACGTGGCGTGAGGCTCAGGTCTTGATGCCATCGATCATTCCTTGGACGTATGCCCGGACGGCCGCCCGTCTACTCGTCCGCCCGTGGCCGCGGACGGCAAATCTCAAAGCCTCTCGGCCGAGAGCCGCCCATCGTTGAACGATCGTGGTGTACCTCTTGCCAAAGAGGTAGCCGTTGCGCCCCACGTAGAAGGGCGGTGCTCCCGCGGTGGCTTGGTACACGATCGCCTGTGGCACAACGGATACTCTCCATCCCGCTGCTCCGAGCCGAAGATGCAAGTCCGTCTCTTCGTAATACATTCGATAGACGGGATCAAATCGCGCGCTTCGTATGGCTTCCGCGCGGTAGAGAACGAATGCACCATCCAGCCACGTAGCAGACACGGGATCCGACGGAATCTGCATCCGATGGACGGGACGCTTGAGGTACTTCGACAGCGAACCGCCAGCCGACCAAAGCTGGTCCGGCTCATCCTTCATGAATAGCACTGGGCCCGCAGCGCCGATCGAGGAGTCTCGGTCGAGCTGAGCGACTAGAACACCCAAGGTTTTCGGCGGAAAGCGAGTCTCGTGGGAAGAGATGAGAATGCTTTCCACGGGCGCATCGCGCCCGAAGATCTCGTCCAATCCAGCGTTAGCCGCCATCCCGTATCCGTAGTTCGGCGCAGTCAAAAGCTTGATTTGCGGGTGAAGGTAGTGGCGCAACTTATCTTCCGTACCTTCATCCTCGGAGTTATCAACTACCACGACATTGTTGGCCGGTATTCCGGTCGACAACAGGTCGTCAACCGTAAGGGTCACCTGAGGAAAATTCTTGTGGTGAACAACTATTGCCGCGGTCCTATCCAGCCCGCTCGTCATTGGCGTCTCCGCCAGGCTACGCCGACGGGGTATCCGATCATTTTCGCCACGTCTCCCGTGAGTACAATCACCGGGACTAGCACTAGTCCTAGAATTCGTCGCATAAGGGGCAATCCTGCGTGGCTTATCAGTCTCTTAGCAGGCTTACTGAAGTGTAAGGCGGATCCCACAATAAGCGGAGCGACTAGGAGTGGTCGTCGGGCGCTCGCCACAAGCATCAGAATCCCGAGGGCGTACGAGGAATAACGCGCAAGATGGCGCCCGAACCATAGGCCAGCTTTGCCGTCCCCTCTGGCATACCGATAGTACTGCATGAAGAATGCGCGAAGATTGTCGCGACCGTCCCATGTCACTATCGCGTGTGGTGCAAATCTAAACACAAATTCGTGCTTGAGCAGGGCAACATCAAAGACGAGATCCTCACAGTAGTCTAGCCATTCCGGATACCCCCCCACGGAGGCCCAGCAGTCCTTCCTGAAGAGTACGGACCGCGACGAAGGCAAGAACTTGGCGGGATCGATCTCTCGGAGAAGCGGGGTGATCGCCGCCGACAAAATGTGCCGAAACGGTGTCGATCCCGTCGGCTTGAAGAACCCCGCGACAACGTCAGCGCCGGATCGTTGCGCAGTCAGATTCTCGAGCCAGTCTCGCTGAAGATGAGTGCCGGCGTCGCTGACAGCGATCCACTGAGATGATGCGTGATCAATCGCAATGTTTCTGCCGCGGCTGATATTCGCGCCTGGCTCTTCGATCAATGTCACCGAGAACGGCAGGGAGTCCGCAAGGCCTCGAATTTTGTTCAGAGTCGCGTCTGTTGACCCGCCATCGCAAACAACTAGCTCATCTGGCAAGAGGGTCTGCCTTGCGAGTGAGTCCAGCCATTCAGAAACACTGGCGCCCTCATTGAGAACAGTAATGACAACACTAACCGAGTCAGACATTCTTGGTTCCAACGAGAAGACTCGGATACTTTCGATAAAACTTTGAAGCACTCGCAGCCTCGAGTTTCCAACCTCTGAGGTTGAAGCCACTTGCCTCTCGTGCCCAGCCATGCGTCCACCGAATCGCCCCATCAACTACCCGTCGGATACCCAGCTCGGCGGCGCGTAAACCAAGATCTATATCTTCGTAGTACACGAAGAATCTCTCATCAAACCCACCCAACTTTTCCCAGGATTCCATGCGCATGCTTATCGCAGCTCCCATCAGCCAATCAACCTCGACCTGTTCGTCCGGCCCAGCCACGATACGGTAGCCGTCTGATTCAGATTGCCGCGGCGAAATTCTGTGTCGAACCTTGTTGGTCAACGAGGGGCGTCCTCGACCATTTGGTTGAGGCGTGCCGTCGGGGTATGCGAGTTGTGGTGCCAGCAAAAGCTCATTGTTTCTGAGTTGATCAGCCAGATACGGCATCGTCGAGAAATCCACTGTGACGTCAGGATTTACGATGCTTACAAATTCTGTATCGATGCGTCGGGCGCCAATGTTGTTTGCGCGTCCAAAGCCGACGTTGCGGTCAAGGGGGATCACTTCTGCCCCAAGATCCTTGGCGACGCTGACGGAGTTGTCGCTGGAAGCATTGTCCACCACAATCCATCGCTGGCCCCGGGGAACTCCCGCTGCCCAGTGATGACGAAGAGGTTTGGCGCTGTTGTACGTGACGGTCAGCAACGTAAATGGAGTGGGTGGCATAACTTTTCCGTTTCAGGATGCCGTCTGGCCGGGAGAAGTTACCGCCCGAACGGTCTTGACAAGAATTGTAAGATCTCCTATCAGGCTCCAGTTTTCCACGTAGTAGAGGTCGAGCCGAACGGCATCTTCCCAATCGAGAGTTGACCTCCCACTCACCTGCCAAAGCCCGCTTAGCCCCGGTCGAGCGAGAAGTCGCCTTTTGGCTGCATCGCTATAGAGCGCAACCTCGGCGGCGATCTGGGGGCGGGGGCCAACGAGACTCATGGACCCACCGAGCACGTTGAAGAGCTGAGGTAGCTCGTCCAGAGAGTATTTGCGGATGAACCGACCAACCGGCGTAATTCGGGGATCGTCCTTAATTTTGAACAAGGGCTTTTCGCTCGTTCCCTGCGACTCGAGGAGAGCTCTCAGCTCTTGGTCGGCTCCCACCCGCATCGAGCGGAACTTGAGCATCCAGAACGGTTCTCCGTTCAGCCCGATGCGCTGCTGGCGATAGAGGAGCGGGCCGGGACTTGTGCTTGCCACTGCTACTGCGACTGCGAGGAGAACGGGCGACAGCAGGACGACGATAACCCCGGCGACAATCAGGTCGAAGGTTCGCTTCACATATCGCTGACCACGCGTGAACCGGGGAGTTTCGACGTGGATGAGGGGCAGGCCTGACACCGGGCGGATATGAATGCGCGGGCCTGCGATGTCCACGATGCTCGGCGTGAGAATGAGGTGTTGACGCCCCGCCTCGAGCCCCCACGAGATCTCTTTGACCTTGTCCGGCGGGAGCTCGTCCGTGCTAGTGATCGCGACGGTGTCAGCGCCTGTGACCTCGATCGCTCTCTTCACCGCATCGACGTTCCCCATAATCGGGACTCCGGTGCCTGGGATTGACGCGCCCACCAGGCCTGTTGGAACGCAAGCGCCGACGACGAAGTACCCCGCCCTTGGTGCGCGCGTGAGCTCGCGGGCGATGTGCGAGACCGATTGCTCTGAGCCGACGAGAAGCACACGCGCGGAGTATCGGCCCATCGAGCGATTCGCAACGAGCCACTGGCGCCAAAGGGCCCGTTCTACGACGAGCATGGCGATTCCCAAAGGAAGGGCGATCAGCAGGTAGCCGCGCGCGATGTCGACTCGAAGGAGGAACGCCACGATCGCCACCCCGCCGAAAAGACGCAGGCTGCCATCGATGATGCGAATGTACTCACCACTACCGGTGCCGACGATGCGGTGATCGCGAGAATCCATCAGGGACAGCACCCACATCCACACGACCACGAGGACAGCGGAGGCCGTCCAATAGGAGATCTGAACGGCTTGGAAGTCATCGGGAGCGGCAACGGTTTCGCCGCTGAAACCGAACCACAGCAATTGCGTCCCGTAGACGGACCAGACCAGGACGAAGAGGTCGCTGAACCAGAGGCGTCGCGCATACTGCTTTCGCCACGAGGCCTGCGGGGGTGCGGTTCGACCCGACGAACCGGCTTCGGTCGTGGAGAGACCGACACTTCTGATGGGTGTGTGCGTCGCGTTCATATGGAGTGACGTGGTCGGCCGTGTGCCCGACGACGCGGCACGTCACTGATCCCTCTCTCCCCAGAAAAAGCGTTATCCCCGAAAGGACCATAGCAAGACACGTGTGAACGGCTGGTTACGGCTGTGTCAGCACTTGAGTCGGGCGTCAGCCGACGACGCTGACGTCGTCGCCGACCCACAGCACGGGGCGATCGTCGACGACCGTGATCGCAGCCGGCGAATCGAGAGCGCTCGCGACACAGGCGGCGAGAACCGTCTCTTCCTGCGTGGCGGTGTCGACTTGCGAAACCGATAGTCCGTCGCACGCCGAGCCGGCACCTGCGATCCACACCGTCTCGCCCTCGACCCACAGCGCCGTCGCGCGCTCGGCGCTGGGGATCTCGATCCACGTGGATGACGCAAGCTGCCATGCGCTGTCGTCGCAGAGAAGTGCGATGGTTTCGCCTGCGGTGCGGAGCCCACTCGCCTCCTCGCAGGGAGCTGCGATGGAATCGTCGCCGAGATCGACGACACCCGAGTTGGCAGAGTCGACGTAGCGCGACGCTGCGAGAACGTCGGGATAGGGCTCCCAGAACTGACCCTGCGTAAAGGTCCTCAGGGCTTGCACTTCGCAGCTTGGCCCCACCTTGACGACCATCTCGGCTTCCGTCGAGGTGAAAGCGCCCAGCGACATCAGCTCGCTCATCCCGAGATATCGCGGAGTCACGTCGATCCAGGTCTGCCCGCCATCCACGGATCGCTCGACGAGCGGCTCCGCTTCACCGCACCGGCCCGCCGTTCCCCGCCACCAGGCGCCGCTGCCGGCCGCGAGGAAGCGCTCTTCGCTGGGCAAGGGTTCAGCGCGCTCGGACGAGGGTTCTGGGCTGGGCGTCGGAGTGGCCGTCTGCACACCGAGCGAGAATGACGGGATCGGGTTGGACTCGGCGGTCGCCGGTCCTCGCGACTGCGCGAGCGCTAGAGCGGAAACGATTGCTACGCCGACGGCGAGAACACCCACGAGGGCGACCGCCGTCCAGCGCGCAGCGAACAGCTTCGGAGGTCGATGGGCCATCGAGCTCAGCGCTGGGCTGGACGACCTGCGTCGGCCGGACGCCTCATGGAGGGATCTGCCGGTACCGGACGGTCACCGGTCCGCATCGGGCTCGCAGGTACCGGGGCACTGGCGACTGGCGTCCCGCTTCGACGCTTTCCGGTCGTCTTGCCTCGCTGTCGGCCCTTCGTGGGCTGCTCCTGGAAGTAGCCGTATCCATAGCCGTAGCCTGCGCCGTAGGAGTAGTACGCGTCGGGGCCCCGCGTGGGCACCATGGTCATCACGAGACCCGCGATCTTCGCCCCCACGGTCTGAAGAGCTTCAACTGCTCCGCTCAGTTGGTGACGGTTGGTCTGTCCCGAGGCGACGATGAGGATGGCGCCGCTCGTCGCCTTCGCAAGGATGGCGGCATCCGTCACGGGGAGGAGAGGCGGCGCGTCGCAGAGAACGACGTCGAAGTCGCGCTCCAAGACCTCGAGGAGTGTGTGCATCTGAGCCGACCCGAGAAGTTCACTCGGGTTAGGCGGAACCTTGCCTGCAGGGAGCACGTAGAGGCTGCGGCCACCCCAGGGCAGCATCACATCGCCCACCCGCACCCGGTTGATCAGAACGTCTGTCAAGCCCGCGCCGCCTTCGATGCCGAGGTACTCCGCGACTTTCGGCTTGCGGAGGTCGGTGTCCAAGAGCGCAACGCGTTTACCCGCGTCAGCCAGCGCGATCGCGAGATTGATCGTCGTGGTCGACTTTCCTTCGCTCGGCACGCTCGAGGTGATGACGAAGCTCGAGCGGCCATCCATGTCGAGGAACTGGAGGTTCGTGCGGAGGGCGCGAAACGACTCTGAGCGTGGGCTGAGCGGGTCGGCGTGCACGATGAGCGGACGCTCCTTGACCCGCCCGTCGAACGGAATGGCGCCGATCAACGGTCGGTCTGTCACCTGCTCCACGTCGCGAGCCGAGCGCACCCGCGTGTCGAGGATGGTGCGCAGGACTGCGGCGCCGATGCCGAGAGCCAGACCGACGAGCCCGCCCAGGGCGAGGTTCAGCATGACGTTGGGGCTCGAGGGAGCGAGCGGTGGCAGAGCGTCTTTCACCCGCGTGAGCCGCACAGGGCTGGTCTCCGACCCGTTCGGAGTCTCGATCGTCTCGACGGCGGAGGTGAGGCTCGATGCCAGAGCGTTCGCGATGTCGGCTGCCTGGATTGCATCGGCATCGGTGACAGAGATGGTGATCAGGGTCGTGTTCAGGGCGGACGATGCCTCGACCTGGGCGTCCAGCTGCGCCGCGGTGATCCCGAGATCCAGTTCAGCGATCACGGGATTCATCACGATCGGCGTGGAGACGAGGTTCGTGTAGGTCGTCACACGTGCCTGCGTGAAGGTCGATCCCTGCTGCAGTTCCTGGATCGTGCCGCCGGTTTGGCTCGACACGAAGACTGTGCTCTGAGTTTCGTAGAGCGGTGTGCGCGTCAACGAGAAGACCGCAGCTGCGCCGATGCCCAGAAGCGTCGCGACCACGATGATCAGCCAGTTTTTCCGCAGAATGCGGATGTAGTCGATGAGCTCCATGGTGCCTCTCGTGTCCCGAACTTGCGGACCATACTGCCATGGGGGTGTTTCGTGGGGGTGTCGGGGGTCTCGCTACGGCGCCTGCGGCGCCTACTCGACCACCGGGGGAGCGGCTTCGCCGGCTACTCGACCACCGAAATCGCGAGCTTCAGGGCTCGGACGGTTGAATTCACCGCGGGCTCGAGCTGCGAGGCCGACAACTGGTACGTCTGCCACGAACGGCCGTAGGGGTCGACGACATCGTCGTCGGCCGGGTCGGCCGGCGGGAGGACGAGGCCTCTTTGCGATGCAACCGCGGCGGACAGCGCCCGCACGCGTGCAGAGGCGCTTGAGCCGCCAGCATCCGCAGACGCCCGCAGCTGGTCGTCGGTCAACGAGTCGGCAAGACGCGCGAACTCGCGAATGGTGAACGTCGACCTCATGCGCGACGGGGCGAGCTCGACAATCTCCCGGCGGTGATCGCGCGTCATCGCGAAGATGACGTCGGGGGAGTCGAGATGCGTTTCCCGCAGGAATCTCGCGCGGTGACGTGCGGTCTCGTCCGGGGCGACACCCAGAGCGTGAGCGAGTTCCACGGTCTCGGGTGTCATCGGCGCGTCGCTCAGGCCTCGTGTGCCGGCAGACCCGACGACGACGTCGAGCGGGGCCAGCCGAGTGGTGAGCAGGGATGCGGCGAGCGGCGATCGGCAGATGTTTCCCGTGCACACCGTGAGGATCTCGAACACCGGCCGACCTTTTCCCTCGGAGTAACGTGAGCGCGTGCTCGATCACTCTAGCGACGTGAACATCACCGAATCACGCCGCTCGTCGGGCCGTCGCGCGCGCACCGACTGGCGCCTCGGAGGGCGCACTGTGCGGGCGTGGCGTGAGTGGCTTCTCGCCGTCTCGCTGGTCGCGTTGGGGCTCGGTGTCCTTCTCGGGGCCGCGGTCAGCGCTGCCTGGCCGGGTCCGGCGGCATCCGTCTTCGCGACCGTGGTCGTCGTCGGCGGGATGATGGCGCCGATCGTGTGGGGATTCACCCGATCTCGACCAGCGGGCCTGCTGCGGTTTCGTCCTACGGATCTGCTCTGGGGGGTGGGGCTTGGTGTCGCCCTCTGCCTCGTGAGGGGCGTCATCACCGGGGGCGAGTTCCCTTCATTCACGACCCTCGGCGGGTTGCCGCCGGCGGAGTGGTGGATCGTCGACGCCTTCGGTGGGATCTTCGTCGCACCCGTCGTCGAGGAGCTGTTCTTCCGCGGCATCCTGCTCGTGTCGGTGTTCACCCTCCTCCGTCGACCTGTGGGGTACGTGGCCGCGGGTGCAGTGGCGGCGCTGGTGTCGACCGGGCTGTTCATCCTGCTCCATGCCGTCACGGCGGGAACCGACCCGACGGACATCACGTCTTTGGCGATGCTCGGGTTCATCGCCGCAGGGATCGTGTTGCTCACCGGGCGAATCTGGGGCGCCATCCTGCTTCACGCCGTGTTCAACACCGCCGCTGTCGCGATCGGCCTCATCGGGGCTTCGCTGGGGTGAACGGCAGGAAAATCTTCTTCGGTTCCCAGAGCCGCGGAATTCCGGACGTGGCGACCCAATTTGTCCCCCAAAGGGAGGACACGCCGAGCGGAAATGTTACTTTCTGGAAACTTCCTGAGTTATGGAATCCGATTGCCGTGTGGCTACGATGACATCAGCGGCGACTCAGCTGGCACTCAGCTAACGTTCATGTCGCTCTCATCTAAATACCGAATCCACGCCTAGGACCTTGTGGGGGGTACCAGCGCATGATCAAGAAAACTCTGACCGCAGTCGGCATTGCCGGCTTCATCGTCCTCGCCGGAGCGTCGGCGGCCAACGCCGACTACAACTCCGACGTCGAAACCACCGTCGGTGACCCGACGCTGGTTCCCGGCCAGGCGACCGTCATCACCGCGACCAACGTCGACGGCACCACGACGTTCGCGACTTCCGGCCCCGGTGTCACCGAGAACACGCTGACCTCGATCTCGTTCGCCGCGGTCGCGGCTGACACGGCGGTCAAGGAAGCGGGCGACGACCGCACGGCCGAGGCGACCTTCACGGCGCCGACCGCCGGCGGTACTTACACGATCGCCATCACCGACGCCGACGGCGACAGCCAGAGCGTCACCGTCACCGTTGCTGCTGCCAGCACCGGTGCGGCCGGTGGTACGGGCGGCTCGCTGCCCGCGACCGGTGGCGACGCCGTTCCGGCCGCAGCCATCTGGCTCGGTGCCGGAGCGGTCGGCCTCGGTGGCATCGCCATCACCGCCGCCGTGGCTCGCCGCCGCGCTGCTGCCAACGCCGAGTAAGGCTCCGCAGCAACAGATTCATGACATCGACCCCGGGCACCTGCCCGGGGTCGATGTCGTTTCGGTCGTGATCCGGCGAGCATTGCGGATAGCATTTTCTCCATGACTTCGGCTCCGGGCGTCACCCCGGGGCGGCCCTATCTCTTCGTCCGCTCGTATCACGAGCCTTGGCGAGCACTTCTCGTCGCCGCCGGAGGGTTCGGGGCAGCGGCGCTTCTGCTCTTCGTCGTCGATGCGACCGGGCCGATGTGGGCGGGCATGCCGGGATGGCTTGCCGCCGCGGCATCGATCTTCGCCGCCAACGCCCCCCTCATCATCGCTGTCGTGGCCGCCGCGGCCTTCACCTCGCTCGTCGGATTCGCCCGAGCCACCGGCATCCGTCAGTGGGTCTGGACCGACCTCTTATATGGACTCTTCGTCGGGCTCATCGCTCGCGCGGTCGTCGAGCTCTTCGCACCGACGCTCGGCGGCTTCGGTGGGCCGCTGGGTGGAGCGCTCTCGGGGGATGCCACCATCGCCCTGGTGATCGCGGCGTCGGCCGCGGTGATCGTCTCACCGATCGTCGAAGAGCTCTACTTTCGGGGACTGATGGTGCGGGCCCTGGGCGACGCGCTCGCCGATGCCGGGCGCGTCGGGGCATCGATCGTCGCCGTCGCGACATCTACGGCGGCGTTCGTGCTGTTGCACGTCGTGGCCGCGGGGGCGCTCGTGCCGGTCGGACTCATCATCGGGTCACTCGTGGTCGGTGTCGGATGCGGGGTGCTGACCGTGGTGACAGGCCGGCTCTGGGCGGCGATCGCGGCGCACGTGCTGTACAACGCGTCGGGGTTGGCGCTGCTGCTCTGGTAACTGTCGTGGTGAGAGCGCCGGGCGTGTCGCGTCGGCGTCACGCTTTCCGCCCGCCAGGATGCAAGCAGGTGCCGTGACCCGCTGTGGGACGGGTCACGGCACCTGCGTCTCGGGGGCTACCGCGCCGGAGCGGACCGCCCCTTAGGCGAACTCGCGCGCGCAGAGCCGATCAGTCTCCGCGCGAGCCTCGGGTGACTCGTCAACGGATGGGGTTCGGGCGTTCCCTCGCTCGTGAACTTTCGGAAACGATACGCGACGCACCCGGATTTGACAGGGGTGAATGCGGGTGAAAGGAGGGTGAATCCCCTCGATGCCTCAATTAGAGATGCTGGTCGCGCGGCGACCTAACCGCGGTGATGGGGCGGCTGGTCGTCGACGGAGTGCTCGGCCTGGAAGACGGCCTCGGTCACCAGCCTCCGAACATGCTCGTCGATGAGGCTGTAGTGCATCGTCGTGCCCTCGCGGCGGGCCCGGACGAGCCGGCCGAGGCGCATCTTCGACAGGTGCTGCGACACCACCGTGGGTGACTTCGCCACCACCTCGGCGAGTTGGCTCACCGAGCGTTCGCCGTCCTGCAGTGCCAGGATGATGCGAACGCGCGTCGGGTCGGACAGCATTCGGAAGATCTCGGCGGCGACGTCGACATAGGCGTCCTGCGGGTCGAGAGGTGCCGTGGCATCGTGGCTCACAGGCACAGTCTCGCATCCCATTGCCTTAGAATCTTCGCATGCGTGAAGGTATTGCGAGCGTGCTCGGCAATCGGACCTACCGGCTGCTCTTCATCGCACAGGTGGTCGCTCTCGTCGGCACCGGGCTTCTCACCGTCGCCCTCGGTCTTCTCGCGTTCGAGCTCGCGGGTGCAGCCGCCGGAGCCGTCCTCGGCACGGCGCTGGCGATCAAGATGGTCGCCTACGTCGGGGTCGCGCCCGTCGTCGCGGCCCTCGTGCACCGGCTTCCCGCGAAATCCGTGCTCGTCGGGGCCGACCTCGTGCGCCTCGCCATGGCCGCGTCGCTGCCGTTCGTGAGCGAGATCTGGCAGATCTACGCCCTCATCTTCGTGCTGCAGGCCGCCTCGGCGACGTTCACCCCGACCTTCCAGTCAGTGATCCCGGCCGTCCTTCCCCGGCGCGAGGAGTACACCCGCGCTCTGTCGCTCTCGAGGATCGCCTACGACCTCGAGGCGATCCTCAGTCCCGTCCTCGCGGCGGTGCTTCTCACCGTCATCCCGTTCACCGCCCTCTTCGCGGGCACGGCGGTCGGGTTCGCCGCCTCCGCCGCGCTGGTCTTCGCGGCGACACTGCCGCCGGTGCCGGCAGGGGAGTCGTCCTCGTTCGGGGATCGCCTCACCGGCGGCCTGCGACTGTTCGCCAGAACCCCGTCCCTGCGGTTCGTCCTCGTCGCCAACGTCGTCGTCGCGTGCGGAGTGGCCCTGGTGCTCGTCGACACGGTGGTGCTGGTCAAGGATCGAGCCGGGGCGGATGACGCTGTGGTTGCTGTTGCGCTCGCCGTCTTCGGCGCCGGGTCGGTCGTCGCCGCCCTGATCGTGCCCCGGGCGGTGGGGCGGTGGTCGGTGTTCACGGTCATGCGGGTCGGTGCCGGCGTCGTTGTGGGCGGATTGGCCGTGGCGGCCCTGGCCGCCTTCGCGCCTGCCGGTTCGTTTGGGATGTGGGGCGGTCTCTTCGCTGCGTGGGCGACGATCGGAGTGGGTACGTCGCTCATCGCCACACCGACCGGACGAGTTCTCGCCGCAGCATCCGATCCTTCGCGCCGGTCGCTTGTCTTCGCCGCCCAGTTCGCGCTGTCGCACGCCTGCTACCTGATCACCTATCCCGTGGCGGGATGGGTGGGGGTGTGGAGCGTGGGGATGTCGACCTTGGTCCTGCTCGGGATCAGTCTCGCGGGCGCAGCCATCCTCTTCGGGTCTCGCGCGGTCCCGGCGCCGTCCGGCGACCCGGAAGATACCGGGGTGGGGTATCCTCAGGAGGAGAAAGGGAGGACACGATGAACGCTTCACGAATGCGACCCCTGGCGGGTCTGGCTGCGGCCGCGGCGTTGAGTATCGCCCTGGTCGGGTGCGGGTCGACCTCGCCGGGCACCGAGATGGGCGAGCACGGCGGTCACGGGTCAGCGAGTGCCGAGGCCGGCGAGATGATGAGCGCCGACGCGCAGTTCGCGATGATGATGATCCCCCACCACGAGCAGGCGGTGGAGATGAGCGACATGCTGCTCGAGAAGGACGGGATCGATGAGGATGTCGCGGCGCTCGCCGAGCGCATCAGGGCCGCCCAGGGCCCCGAGATCGAGCAGATGCGGGAGTGGCTCGACGCTCAGGGCATCTCGATGGGCGACATGGATGACATGGACATGGGCGGCATGGACCACTCGGGCATGATGTCCGAGGAAGACATGGATGCCCTCGAAGCATCCGAGGGCGCCGAGGCATCTCGGCTCTTCCTCGAGCAGATGATCGAGCACCACGAGGGTGCGATCGAGATGGCTGAGGATCAGGTGGCCGACGGCGAGGACGCCGAGATGGTCGCCCTTGCCGAGTCGATCATCGCCAGCCAGACCGCCGAGATCACCGAGATGCAGGAGCTGCTCGAGACGGTGTGACCGGCGCGGGGCGGTTCTTCTGCGCTATCCCGCCCCGACCTGCAGCTGCGTCATGAGGTCGAGGGTGTCGGCGTTGAGCCAGTACTCCACGACCTTGCCGTCCGAGAGCCGAAGGATGTCGGTGCCGTGGAAAGTCACCTCGGCGCCGACGGGGGCGCCGGCACCGGGAAGACCGCCGCCGTAGTGGCCGGTGGCGACCCAGCGGACGACCACGTGGTCGCCATCGACGAGGGGGCCGACATCGATCGAGAAGACCAGGTCGGACATCAGAGACCTCATCTGTGCGACGAAGTCCTTCATGCCCGAGGCTCCGCCGACGGCGCTCCCGTCGCCGCCGTCGAACATCGCGGCGTGGACGCGATTCGATTCGGAGATGATCGCGTCGGCGATATCGAGGTCTCCGTTCCACAGGGCAACCCACGACTTCACGAGCTGTGAGGCGGCGTCTCTGTCGGATGCGGTCGTGATGTTCTGCTCGGTCATGACTTCTTCTCCTGGTTCGATGTCGATGTCGTTCGTTTGTGACGGGCGGTCGGTGGGGCGGAGGCGGGCGCGACGGTGTCGGCCCAGCGATCGAGAGCGAGGATGAATCCGGCGACGAGACGGCCGAAGCTGCGATCGACCTCGGCGCTCCAGCGGAACGCACCCGCCGTCTCGTAGGAGACGAAGCCGTGCAGGGTCGACCGGAAGGCGCGGATCGCGTCCACCGCGTCGTCGCCCTCGAGGCGGTAGGCGGTGAGGACATCGGCGATGACCTGGATGGCGGCGAGAGAGACCGCCTCGTCTTCCACGTCGCCCGGTGCGGGCATGAGGTTCGACGCCGCGTAGCGGGCAGGGTGTGCCAGAGCCCATTCGCGGTAGGCGTGCGACATCGCGGAGATCGCGTCGGCACCGGATCGGCCCACCGACGCACGGGCGAGCACGTCGCCGAGGTCGCGCTTGGCGTTCACGGCGATGTCGCGGTGCAGCCCCGCGAGGGAGTGGATGTGCTTGTACAGCGACGGCTGGCGGACGCCACCAGGTCTGGGAGGTGCTCTCCGATTTCGCCGAGTACGGCGACTGGAGCAACTTCTCCGAGATCGTCGGTTCGCCAGAACTGGGCAGCAAGCTGAAGATGCGGATGCCGGGGATGTCGTTCCCCTCGACCGTCACCGCGGCCACGCCGAGCCGTGAGCTGCAGTGGTCGGCGAAGATCATCTCGACCGGCCTCTTCCTCGGCGAGCACACGTTCACCCTCGTCGGCAACGACGACGGCACCACGACTGTGAACAACACCGAGACCTTCTCGGGGGCCCTGACCAAGCCCTTCGAGGGGTTCTTCGCGAAGAACCACGGCGAAGGCTGGTACGCCGCGTTCAACCGAGCACTGAAGTCTCGGGTGGAGGAGCGGGCGGCGACGGCAGTCGAGCCGGTGCATGCGGTCGCGTCGCGGAGCTGACCAACGGTAGACCCCGAACCGTCGGCGCATAAGGGCCTGGTGGAACGGTCGGTGCGCTGTCAGGGTGAGAAGGCTCACCTAGGGCTATGCTGCCCCCGCATTCGGGGAAGATCTGGCGGTCCTGATGAGCGGTCACGCGTCTCCGGAGCCTCGCGCTCGACATTCCCTCCGTCGCTTCCGCGCTCCTGCGGCCGCGATCGGCGCGATCGGACTGGTCCTCGCGGGCTTCGCCATCGGCGGATCACCCGCGACCGCGGCGACGGCCGTCGGCCTCGGAACGGCAGGATCGTTCGTGGTGCTCGGCGCCTCGACGGTGACCAACACCGGTCCGAGTGAACTCGGCGGAGACGTCGGCGTCGCACCCGGAACCGCGATCACCGGGTTTCCGCCCGCCGTAGTCACAGGTGGTGAATTGCACGCCGGCGATGCCGTCGCCCTCCAGGCGCAGGGCGATCTTACCGTGGCGTACAACAACGCCGCCGGGCAGGCCTCGGACGGGGCGCTGGGAACAGAGCTCGGCGGGCAGACCTTCACCCCGGGCGTGTACACCACGGCCGGTGCGGCGGGTGTCACCGGTGCGGTGACGCTCGATGCGCAGGGCGACCCGGGAGCGGTCTGGATCTTCCAGATCGGCGAGACGCTCATCACGGGCACCTCGAGCTCGGTCGTGCCGATCAACGGTGCGCAGGCGTGCAACGTCTTCTGGCAGGTCGGCAGCTCGGCGACGCTCGGTTCGAGCACCGACTTCGTCGGCACGATCCTCGCGCAGGTCTCGGTCACCGTCGTCAACGGAACCACGGTCGAGGGACGAGCCCTCGCCCGAACAGGCGCGGTCACCCTCGACACCAACACCTTCGTGCTCCCCGGTTGTGAGACCGGGCCGACCGACGCGGACGGTGCGGTCGATGTCGACGGCGTCGTCGATGCAGATGGTGCGGTCGATGCGGATGGCGCGGTCGATGCGGATGTCGACGGTGCCGTGGATGGCGCGGTGGATGCCGACGGCGCGGTCGATGTCGATGGTGCCGTAGACGCGGATGGCGGAGTCGATGGAGATGGTGCCGTGGACGGTGCGGTCGACGGAGATGGTGCCGTGGACGCTGACGGTGCGGTCGACGGAGATGGTGCCGTGGATGTCGATGGTGCGGTGGACGCGGATGGTGCCGTGGATGTCGACGGAGCGGTGGACGCGGATGGTGCGGTCGATGCGGATGGTGCCGTGGATGTCGACGGAGCGGTCGACGCGGACGATGCCGTGGATGTCGACGGTGCGGTTGACGCGGACGGTGCCGTGGATGTCGACGGAGCGGTTGACGCGGATGGTGCGGTCGATGCGGATGGTGCCGTGGATGTCGACGGAGCGGTCGACGCGGACGGTGCCGTGGATGTCGACGGTGCCGTAGACGCCGATGGCGCCGTAGATGGGGGCGGCGCGGTCGACGCGGACGGCGCTGTCGACACGGATGGCGCGGTCGATGCGGCCGGCGCTGGGGACGCCGATGGGGCTGTCGACGTCGATGGCGAGGTCGACGTCGATGGCTCCACCGGTTCGGACGGCGCAGCCGATGGCGACACCGACGGCGCCGGCCCGGTCATCGTCACCCCGATGCCCACGATCACGCCCACCGCCACACCGACCGTCACTCCGAGGGTGACGCCGACAGCGACGGGAACGCGAGCGCTCCCGGCCACCGGGTTCGACGGGCTCTGGCTCGTGCCGGTCGGCGCGGCGCTGCTGATCACCGGCGCCCTCATGATCGCGGCACGTCGTCATCGGTTCGGCCGGTAGGCCCCACAGACTGCGCGGGTTCGCCGTCCACGAGGCGGGCCCGCGCATTCCACACTCCCGAGCTGTCGCCATGGCACCCGCTCCCCGATTCAGAGGCATCGCCACGGCGGTGTCTCTGTTCGTCGTGGCCGCTTACGTCGGGGTGACCCTGCTCTTCGTCAACCCACCCAATCCGGTGACCGGCGCGTTCTCGGCCGTGAAGTCTGCGTCGACCCCCTACTTCGCGCAGGAGTGGAACGTCTTTGCCCCTGATATCGCGCGCTCGAACCCGCAGCTGCGCGTCCAGGCGCAGTGGCGCGATGCCAGAGGCGAGCTGGTCAAGAGCCGCTGGGTGAACGTCACCGAGATCGAGTTCGCCGCCGTCGAGGGCCACCCGCTTCCCTCGCGCGTGCAGAAACTGTCGTGGAACGCCCTGTCGTCCTATCTGTCCCGCTTCGACGACCTCGCCCCCGCGCAGCGGCTGATGGTGCAAGACACGTTCATCGAACGAAGCGGCGCCGGGTTCCGCGGCATCCCACCGGAAGAACTGGTCGACAGCCTGAGCGAGCTCGGCGACGATCGCGGCGCCGCGATCGGCCTTCTTCGCGCCGACTTCGCCCTCAAGGAATACCTGACCTACTTCGCCACCGCGTCGTTCGGGCAGCAGATCGAACGGGTGCGGTGGGAGGTCTATCGCGAGCGGCCGAATGACTTCGAGCGGCAGTTCGACTCCGTCGCGCAGCACGCTCCCACGACGCTCCGCTTCGGCTGGCGGCAGGCCGACGATGCCGTGCGTCCCGAGGCGCTCGCCGCCTTCGAAGAGGTCATCGCGCGATACGGCGACGGGTCGTGACCACCGCGCCCGCGCCGCGCGCGGCATCCCTCTCCCTAACCTCTGTCTGGAACCGCACCGTGCAGTGGGTGACAGGGACGAAGCACGCGGTGCGCAGCATGTCGGCCCTGCGCATTCTGTTCGGGATCGCGATCCTGTGGCTCCTCCTCACCAGCGCCGCCGACCGCCACTACCTGTGGGGCGCGGGATCGGTGTGGGTCGACCCCGCCGTCGACAGGCGCGGGTACCCCGACATCCTGCGCGTGTTCTTCCCGAAGGATGACGCCGCGCTCTTCGATCTCAGCTACGCCACCCTGGTCGCGCTGACGACGTTCTTCATCGTCGGGATCGGGACGCGCGTCGTCACCCCGCTGCTGCTGGTGTTCTGGGTGGCGCTGTCGACCAACAGCGTCTATCTGACCAACGGCGGAGACGTGGTCATCCGGCTCGTGCTGCTTTTCTGCGTCTTCGCCGACCTCTCGCAGCACTGGTCGGTGGACGCGTGGCTGCGGCGGATGCGCGGGCCGGTGGCGGCGCGGCGGTCGCCGGCGCGGATGCCCCCGTGGCTGGGGACCGTCGCGCACAACACCGTGGTGGTGCTGTGCGCCTATCAGGTGATCCTCGTCTACGTGAACTCGGGGATCCTCAAGCTGATGGGTTCGGAGTGGCGCGAGGGCAGCGCGCTGTACTACGCGTTCCACCTCGACGTGTTCCGGGTCTTCCCGGCGCTGAGCGACCTCGCCGGAGCGGTCGTGCCGTTCGTCGTCGTCGGCTCGTGGGTGTCGGTCGTGGCGCAGATCGCCTTCCCCGTACTGCTGCTCTGGCGACCCACACGCTACGCCGCGCTGGTTGTCCTCATGGGCATGCACCTGTCGATCGGGCTGCTGCTCGGGCTCTGGCCGTTCTCGCTGGCGATGATCGCGCTGGACCTGGTCTTCATCCGCGATCGCTCGTGGGACAGGGCGTGGCGCACAGTGACCCGCCGCCCGTTCCTCCATCATGGGGCAGAACAGGTGCCGTGACCCGCTGTGGGACGGGTCACGGCACCTGCGATTCGGGGGTCGGCTCAGCGCTCACGCCGTCCAGGGTGAAATGCGTGTCCGCCGAGCCTGACGAGTTTTCTGTCGCAGGTGTTCGGGTGACCTGCGGTTCAGAGGAGAAGGCACGGCATCGCCGGGTCTTCACTGCTGACGCTACTTTACGCGCGACCCCCCGGGTGATCTCAGGGTGAAATGAGGGTGAGTGTGGGGCGAATCTTCGGGCTTCAGCGGGGCGCGGAGAACGGCGCAATCCCGCGCTAATGGCCCCTGACCGGGGGAAATCCCGATACCTATGACGCGAGGGGTCGCGCAATCAAACTGTTGCCTCCCGCGAGGGCCGGCGAAACACGGTGTTGCGATCGTGGCATCATTCGCAGGTTCCCACCGGTCCTGAGACCGTCCCGACGTTGGGCCCTGCGCCCGACACGGGAGGTGATCCATGAGCGTCGTCGAACACACTGCGCCCCCGGCCGCGACGGATGCGGACGAGGCGCCCGCATCGGCCGGGCTCGGCGCCATCCGCCGTCACTGGTGGCTGCTGCGCACCATCCTCCTGGCTGCCGTCAACCTCCTGGTCTTCGTCTTCGTCTCGTTCTTCCTCGTCAAGCTCATCCCCGGTGACCCGGTCGTCACCGCCACCGGCGGACGACTGACTGGAGCCGATCTCGAGGAGGCGCGCGCCTCCTACGGGCTGGACGGTTCGGTGGGGGAGCAGCTCCTCAGCTACCTCGGGTCGCTCGCCCGCCTCGACCTCGGGACCTCGATCGCGACGGGCCGACCCATCGCGGAAGACCTCGCCACGCGGATCCCGGCCACACTCGAGCTGGTGTTCACCGGCCTGCTGGCCGCGTCGATCGTCGCTCTGCTGCTCTCGCACTACGTGGTCACGCACCGCGCCAATCGGGTCTCGCGCGTCCTGCTCAGCTACGCCCGGTCCGCAGGCGCGCTGCCGGAGTACGTCATCGGGATCGCCTTCATCTACCTGTTCTTCGCCGTGCTCGGGTGGGCTCCGGCGCCATCGGGTCGCCTCGACCCGATGCTCCTGGCCCCGCCTCAGGTCACCGGGTTTCCCCTCTTCGACGCCGTGATCGCCGGGGACACGGCCGCCGCAGCCTCCTACGCCTCCCGACTGGCCCTCCCGGTCATCGTGATGATGGTCGCCCACGCGCCGCTTCTGATGAAGACCCTCATCATCAACCTCGACCACGCCATCGACGAGCCGTCCACGCGATTCCGCATCGCCTCGGGAGCGCCGCGGCGCACCATCCTGCTGAGCATCTACCGGCGCGCGCTTCCGTCGGTGGTGGCCATGCTCGGGATGATGTTCGGCCTGCTCCTGGGTGGCGCGGTCGTGCTCGAATCGCTCTTCGCGCTCGGAGGGCTCGGTCAGTACGCGGTGGATGCCGTCAACGCCTCCGACGTCTTCGCGCTCCGCTCCTTTCTTCTCGTGGTCGCCGCGATGTGCCTGGCGATCTATCTCATCGTCGACATCCTCACCATGACCCTCGACCCGCGCCGCAGGGTCGAGACCGGAAAGGGGGCATGATGGCCGCCGCCATCGCCGGAGCCGACCTCGACACCGTCATCCCGAGGCGGCGCACCCGCCGACTCTCGCCTCGGGCGTCGCTGGTGCTGCACTGCGTACCGCTCGGGATCGTGCTCGTCCTGACCTTCATCGGTCCGCTCCTCGCCCCCTTCGACCCGACGCGAGTGGTGGGGACCAGTTCGCAGCCGCCGTCGGCGGAGTGGTGGTTCGGCACCGACTCGATGGGCCTCGACGTCTTCTCGCGGGTCGTCGCGGCCTTCGCACTGAACATCCCGATGGCGCTCGCCATCACCGTCATCGCCACGGGGCTGGGGATGATCATCGGCCTGATCGCGGGGATGTACGAGTCGCGCGGTGGCCCGATCGGCCTCGTCGCCCGCATCCTCACCCGCGCCGTCGATCTCGTTCAGGCGATCCCGGTGATGATCGCCGGGTTGGTCCTGGTGTCGTTCTTCGGCCGCAACCCCGTGGTCATCGTGCTCTCGCTCGCTCTGGTGCTGGTGCCCTTCCAAGCGCGCCTCATGCGCACCGAAGTGCTGAAGACGCGCTCGGACGCCTACGTCGATGCCGCACGGCTCGCCGGCGAGAGCGAAGCCGAGATCGTCTTCCGCCACGTCCTGCCGAACTCGTCGCGTTCGACCATCGAGAACACCTCGGCGATCTTCGCGATGGGCATCATCTTCTGCGCTGCCCTCGGCTTCCTCGGCGTCGGAGTGCCCGTTCCCGCGCCCGAGTGGGGAAGCATGCTCGCCAACGGCGCCACCGACGCCGTGGTCGGTCGCTGGTGGCCCTTCCTCTTCCCCGCCGTCGCCCTCGGCCTCTCCGTCTGGGCGGCATCGGTCTTCGTCGCGGGAGTCACCCGATCCCGCTCCTGAACAGCGTCGCCCTCACCGGCGCCCACACCGCGTTTCCTTCCGCACCATCCCGCCGCATCGCTCCGCCCCGCCCCCGCCCAAGGAGATCCCCACCCATGAACACCCGAACCCCTCGCCGACTGGCCGTCGTCGGCGTCGCCCTCAGCGCCACCGCCCTCGTCCTCGCCGGCTGCGGCTCTGCTGCATCCTCGGAGGAATCCTCGGCCTTCGTCATCGTGACCGCCGCGCAGCCGCCCAGCTTCAGCTACGAGACCAGCGCCACCGGGTACGAGGCCGGTGAGTTCTGGGCCAACACCGGCGCGACGCTGATCCGCAACCCGTACGTCGAGGGAGAGGGCGACCTGTCGGCATCCCAGGATCTGTTCGGCTTCGAGCCGCTCCTCGCCGAGAGCTACGAGGTCAGCGAAGACCGCCTGACCTATACCTTCCACCTCGACCCCGACGCCAAGAGCGTCGCCGGCAACACCATCACGGCCGACGACGTGCTGTTCTCCATCAAGCGCAAGTTCGAAACCCCCACGAGCGTGGTGCCCTTCGTCTCGGCGCCGGCACTGACCGACCCCGACACCCAGGTCACGGTGATCGACGAGTCGACCGTGTCGATCACGATCAGCGACCCCGGCTACGGCTTCACGCTGCTGTCGATGCTCGCCAACCAGCCGTACAACATCTACGACTCCACGGTTCTGCTCGAGCACGCCACCGACGACGACCCGTACGCCGTGGAGTGGTCCGAGACCAACGCCTCCTACGGGTTCGGTGCCTACGAGCTGACCGACTACACCCCCGGCGAGCAGATGGTCTACACCGCCAACCCCGGCTACGTGCTCGGCGAACCCGAGATCACCACGATCGTGCAGCGGGTCGTGCCCGACGCCGGTCAGCGGGCAAATCTCGTCCGCAGCGGCGACGCCCAGATCGCCACGCAGCTGCGTCCCGCGGACCAGGTGGACCTCGCCGACAGCGGGGCGGCGCAGATCTTCACCGTGCCCACCAACGCCTACGTCTACATCCCGCTGCTGACGACCGCAGAGCCGTTCGATGACCCCGAGGTGCGCCGCGCGTTCTCGATGGCGATCCCGTACGACGACATCATCGACGACGTCTACCGCGGGCGTCTCGATCCCGTCGGCTCCATCCTCTCCGAGGACGCCCCCGGATTCGACGGCGAAGGTCTCGCCGCCCCCGAACACGACCCCGCCCAGGCGCAGGAAATCCTCGAGGCGGCCGGGTACACCGAGCCGGTCGAGTTCACGCTGACGGTCAACTCCGCCGTCCCCGACCTCGAGGAGACGGCGGTGCTGATCCAGTCGGCCGCCGCCGACGCCGGATTCGACGTGACCGTCGACTCGGTCAACTCCGCCGTCTTCCAGGAGGGCCTCGCCGCCAAGACCTTCCAGGCCTCGATGGGCCGGGACTACGCGATCGTGCAGTCACCGCCCTACGTGCTGGCGCTGTTCTACACGCCGGGCTCGCCGCTGAACTGGCCCAACTACGAGACCCCCGAATTCAGCGCCGCGCTCGCCGAGGGGAACGCCGTCGGCGACCCGCTGACCCCCGAGGCCGGCGCGTGGTGGAACGAGGCGCAGCGGATCCTGCAGACCGACCTCCCCACGATCTACGTCGGATACGTGCAGCCGCTGAACGCCTTCGGCAACGACGTCGGCGGCTACGTCTTCCGCACCGACAACGTCATCGACTACTCGCAGCTGACCCGGGAGACGGAATGACCTCCGACACGCGCAACATCGTCCTGGACGTCCAGAACCTCAGCATCCACTACGGCGACGCCCCCGCTGTCACCGGCGCGTACCTCACCCTCCGCGAGGGCGAGAAGATGGCGGTGGTCGGCGAATCGGGATCGGGGAAGACCAGTCTTGCGAACGCGATCGCGGGCTTCCTCGACCCCCTGGTCGGCTCGGTGCGCGCTGACCGGCTCGACTTCCGGTACGCGCCGCTGAACCGGTCCATCGATCCGCGCCGGCAGCCGCGCATCCCGGTCCGGACCCCCGGGATGTCGATGGTTTTCCAAGACGCGATGCACTCGCTCGACCCGGTGTGGACGATCGGGAGCCAGCTGGTCGCGGTGCTGCGGGGGGCGGAGCGGATGACCGCACGCGCTGCGCGCGCGGCAGCTGTGAAGCGACTCGCCGCCGTCGGCATCGCCGACCCCGGTCGCGTCATGCGGGCGCGTCCGACCGAGCTCTCGGGAGGCATGCGACAGCGCGTCATGATCGCGATCGCGATGGCGTCGCATCCCGCCCTCCTCATCGCCGATGAGCCGACCAGTGCCCTGGATGCGACCCTCGCGGTGTCGACCATGCAGCTCATGTTCGACCTCGCCGACCAGGAGGGGACGGCGCTTCTGATGATCACGCACGACATCGAGCTCTGTCGCCGCTTCACCGACACCACGGTGGTCATGCACCAGGGGCGGGTGGTCGAGACGATCGCCTCCGATCGCCTCGATCACGCCCGCGACCCCTATACCCGGGGGCTTCTCGCCTGCGTGCCCACGCTGGAGACCGCGACGCTCGCAGAGCTCCCCACGCTGCAGTCGATCGCCGCGGCCGAGCGGACGGCCGCCGCATGACCGTGCGAAGCGTCGACGACGCCGGCATCCGGGTCACCGATCTCGGACGCGACTTCCACCGCGTGCAGGCGGTGCGCTCCGTCACCTTCGCCGTGGCCCCCGGTCGCCGGGTCGGGATCGTGGGCGAGAGCGGGTCGGGAAAGTCGACGGTGGCCCGCATCATCGCAGGGCTCGACCGCCCCACACGCGGCACGGTGCACGTGGACGGTCAGGATCTCCGGTCGGCCCTCTCGACCGCGCGGGGTCGCCGCGAGTACCGGCGCCGCGTGCAGCTGATCGCCCAGGACACGACGTCCACCTTCGACCCGCGCTTCACCATCCGGCAGTCGCTGCGGGTTCCCGGCCAGCGGCTGGGCGGCTGGACGCGCGCCGAATGCGACACCGCGATCGAGGAGATCGCCGAGGAGCTGTCGATCGACGTGTCGCTGCTCGAGCGGCGCCCCGCCCAGCTGTCCGGCGGGCAGCGGCAGCGCATGGCCATCGCGCGGGCGCTCCTCGTGCGGCCGCGCTACCTCGTCTGCGACGAGGCCGTCAGCGCGTTGGACGTCTCGGTGCAAGGCGCGGTGCTGAACCTGCTGAAGCGGTACAGCACCGACCACGACGCCGCGCTGCTGTTCGTCTCGCACGGCCTGCCTGCGACGGCGTTCATCACCGACGAGCTCATCGTGATGTACCGCGGCGAGATCGCCGAAGCCGGCCGTACCACCCAGGTGCTCGGTCGCCCCACGGATCCCTACACCCGCGCCCTCGTCGGCGCGTACCGAGAAATGGAGTCGGCGCGCTCCGGCGCCTGACGCCCGCACCACTGAATAGGAGACAGATGTTCCACCTCGCATGGTTCCTCGGCGACGGCTTCGGCATTCACCCCTGGAGCACCACCAACGGCGACGGCCCCTGGGTCGGCAACAACGTCAACGACTGGATGGATCCGCAGATCTACATCGACATGGCGACGAGCCTCGAGCGCGCCGGATTCGACTACATCCTGTTCGAAGACACCGCGATGGTCGAAGACAGCTACAACGGCACGGCGGACACCAGCCTGCGTCGCGGCTTCATGGCGCCGAAGAACGATCCGATGCCGCTCGTGCCGCTCCTCACCCGGGCGACCAAGCACATCGGCATCATCCCGACCGTCTCGACGATCCAGTACCCGCCCTACCTCGCCGCGCGTCTCTACACCACCCTCGACCACCTCACCGAGGGCCGTGTCGGGATGAACGTGGTCACGAGCGTCACCGACCGGGTCGCCCAGAACTTCGGCTACGACCAGCATCTCGACCATGACGAGCGGTATGCGATGGCGATGGAGTGGGTCGACGTGGTGCTCGCGCTGCAGCAGAGCTGGGAGGAGGGCGCGGTGGTCGCCGATCCCGTCGCGGGGATCTACGCCGACCACACGAAGGTGCGTCCCATCGACCACAAGGGCCGCTTCTTCTCCTCGCGCGGGCCGCTCAACACCATCCCCGGCCCGCAGCGGACGCCCCCGATCTGTTCGGCGGGAAGCTCACCCGCCGGGCGCGAACTCGCCGCACGCTACGACGACACGATGATCTCGATGGTCAAGAGCGGCGCGGCCGGTCGTGCCTACCGCGACGACATGCGGGCGCGGGTGGCGTCCTACGGACGCAACCCCGACGATGTGAAGTTCCTCTTCCTCGCCACCCCGTGGATCGCGGCGACCGACTCCGAGGCGCAGGATCAATTCGAGGCCTACAACCGGTGGAAGGCCACCGACAAGGGCGTGGAGTACAACCTCTGGAACATGTCCTACACCTCGGGCGGGCGCATCGACTTCGGCGGCATCGACCCCGACACGCCCGTGTCGGAGATCGATCTGTCGAAGCAGAACGGCGAGCACACGTCGATCTCGAATCTCTTCGAGAACTCCGAGGGCAAGACGCTCCGCGAGGTCGTCGCGACATCCCACCAGACCAGCGACATGGGGCTCATCGGCTCGCCCGAGACCGTCGCGAGCAAGATGGAGGAGCTGATGGATGAGATCGGCGGTGACGGCTTCCTCATCTACATGCCGACCACACGGATGAACTTCGCGCTCATGGCCGACGGGCTCGCGCCGGTGCTCCGCCGCCGCGGACTCATCCGCGACGGATACGCCGGGTCGACGCTGCGGGATCACCTGCGGGAGTTCTGATGGCACCGGATGACGCCCGCCGGCCCTTCGTGGTCGGCGGGCGTCATCCGTCTGCGGGTCGCTCTCAGGAGAAGGAGATCGGACCCCGGTCGAAGCTCACGCGGTCGGCACGGAAGGCATCGAACACCACCTGGATCGGGGTGTCGTCGACGTCGAGGTACATCAACTCCCGCCGGAGCAGAGGAGCGCCCTCGTCGATTCCGAGGATGCGGCTCGTCCTGGCATCCGACAGCTCCGCGCCGATCCACGCGTAGACGAGCCCCGGCTCTTTGCCGAAGAAGTCGCGCATGACCGTCGACATCGTCGCCGGTTGGCGGATAGCGGTCGGGTCGCTCGTGACGGCCTGCGAGAAGTAGGCCGTGCGGATGCCGATCGTCTCGCCTTTGAGGGTGAAGGAGTTCTCCACCATCCGCACGTCGTCATCGTCGAGCTGGAGGCGTTCGCGCAGGAGCGGAGTCGACGGGACCAGGCGCTGCTCGAGGACTTCGATGGACACGCCCCCGCGCTCGCCGAAGGCGAAGTCGGTCACCCCGATGCGCACCCCCGCGTTGACCAGTCGGGTGCCGACGCGGGTGCGTCGCTCGAGGATGCCGATGCTGGTCAGCTGCGACAGGGCGCTGCGCACGGCTCCGCGGCTGGCGGAATACGTCTGCATGAGGTTCTCTTCGTTGAGAGTGGAGCCGGGGGTGATCCGGCCGGCGCGGATCGCGGCGAGAAGCAGGTCTCGGACGCGACGAGCGGAGATCTGCGCGCCGCGGGCTGAGCCGCCGTGTGCGCGGGGGTGAGCGATCGCTTCGGGCATCGACCTCTCCTCGGGTGGGTGATGCGAGGCTAACGAGACTCCGTTTCCGCACCGCTCTGTAGCGTTTCGCCGGTGTAACGCCAAGCCGGGGAAGAGCTACGAACTCTTCCCCGGTGTGGTGGTCGCGGTGACGTCAGGCGGCGAGGGTGGTGAACTGCGAGCGATGCCACACCAGCGGGGTGTGAGAGAAATCGCTCATGAGGCCGAGGACGCGCAGCACGATGATGTCGTGGTCGCCAGCCGGGTAGACGTGCTCGACGGAGCAGTCGAGCCAGATCGGCGCCTGGTCGAGGAAGATGGAGCCGCGCTCGGAGACGTGCGTCTCGACGCCGGCGAAGCGCTGCGCCTTGTCCTTCGACGCGAGCTGGCGTGTGACCGGGGCATGAGCCTCGCCGAGGATGGAGATGCCCAGGGTGTCGGCGGTCGCGAGAACCGGCCAGGTGGTCGAGGACTTCTGCACCGCGAACATGACCAGCGGCGGGTCCTGCGAGACACCGACCGAGAACGAGGAGGCGACGAGGACGGTCGGCTCATCGTCGACGACGGCGGCCAGGGCCGCCACGCCGCACGGGAATCCCGAGAAGGCCTGGCGCAGCAGTGCCGGGTCGGCGGACTCGGCGGAATACGGATTGAGCATCAGTGTCCTTTCGTGCGAAGCAGGTGAGGTGAGGGTGGCGGCGGTCACGAGGCGCTCCTGTCGAAGGGGGCAGGGTCGCCGGTGGCAGGGGTGGCGGTGGTGGCGGTGTCGGCGGCGGAGGTCGAGTCGGCGGAGGAGAGGACGGCCGAGGCCCAGCGGGCCAGCCACGGATCGAGCACGCCGGGCTGGTCATAGACCTTGTCGCCCAGGTAGAGGCCCTGCGCGGGGCAGACCGCTCCGAGCTCGACGAGCACGGGCTTGAGGAGGAGGTCGGGCGCCAGGGCGTGGGCGGGTCCGGCGCCGAGCATGAGCGGAACGGCAGTCACGCCCGCCAGACCCGTACCGGTGTCGAACTGGTCGAGGAAGAGTTTCAGGATGCCGGTGTAGGTAGCCTTGAACGTCGGAGAGGCCACGATCAGCAGGTCGCTCGCCGCCGCGATCGCGACGGCGTCGGCGACGGCAGGGTCGCCCCACCCGAGAAGGCCCGGGCCGAGTGCGATGACGTCAATGGCGTGATCGGCGTCCCGGTCGGTGAGCGCACGGGCGACGATGTGCGCGGCATCCAGGGTGCGTGACGCGGGCTTGGGGTTTCCGGCGACAACGGTGACGATCATGGCGCCTCCTTCCACTGTGAAGTAGACACCGAGGCGGTTTCACCGGGGTGAAAGGAGGATTACTGTCGATTGCGCGGCTTGCGGGTGGGACGTCGAGGTGAAGAAGACCCGGTCATGCGCAGTTTCAGTGTCGCGGAAGCCCCCACTCCGCGACGGTCGACGGGGCTAGCCGCGAGCCGTCCGCGCCTTCACCCACAGGCCGATGTCGTGGATGGCGCGCGCGGCGCCGGCGGGGCTCTCCGCGGCATCCAGATCATCGAACGTGTCACGGAAGCCCTCGGGAAGGGCTGCCGTCGGAGGCGCGACGGGGCGGAACTCCATCGTCCACTCGCCGAACTGCCGCTCATCGATCGGCTCGTCGAGCACGACGCGGATGTCGGTGTGACGCGGATCGTCGGTGATCGTGCGCACGAGCGACTCGACGGTGTCGCGCGGGCCCTCGAGCACCTGCACGAACTGCCCCTCGCGGTACAGCAGCACGCCGGTCACGCCCGACTGGGCGTTGTTCTCGCGGCTCTCGGTGAGGATGTCGCGGAGGGTGTCGTCGCCGACATCCGCCTTCGCTCGGCTCACATAGACAACGGAGACGAGCTGGTCGCCGGCGGTGATGCTCATGCCGTCGCCTCCTCGTCGTGGTGGGCGAGGAGCGTCCGCATCGCCTGCCGACGATCGGGCGCCGCGCCGACCTGGCGGGAGCGGCCGTTGAAGACGCGGTAGGTGCCGTCGGCTTCGCGGTCGAGGTAGCCGAGGAAGACGCCGTCGCGATTGGCGACGTAGAAGCCGTCTTCGACGCGCGACCACAGCACGCCGTAGGAGGGGGATGTCGCGGCGTCGGTGCCGCGCATGGGATCGGGGGCCAGTGATGAAGCCATTGCCTCATTCTGCGTGGGGGTGCACGGCCGGGGGAGGCGGTTGCGAAGCGGCGCGGGATATGTCAGCGACGGAGGTGGGCCGGGGTGCGCCGCCCCGTCGCCCCCGCTGCCGTCGTCGCCTCCGTCGCCAAGAAAAGGCAATCGCGCGCGACCCCATGCTCGAAGCTGCGGTATCGGCGCGAAGCCGGCTTCTTGGCGGCGCGCTGTGCGCCGAGGGGGCCGCTGCGGTTCCCGGCCTGCCGCAGCATCTGCCGTTGTCTGCCCACGCGTTACATGTAACGCTGGATGTATGGCAGTGAGAGAGCGGGTGAGCGAATACCGGCGACGTGTGCGGGAGCGCGGATTCCGCCCGGTTCAGGTGTGGGTGCCCGACGTGCGCACGCCCACTCTTGCGGCGGAGGCGGCACGGCAAGCGTCCCTCGTTGCTCACGCCGATCGCGAATCCGACGACCAAGCGTTTGTCGAAGCAGTCGCGGCGCCCTGGGATGACGAGTGATCCGCGGTGAAATCTGGACCGTCGCTGGTGGTGTGTATGCCTCGAAGCCAACGCCCGCACTGATTGTGCAAGACGACGCGTACGCGGCGACGGATTCTGTGACGGTACTCCCACTGACGAGCCGGTTGGTGGATGCTCCGCTGTTGCGCATTCGCATCTCAGCGGGCGGACTGTCGGGTCTTGACCGCGACGGCGACGTGATGGTGGACAAAGCGACAACGGTACGGCGGTCCAACGTCGTTACCCGCGTGGGCCGCATGACGGCGGAGCAGCTCGCCGACGTGAAGCGCAGCGTCATGGCATTCCTGGGGCTCGCGCGACGAGGCCGACGTAGGGGGGTCGGTGGAGCCCGCAGTGTCCGCTGGGAAACCACAGTCCGGTCCGGAGGTGTGGTTGAGGCAGGTATCAGAGCGAGATCGGTTCCGGCGTAGCTCACGGGTGGATGCTGCGGCGATACCTCGCCGCGCCGACAACGCCCGCGACCGCCAGTGCCGGACGAGCGACCGCCTGAACGAGGGGTGCGCGCAGCGCGCGGATCACGCGAACCGGGCCGAGCGATTCGCGTATCGCCGGCACCGCCCATTCGTCGACACGGCTCTGGTACGAACGAACGGCGTCGTCGATTCGGGATTCTCGAATCAGTGCCTCGGCCAAGGCCCCCGCAGACCGGATCGCCGTCGACCCGGCTCGCCCGCCGGTCGGCGGCATGGCGTGGACCGCGTCTCCGATCGCGGTGACGCGTGACGGCGACCACGGGAATCGGGGTGGATGCGGGCGCGCGGCGCGGAACGAGAATGCGGCGGTGCGCGCCGGATCGGACGTTTCGATCTGCTCAGTCATCCAGGGGTGCCACGCAGCGGCCAGTTCGTGGGCGCGAGCGATCAGGGTGCCGGGTGGTGCGCCGAGGATGTCGGCGACCATCTCGCGGCGAGCGATGAGGCCCCAGACCAGGGCAGGAGGCCCCACCGCGCTGCGGAGTTCGGGCGAGAGCCCGGCCCACGCTGCGTCGAGGCGGGCCGTGCGTCGAGAGGCGAGGGACAGGAACATCCCCACGCCGCGATGGTCGAGGGCGAGCGCGGGGCCTTGGGCGAGGTATCGCGGAAAGGTCGCGCCGGCGGTCATGGGGCTCGACCCGGCGATGCCGATGAGGCCCGCGTCGTCGCTCGTCGGGCGCTCGGTCACCGCTTCGACGACGGAGGAACGCGCGCCGTCGGCGGCCACGACCAGGTCGGCATCGATCTCGGTGCCATCGGACAGCGCGACCGACGCGCCGTCGGCGCGCGAGCGGGCGGCGACCACCGTGGATGCGAACCGGATGCGCTCGCCGAGGTCATCGGCGAGGATCAGGCGCAGTGCGCGGCGCTGACAGAGCATCCGGTCTTGACCTTCGGGCTCAGGCGCCACGACGATCGGGCGGAGCTGCGCGTCGGCGATCGTGAATTGAGCGAAGGTCTCTGGGCCGTCCGACACCTCGCGGATTCGCTCGACCACGGATGCAGGCACGTGCTGCTCGACGACGGCGACCGCTTCGGGGGTCAGGGCGATCCGGTATCCGCCGGTGTCTGCCGCTTCGGCATCGCGGTCGAGGACGACGACGTCGGCGTGGTCGCGCAGCGCGTGGGCCAGCACGAGACCGCCGAGCCCTGCTCCGACGATGACCACCCGCATAGGCTCAGCCTGGCACGTCCACGTCCCGAGCCGCCCGTCTTTCGACGAGCCACCCTGCGATGAACGGTGGCTCGTCGCGAACCCGGAGGGTCGCCCGAAGCCGGACGATGGGGCGGCCCGCTGAGATACGGCAAGGGGGTATGCTTCACGTGAGGGATACCCCCTAGACGTATCGAGGAGAAGCTATGAGCACCACTGCTGAATACGCCGTCACCGGAATGACGTGCGGCCACTGCGAGATGTCGGTCCGCGAAGAGGTCAGCGAGATCGCGGGCCTGACCGTCGTGGATGTCTCGGCGCAGACCGGCACGCTCGTCGTGTCGGCGGACACTCCCGTCGACGACGCCGCCGTCATCGCCGCCGTCGAAGAGGCCGGCTACAAGGCTGCCCGCGCCTGACGTGAACGCACCGGTTCGGCTCGGCCTGTACGCGGGAGCGCTCGCGCTGATGTTCGGCGCGTCGTTCGGCGTGGCGTCGCTCGTCGCCCCCGACGCGCCGTCGTCGGCCGCGTCGGAACAGGTGGAGCGCGCGGGCGCGCACGCCGAGACACCGCATTCGGCACCACCCGCCCCGTCAGGCGCGGTGGGTGGTCACGATGACGGTGGGTCGGCGCACGAAGCGTCTGGGAGCGCTGACCTCACGGGGAGCGGCGGGGGTGCCGTCACCGGCGTCACCGCGAGCGACCGGGGGTACACCCTGTCCGAGGTCGATGCTCCCAGCGAGGTCGGCGAAGCCGGCATCCTGTCGTTCGAGATCACCGGGCCAGGCGGTGACGCCGTCACCGAGTACGACGACGCCCACGAGAAGGACCTCCACCTCATCGTCGTCCGCACCGACGGCGCCGCGTTCCGACACGAGCACCCGACGCTGGGCTCGGATGGTCGGTGGACGATCCCCTGGACCTGGGACGCCGCGGGCGGCTACCGCGTCTACGCCGACATCGTGCCGAGCGAGCTCGGCGAAGGCCTCACTCTGACCCGTTCTGTGCTGGTGGAGGGTGCCGTCGAGGCATCCGCTCCGGTCTTCGGAACGGCGTCGGCGGCGGGGCCCTTCGAGGTGACGCTAACCGGCGACCTCGACGCGGGCGGCGAATCCACCCTCGGATTCACGGTGTCTCGCGACGGCCGGCCCGTCCAGCTCGAGCCCTATCTCGGCGCCGACGGCCACCTCGTGGCGCTCCGCGAAGCCGATCTCGCCTACCTGCACGTGCACCCCGAGCACGCCGACGACCACGAGCCGGGCACCGTGTCGTTCGCCGCCGAGGTGCCGAGCGCCGGCGCGTACCTGCTCTACCTCGACGTCAAGATCGACGGAGAGGTGCACACCGCCACCTTCCGAGTGGAGGCATCGTGACCACCGTGCAGCCCGGCCCGACAGACCGCGTCGAGCTCGAGATCGGCGGCATGACGTGTGCGTCGTGCGCCAACCGCATCGAGCGGAAGCTCAACAAGCTCGACGGAGTGACGGCGAGCGTCAACTACGCCACAGAGAAGGCTCACGTCGAGGTGCCCGCGGGCACCGACCCCGCCGCCCTCATCGCCGAGGTCGAGAAGACCGGCTACACCGCGGCGCTTCCGGCGCCGCCCGAGCTGCCCGACGCCGCGGCCGGGTCGTCCGACGGCCGCGACGATCCGGAACTGCGGTCGCTGCGGCAGCGGCTGATCGGCAGCGTCATCCTCGGGGTTCCCGTCATCCTGCTCTCGATGATCCCCGCCCTGCAGTTCACGTACTGGCAGTGGGCGGCGCTCGCGCTCGCCGCGCCCGTCGTGGTGTGGGCGGCGTGGCCGTTCCACCGGGCGGCGGGGCTGAACCTGCGCCACGGCGCCGCGACGATGGACACCCTCATCTCGGTCGGCGTCTCGGCCGCGTTCCTGTGGTCGCTCTGGGCCCTGTTCTTCGGCACCGCCGGCGAGCCGGGCATGATCCACCCCTTCACCCTCGCCATCGCGCCGAGCGACGGGTCGGCGAACATCTACCTCGAGGTCGCCGCGGGCGTGACGATGTTCGTGCTGGCGGGCCGCTACTTCGAAAAGCGCGCGAAGCGCCGAGCGGGCGACGCGATGCGCGCTCTCCTCGACATGGGGGCGAAAGATGTCGCGGTGCGCCGCTCCGGTGACGAGGTGAGGATCTCGATCGGCGACCTGCGCGTCGGCGACGAGTTCGTCGTGCGCCCGGGGGAGAAGATCGCCACGGACGGCGTGATCGTCGAGGGTCGGAGCGCCGTCGACGCCTCGATGCTCACCGGCGAATCCGTTCCGGTGGAGGTGTCGGTCGGCGACGGGGTCGTCGGCGCGACCGTCAACGCCGGTGGGCGACTCATCGTGCGCGCCACCCGCATCGGCGCCGACACGCAGCTCGCTCAGATGGCGCGCCTCGTCGAAGAGGCGCAGTCGGGCAAGGCCGAGGTGCAGCGCCTCGCCGATCGGATCTCGGGCGTCTTCGTGCCCGTTGTCATCGCGATCGCGGTCGGCGTGCTGGGCGCGTGGCTCGGCGCGGGCTTCGGGGCCGAGGCGGCGTTCACCGCGGCCGTCGCCGTGCTGATCATCGCCTGCCCGTGCGCGCTCGGGCTCGCCACGCCCACCGCGTTGCTCGTCGGAACCGGACGCGGCGCGCAGCTCGGGATCCTGATCAAAGGCCCCGAGGTGCTCGAGCAGACCCGCCGCGTCGACACGATCGTGCTCGACAAGACCGGCACGGTGACGAGCGGACGGATGACGCTGACCGGCGTCGTCGCCGCAGCGGGAGTCTCGGAGGACGATGTGCTGCGTCTCGCGGGTGCGGTCGAGGATGCGTCGGAGCATCCGATCGCTCGGGCGATCTCGGTTGCGGTTCGCGAGCGGTTCGGTGAGTTGCCCGTCGTCGAGTCGTTCCAGAACCTCGAGGGACGCGGCGTCCAGGGGGTCGTCGAGGGACGCCTCGTCTTCGTCGGTCGCGATGCCCTTCTCGCCGAGTGGGCCGTCGAGCTGCCCGCCGACCTGGCTCAGGCCAAGCTCCTGTCGGAGGGCGAGGGTGCGACCGCGGTGATCGTCGGGTGGGATGGTGCTGCCCGCGGCATCCTCACCGTCTCGGACCAGGTGAAGCCGACGAGCGCCGAGGCGGTCGCGGCCTTCCGACGGCTCGGGCTCACGCCGGTGCTGCTCACAGGTGACAACGACACGGTGGCGCGGCGTGTGGCGGCCGAGGTGGGCATCGACGATGTCATCGCCGAGGTGCTGCCCGCCGGCAAGGTCGAGGTCGTAAAGCGCCTGCAGAGCGAGGGGCGGGTCGTCGCGATGGTCGGCGACGGTGTGAACGACGCTGCTGCGCTCGCGAAGGCGGACCTCGGCCTGGCGATGGGGACGGGGACGGATGTCGCGATCGAGGCCTCCGACCTCACGCTCGTCTCGGGGGACCTGCGGACGGCGGCGGATGCGATCCGCCTGTCGCGGCGGACCCTCGGGGTCATCAAGGGCAGTCTCTTCTGGGCGTTCGCGTACAACGTCGCCGCGATCCCGCTCGCGGCGCTCGGGCTGCTGAACCCGATGCTCGCCGGTGCGGCGATGGCGTTCTCGAGCGTCTTCGTCGTGAGCAACAGCCTTCGGCTGCGCGGATTCCGGTCGGCGTTCCGCAGATCGGCGGAATATGCGGCGGCGTCGCGGAGTTCTTCCTGATACCCCCTAGGGGTACCCGAGAGGAGAGAAGCATGGATCACGGAGCCGATCGCCGCTCCGGCCGGCATGGCGGACACGCCGCGCCAGAGGCCGTTGCGACGCATGACGGGGCGCACGACGCGCACGCCGACCCCGACTCGCACGCCGGGCGTGAGTCGCACACCGGACGCGACTCGCACGCCGAGCACGGCGACCACGCGGGTCACAACTCCCACGCGGGCCACGCGGGGCACGGGGGGCACGGCGACCACGTCGGGCAGTTCCGGCGCCTGTTCTGGTGGAACCTCGTCCTCGCCGTCCCGGTCATCGTCTTCTCGGGCATGTTCGCGATGCTCCTCGGATACTCTCTGCCCGACCAGCCGTGGGTCCCGTGGGTCTCGCCGATCCTCGGCACGGTCATGTACGTCTTGGGCGGCCGCCCCTTCCTCACCGGCGCGGTGAGCGAACTGCGCTCGCGCCAGCCCGGGATGATGCTCCTCATCGCCCTGGCGATCACCGTCGCGTTCGCGGCATCCTGGGGTTCGAGTCTCGGCATCCTCGATCACGAACTCGACTTCTGGTGGGAGCTCGCGCTCCTCATCGTGATCATGCTGCTCGGCCACTGGATCGAGATGCGCTCGCTCGCGCAGACCACCTCGGCGCTCGACTCGCTCGCGGCGCTGCTGCCCGACGAGGCCGAGCGCGTCGAGGGCGACCAGACCGTCACCGTCGCGCCGAGCGATCTGCGTGTCGGCGATGTCGTCGTCGTGCGGCCCGGCGGACGCGTCCCCGCCGACGGGCGCGTCGTCGCGGGCTCGGCGAGCATCGACGAGTCGATGATCACCGGCGAGTCGAAGCCCGTGCGCCGCGAGGTCGGCGACGCGGTCGTCGCGGGCACGGTCGCGACCGACTCCGGCATCCGCGTCGAGATCACCGCCGTCGGCGACGACACCGCGCTCGCCGGCATCCAACGCCTCGTCACCGACGCGCAGAACTCCTCCTCGCGCGCGCAGCGCATCGCCGACCGCGCCGCCGCCCTGCTGTTCTGGTTCGCGCTCGGCGCGGCGGCGCTGACGATGCTCGTCTGGACCCTCGTCGGCAACGTCGACGAGGGCGTGATCCTCACGATCACCGTGCTCGTCATCGCCTGCCCCCACGCCCTCGGCCTCGCGATCCCGCTGGTCGTCTCGATCGCGACCGAGCGTGCTGCGCGCGGCGGCGTACTGGTGAAGGACCGCCTCGCGCTCGAGCAGATGCGCACGGTCGACACCGTGCTCTTCGACAAGACCGGCACCCTCACCGAGGGCCGCCCGGCGGTCACCGCGGTCGAGCCGGCCGCCGGCTACGACGAGACCCGCGTCCTCGCGCTCGCCGCGGCGGCCGAGGCCGACTCGGAACACCCGCTCGCGAAGGCCATCGTGCAGGCCGCCGCCGATCGCGGAATCGAGGTGCCCGCGGCATCCGACTTCGACTCCTCGCCCGCCGTCGGCGTCACCGCCACGGTCGACGGCACGCGTGTGCGCGTGGGCGGGCCGGCGCTGCTGAAGGAGGAGGATGCCGCCGAGCTCGACGTCGGCGACCGGTGGCGTGCCGACGGCGCGATCATCCTCCACGTCCTCGCCGACGGCCAGGTCGCCGGCGCGCTCAAACTCGCCGACGCCGTACGCCACGAGTCGCGCGAAACCGTCGAGGCGCTGCGCCGGCTGAACGTGCAGGTCGTCATGATCACCGGTGACGCCGAAGCGGTCGCCCGCTCGGTCGCCGACGAGCTCGGCATCGACCGGGTGTTCGCGGGCGTCCGCCCCGAGGACAAGAGCGCCAAGGTGCAGGAGCTGCAGCGCGAGGGCCGGAAGGTCGCGATGGTCGGCGACGGCGTGAACGACGCCCCCGCGCTCGCGCAGGCCGATGTCGGCATCGCGATCGGTGCCGGGACGGATGTCGCGATCGCGTCGGCGGGCGTCATCCTCGCCTCCGACGACCCGCGCTCGGTGCTCTCGGTGATCCAGCTCTCGCGCGCGAGCTACCGCAAGATGAGGCAGAACCTGTGGTGGGCCGCGGGCTACAACCTCATCTCGGTGCCTCTCGCCGCGGGCGTGCTCGCGCCGATCGGGTTCGTGCTGCCGATGTCGGTCGGGGCGATACTGATGTCGCTGTCGACGATCGTCGTTGCGCTCAACGCTCAGCTGCTGCGCCGGCTCGACCTTCGACCGGAGGCGAGCGCGGAGGCGCTGCTTCGCGGCATCCCTGTTTCTGAAGAGAATCGTTCCGAGAGGATCACATCATGACGGACACGACGGCGCTGCACGACCACGGGACGGAGGGGACGGATGCCACGCACGCCGGCCCCCACGGATACATCAGCGACAAGCATCGCTACCTCACCCGCCTGCGGCGGGTCGAGGGGCAGGTGCGGGGCATCCAGCGGATGGTCGAGGAGGAGCAGTACTGCATCGACATCCTCACCCAGATCTCGGCGCTGAGCTCGGCGCTCGAGAACGTCGCGCTGGGCCTCCTCGACGATCACCTGAAGCACTGCGTCGTCGACGCGGCGACCCGCGGGGGAGACGAGGCGGCGCTGAAGCTCAAGGAGGCGTCGGACGCGATCGCGCGGCTCGTGAAGGCCTGACGCGGCTACGGTCGGCCAGGATCGCCGCGCGATCCGTCAATGGATGCGGTCCGAAGGCGGCGTGAGCGACGTTTTGTGACGGGTCGCCGACGCTCGGACGATAGGGCCCGCAGGCCGACCCGTCCTCGGGCGCGGTTCGTCCGCGATCCGCCGATGGATGCGGTCCGGCGGCGGCAACCCGGCGACCCGCGCACCCGCGCACCCGCGCACCCGCGCCCGTCAGTCGGCGTCCGGGCGACCCTTCCGAGCGAGCAGACCGTGCTCGTAGGCGTAGATCACGAGATGTACCCGATCACGGGCGTCGAGCTTGGTCAGCAGCCGGCCCACGTGGGTCTTCACCGTCGACTCCGCGACGAACTGCCGCGCGGCGATCTCGGCGTTGCTCAGTCCTTCGCCGATGGCGGTCAGCACCTCGCGTTCCCGCGGGGTCAGCGACAGTGCGTCCTCCGACGGCTCGGGCGCCCGCGCCGGAACCTCCTGGCCGAACAGCTCGAGCATTCGGCGCGTGATGCGGGGGGCCAGCGCCGCATCCCCAGCGTGGACCGCGCGGATCGCCGCGAGGAGATCGGCGGGGCGGGCGTCCTTCAGCATGAAACCGCTCGCTCCTGCCCGGATCGCGGCGAAGGCGTGCTCGTCGAGATCGAACGTGGTGAGGATCAGCACGCGCGGGGCCTGGGGGCCCGACACGATCGACGCGGTTGCGGCGATGCCGTCCACCCGCGGCATCCGCACATCCATGAGGACGACGTCCACTCTCCGCCCCCGCACCAGCTCGATCGCCTCGTGACCATCGGATGCCTCGCCGACCACGTCGATGTCGGGTTCGGCTTCGAGCACCATGCGCAGCCCCGCACGCACGAGCGCCTGGTCGTCGGCGATCGCGACCCGGATGGGTTCGCGATCCGCGGTGATCAGGGTGGTGCCGGTCATCTCGTTCACCGTCAGGTTCCGTTCGGTCGCTCGGGCGAGGGGAGGGCGACGCGGACGCGCCAGCCGCTGAAACCGCGGGGCCCCGCGTCGAGGGTGCCGCCGTACACCGCGACCCGCTCGCGCATGCCGATCAAGCCGCGACCGCCGGTGTCGCTCGCCCCTGTCGCGGTGTCGGCCGGGCGGGAGGCGGTGTCCGCCGGGCGGGAGGCGGTGTCCGCCGGGCGAGAGGCGTCGCCGTCGTCGACCACCTCGACCCTCACCTCACCGTCGGCGTGCTCGATCGTGACATCCACGTGTCGCGCCGACGGCGCATGGCGGAGGACGTTGGTGAGGGCCTCCTGCACGATCCGGTACACGGTCAGCTGGAGATTCGGGTCGGCGATCGCCGCGCCCGCGGTCCTGAGCGTCACTGGCAATCCCGCTGCGCGGAACCCCTCGAGCAGCTCGGGCATCGCCGATGTTCCCGGCTGCGGTGCTCGCCCATCGACGGTTTCGGTGCCCGGCTCGGTGAGCACACCGAGCATGCGGCGCATCTCGAGGAGCGCGTCGCGTCCGGCGTCGGCGACCAGTCGCATCCCTTCGGCGGCACGACCCGGATCGCGGCCGGCCGTAGCCGCGCTCCCCTCGGCGAGGGTGACCATCACCGTGAGGCTGTGCGAGACGACGTCGTGCATCTCGCGGGCGATCCGCGCGCGTTCGACGGCTGTCGCCAATTGCGCCTGCCGGTCGCGCTCGCGGGCGAGGTCGCCCACCCGGGCGATGAGCGCCTCGAGGTAGCGGCGACGGTTGCCCACGGTGATGCCGATCAGGGTGCCGAGGAGAGCGGTGACGACGGCTTCGGCCATGGCGAAGGGGAAGAACGCCGATTCACCGAAGAGCGGACTCGGTTGGAGGAGGGATGCCACGAACGCGGCCGCCCCGCCGACCACGGCCGAGATGGCGAACCCGATCCAGGCGGAGCGGCTCGAGCGGTAGACGGCGAGTGCGTACAGGCCGATGGCGATCGCGAAGACGTTTACCGCTTCCAGCGGGTAGACCAGCAGGGTGGTCACCCACGCCGCAGCGACGAGCACCCAAGGCTTGCTCCGCCGCCAGACGACCATGATGGCCGCGGTCGCAGCGACGAGAAGGACCCGCGCGACCGTCACCCACAGCGGCACCGGGCCGATGGGCGCGGCGAGCACCAGCGACCCGAGGACTGGGATGAGGTAGACCACGGCGACGAGCGCGTCGACCAGTCGCGGATGCCGCGCCCAGAACCGTCGGATGACGCCCGGTGGCCGGGGCAGACGCAGCTCTCCCCCGGCCGCCGTAACCGGACGGTCGGGGGAGAGCGGAGCGGACGCCATGGTGTCGACGTTACGCGTCGCGGGTGCGCAGCAGGATGGCCGCCGCTGCGGTGGGGACCGCGACCCAGAGGCCGGTGACCAGCAGGTTCAGCCACATCCCGAGTGCCTCGCCCTCCGGTGCGAGGGCGGCGGAGGTGTAGATCCCCGCGCCGGCGGAGGAGAGGAGGTACGGGACGGCGTCGCGCGCCCAGTCCGCAGGCACGAGGCCGAGGATCGTGGGAAGGATCAGCAGAACCCCCACGACGACCGCGATCCCGCCGGCGCTGCTGCGGATGAGCGTGCCGACCGCGAGGGCGAACAGCGAGACCATCGCGAGGTAGAGCGCGGCGCCGAGAAGCGGCCAGAAGATGCCCGGGTCGGTGATCGGTGCGGCGATGTCGTCCTGCGAGAGGAGGAGCGATGCCACGAGGTACCCGGCGACGTTCGCCACGAGCCCCACGACGAACGTGAGGGTGAACAGCACGATGCCCTTCGCCGCGAGCGCCGAGATCCGGTCGGGCACCGCCAAGAACGTCGATCGGACCATGCCGGTGGTGTACTCGCCACTGATCACCAGGACCCCGAGGATGCCTGCGATGAGCTGACCGAACGCGACGCCCGCGACGGAGGCCCCGACGATGGTCTGCAGCGGGTCGGCCCCGGGCGCTTCGGCTGCCACGCCCTCAGGGATGTTGAGCAGGGCGATGGCGACGAGGGCGGAGAGCCCCACCGAGATCGCGATGAGAAGTGCGTACGACCAGATGGTCGAGCGCAGGCTGCGCAGCTTGATCCATTCGGCGCGAAGAGTGCCGGGGAAAGTGAGGCGCGCGTCGCCGAGGTCGTCGGTTCGGGCGTCGAGAAGTGTCGTGGTGGTCATCGGACCGCCTCCGTTCGGTATTCCACCGCATCCGCGGTGAGGTCCATGTATGCCTCCTCGAGCGACGCGCTGAGGGGGGTCAGTTCGTGGATGACCAGGCCATGCTGAGCGGCCAGATCGCCCAGGGCGGGGGCTTCCACTCCGGTGATCTCGAGCAGTCCGGCCTCGGCCCCGGTGATTGTGACGTCGGGAGCTGCCACGAGCTCCGCGAGGCGGCTCGCCTGGGGCGAACGGACTCGCACCCGCGGGCCGGTGCCGCCGGCGATGATGTCGGCGACCGGTGCGTCGGCGATGATCTTGCCCTTGCCGAGCACGATGAGGTGGTCGGCGGTCAGCGCCATCTCGCTCATCAGGTGGGAGGAGAGGAACACCGTCCGCCCTTCGGCGGCGAGGTGCTTCACGAGCCGGCGCACCCAGAGGACGCCCTCGGGATCGAGGCCGTTCACCGGCTCATCGAGGATGATCGTCGCGGGGTCGCCGAGGAGTGCCGCCGCGATGCCGAGGCGCTGTCCCATGCCGAGGGAGAAACCTCCGACGCGGCGGCGGGCGACGGATTCGAGCCCAGTCAGCTCGATCACCTCACGGACCCGCTTCTTGCCGAGCCGGTGCGTGGCGGCCATGGCGAGGAGGTGGTTCTCCGCGGTGCGGCCGGTGTGCACGGCCTTGGCGTCGAGGAGGGCTCCGACCTCGCGGAGCGGGGCGCGGTGCCCCGCGTACGGGCGACCGTTGACCGTGACCGATCCGGCGGTCGGGCGATCGAGGCCGACGATCATGCGCATCGTGGTGGACTTGCCGGCGCCGTTCGGACCGAGGAACCCCGTGACCTGGCCGGCGTGGACGGTGAAATCTATCGTGTCGACGGCGGTCTTGGCGCCGTATCTCTTCGTGAGGCCTTCTGCTCTGATCATGCGCTTCACGCTACGGACGACGTCGCGCCGCCACATCCGTCCGCAGCATGAACCGAGGCGGGATGGGGTCCTCCCGCGGTACCGGGTTGGGGACCGCGGCGCCCGCCCGCGGGGCGGATGCCAGAGAGCGCGGCGCCCGCCCGCGAGCCGCGCGCGCGTCAGAGAAGCGCGGAGACGACCTGGTCGGTCACAAGGTCGATGGACCGAGTCATCCTTCGAGTCTATGCAGCGCTGCGGCGCCGCTCGGCGCGGACCGCGGCCGGTGTGTAGAAGGCTGCGGGCGTGCTGCGGCTGGGCGCGGCGCTTGGTGACGGATGTGCGCGCGGGCGGCAATCAGGGACGGGGAGTGCGCGGGCGGCAATCAGGGACGGGGAGTGCGCGGGCGGCGCCTGAAAGGATCGCCAGGGCGACAGCAGGTGCCGGCGGTCGCAGAAGATCCCGAGCGTCGCAGCAAATTGCGCGAATTCTGCGAAGCTCGTACGGTTCTGCGACCGCGCGAGGCGCGACGTGGCGGACGGTGAAGGGAAGAGCAGGCGCCGGGACCGAGGGCGGGGGGCGTCGCAGTCCCGGCGCCTGCGCTTATACGGTCGGCAGCGGGGGAAAGCTGCGACGACCGGGCCTGCCGGAGGGTGTCGCGACACCATCGATCCACCGGGTGGTGGGTGTGGCGATCGTCGACACGGATCCCTCTCGGATCATCGGCGGGGTTGCCCGACGGGGCGGACGGGCGGCGGCGGCGCGACCATTTCTGGGCACGGCGCGCGCGAGAGGCGGGGACCTCCTGGGATGACTGTACGGCGGGCCGTCGCGCAAGAGTCGGAACCTTCGGGTTTGGGCGCTCGACGTTTCGGGCATAGGGGTTCGGCCGGCTCGCGTCATCCGGGATTCTGATATACCGGCGCGCGGAGATTCGGTCGAGACGCGTACGTTTCGCGCCGAACTGTACGCGCTTCGGCTGATCGTACGCGCGGCGGAGGGCTCACGTGATCCCCGCGGGCGTGCAGGGAGTTCACCTCCGAGGGACAAAGTGCACCCTCGTGCGCAAGGAGTGCACCCTCGCGGGAGGGGCGCCGCGCTCCGCGCCCGTCGCTCCGGGGCGCGGGACGGAGGGTTGACGCCGGCGGCACCGCCGTGCATAATCTGATAAATCGATTTATCACCTCACGATGGAGTGACATGAGCCGGCCCCGCATCTCCGACGTCGCCGCCGCCGCCGGCGTGTCGGTGACGACGGTGTCCCTGGTTCTGAACGACGTCGAGTCCCGCATCTCCGAGAGCACGCGCCGCCGGGTGCGCGAGGCCGCGGATGCCGTCGGCTACGCCCCGAGCTCTGTCGCACGCAGTCTCCGCACCCGCCAGACCCGCACCGTCGGCCTCATCTCCGACCGCATTGCCACCACGCCCTTCGCCGGGCGCATGCTCGCCGGGGCGCAGGACGCCGCCCGCGAGAACGACCACCTCGTGATCTTCGTGGACACCGGCGGCGACGACGAGGTCGAACGCGACGCCATCGCGGCCCTGCGGGCCCAACAGGTCGACGCGATGATCTACGCCAGCATGTGGCACCGCGTCGTCGAGGTGCCCGCGTCGCTTCCGGCCGGCACCGTATTCCTCGACTGCCGCCCCGAGCACGGCGGCTTCCCGAGCGTGGTGCCCGCCGACCGCGAGGGCGGCTACGCCGCGACCCGCGTGCTCATCGAGGCTGGCCACCGCCGCATCGCGTACCTCGACACCTCCGACGGCCCGATCGCCTCGTTCCTCCGCCTCGAGGGGTACCACGAGGCGCTCACCGAGGCCGGCATCCCGATCGACCCGGCCCTGCACATCCGCGGCGGCGAGTCGACGGCGCAGGGCGCCCGTGAGGCCGCCGAACGCCTCCTCGATCTGCCGGAGGCCCAGCGGCCGACCGGCATCTTCGCCTTCAACGACCGCATGGCCGTCGGCGTCTACAACGCCGCACACCGCCGCGGGCTGCGCATCCCCGACGATCTGTCCGTCGTGGGATACGACGACCAGCTGCTGGTCGCCGCAGAACAAGACCCACCCCTCACCACCGTCGCCCTGCCCCACTACGAGATGGGTCGCTGGGCGATGGAGGTCGCGCTCGGCGTCCGCGCGGATGGGGACAGCGACGCCACGCACCGCATGGAGTGTCCCGTCATCCGACGAGACTCCGTGGGCCCGCCGCCGGCGCACGTCGCCAAACAGAGCCGACGACGGACCACTTGAGATACCGAACGACCGCCGAAGCGGTCCCCGACCGGTGACCGACGTAGCGGTCGGTCACCAGAACAGGAAATCACAGATGCGCAGAACAGTCCCGGCTTTTGTTGCGGCCGGCGCCATTGGCGCGCTCGCCCTCACCGGTTGCGGACAGGCCGGTCAGGGGAGCACCACCTCCGAAGACGGCCGCACCCAGATCACGATGTGGACCCACTCCGCGGGAAACCCCGCCGAACTCGAGGTCTACGAGCGGATCATCTCCGACTTCAACGCCTCGCAGGACCAGTACGAGGTCGTCGAGGAGTCCTTCCCGCAGGGCGCCTACAACGACGCGATCGTCGCCGCCGCGGCATCCGGAGATCTTCCCTGCCTGCTCGATCTCGACGGCCCGATCATGCCCAACTGGGCCTGGGCCGAGTACATCCAGCCGCTCGGGATCTCCACCGAGATCACCGACTCGCTGCTGCCGACCGCGGTGGGAGTGTGGAACGACGAGATCTACTCCGCCGGCTACTGGGATGCCGCGCTGTCGATCTTCGCGCGGGAGTCGGTGCTCACCGAGAACGGCATCCGCATCCCGACGATCGAGGAGCCATGGACGGCCGAGGAGTTCACCACCGCCCTCCAGACCCTAAAGGATGCCGGCTACGAGACGCCCATCGACATCGGCGCCGAAGACACCGGCGAGTGGTGGCCCTACGCCTACTCGCCGTTCCTGCAGAGCTTCGGCGGCGACCTCATCGACCGCGACACGATGCTGAGCGCCGACGGCGCGCTCAACGGACCCGAGGCGGTCGCCTGGGGCGAGTGGTTCCAGGGCCTCTTCGCCGACGGACTGGCCTCCACCAGCGGCACCGTCGGCAACCAGGAGTTCGTCGACGACGAGGTGGCGCTCAGCTACACCGGCGTCTGGAACGCCCTCGCGTCGGTCGAGGCGATCGGCGACGACCTCGTGATCCTCCCGCCGCCGGACCTCGGCACTGGTCCGAAGATCGGCGGCGGCTCGTGGCAGTGGGCCATCTCGTCGACCTGCGAAGAGGTCGAGGGGGCCCGTGAGTACCTGGAGTTCAGCTTCCAGGACGAGTACATCACCGAGTTCGCCGACAAGCAGATCGTCATCCCCGCGACCGAGGGGGCCGCGGAGGCCTCCGAGTACTTCGGACCCGACGGGGTGCTCCGGCCCTTCGTCGAGCTGTCGCAGGAGTACGCGGTGCTCCGCCCCGAAACCCCGGCGTACGCGGTGATCTCCACCACGTTCGAGACCGCGGCGAAGGACATCATGAACGGCGCCGACGTGCAGCGGACCCTCGACCGGGCCGTGGACGAGATCGACGCCAACATCGAATCCAACGACGGCTACGGCTTCTGATCACTGACCGTGCGGGCGGGAGCCACTGCTTCCCGCCCGCACGATCCGGGAAAGACTTCTCATGACTGTCACGCCTCCGACGGTCGCGGCCGAGACGCCTCAGCGCGCGACCCGCCGCTTCCGCACCACCAAGGGTCGCGAGACCTGGGCGGGCCTGGCGATGATGGCACCCGCCGGCATCCTGCTGGTGCTGTTCCTCATCATCCCCGTCATCCTCGCCTTCACGCTCTCCTTCACCAACGCCCGTCTCATCTCGCCGAACCCGCCGCGCTTCGTCGGATTCGACAACTTCGTCCGGGCCTTCACCAACGACCCGGTCTTCCTCCAGTCGGCGTGGAACACCTTCCTGTTCGCCCTCGTGGTCGTACCAGTGCAGGCGGGGCTCGGGCTCCTGCTGGCGGTCCTCGTCAACAGACGGATGCGAGGTGTCACCGCCTTCCGGGTGATCTTCTTCATCCCCGTGGTCACCTCGATCGTCGTCGTGTCGATCCTGTGGCGCTTCCTCTACCAGCCCAACGGCCTCATCAACTCCATGATCGACACGATCACCTTCGGGGCGTGGTCGGGCATGGACTGGCTCAACAACCCGCAGACCGCGCTCGGCGCGATCATCGTGCTGTCGATCTGGCAGGCGGTGGGGTTCCACATGATCATCTGGCTCGCGGGGCTGCAGACCATCCCCGAAGAGCTCTACGAGGCGGCGAAGATGGACGGCGCCGGCCCCTGGCGCCAGTTCGTCAGCGTCACCTGGCCGGGCCTTCGCCCGACGATGGTGTTCGTCCTGGTGACGATCACGATCTCCGCCCTCGCGCTGTTCGTCCAAATCGACGTGATGACCCAGGGCGGGCCGACCGGCAGCACCTCCACGATCGTCTTCTACGCCGTGCGGAAGGGCTACGAGCAGCAGGAGATCGGCTACGCCGCCGCCATCTCGCTGATCTTCTTCGTCGCGGTGCTCATCATCGCGCTCGTCCAGCGGCGCCTGACGAGGGACAAGGACTGACATGACCGACACCCGCAGCCGCCCGGACACCCGGGCGAAGGGCCGCGCCGCGGCATCCGCTCGCATCGCCACCGACGCCAGCGAGAAGCGACGCCGGCGCACCGGGAAGATCTTCCTCTACGCCGCCATGTCGGTGTTCGCGGTGATCTTCCTCTTCCCGCTGATCTTCATGTTCGTCTCGAGCCTGAAGCCCGACGCGCAGATCCTGCAGGACATCGACTCGCCGATGGCCTTCCTTCCCGTCGGCGACATCAGCCTCGACAACTACTTCGGGGTGTTCGACCGGGTGCCGGTGGCGCAGTTCCTCTTCAACTCGGTGCTCGTCACCGTCCTGACGGTGGGGCTGGGGCTGATCGTCAACTCGATGGCCGGTTTCGCGCTGTCGCGCCTGGCGTGGCGGGGCCGGTTCGTCGTGCTCGCGATCATCATCGCCACCCTCATCGTGCCCTTCGAGACGATCGCGGTGCCGATGGTCTACTGGGTCGCGCAGCTGCCGACGCTGGTGATCGAGGGCGGGGTGCTGAAGTACGACTTCGGATGGCTCAACACCTACGAGGTGCAGATCGTGCCGTTCATCGCCAACGCCTTCTCGATCTTCCTGTTCACGCAGTACTTCTCCACGATCCCGAAGTCGCTCGACGAGGCGGCGCGCATCGACGGGGCGGGCTGGTTCACGATCTACCGGCGCATCATCGTGCCCCTTTCGGGCCCGGCGTTCGCCACCGTGGCGATCCTCACGTTCCTGCCGGCATGGAACCAGTACCTCTGGCCACTCATGGTGGTCCAGCGCGAGGAGCTGCGACCGGTGATGGTCGGCATGCAGTACTTCTTCCAGCTCAACACCGCCTGGGGTGAGGTCATGGCCTACACCTCGCTCATCACCCTGCCCGTCCTCATCGTGTTCCTGGTCTTCCAGCGCGCGTTCGTCTCGTCGATCGCCGCGAGCGGGGTGAAGGGATGACGCGGGTCGCCGTCGCTTCTTCTCTCGACGTTGCCGTCGACGTACCTGAAAGGTCTGCTGTGTTCGATCTGCCCGGCTCCTGGGTCTGGGACTACTGGTTCGCCGACGACGGCGAGCAGTACCACCTGTTCTTCCTCTACGCCTCGCGGGCGCTGCACGACCCCGACGCGCGGCACTACCGCGCGTCGATCGGGCACGCGGTCTCGACCGACCTGACGTCGTGGACGCAGGTCGCCGACGCGCTCGTGCGCTCCGACGCGCCGGCGTTCGACGACCTGGCGACGTGGACGGGCTCGGTGGTGCGGCATCCGGATGGCACCTGGTACCTCTTCTATACGGGGGCGTCGCTGGATGCCGGGGGCAAGAACGTGCAGCGGATCGGATACGCGACCTCGCCGGATCTGCTCACCTGGACCAAGGCGCCCGGGCCGGTGGCGTCGGCCTCGGCGCCCTGGTACGAGACGCTCGAGTCGGGGGAGTGGCACGACGAGGCGTTCCGCGACCCGTGGGTGTTCCCCGACCCGAATGGTGACGGGTGGCACATGTACATCACGGCGCGCGCGCCCGAGGGCCCGGCGTTCGGACGCGGGGTGATCGGTCACGCCTGGTCGCAGGACCTGCGCTCGTGGGAGATGCGTCCGCCGCTGAGCGCGCCGAGCGAGCATGGATTCGGGCAGCTCGAGGTGACCCAGGTCGAGGTCGTCGACGGGCGCCCGGTGCTGATCTTCTCGTGCGGCAGCGAGCACGCGATGCCGTCGCGAGCGGGGGAGCCCGGCGGGGGAGGCACTTGGGCGATCAACGCCGACAGCGTTCTCGGGCCGTTCGACATCGATGCCGCGTACCCCGTGACCGACGAGCGGCTGTACGTCGGCCGGCTGTTGCGACGGCGCGAGGACGGGCAGTGGCTGCTGTTCGCGTTCCGCCACGTCGACGAGGAGGGGCGCTTCGTCGGGGGTGTGATCGACCCGCTGCCGGTGGCGTGGTCCGGCGACCGGCTGGTCGCCGGCGCGCCGCGCGCGTAGCGCCCGCCGAGCCCGCGCCCGCCGCGCCCGCCGCACCCGCGCCCGCCGCGCGCCCCCGCGCCGCGCGCGAGGCCGCGCCGCTGGCGCGCGAAGATTCGGTCGAGACGCGTACGTTTCGCTGCGGAATGTCCGCGTCTCGACCGATCGTACGCGCCCCGCGGCGCCGGCCCACCCCTCCCGCCGCGGGTCCGCTCGCTCCCGCCGAGGGTCCGCTCGCTCCCAACCGAGCCGGGCACCGATTGTCGGGCATAACTCCGTTTGCCCTTCCTAGCATCGACACGTCGGCCATCCGGTCGGCAGGATGACACGGGAAGGGCGGGCGGCATGCTCGAGCGCTGGAACACCGCGATCGACCTCATCGAGGAGAACCTCGACGGTGAGGTCGACGTCGCCGCGCTCGCGCGCGCGGCGGTGACGTCGGAGTACCACTTCCGCCGCGTCTTCTCGGTGCTCGCCGGCATGCCGCTGTCGGAATACATCCGGCGTCGCCGGATGAGCGTGGCCGCCGCGGCCGTCGTGGCCGGCGAGCCCCTCATCGACATCGCCGTCCGGTACGGCTACGGCTCCGCCGACGCCTTCCGCCGGGCGTTCGTCGCGGTGCACGGCATCACCCCCGACGACGCTCGCCGGCCCGGTGCCATCCTCACGTCCCAGGCGCGCCTGACGCTGCGCCTCACCATTGAAGGGAGCGCCCCCATGCGCCACCGCATCAACGACCTCGAACCGTTCCGCATCGTCGGGCCGGGCACCCGTATCCCGCTCGTGTACCGCGGGCCGAATCCCGACATGATCGCCTTCCACCGGTCGCTCCCGGCGTCCACCGCCGACGATCTGGCAAAGCTCAGCGATATGGCCGAGCCGGCCGGGCCGTTCTCGGCATCCACCGATTTCGCCCCCGACCGCGCCGACGGCAGCGAGTTCCACTACGTCTACGGCGTCGCGACCCGGCGGCCGGCAGGCGGCATCCCGGATTCCTTCGACGTGATCGAGGTGCCCGCCCACACCTGGGTGGCCTTCGAGGTCACCGCCGATACCGGGTTCTTCGATGCCCTGCAGCAGGTGTGGGCCGACGCCTACGGCGAGTGGTTCCCCTCGCATCCGTATCGAACGGTGGCGGCGCCCGAGATCCTCGCGGTGCACGAGCGCTCGGCCGACGGTGACGCCGGCCGAGCCGAGCTCTGGCTCGCCGTCGAGCGAGAGGGCTGAAGGTCCGACCGAGCGGGGGTGCTCGCCCTTGCGCGTGGGGGCGTGCACCCTCGCGCGTGGGGGTGCACCCTCGCGGGTTTGGGTGTGGCGGGCGGATGACGTAAGCTAACCCTTTGGTGCGTCGCCTGCCGGCAACCACCGCGAACGTGAGCCCTCCACCGGCCTGTTCCCCTGGCATCCGTCCGGGTGAACGACCACCGGAGCGGGATTCACGAACCACTCCGTTCGATCAAGAAAGCAGCACTACTGTGACGCGTACTTTCACTCCCAAGGCTGGCGAGATCCAGCGCGACTGGCTGGTCATCGACGCCACCGACGTCGTTCTCGGCCGTCTGGCCTCGCACGCTGCCGCACTGCTTCGCGGCAAGCACAAGGCGAGCTTCGCCAACCACCTCGACTCCGGCGACTTCGTCATCATCGTCAACGCCGACAAGGTCGCCCTCACCGGCAACAAGCGCGAGCAGAAGATGGCCTACCGTCACTCGGGTTACCCGGGTGGTCTGAAGGCCGTCTCCTACACCGAGCTTCTCGAGAAGAACCCGGTTCGCGCCGTGGAGAAGGCCGTTCGCGGCATGCTCCCCAAGAACAGCCTCGGCCGTGCCCAGCTGTCCAAGCTCAAGGTGTACACCGGTGCCGAGCACCCGCACGCCGCGCAGCAGCCCAAGACGTACACCTTCGACCAGGTCGCCCAGTAAGCGCCGCACACATTAAGGACAGACTCGTGGCGAAGATCTCCGACTCCATCGATCCCATCAACACCGACACCGACTCGACCTTCTCGACCGAGACCCCGGTCGACACCGCTGCCGCGGCCGTCGAGCGCCCCGTGCTCTCGGTTCCCGGCGCTGCCGTGGGCCGCCGCAAGCAGGCCATCGCCCGTGTGCGCCTCATCCCCGGCTCGGGCACCATCACCGTCAACGGCCGCACGTTCGAGGACTACTTCCCGAACAAGCTCCACCAGCAGCTGATCACCGACCCCTTCACCGTGCTGAACCTCACCGGCGCGTACGACGTCATCGTCCGCATCTCCGGCGGCGGCCCCTCGGGTCAGGCCGGCGCGCTGCGCCTCGGCATCGCTCGTGCCCTCAACGAGATCGACGCCGAGAACAACCGCCCGACCCTGAAGAAGGCCGGCTTCCTCTCGCGCGACGCCCGCGTCATCGAGCGCAAGAAGGCGGGTCTGAAGAAGGCTCGCAAGGCCCCTCAGTACTCCAAGCGCTGATCGCGGAAAGCTCCACCCGGATGCCGCTTTTTGGCACGGATGGGGTGCGGGGGCTGGCCAACGGCCCCCTCACCGCCGATCTCGCACTCACCCTGGCCCAGGCGACCGCGGTCGTCCTGGGCCAGGGCCGTACCGCCGAGGCGCGCCGCGCCGCCGGCAAGCGCCTCACGGCTGTCGTCGCGCGCGACCCGCGCGTTTCGGGCGAATTCCTCTCTGCGGCCGTACAGGCGGGGCTCGCGTCATCCGGGGTCGACGTCTTCGATGCCGGTGTGCTGCCCACCCCTGCCGCGGCGTTCCTCATCGCCGACATCGACGCCGACTTCGGCGTGATGGTCTCGGCGTCGCACAACCCCGCGCCCGACAACGGCATCAAGATCTTCGCCCGCGGCGGCGTGAAGCTGCCCGACGTCGTCGAGCAGCGGATCGAGTCGGCGATGGCGTGGGAGAAGCTCCAGCCCACCGGCGCCGGGGTCGGCCGCATCCGCAGGTTCGCCGACGCCGAGGACCGCTACGTCGTGCATCTTCTCGGCGCGCTCGAGCACCGGCTCGACGGGATCCACGTCGTCCTCGACTGCGCGCACGGCGCGGCATCGGGGGTCTCGCCCGAGACGTTCCGCGACGCCGGAGCGCGGGTCACCGTCATCGGGGCCGACCCTGACGGACTGAACATCAACGACGGGGTGGGCTCGACCCATCTGTCCCAGCTCGCCGCGGCCGTCCGCGACGCCGGGGCGGACCTCGGCATCGCCCACGACGGCGACGCCGACCGCTGCCTCGCCGTCGACGCCGACGGCAACGTCATCGACGGCGACCAGATCATGGCGATCCTCGCCGTGGCGATGAAGCAGCGCGGCGCGCTCGCGCACGACACCCTTGTGGCCACGGTGATGAGCAACCTCGGCCTGCACCGCGCCATGGCCGACCACGGCATCCGGGTGCTCCAGACCGCGGTCGGCGACCGCTACGTGCTCGAGGCCATGAACGAGGGCGGCTATTCGCTGGGTGGCGAGCAGTCGGGCCACGTCATCATGAGCCGGTACGCCACCACCGGCGACGGCCTTCTCACCGGCCTGCAGCTGGTGTCGGAGATGGCCCGCACCGGCAAGACGCTGGCCGAGCTCGCGTCGATCATGACCGTGTACCCGCAGGTGCTCGTGAACGTGAAGGATGTCGACCGCTCGCGCGCGGCGGACGACGAGGCCGTCCAGGCGGCTGTCGCTGAGGCCAGCGCCGAACTCGGCGACTCGGGAAGGGTGCTCCTCCGCCCGAGCGGCACCGAGCAGCTCGTGCGCGTGATGGTGGAGGCCGCCGACGAGGCGACGGCGCGCCGGTCCGCCGAGCGGCTCGCCGACGTCGTGCGGGAGCGCCTGGCGCTGTAGCGCGTCGCGCGCGCCTTGCGCGACCGGCCCACGCGCGACCGGCGCACGCGCGACCGGCGCAAGGTACGAGATCCGCACGCCGGAGGCGGGGATGCGGCGGAGAGTCCTCCGCTGCGTCGATCTCCTTCGGTATGCGCGCAATCCGTCGCTCTCCGCAGCGCGATCCGTCGCTCCGCGCTGCTCGCCCTGCGCGCGATCCGTGCGCTGCGCGCCGCGGGAGCGCGCGGCCGGGGAGGAATGGGGCACTTGTCAAGGGGCGGGCGCGCGGCATCCGCTCTTGCATACGGTGTGCGGATGCCTCACGACGTTCCCGCCTCGCCCACCGCCACGACCGAGCCCGCACCCGATGCCACGAAGCTGCGCCGCGCCATCACCGGCCCAATGCTGTTCCTCTTCGTGCTCGGCGATGTGCTGGGCGCGGGAGTCTACGCGCTCATGGGCGTGCTCGCCGCCGAGGTGGGCGGCGCCACGTGGATTCCGCTGGCCGTCGCGCTGGGACTCGCCCTCCTCACCGCGGGCTCGTACGCCGAGCTCGTCACCAAGTACCCGCGCGCGGGTGGGTCGGCCTACTTCGCCGAGAAGGCCTACAAGAAGCCCGTGGTGTCATTCCTCGTCGGTTTCAGCATGCTGGCCGCCGGCGTCGTGAGCGTCGCAGGCCTGTCACTCGCCTTCGCCGGCGACTACCTGTCGGCGTTCGTGCCGATCGCGCCGCCGGTCGCGGCGATCGGGCTCATCGCGGTGCTCGCGCTACTGAACATGTGGGGCATCCGCGAGTCGATGACCGGGAACATCGTGATGACAATCATCGAGGTGTCGGGGCTCGTGCTCATCGTCGTCGCCGTCGGCCTCATGCTCGGCGGCGGGGGCGGCGACCTATCGCGCATCGGAGAGTTCCCCGCCGGCGTGAACCCGGCGCTCGCGACCCTCGCTGCGGCCATCATCGCCTACTACTCCTTCGTCGGATTCGAGACCTCGGCCAACGTCGCCGAGGAGCTGAAGAACCCCTCCCGGTCGTACCCGATCGCCCTGCTCGGCTCGCTCGCCGTCGCCGGCATCGTCTATGTGCTCGTGGCGATGGCGAGTGCCGCCGCGCTTCCCGCGGACGAGCTGGCCGGGTCATCCGGTCCCCTCCTCGCGGTGTTCGAGGCGACGGGCGTGCCGTTGCCGACGGTGATCTTCAGCATCATCGCGCTCATCGCGATTGCCAACGGCGCACTCCTGACCTCGATCATGTCGAGCCGACTCGCGTACGGCATGGCCGATCACGGCCTGCTTCCCCGCGCGCTCGCGCGCGTGCTGCCCGGACGGAAGACCCCGTGGGTCGCGATCGTCGTCACGGCAGCGGTCGCCGCCGCGCTCACCCTCCTCGGCGACCTCGCCACCCTCGCCGAGACGGTGGTGCTGCTGCTGCTCATCGTGTTCATCTCGACGAACGTCGCCGTGCTGGTGCTGCGGCGCGACCGTGTGGAGCATCAGCACTTCCGCGTGTGGACGTGGGTCCCCGTCGCGGGGGTGCTCTCGTGCATCCTGCTGCTCACCCAGCAGAGCCCGCGGGTGTGGCTCTTCGGTGCCATCGCGCTGGCGATCGGGCTCGTGCTGTACGCGGTGATGCGGGCTGTCGGGGCGCGCGCTACGGTCGAGGAGTGACCCGACACACCCCGCGTCGGCGCGGAGCGAACGCCCTCGTGTTCGCGACCCTCGCCGCCCTCGCCCTCGTCCTGAGCGGCTGCGCCCCCGACGGCATGACCGCTGCAACCACCACCTCGACCACCGCCGAGGCGCCGACCCTGTCGGTGCAGGCCTCGCCCGAGGCATCCGTCGTGCCCTCCGTCTCGGCCGTCGACATCGCCGCCGGAGAGATCGACGAACCCGTCGAGGTCGCCGTGGCCCCGGGCACCGACGGGGTGGGTGTGACCTTCCGCGAGATCACCCTGCAGCCCGGCGCGGGCACGGGAGAGCACTGCCACGCCGGGCAGCTGATCGCGGTGGTGAAGGAGGGCGCGCTGACCCATTACGCCCCGACCCATCCCGACGGCGTGCGCGTCTACGAGGCCGGCGAAGCGATCATCGAGGGCGCCGAGTACGTGCATCAGGGCGTCAACGAGGGCGACATCCCGGTCGTGCTGTGGGTGACCTATGTGATCCCCGAGGGTGAGCCGCTCGCCGACACCGACCTGGCCAACTGCGGCTGAGCCCCCACGCGAGCCTCAGACGCCGGGGTCGGCGGGCGCGGCGCTCCACGACAGCGACTCGATATAGCGCAGCAGCACGCCCTCGCGGAGCGCCCACGGCGAGATCTCGAGCTCGTCGATCTTCAGCATCGACATCGCGGTGTCGAGCACCACGGCCGCGGCGACGATCTGGAAGGTGCGATCGGCGGTGATGCCGGGGAGCTCCTGCCGCGCCGCGGCGGGGATGCGGGCGAGCCGCGGGATCCACGACGCCAACGCGGCGCGGGGGAGCAGCATTCGTTCGCTCCCCGTCCAGCCGGGAGCGGGGTAGCCCGCCAGCTTCGCCAGCGACCGGATCGCCTTGGACGACCCCACGACGTGGTCGGGCTTGTCGAGCGCGCGGAAGCGGCCGACGACGGGATGGAGGGTGTCGCGCGCGTGCGCGCGCAACTGTTCGACCGCGTCCTCGCCGGGCGGGTCGTCGGGCAGGAACCTCACCGTCATCCGTCCGGCGCCCAGGGGGACGGATGCCGCGGCTTCGGGCAGCTCGTCGGACCCGGCCGCGATCTCGAGCGAACCGCCGCCGATGTCGAACAGCAGGATCTGACCGGCCGACCATCCGAACCACCGGCGGACGGCGAGGAAGGTGTAGCGGGCCTCGGCCTCGCCGCCGAGGACCTGGAGGGGTTCGCCGAGCGCGGCTTCGAGGCGGGCGATGACCTCGGGGCCGTTGGCCGCCTCGCGGACGGCGGAGGTCGCGGTGGCCAGGAGCTCCTCGACGTTCTCGTCGGCGGCGACCCGACGCGCCTCGGCCACGGCGTCGACGAGCGCCGTCACGCCCTCCTCGGTGATCGAGCCGTCGGGGGCGAGGTAGCGCATGAGGCGCAGCACCGTGCGCCGGCTGGTCGTGCCGAGCGGCCGGCCCCCGGGCTGGACGTCGGCGACCAGCAGGTGGACGGTGTTCGAGCCGATGTCGAGGACTCCGAGGCGCACGGGTTCAGGCTAGCGGGCGCCAGGTCGGGCGGTTCGCGAGGGTCGGTGCGCCGAACTCCTGCATTTCGGGGGTGGCGGGGCCGAAAACGGCCCTCCGGGGCGGGGGAGGCCGATTCTGCAGGAGTTCGGGACAAGGAGCGCGGCGTAACTCCTCACAAACGGGCGCGTGCCGCCCGATATCGGCCGAATCGGCGGGTTCGGCACTCGGATCGGAGGAGTTGTGTCGACGCCGCGCCCGCGGCGGCCCGGGCGCCCGCGCCCGAGTGGTTACGATGAGCGCCATGTCCGTGGATGAAGCGACCACCGCGCTGGCCCTCTCGCTGTACCGGGAGATCGCCCGCGACGACTGGGCGCGCATGGCTGCGGGGATCCCGCAGCCGCTCACCGAGACCGAGGTCGTGCAGCTGCGCGGGCTCGGCGACCGCCTCGACATCGCCGAGGTCGCCGAGGTGTACCTGCCGCTGTCGCGGCTGCTGTCGCTGTACGCCCAGGCCACCAAGCGCCTCGGCGCCGAGACGAGCGCGTTCCTCGGCGAAGCCGACACCACCACCCCGTTCGTCATCGGCGTCGCGGGGTCGGTCGCCGTCGGCAAGTCGACGATCGCCCGCCTGCTGCGCGAGCTCGTCAGCCGGTGGCCGGGCACGCCGCGGGTGGAGCTCGTCACCACCGACGGATTCCTCCACCCCAACGCCGAGCTCGAGCGGCGCGGGCTCATGGCCCGCAAGGGCTTCCCCGAGTCGTACGACCGCCGCGCCCTGGTGGAGTTCCTCACCGACGTCAAGAGCGGCGCGGTCGAGGCGCGCGCGCCGTTCTACTCCCACGTGAAGTACGACATCGTGCCCGACGCGCACGTGACGGTCCGTCGCCCCGACGTCGTGATCGTCGAGGGATTGAACGTGCTGCAGCCGCCCCCGGCACCGAACGACGTCGCGGTAAGCGACCTGTTCGACTTCTCCATCTACGTCGACGCGGACTCCGCCGACATCGAGTCGTGGTTCGTGGCCCGCTTCCTCGCCCTCCGGCACGCGGCGTTCAGCGACCCGAACTCTTTCTTCCGCGTGTTCGCCGAGCTGAGCGACGACGAGGCGGTGAGAAAGGCCCTCGGCTATTGGAACGACATCAACCTGCCGAACCTCGAAGAGAACGTGCTGCCCACCCGGCATCGCGCGACGCTCGTGCTGCGCAAAGCCGCCTCGCACGCCGTGGAGAGCGTTCTGCTGCGGAAGCTCTGACCCGATCCCGATCAGTTCCCGCGTCAACGCGATCGGGTCGAGGAGGACGAGGATGCTTCGCGCCCGCGCCGGAACCCCCGGGTATCAGCGCAGAACGGCCGCGGTGACGCTGACCTCGATGAGCGCGCCGGGGACGGCGAGACCCGCGACGCGCGCAGCGGTGACGAGGGGCGGCGCGGCGGCTCGGGTGAGCAGTGGGGCGATGGCGCCGTAGGCGGACGCCAGGTCGGCGTGCTCGTCGATCAGCACGAGCCACGACACCACGTCGGTGAGATCGGCGCCGGCGGCGGCGAGGGCGGTCTCCACGTTGCCGACGGCCCGCCGCGCCTGGGCGGCGACATCGTCGGAGACGATGGCGCCGGACTCGTCGACGCCGTTCTGCCCGCCGACGAGGATCGTCGTGGCATCCGGCGGGATGACGGCGGTGTGACTGAACGCGGGACTGACGACGAGCCCTGCGGGCTGGAACAGTTCGATGCTCATCCTGCGAGTCTGACGACACCCTCCGACATCCGCCGTCAGCGCCTCCGCGCGGCGAGCCGGGGGTTCTGGCCGAAGGTCCGCGCGAGCAGAAGACCCATCCCGACGGCGCCGACCGCGAAGGCGATTCGCTCGGACAGCCACCGCGCGTCGCGGTGCAGCCAGGCCCCGAGGGCGAGGTTCGACAGCCCCCTCAGGGCCAGTCGCGCCATTCCTCCGAGGCTCACGGACCGAGCCTACGGACCATCTCTGCGGGGCAGAAGCGGCCCGGCATTTGGAGCGGGAACGTGTCCGCCGCTCTCGGAGGCGGGAACGGATGACGCCGGCAGCGGCGTCTCGGCGCCGAGAGACCCCCGGGCGTGCGCGAGCAGCACCCGGTACTCGCCGATCACCCGGGCCACATCGGCCGCCTCGGCCCGCGCGCGCTCGGCAAGGGCGGGGTCGCGCCGCTGCACCCGGTCGGCGAACGTCAGCGACCGGCGGTGCGCACGTTCGAGCTGGCGCAGAGCACGCTTGAGTTCTCGCATCCGGCCCCCGGTCGGGTGGGGACGCCCGTCTCGGACGTCGGCCGTCACTCTATCGCGCCCGCGCCGCCCTCACCCGACCCGCGCCGCCCTCACTTGACCCGCGCCGCGCTCACCCGCCCTGCACCCGCCGCAGGACGGCGACGTCGCCCGAATGCCAGTTCGCCGTCAGCAGTTCGAGGATCCCGTCGCCGTCGAGATCGCCCACCGCCACCGCGAAGGGGGTGAGAGACACCGGCACCGAGACCGCGGGCTCGAACGCCCCGGCGCCTGTGCCGTACAGCACGGTGAGGCTCGTCGGCGTCGAGCCGTTCGGATAGTTGCCGTGCGTGTTCGCGGTGACGATGTCGATCACGCCGTCGCCGTCGACGTCCGCAAGCGCGGAGGCCTTCGGACGCGGCCCGACCGCATGGAACACCGTGTCGCCGAACGTGCCGTCGCCCCGGCCGGGGAGCACCCCGACCGCGTCGGACAGCTCGGCCGTGACGACGAGGTCGGCCACCCCGTCGCCGGTGACATCGCCCCACTGCAGGTTGTGCGGTCCGAGCCCCGACCAGTACTCCGTCGGGGCCGAGAACCCGCCGACGCCGTCGTTGGCCAGCACCGTCACCCGGTTCGAGCCGTATGCCGCGACCGACAGGTCGGCGTCGCCGTCGCCGTCGACGTCTCCCGTCGACAGCGAGTGCCCGGCGTTCCCGGCAGGGAAGAGCACCGGCGGAGCGAACGCGCCCGTGCCGTCGCCGGCGAGCACCGCCACATCGTCGCCGCCCCAGCACGCCACCGCCAGGTCGACGATCCCGTCGCCGGTGAGGTCGGCCGCCTCGCTCTCGTGCGCCCGCTCGCACGCGGCGAACGCTCCGACCGGGCTGAACGTGCCGTCGCCGTTGCCGAGGAAGACGCTGACGTCCGCATCGATCGGGGTGTCCTGGTTCGCGCTGACCATGTCGAGCACGCCGTCGCCGTTCAGATCGGCCACCTCGACGTGCTTGGGGAAGCTCCCCGCGCCCGTGTCGTACGAGGTCGCCGGCCCGAACGTGCCGTCTCCGGCGCCGAAGGCGACCACGATCGCGTCCTCCCCGGCGACGGCCGCGAGCACGTCGAGCGCGCCGTCGGCGTTCACATCCGCCGTGCTCACCGAATGGGTGCGCGATCCGGTCGAGACCGGGGCGAGCGTCTCCCAGTCACCAGCCGGCGTCGGCTCCGGCTCCGGCGTCGGCTCGGGCTCCGGCGTCGGCTCGGGCTCCGGCCCACCCCCGGCATCCTCGCCGCAGACGAACCGGGCGCCGGCCCAGTCGGCGTGATCCCACCAGTTGTTGTCGCCGGCGTCGGCCACCTCGAGCGTGATGGCCCCGCCCGCGGTCACCGGCACGTCAACCTCGGCGGGCTCGCCGCCTCCCACGAGCACGTCGGACGCGAACAGCGCATCGGTTCCCTCGCGCACGGTGAAGACCACCGAGCCGTTCGCGCCCACGCTGTCGTCGACGCCGACGGTCGCGAGGAACCTCCCGCACCCCTCCGGCACGTCGACGGTGATCGACGACGCCGCGTGCACACCGAGGCCCCGGTCGTACGGCGTCCCCGCGAGGGAGAGCGGTGCGCCGTCGCCGGCGGCGTCCTCGCCGTTGGACCGGTCGAGCTCGACCGGTCCCCAGCCGTTGGCCACCTCGCGAAGCGGCAGCGTCGACAGCGCCACCTCGCCCGAGACCGGCTCCGGCTCGGGCTCGGGCTCGGGCTCGGGTGCCTCGGCACCGCAGACGAAGCGCGCGCCCGCCCAGACCGCGTGGTCCCACCACGGGTTGTCGCCGGCGTCGCTCACCCGCAGGACGAGGGATGACCCGGGGGCGACGGCCACGTCGACATCGGCGCCTCCGCCTCCACCCGTGAGCACATCCGACGTCCAGAGCGCGTCGGAGCCTACGGCGAGGGCGAACACCACCGAGCCGTTCCGGCCGACGGTGTCGTCCACGCCGACGCGACCGACGAACCGCGTGCAGCCGTCGGGCACCGCGACGGTCACCGACGAGGCCGCGTGCACGCCGAGCCCGCGCTCGAACGTGGCGCCGTCGAGCACGATGGGCCCGCCGTCGCCGGCAGCGTCATCACCGTTGACGCTGTCGATCTCCACGGGACCGAAGCCGTTGGAGACGTCGGTGAGCGCCAGCTGCGACACCCACACGTCGGTCGGCTCGGGCTCCGGTTCGACACCGCAGGTGAAGCGGGCGTCGGCCCAGACCGCGTGGTCCCAGAAGTTGTCGTCCCCGCCGTCGCCGACGGCGAGGGTCAGCGACTCCTCCCCGCTCACGTCGAGGTCGACGGCCTCGGCGGGGTCGCCGCCGCGCCGCACGTCGGAGGCGAACAGCTCGCCGCTCGATCCCGTCACCGAGAACACCACCGAGCCGTTGCGGCCCACCGAGTCGTCGACGCCGATCGCGCTGGTGAACCGCACGCAGTCGTCGGGGACGTCGACGGTCACCGATGAGGCGGCGTGCACGCCCAGCCCACGGGCGTACGAGGCCCCGTCGAGGGTGATCGGCGCGCCGTCGCCGGCGGCGTCCTCGCCGTTCGTCGTGTCGAGCTCGACCGGGCCGAACCCGTTCGACACGTCGCGGAGCGGCAGATCCGACAGCCAGACATCCTCTCCCGGAGGTGCCTCCTCGGTCACGGTGACCGTGGTCTCGGCCGTCGCGGTCGCCCCGAGCGAATCGGTGACCGTCACCGCCACCAGGTGGTCGCCGACGGTCGACACCGATCCGGTCAGGTCGCGCGTATCGCCCGCCGGCTCGCCGTCGATGGTCCAGGCGTAGGTGAGGGTGTCGTTCTCGGGATCGCTCGCCGACGCGCTCGCGCGCACCCCGAGGGGTGCGGCGCCGGCGGCGGGACTGCCCAGCGACACCGACACCTCCGGCGCGCGGTTCTCGTACACCGCGCGGAAGCTCGTCGGGCCCTCGCCCGCCACGAACGTCCGCGACAGGTCGGTGACCCCGTCCGACCAGCCGACGAAGGTGCGCCGCGCCTGGATCGGAGTGGCGGTCAGGGTCTGGCTCGACCCGCGGACGGGACGGATGACCGCGGGTCCCTCGACCCGGAGCCCCTCGTCCTCGTAGCTGACCGACAGCCCCGCCGGCTCGGTCTCGACGGTGTAGTCGATGCGGTCGGGCCGCGCCTCGGCGCACTGGACGTCGGTGAGCCCCGACGGGGAGGTCGCGGTCAGGCACGCCTCGTAGTAGGTGTCGTCACCGTGCTCGTCGACGGTGATGACGCCGGTCGTGGCATCCGGATCGTCCGGGTCGACCGTCCACGTCGGCGTGGCGAAGTGGCTGTGCTGGTTGTGCCACTGGCGGATCTCCCACCGGTGACCGCTCGTGGGCACCGTGCCGTCGGGCGTGGAGGCGCGGCCCCGGAAGACCAGCTGGTCGCCGATCGCGTACGGCGACGGCTCGAGCGGATCGACCTCGGCGAAGGGCGGATCGGTGCCCGCGGTGACCCTCACCACGGTGAACGACGACATCCCATCGGGGACGTCCTGGGTGACGGTCAGCCGCACGTCGTAAGGCCCGGTCTCGGTGAAGACGTGGGTCGGCTCGGCCTCCGTGGAGACGGGCGAGCCGTCGCCGAAGTCCCATTCGTAGCGCAGCGCCGCGCCGCCGGCGTCGTACGACGAGCGGGCCGAGAACGTCACCTCGAGGGGGGCGACACCCGACGTCGGCGTCGCGGTCGCGATCGCAACCGGCGGTGCCGCGGCATCCAGGTACCGGATGCGGCGCACCTCGCCGCCCGCGCTGTCGTACTTGACCCAGTAGATGTTCGTGTCGGGACCCGAGACCACCTGCACCGGACCCGAGCCGTCGCCGGTGTCGACACCGAACGGGATGGCACCGGTCACCGCGCCGGACTCGTCGACCTGCAGCGCGCGGATCCACCGCCGGTTGTAGTCGGCGATGAAGAGCGCCCCGCGGTACTCCTCGGGGTAGCGGTCGCCGACGTAGAAGGCGCCGCCGTTGGCGGACGCGCCGCCCTCGGAGTGGTCGTAGGTGTAGACGGGCGCCGTGACCGCATCGAGACCCTGCGCGTAGACCTCGGCGCAGCCCTCGGCGGTGCGGGCGCTCACCGCGTAGGTCGACTGCTGCTGGCTCACGGTGGCGAAGCCCTCGGAACCCTCGGTGAGCCCGCCCTCGTAGCAGGGCCACCCGAAGTTGGCGCCCTTGCCGTGGTTGATCTCCTCCCACGTGCCCCAGCCGACGTCGCCGACCCAGGGTGCGCCGGTCTGCGGGTGGATCGCCATGCGGAAGGGGTTGCGGAGCCCCGACGCCCACACCTTCGAGCGGTTCGCGCCGGGATCGGCGGTGTCGAAGAAGGGGTTGTCGGGAAGGCCCGCGCCGGTGTCGGGGTCGATCCGCAGCACTTTGCCCGCCAGCGAATCGAGGTTCTGGGCCAGCAGCGCCCGCGGATCGGGGCTGTTGTAGTTGGCGCCGTCGCCGTTGGTGACGAAGAGCGACCCGTCGGGCGCGAAGGCGACCGTACCGATCGTGTGGGAGTTCTCGTCCGAGCCGAGGCAGTCGCGGATCGGGGTGCCCTCGAGGGTTCCGCCGGTCATGCACGAGACGCGGTCGATGTTGCGCCCGTCCTCCTCGTCGCCGATGTTCTCGCGCGTGCTCTCGGTGCCCAGCAGCACCACGCCCGAGTCGGGGAGGGCGCGGAGGTAGTCCGCGGCGGGATCGGCGGTGAAGCGCTCCAGGCGACTGACGCGCCCCGCAATCGGCGAGCCCTGATCGGCGACCGTTCCCGGCGGGTCGTAGGTGTAGAGCAGGTACACGTACGGCTCGGCGGGGAAGTCGGGATGGATCGCCAGCCCCAGGAGCCCGCGATCGTCGTTGTCGTGCACCCGCTCCGAGATGTCGATGAACGGCTCGTCACGAAGACCCTCGTCGTCGGCGGCGCGCACCACGCCGCCCTTCAGGGCGATGAACATGTCGCTCTGCGGGGTGAAGGCGATCGCCGAGGCGTACGGCAGGCCCGAGACGACGGCCTCGTCGACGAAGCCCGGCGGCAGATCGCTCAGCGCCGCCGACGCCGGCTCCGGCGTGGTGGTCAGAGCCAGGGTCGAGGCGACCACGGCGGCCACGGCGGCGGTCGCGATCATCGCCAGGCGACGCCGGGCGGGGCCCTGCCGGAAAAGGCCCTGCCGGGCGGGGCGCTGACGGGAGCGGGTGCGGGGGCGGAGGTTCTCGGTCATGACACTTCCTGGAAGGTGGCTCGGCGGAGAGGTGAAGGGGTCCCGGAGCGATACACCGCGCGCAGCTGGGCGGCGATCCGGGCGGGATCGGTGGTATCGCGCACCCAGGCGGCGCCCTCGCGGGACAGCCGGGCGCGCTCGGCGGGATCGGCCAGCAGGGCGCGGATGCGGCGCGCCGCGGCATCCGGGTCATCGGGCACCGTGACGACGGTGTGCCCGCCGTCGGGTGCGAGGCTCTCGGCGACGGCCGCGCTCACCACGCACGGCACCCCGGCGGCGAGCGCCTCGAGGAGGGCGATCGACTGCCCCTCCCAGCGGGAGAGCTGCAGATACAGAGCGGATGCCGCGAGCGCCGCGTCCTTATCGGCGCCGCGCACCGGCGGGAGGAAGCGGAGGTTCTCGGGGGCTGTCGCCATGAGGCGGCGCGCGGCGCCGGGGTCGTTGGCGTCGAGGTCACCGTGGACGTCGAAGCGGATCTCGGGGGCCGCCGCGGCGAGCGCCGCCAGTCGGTCGAGGCCCTTCTGGTACACGTCGAACCGGGCGAGGGTCACCGCGACAGGCGGGGTCGCGGGGTCGCGGGGGACGGCGGCGCGCGGCTCGAGGGGGTTCCGCACGATCGCGCACCGCGCCGACGGGACGAGGGCCCGGACGTCGCCCCGCTCCTGCGCCGACAGGCACACCACCGCGGTCGCCCGGCGGAGGACCGCGCGTTCGACGACGGCGATCCACACGGCCTTCCGCACGCGTGCTCGGCGCCGCCCGATCGGCGAGAGGCCGGAGTGCGGCGAGACCGCGTAAGGGGTGCCGGAGAGGACGCACACCGCGGCGGCGAGGGCGTGGAGCGGCCGGTACACCGAGTGCAGGTGCACGACGTCGTAGCGTCCGCGCGCGAGCGCGCGGACCAGGCGGACGGCCGTCGCGGGGAGGGAGGCGCCGGCCCGCCACCGCGGACCGAGGACGTCGACCTCGTCCGTGCCGCCGGCCCGAGCGCCTTCCCCGCCGCCCGCGCGCTGCGCGCGCGCGAGCGTCGCGATGACGGCGCCGATCCCGTCGACCGGCGAGGCCGACGCGGTGAGGTCGAGGTGGGCGATGCGCATTCAGCCCCCCAGCACGACGAAGCGGGCGACGATGATCGCCAGGGCGACGGCGATCGCGACGGCGGTGACCGCCCGCAGGCGACGCCGTGCCCCGACGGAGGAGATGCCGAACGCGCTGATCACCCACGTGACGATCGCGAGCCCGAGGGCGCCGAGACTGACGAACAGCAGGATCGGAGAGGCCAGGAGCTCGGTCATCGGCTCACCGCTTCGCGGATGCCGACGATCGCTCCGGTGATCAGCGCGAGCGCGCCGATGACGGTCGCCGGGTCGAACAGCCCTGCGAGCAGGAGAGTCTGCGACACCACGGTCGCCGTCCCGAGGCCGAGCGCGACCACGAGGGCGAGCGTCTCGGCGGCGCGGAACGAGCGTCGGCCGTCGGCGGCGACGGCGACGCCGACGCCGAAGAGGCAGAACGGGCCGACCACGGCGAGGGCGAGCGGACCGCTCGCGCCCACTGCGGCCAGGAACGCGGCGGCGAGGGCCCAGCCGAACACGACGAGGCCGAGCGTGCGACGACGGGTGCGGGTCGCGGGTGCGGGCAGATCGGTCATCGGTCTCCTGCCATCCGGTAGACGACACCGGCCGGGTTCTCGCACACCGGCGTCAGATCGGGATCGCTCGCGAGCTCGGCGCGCAGGTCGCTCGGCCACGACGCCGGTGCGCCGAGCGACCGGACGACGAACTGCAGCTGCGGCTCGGTGACGATGAGGAAGCGCGGCTCGGGTGTGTCTTCGACCCGGCGCTCGAGGTCGGCGACGGTCTCGGCGTCGAAGGCGGTCTCGTTCGCCGACAGGTGGCGGTGGTCGGCGAGATCGCGGAACTGCCACGCCAGGTGCGGGCTGACCGACAGCAGGGTCGAGCCCTCGGGTGCGGTGTCGTACATGCAGGACGCCAGCGCCACCTCGTCGGGGGTGACCCGTTCGAAGGGCGCATTGCCGTAACGGGCCACGAGGAACGGCGGCACCATCGCGAGCGTCGCGATGACGATCAGAGAGACTGCGCGCCGCGGCATCCGCCTGCCGACCGGGAGCAGCTTCGCGATGAGCATCGCCAGGAACGGCGAGGCGTAGAGGAACACCCGGAGGACGCCCTCGCCGCCGTAGCTCTGGGCGAACACGAGGATGCCGGGAGCGGCGGCCAGGAGCGGCAGCGACAGCTCGACGCGACGTTCGCGGACGAACTCCACGACGATGCCGGCAGCGGCCGCGACGACGATCGCCGCGGCGAGGCCCATGCGGACGGCCACGACGAGCTGGTGGTCGGGCGAGCCGCCCGTCCGCGCCGAGATGCCCGCCGCGACGTTGCCGACGGGGTTCCCGACCCCGCCGAACACGTCGTTCAGGAACGGGATCCAGAAATCCGACGCGCCCCACGACACCCAGATGAGGGCGGTGACGCCGACGATCCAGACCGGGAGCATCCACGGCAGGCGCCCGGCGTACCAGAGGACGCCCAGCTGCAGCGCCACGACGAAGGGCGTCAGCTGGTGCCCCATCGCGACGGCTGCGCAGAGCACGACGAAGACCCCGACGAGCATCAGCGCCTGGCCGGCGCGGCCCGTCGCGATCTCTCGCTCGGGAAGGCGCGGGCGGCGCGGCCACAGCAGGCTCCCGCGCCCGACGACACCGTCGCGCGGGCGCCAGTACGACGGCGGCCGGTCGGCGAGCACCAGGACGAGGGCGAGGATGCTGAGGCCCAGGAGGAACGCCAGCGACTGCGGCGCGAAGTAGTCCTGCCCGAGCCAGTTGACGGCGGGGAAGAGCCACACCGCGAGCCACGGGGTGCGCCAGGCTCCCGGCCGCGGGACGCGGCGCCGTCGCCGCGGGTGGGGGGAGAGATCGACACCGCCCAGGCACCGCCGCGCGATCACGAGCACGGGGGGCAGGCAGGCGAGCACGAAGAACACCGGAGCCCACCGCAGCACCTCCTCGGGCACCCCCACCCCCATGGGCGAGAGCGCGGCGGCGGTGACGACGAAGAACGCCGGCCAGCTGAAGCGTGCGCCGAGGCTCGGCAGCACGTCGTGGTGCGCCATGACGTGGGCGGTGTATCCCGAGTGCAGCCACGCGGTGGGAAAGCGCGCGTAGCCCTCGTTGACGATCACGGTGGCGTGCAGGACGACGGCGAACACGGCGACGAGGCTGCCGAGGAGAATCGGATGCTGCTGCGGCAGCCGCAGCACGAGGGCGAACGCGATCGCGAGGCAGCCCGCCGCGACGATGGTGAGGCCGGTCCACCAGGGGGCGAGTGCGAAGTGCGCCGCGGTCACGGCGAGGGCGCCCGCGATGACGGCGAGCACCCGGGCGGGCGGGCGGTGGAAGGCGGGACGCCCGGCGGTGCGGGGCCGGTCGACGCGTTCAAGCACCATGCGACGCCCCCTTTCTGCGCGTGAGCAGGTGGACCACCGCGAGCGTCACGATCTGCGCGGCGAGCCACGCCAGCGCCATCCCCATCGCGCCCCACATCGGGACGAGGAGGGCGGCGAGCCCGAGCACGACGGCGGCGTGGAGCGCTTCGCCGGCGAGCACCAGGGCTGCGCGCCGGGCGGCGCGCAGGAGCGCCAGGCGCAGGATCAGCAGGGCCCGGATGACGGATGCCGCGGCCAGCACCCACAGCACGGGGGTGCCGGCGTCGGCGTAGACGGGGCCGAACAGGGTCAGCAGCGGGTGCGCCAGGAGAGCGATCGCGACGGCGCCGCCCACGACGAGGATCATCGTGCGCCGCACGAGTCGGGGTGCGAGATCGCCCGCCCGCTCGGGCGAGCGCGCGATCTCGGCGGCCAGGGGTACCCCGGCGTTGTGGGCGAGGGTGTCGAGGGTGACGACGATCGTCCAGGCGGCGGCGAACACGGCCGCCGCCTGGGCTCCCCCCGCCAGGAAGACGACGAAGGGGAGGAGCGTGGTGCACGCCTGCAGGGCGATCGAGCCGGCGTGGTCGGCGGCGACGAAGCGGGCGTCCGCGCGGCGGCCGACGGGCCGCGGTGACGACTCCGGCGCGAGGGCCACGCCGGGAGCGGTCCGCGCGGGGCGGAGGAAGAGCAGCAGCGCGGCGACCGGAAGGAGGGCGAGGGCGGGCAGGAAGGTCGCGACCACCATCGTCGGAGCGCTCGTCGCACCCTGCGCGGCGAGGAGCAGCAGCACGCCGATCTTCGCCAGGCCGTACCCGAGGGTGACCAGCGGCACCGCGATGTCGCGGCCGAGGGCCAGGAGCAGCGCGTCCTTCACCGCGAAGGCCGACCAGACCACGGCGCAGAGCGGGGCGAACCACAGCGGGATGGCGAGAGAGCTCGCCCATCCGGTGGCCGCGCCGAGGAGCGCGGCGGCGGCCGCGACCACCCCGGTGGCGAGGACGGCGAGCCCCCAGAGCCCGAGGGCGCGGCGGCGGCGGTGCTGCGGCGTGCGCGCGAGGAGCACCCCCGCCGACTGGTAGAGGTTCAGCTGGCCGATGTTCGCCACCGTGATCACCGCGGCGATCGTCGCCGTCGCCGCACCGACCGCGTCGACGGGGAGGAGCCGGGCGACGACGACCCAGAAGACGAAACCGAGACCCGCCGCGCCGGCGGTGTTCAGGGCCATCAGGTGGTTCACCCGGAGCGTCGGATCCGTCCACTCCCGGCTCAGCTGCGCGCGACGGTCGAGGAGCGTCATGACGGCACCCCCGCGGACGCGAGCGGGACGGACGGCGGCGCGACGTCGTCCTCGGCACGGAACCGCCCGAGCACGAAACCCGCGCCCGTGGCGGCGAGCCCCATCGCGATCACCGCGGCGCGCGCCAGCGACGCGCGGTCCAGGCGCACGACGCCGCGACGCAGCGCACGCCACCAGGCGGTGAGAAGCGTGGTGCGCGCGAAGGCGCGCTCGGTCCGCAGGACGTCTCCGCCGCGGTGGCGGCGTTCCACGCCGGCCTTGCTGATGCCCTCGCCGACGCACCGGCGCACGAAGTAGCGGATCGTCTGGCGGTCGGCGCGGACGCGGTGATGCACCCGGGCGCCCGCGGCCAGGCGGATCGTGGCCGACGGGTCGGCCTCGAGGACGCGCAGCGACAGCTCGGTCTCCTCGCATCCTCCCGCCGACCGCCCCACGCGCCCGAGCGAGACGGCGAATCCGCCGGCATCCCGGAGCGCCGTCCGGCGGAAGGCCATCGCACTGCCGATCGGGTTGCGCAGCAGTCCGCCGTCGGCAGGGAGCCCGCGGTGGCTGCAGCCGATGACCCAGAGGAACTCCTCGGGGAACCACGACGGTCGCCCCGGGGCATCCCATCGGGGAACGGCGAATCCGCTCACGCCTGCCACCGCCGGATCGGCGAACGGTGCGGTCATCCGTTCCACCCACTCCGGCTCGGCGGCGGCGTCGTCATCGAGGAAGAGCACGACGTCGGCGTCGCCGGCGGCGTTGACGCCGGTGTTCCGCGCGTCCGACAGTCCGCGGGTGCCGGTGTTGGCGACCACCACGGTGTCGGCGAAGCGCGAGCGCGCCGCGGCGAGGAGCGCCGCGTCGTGATCCACCACCACCACCACACGGTCGGGGGCGCGCGTCTGGCTCGCCAGCGACATCCGGGCCGTCACCAGGTCGTCCCACCGATCGAGCGTGAAGCAGCAGATGACGACGGTGATCGTGAGGTCGCGGCGGGCCTCCCCGGTCATTCGGCGTCGGCGACGTCGACGAGTCGCCGGGTGCGCGGCAGGCTGGTCGCCCGGAGGACGGCGGGGGAGAACCGCTCGTACAGCAGCGTCCGCAGGCACCGGAAGCCGTCGCGGATCGCGCTGAGGTTGCTCTCGCCGAAGCGGCGCGGGGCCTCGAAGCTCGGCACCTCGACGGTGACGAGGTCGGCCTTCACCGCCCGCACGTGCATGAGCGTCTCGATCTCGAACCCGTCGCCCCACTGCGCGCCGGCCGTGGCGTCGGTCGGCTCGGGAAGGGCGAGAGCGCGGGCGGCGCGGGCCGTCATGGCGTTGTACCCGTAGCAGAGGTCGGTGTGGGCGGTGCCGAACAGCCCGTTGGCGAGGGCGTTCAGCATCCGGTTGCCGAGCCCCCGGAACCAGGTGATGTCGGCGCTCCCACCGCCCGAGACGTTGCGGCTGCCGCGCACGTAGTCGGCGCCGGCGTACAGCGGCCCGACGAACCGGTCGATCTCGGCGGGGTCCATCGACCCGTCGGCGTCGATCGTGACGATGACGTCGCCGGTGGCGGCGTGGATGCCGGTGACGAGGGCGTTGCCCTTCCCCGTACGGGCCTGGGTCAGGATGCGGACGCCCGGCCAGGCGAGGGTCGCCAGGTCGACGGTGGCGTCGGTGGAGCCGCCGTCGACGAGGATCACCTCGGTGATCGAGTCGGGGAGACGTCCCAGGACGTGCTCGATGTTGCGGGCTTCGTTGAGGGTCGGTATCACCACGGTGATGGTGCGCTCGGGCTGCACGAGATCGCTCTCTTCCGTTCTGCTGTCGGACACGGTGCAGCGAGCAGGGTCGGCTCGAGAGCAACACGGATTCGGGTTCCGCATCACTCCGTCGTCGCCACGCAGTACGGGTGCTGACTCCCCAGTCGCCAATTCCCACGCGCCTCGGCGCGTAGCCCGTCGATCACGCGGTTTCGGGTTCCGCGCAGTCGGGTGAAGCGTATGCAGGCCGCGACCGCAGGCTCAAGGGAAAAGCCCTCGCATCCGCCCTTTTCACCCTCGTTTTCACCCTCGGCTCACCCGCGCTCACCCGCCCGTCATCCCGGGCGCCCGGCGCGGGGCGGGCGTCCAGCCTCGCCCGCCTACGATGGAATCCATGTGCGGAATCGTCGGATACGTGGGCCCCCGTCAGAGCCAGGGCATCCTCCTCGCCGGGCTCTCGCGCCTGGAGTACCGCGGTTACGACTCCGCCGGCATCGCCGTCATCGACGGCGGCGGCTCGCTCGGCATGCGCAAGCGCGCCGGCAAGCTCGGCATCCTCCGCGACGACCTGAAGACCCACCCCCTCGCCGACGGCACGACCGGGATCGGCCACACCCGCTGGGCCACGCACGGCGGACCCACCGATACCAACGCCCACCCGCACCTCGCCGACGACGACAGGCTCGCGGTCATCCACAACGGCATCATCGAGAACTACGCCGATCTGAAGGCCGAGCTGCTCGCCGAGGGGTTCACGTTCCAGAGCGAGACCGACACCGAGGTCGCGGCCGTGCTCCTCGGTCGCGCGTACCGCGCGCGCGGCGGCGACCTCGTCGCGGCGTTCCGCGACGTCGCCGCGCGCCTCGAGGGAGCCTTCACCCTCCTGGCGATGCACCGCGACCAGCCGGGTCTCGTCGTCGGCGCCCGCCGCAACTCGCCGCTCGTCATCGGGCTCGGCGAGGGCGAGAACTTCCTCGCCTCCGATGTCGCCGCCTTCGTCGAGCACACCCGCGATGCCCTCGCGATCGGGCAGGACGAGATCGTGGCCATCACGCCCGAGGGCGTCGAGGTCACCGACTTCGACGGCAACCCGGTCGAGGTCGAGCGCTTCGAAGTGACCTGGGACGCCTCGGCCGCTGACAAGGGCGGCTGGTCGTCGTTCATGGCCAAGGAGGTCTCGGAAGAGCCCGAGGCCGTCGCGAACACGCTGCGCGGTCGCATCCGTGACGGCGCGGTCACCATCCCCGAACTTGACGGACTCGACGACCTCTTCACCGGCATCTCGCGCATCATCGTCATCGCGTGCGGCACCGCCGCCTACGCCGGAATGACCGGGAAGTACGCCCTCGAGCAGTGGGCCCGGGTGCCCGTCGACGTCGAGCTCGCGCACGAGTTCCGCTACCGCGACCCGGTGCTCACCCCCGACACCCTCGTGGTCTCGATCAGCCAGTCGGGCGAGACCATGGACACCCTGATGGCGGTGAAGTACGCCCGCGAGCAGGGCGCGAAGACCGTGTCGATCTGCAACACGCAGGGGGCGACGATCCCGCGCGAATCCGACGCGATCGTCTACACCCACGCCGGCCCCGAGGTCGCTGTCGCCTCGACGAAGGCGTTCGTCGCGCAGATCACCGCGCTCTACCTGCTGGCGCTCCACATCGCGGGGCTGCGCGGCACGCTCAGCGCGGACGAGATCGCGGTGCAGGCTCACGAGCTCGAGGCGGTGCCGGAGAAGATCGCGCACATCCTCGCCACCGAGCAGGAGCGCATCGAGCAGCTCGCGCACTGGATGGGCGACACCCGTTCGGTGCTCTTCCTCGGCCGGCACGTGGGCTACCCCATCGCCCTCGAGGGGGCGCTCAAGCTCAAGGAGATCTCGTACATCCACGCCGAGGGCTTCGCCGCCGGCGAGCTCAAGCACGGCCCCATCGCGCTCATCGAGCCCGGTCAGCCGGTGTTCGTCATCGTGCCGTCGCCCCGCGGGTCGGCGGTGCTGCACCCCAAGGTCGTCTCGAACATCGAGGAGATCAAGGCGCGCGGAGCCCGCGTGATCGCGATCGCCGAAGAGGGGGATGTCGCGGTGCTGCCCTCCGCCGACGAGGTGCTGCGCATTCCGCTCGCGGGGCCGCTCTTCGAGCCGCTTCTCGCCGTCGTGCCGCTGCACATCTTCGCGATGGGCCTCGCCACGGCGAAGGGCCTCGACGTCGACCAGCCGCGCAACCTCGCCAAGTCGGTCACGGTCGAGTAGCGGGTCGCCACGCGCGGGAGGCTCGTGTCCTGCCGCTGTCCGTAACTCCTGCAGAATCGGCCGGGCGGGTCTGACTCCGGGGCTCGGCGTCGCGCGAGGTGCAGTCCTGCAGGAGTTGGGGACGCCCGGCGACAACACCCGGCCATCCGTGCGCGCCGAACTTTCACGGAACATTAATCTCGAGCCCCTCGGGCCTAAACCGGTATATAGGTACGCTCGACCGGGTGATCGACCGCTCCCGGCCGCGCCTGGCGCGCGGCATCCTGGCCACCGTCGTGCTGACCGCCGTGCTCGCGGCATCCGGTTGCACCTTCATCTCCGACGCCATCGTCGACAGCGCGACCGGCGGCGGTGGGGGAGCGGGTGGCTTCGCGTCATCCGAGACCGAGCTGCAGGTGCTCTACGCAGCCGGCGACACCGGCGGGGTGGCGACCCAGCGCATCTCGGTCGCGCCGTCGGATGACGGCGAGCTCAGCATCGACATCTCCGAGGACGAGGTGTCGGGGGTCGGCGACATGACCCAGGCGGCGTCGTGGAACGCCGTGTCGGTCGCGACCCTCCTCACCGGGGCGCCCCTGGACGTCTCGTACCGCTTCGCGTTCGACGGCCGGATCGACGGGCCGAGCGCGGGGGCGCTGACGACCGTCGGCATCCTCTCGCTCTACTACGGCGACGCCATCGCCAACGACGTGACGATGACCGGCACCATCAACCCGATGGGAACGGTCGGCACCGTCGGGGGGATCCCCGAGAAGGTCCAGGGCGTCATCGACGCGGGCGAGATCACGACCGTGCTCATCCCGGCCGGTCAGCGCAACGTCCCCGACGCGGCCGGGAACCTCGTCGACGTCGTCTCGCTCGGCCGAAGCGGCGGCGTGGAGGTCGTCGAGGTCGCCGACGTGTACGACGCCTATCCGCTGCTGACCGGCGAGGAGCTGCCGAGGCCCGCGGATGACGCGGCGCCGGCCATCTCGGATGCGGCGTACACGAAGTTCCAAAGCGCGGGCGACGCGATGCTTGCGACGTACGACCGGGCCCTGGCCGAGTTCTCCGCCCTCGACCCGGTCGTGCAGCAGGCGGCGGGGACGATCCCCGCCGAAGCGGCGGCGTACGCCGATCGTGCCCGTCAGCTTCAGGTGCAGGCGCTTCAGGGCGGGGCATTCTTCGAGGCGTCGCAGGCCGCCGCGGTCATGCAGGCGACGGCCTCGACGTTCCGCACGGTGCAGGACCTCCTCACCTCGGGCGGCAACGCGATCGGGGCGCGGCTCGACGGCGCGGCCAGCGCCGAGGGCGAGTTCACCGCCTTCCTCGATCAGCTCAGCACGTACCAGCCCGAGACGCTCGCCGACGCCGAGGCGCTCGTCACCGCCTACGGCAACGCCTTCGATTCGTACACCCTGCTGCAGTACGCCACGGCGAGTCTGCAGCGGATCGCCGACACGATCGCCGCAGCGGGTTATACGAGCATCGAGCAGCTGCTCACCGACGTCCTGACGCCCCTCATCTACTACGACCTCGCCCGTGGCAACCTCGCGTTCGCCCAGGCCGTGTTCGACATCGGCCGCGACAACGGCGGTGCGCCGATCGCCGAGGACGCCGACCTCGAGGCGATCGCGTCGTTCTTCCGTCGCGCCGCCGACGCCGACTGGGCAGCCTTCGAATCGGGGGTCATCCAACCCATCGCCGAGTCGCGCGGACAGTCGAACGACGTCTTCCGCACGGCCCTGGCGGCCGTCGACACCGACGTCGCACTGTCGTACACGGCGCAGCAGTCGGTCGCCTCGATCGAGCAGTACCTCGGCGAGGGGAGCAACGCGCCGTACGCCGCGATGGGCTACGGCTACGTCAACTACGCCCGCAACGCGGTGCTCATCGAGAAGTACTACAACAACGGCATCCTCGACGAGAACCTGCAGGTGGTGGGGGTGTCGTCCGAGACGATCCTGACCTCGGCCCTCGACCTCGGTCGCACGCAGACCGCCCGGGGCGCCGGCATCCTCACCGCTGAGGGGACGCCGCCGGTGCTCATCGCGGGGGCGTACGAACAGGCGGGGGTCGCCCGTGAGGGCGACGTCGCCGACAAGTTCCAGGCGATCGCGCAGTACTCGGGGGCCTTCGTCCTCTCGCGGATCCTGGCGTACGCCGGCGGGTTCCCGGGTGAGGGGTTCGCCGGCTCGTGACGCGATCCGCGAGGGTTCAGCTCGCGACGCCCTCGAGGCTTCCCTCGATCTTCGCCAGCGAGGGGTCGTAGATCACGCACTGCACGACCCGGTCGCCGAGCTGGTCCCACCCGGCCTCGGTGGGGGTCAGCGGGAACCACTCGTACATCGAGTCGGCGTAGGCCATCCCGACGAACTGGTCGAACGCCGGCAGGCACTCGGCCTCGGCCTCGGCATCGATCGCGTCCTGGCCCGGCCACTCATCCCCCGACAGCTCGAACTCGTGGTAGATCTCGTTGTCGTGCGGGTCGGAGCACGGCACGGCCGGCACCTGCGAGACCTCCTCGCTGGTGGTGTCCTCGTCGTCGAAGCAGTCGCCGACCCGCAGCGAGAAGACGTCGGCGGTACCGCCCTCGGTCACCTCCTGCGACGACTCGTCGCGGGTGACGGTCTCGCCGCCGAGGATGTTGCCGAGGGCCGAGCACCCGGTCAGCCCGAGCCCGACGAGAAGGACGGCGCCGACGAGGGCGGGGCGGGTGGTGAGTGCGCGCACGAGGACTCCACGAGGTGAGGGGGCGCCGCTCGGACGACACGGCCCATCTTTTCTATCGGATGCGGCGCCGCCTCGAACACCGCCGGCCCCTCGACCCCGTTGCGCCGGCTGTCGTCCGTCCCCAACTCCTGCAGAACCGCCACCGGCGGGCCCGATTCCGGGCCCCCGCGCCCGTAGCGCGCTGATTTGCAGGAGTTGGGGACACGCGCGTCGGGCGCAACCTCCCGCGCGACCACCCCGTGGCACCCGCGATAGGGTGACAGCCGCGGGAGAGGAGAGCGGATGATCGCCGGCATCGGCGTCGACCTGGTCGACATCTCCCGCTTCGAATCCACCCTCGACCGCACGCCGCGCCTGCTCGAGCGCCTCTTCTCGCCGGCCGAGCGGGCGCTGAAGCCCCGATCGCTCGCCGCCCGCTACGCCGCCAAGGAGGCGCTGATCAAGGCGCTCGGCGGGTCGGACGGGGTGTACTGGACCGACATCGAGGTGTGGAACGAGTCCTCGGGTCGCCCCCAGTTCACCCTGTCGGGCAGCACCGCCGACGTCATCGTCGCCCGCGGGATCACCGCCGTGCACCTGTCCATGTCGCACGACGCCGGCTTCGCCGTCGCGTACGTCATCCTCGAGCAGAACGAAGGGAATCCGGGATGACCAGGCTCCCCGCCGGCGCCATGCGCGAGGCCGTCATCGACGTCGGCGCGATCGCCGACAACGTCCGCCACTTCCGCCGCCTCACCGGCTCGGAGGTCATCGCCGTGGTCAAGGCGGACGGGTACGGGCACGGCGCGGTCCGCGCCGCCACCGCGGCGCTCGACGGCGGTGCGACCCGGCTCGGCGTCGCCGACTTGACCGAGGCCCTCGCCCTCCGCCGCGCAGGCATCCGCGCCCCGATCCTGGCGTGGCTCCACGCGCCCGGCGCCTCGTTCGCCGAAGCGGCGGCGCACGGCATCGAGCTCGGCATCTCCACCCTCGACCAGCTCCAGGCCGCGGCCGCCGCCGCGTCGGGCGAGCGCTCGGTCGCGGTGCACCTGAAGGTCGACACGGGGCTGTCGCGCAACGGCCTCACCCCAAGTGACGCCCGCATCGCCTTCGCCGAGGCCGCGCGCCTCGAGCGCATCGGCAAGCTGCGGGTCATCGGCATCTTCAGCCACCTGTCCAATGCCTCGTCCGACGACGACCGCGCCGCGCTCGGGCGATTCGACGAGGCGCTCGGTGCCGCGGCATCCGTGGGTCTTGCCCCGCCGCTTCGTCATCTGGCGGCCACCCACGCGGCCATCGCGCTCCCCGAGACACGCATGAACTGCGTGCGCATCGGCATCGGCATCTACGGGCTGTCGCCCTTCGCCGACCGCGGATCGGCCGAGCTGGGCCTCCGCCCCGCCATGACCCTCCGGGCCACGGTCGCCAATGTCCGCCGCGTGCCCGCCGACACCGGCGTGTCGTACGGCTACGACTACCGCACTCCCCGCGAGGCGACCCTCGCCCTCGTGCCCCTCGGGTACGCCGACGGCGTGCCGCGACAGGCGTCGGGGGTCGGGCCCGTGACGATCGGCGGCCGCCGGTTCGCGGTGGCGGGACGCATCGCGATGGACCAGTTCGTCGTCGACGTCGGCGACGCCCCCGTCGCGATCGGGGACGAGGTCGTGCTCTTCGGCGACCCGACCCTCGGCGCACCCGCCGCCGACGAGTGGGCCGCTGCCGCCGGCACCATCAACTACGAGATCGTCACGCGCATCGGTGCGCGCGTACCGCGCCGGCAGGTGGACGGATGACAGGACTCGACCCCCTCGTCGGCCGGCGTGAGGTCGCCTCGTCGGCCGAGATGGAGGCGCTCGGCGAAGAGATGGGGCGGATGCTGCGCCCCGGCGACCTCGTCGTGCTCACCGGTGAGCTCGGAGCCGGGAAGACCACGCTCACCCGGGGGATCGGCCGAGGTCTCGGCGTGCGCGGGCCGGTGCAGAGCCCGACGTTCGTCCTGGCGCGGACGCATCCCTCGCTCGTGGGCGGCGCCCCGCTCGTGCACGTCGACGCCTACCGGCTCGGCTCGGCGCTGGAGCTGGACGATCTCGATCTGGACGTCGAGCGCTCGGTGATCGTCGTGGAGTGGGGCCGGGACATGGTCGACGGCCTGCGCGACGCGTGGTGGGAGGTCGAGCTCGATCGCGAGCTCGGCGGTCGCGGCGCCGACACGATGTGCGGCGGTCCGTCGAGGGTGCAGGAAGAGCTCGACGCCGAAGCCCCCCGCGTCGTCACGATCACGCGGCGGCCCTGACCGCGCGGGCGTGACCCCGCGGGGGGTGGCCTGGCGCGCGCGTGGCCGCGCGGGCGTGGCCCTGCGGGCGCGGTGCGCGGGGCGGCGGCCGCTTGCGTTCCGGCGCCGCGGTCGCATCCGTCCTCCGTGCCGCGGAGATCTTCCCAATCTCGGGGGGATGCCGCGCATGCGACCGTGCGGGGGGAGATTGCCGAGGTTGGCGGGAAGGCCGGGCCCCGCCGCGTGACCCCTGCGCGGCGGCCGATCGCGTTCGGGCGGCGCCGCGGTCGCATCCGTCCACCGTGCCGCGGAGATCTTCGCATCCTCGGGGGGATGCCGCGCACGGGACCGTGTCAGGGGAGATCGCCGAGGTTGGAGCGAGGCCGAGGCCGCGCGGGTGTGACCCGCGGCGGCCGCGCGCGTCCGACGCTGCGCGGTCGCATCCGTCCTCGGTGCCGCGGAGATCTTCGCATCCTCGGGGGGATGCCGCGCACGGGACCGTGTCAGGGGAGATCGCCGAGGTTGGCGCGAAGGCCGGGCCGCCCCGCCGCGCCCGTGCGCCTCAGCTGCCGAAGAACGCGTTCGCGCGGCGGGTGTAGAGCAGGATGAGGCCGATGATCGCCGGGAGGGCGGAGAAGAATCCGGTCCAGAACGTCTCGGCGCCGCCGACGATGAGCAGCACGGCGCTGACGATGTTCAGCACGAACACGATCGTCACGACGAGGCGCGCTCCGGGGCTCCCCCGCAGGAGGCCGAGGCTCACCGCGATGACGATGACCCCCAGCAGGATCGTCAGGATCGCGATCAGCACGAGGTGCAGCAGCGGCCCCTGACCCAGCGCCCCGCCGATGAGGATCAGCGCGCCGCCGAGGATGTTGAAGAACCCCGAGATCCATGCCAGGACCGCAACGATCGTGACGCCGACGGGACGAGACGCGGCCATGGCGGCCTCCTTCGCAGATCGCGCAGTTCGATGAACCGGTGCTGCCCACACCGTAGCGCGCCGCCCCCGCGGGCGCCATCGTCTGCGCGACTACCCTGGAAGGGTGATCCTCGGCATCGACACGTCCCTCGGAACCGCGGTCGCGGTGATCGAATCCGATGGCGTCGTGGTCGCCGTCGCCGACAGCCCGAATCCGCTCGGGCACGCCGAGGCGATCGGCGGCCTGCTCGAGCAGGTGCTCGCCGGAGGAGAGCCGATCACGCACGTCGCCGTCGGCATGGGCCCGGGGCCCTTCACGGGGCTGCGCGTCGGCGTCGCCGCCGCCCGCGCGTTCGCGCTCGGTCGCGGCATCCCGCTGGTCCCGGTGCCGAGCCACGACGCCGCCGCCCTCGGGCTGATGCTGGCCGATGCGGTCGCCGGGCCGGACGAGACCGGACCGTTCGCCGTGGTCACCGACGCCCGTCGCCGGGAGTTCGCCTACTCGGTCTTCGAGGGGACGGATGACGACGGCCTGCCGATCCGCGCCGCCGGACCCTCGCTGGCCCCCCGCGACGAGCTCGACGGCCGCCTCACCGCGCTCGGCGCGACGCGTCGCGACGTGGCCGCCGTTCCCGCAGCGATGGTCGCGCTCGCGGCATCCCGGGCTCTGGCGGCGGGGCGCACCCTGGCGACATCCGAGCCCCTCTACCTGCGCTCGCCCGACGTGACCCTGCCCGGCGCGCCGAAGCGGGTGACCGCATGACCCTCCGCCCCGCAGGCGTCGACGACCTCGGCGCGATCATGGTGCTCGAGCGCGCCGCCTTTGGCGGCGACGCCTGGTCGGACGACGTCATGCGCGCCGAGCTCGCCTCCCCCCACACCTGGTACGTCGTCACCGAGGAGGATGGGCGCCTGGTCGGCTACGCGGGGCTCCGCGCCCCGGCGGGATCGAGGGATGCCGACGTGCAGACGATCGCACTCGACGAGACGGTGCGCGGGCGCGGGCTCGGGCGCGAGATCTTCCGGGCCCTTCTCGACGAGGCCCGCCGCCGTGGGGTGAGCGAGGTCTTTCTCGACGTACGCGCCGACAACACCCCCGCGCAGCGCCTGTACGCCTCGGAGGGGTTCGAGGCGATCGGCCGCCGGCCCAACTACTACCCGGGCGAGGGGGTCGACGCCATCGTGATGCGTCGGCGGCTCGACGCCCACGAAGGGGGCACGGCGTGAACCGGCACGAGCCCCTGGTGCTCGGCATCGAGACGAGCTGCGACGAGACCGGGATCGGGATCGTCCGGGGCCGCACCCTGCTGTCGAACACCATCGCCAGCAGCATGGACGAGCACGCCCGGTACGGCGGCGTCGTGCCCGAGGTCGCCGCCCGCGCGCACCTCGAGGCGCTGCAGCCCGCCATCGAGGCGGCGCTCGCCGAAGCGCAGGTGACCCTCGACGACCTCGACGCGGTCGCGGTGACCTCGGGCCCGGGGCTCGCCGGAGCGCTCATGGTCGGGATCGGGGCAGCCAAGGGGCTGGCCGTCTCGCTCGGAAAGCCCCTTTACGCGGTCAACCACCTCGTCGGGCACATCGCCGCGGACATCCTCGATCAGGACGCCGGCCCCCTCGAGTACCCGACCGTCGCGCTGCTCGTGAGCGGCGGCCACACCTCCCTCCTCCTCGTGCGCGACCTCACCCACGACGTCGAGCTGCTGGGTGAGACCGTCGACGACGCCGCGGGCGAGGCCTTCGACAAGGTCGCCCGGGTGCTGGGACTGCCCTACCCCGGCGGCCCCGAGATCGATCGGGCCGCGGCATCAGGAGACCCCGGCGCCGTCGCGTTCCCCCGCGGGCTGTCGCGGGCGTCCGACATGGCGGAGCACCGCTACGACTTCTCGTTCTCGGGCCTGAAGACCGCGGTGGCCCGCTTCGTCGAGGCAAATCCCGAGATGCGGGCGGATGACGCCGGACGCGCCGACATCGCCGCGTCGTTCCGCGAGGCCGTGGTCGACGTGCTCGTGACGAAGGCCCTGAACGCCTGCCGGGATCACGGCGTGCCACGCCTGCTGCTCGGCGGTGGGGTGATCGCGAACCGGCGCCTCCGCGAGGTCGCGCTCGAACGCGCCGCCGCGGCCGGTGTCGCCGTGCGCATCCCGCCGTTCTCGCTCTGCACCGACAACGGGGCGATGATCGCCGCGCTCGCCGCCGAGCTGATCGCCTCGGGCGCGGATCCCTCGACGCTGGCGTTCGGAGCCGATTCGACGTTGCCGGTCACCGAGATCCAGGTGCGGTCATGACGACACCCGAGGGCGGCGGGCCGCGCATCGAGCCCCCCACGGATGATGTCGCGCCCGTGGGGGAGGAGTCGGTGCTCCCCGGCCATCACCGGGGCGGATTCCACCGCCCGCCGACCGCCCCGGTCGACGTCGCGGTGACGGCGACGGGTCCGAGCCCCGATCCCGAGCCGCTCGTGATGTGGGCGCCCCGCGAAGACCCGCCGCCGCGCGCGGCGCTCGCCGCGTGGGCGCTGTTCTTCTCGATCGTCGGACTCGTCGTCTCACTCTTCGTCGGGTGGGGATTCCTGCTCGGGCTCGTCGGCGTGGTGACGGGGATCGTGGCCCTCTTCCGCCCTCTCGAGAGCCGCCGCATGGCCGGGTGGGCGATCGCGCTCGGCATCCTCTCGCTCGTCTACAGCGCGGGATGGCTGTGGTTCGCGGCGACCCAGGCCGAGATCTTCGCCTGACTCAGCGGCCCGGGGTCAGCCCGCAGGCACCCGATCGGCGAGGATCGCGACGCGGGCGCCGGCAGCGCGAGTGAGGATGAGGGTCGCCTCGCCGTCCCCTCGAAGCTTCAGCTTCGTGCGGAGCGTCGCGGGATCGACATCCACCCCCCTCTTCTTGATCTCGAGGCGCCCGATCCCGCGCTCGCGCAGGGCGGCGCCGAGCTTGCGGATGTCGGTGGGGAGCGTCTCGCGCACGCGGAACGTCTGGGCGAACGGACTGGTCAGCCCCGCGTCGGACGTGAGGTAGGCGACGCGGTCGGCGAGCATGCCGGCGCCGAGCGCGCGCGCCACCTCGCCGATGAGACGGGCACGGATGACGGCGCCGTCGGGCTCGTGGATGAACGCGCCGAGGGGCCGCACCGGCTCGTCGGGGGCATCGGCGGGCGCCGTGAGCTCGACCGCCGAGGTGCCGCGGAGCACAAGCGCCGCCCGCCGCACCCCCTCTCGCGCGAGCGCGCCCGACCAGAGCACGAGCTCGATCGTCGACCCGTCGGCGCTCACCCACTGCGCTTCGACGTCGTCGGGGATGAGGTCGCGATCCATCCCCGGCCCGAGCTTCACGCCGGCGGGGTGGCGGGAGGCGAGCGCGAAGACCCAGTCGAGCGGGGGCGACCACTCTCCGGCGGACGTGCGCGTCGTGTCTCCGTGTCCGGCGGTGCGGCGTGCGGGGTCGAGCCAGAAGGCATCCGGGCTTCCCAGGGCAGGGAGATCGGATGCCGCGTCCTCCGCGGTCGCATGACGCACCCTCACCAGGTCGCCGAAGGTGGCGAGGTTGTAGGCGGCGATGGCGGCGGTGACCTCGTCGGCGTCGACCGCGGTGACCCGGAGGCCCAGAGCGGCGAACCCCATCGCATCGCCGCCGATCCCACAGCCGAGGTCGGCGACAGAGGTCATGCCGGCCACGCGGAATCGGTGCGCGTGGTGCGCGGCGACCGACAGGCGTGTGGCCTGCTCGAGTCCCGCGCGGGTGAAGAGCATGCCCCGCGCGAAGTCGTCGAACTTCGCCGTCGCGCGGTCGCGCAGGCGCGCCTGGCCCACGACCGCCGACACCAGGTCGGGGGAGTGGCCGGCTTTTCGGAGCCGCGACACGGTGGCGGCGACATCGGCCGCGGTCTTCACGGGGGGCAGCTCGTCGAGGAGCCGCAGTCCCGCGGGGGTCAGGAGCGCGGCGAGTTCGGCGGTATCCACCCGGCAAGCCTAGGCGGGGAGGTACGCGGCACCCCGGACCCCTCATCGACCCCGAACCCCGAAACCCCCCACCGGACCCCTAGGGGAAACCCGAAAGGCTCCGGGGTCATCCCGGATGCCGGGGATGGCACCTGAGGCTGACACTGATGGAGCAACGCCACAAGGCTTCCAGCGAAAGGGATGGGCACATGCCTAACATCGAGGACAACGTCATCGCAGATGACGACAACGTGTTCGGAAACGACGACAACAACATCGGCACCGTCGGCAACGAGGTCCTTTCGGACAACAACGTCGCCATCGGCTCCGGCAACGAGGACAACTCGGACAACTCCGACAACTCCGACAACTCCACGAACGACTCGGGCAACACCGCCGTCGACATCGACGACTCGGGCAACACCGCGAGCGACTCGTTCAACGAGACGGACGTCGACGTTGACGTCGACATCGACGCTTCCGACAACTCGGACAACTCCGACAACTCCGACAACTCGGACAACTCGGACAACTCGGACAACTCCGACAACTCGGTCAACGACTCCAACAACAGCTGGGAAGACTCGGGCAACACCGACTCTTACAACGACTACACCCTGACGGACGAGTCGATCACGGTCGGTGTGCGCCAGTACAACACCAACGTCGGCAACGACTACGCCTTCCACGGCGCCGGTGCCGGTGGCGCCGCGGCCGCTGCTGCCGGTGGCACCTTCGCCATCGACAACCGCACCACGGTCGTCGACCAGTCGGCGAACCAGGCCATCAACGCCGGTGGCGACGTCAACCAGTTCTTCGGCCAGGAGGCCGTCGTGGCCTCGGGTGACCAGTCCACCGCTGCCGGCGACGACGCGACCGTCGACAACTCGGTCACCGAGATCTCGATCGGCGACATCTACACCGGCAACACGTGGAACGACGTGTCGATCAGCGACTCCTTCCAGGACAACTCGGTCAACGAGGACTACGACTGGGAGCTCGACATCGACGACTCCTTCAACGACGACTCCACCAACACCATCGTGGACGTCGACGTCGAGGACGCCTTCAACGAGTACGAGTACACCGAGATCGACACCGACGTTGACTGGTCGAACAGCGGCAACCTGTTCACCGAGGACAGCGTCGTCGCCGACGACATCGACCTGTGATCTGACACCAGCTCACTGACCTAACACACCTTGCCCGGCCACCCCTTGGGGAGTGGCCGGGCAAGGCGCGTTTACCGCCCGGGGGGCGACGGTTCTCGCACGGCAGAGATTGGCGTACCGTGTGAGTGGGGATGCACGACCAAGGGGGATGCGTGGGGGACAAGACGAACAACACCGGTGTTGTGAGCGGACAGGGCCCGCAGAGCCAGGAGGTGACGCTCCCAGCTTTGAGCCAGAGTGAGACCGGCAAGACGCTGGTCACCCTGGTGGACAACATCGGCACGCTCGCCGAGTCGGCGGGCCGCGGTGACCTCGCCGACCGACTCCACCACACGCGCGACCGTCTGGAGGACCCGAACGTCCGCGTCATCGTGGTCGGCGAGTTCAAGAAGGGCAAGAGCAAGCTCATCAATGCCCTCGTCAACGCCCCGGTGTGCCCGGTCGACGACGACGTCGCCACGAGCGTCCCGACCGCGGTCGGCTACTCCGAAACCCCGGGGGCCTGGGTCGTCACCCAGAAGGAGGGTGAGCCGGGGGTCGTCGAGCGACTCGAGGTTCCCCTGGAGAAGCTCGCCGACTATGTGTCCGAGAAGGGCAACCCCCAGAACGAGCAGCACATCCTCGGCGCCGAGGTCGCGCTCCCGCGTGAGCTCCTCAAGGGCGGGCTCCGCCTGGTCGACTCGCCCGGTGTGGGCGGTCTCGATTCTACGAACGCCCTTGCCACGCTCGCAGCTCTCTCGAGTGCGCACGCCGTGCTCCTGGTGTCCGATGCGTCGCAGGAGTACACCGAACCCGAGGTGCAGTTCCTCCGCCACGCCATGCGCGTATCTCCGAACGTCGCCGCCGTCATCGCCAAGACCGACCTCTATCCCCACTGGCGCGAGATCGAGCAGATCGACCGCGGCCACCTCGGGGACGTCGGCGAGGTGCCGGTCTTCTCCGTGTCGAGCGATCTGCGCCTCATGGCCGCGCAGCTGCAGGACCGGGAACTGAACGACGAATCCGGATTCCCCGCCCTCGTCTCGCACCTGCGTCGTGACGTCCTCGGCCGCGCTGAAGACATCCAGGCACGCTCCGCGGTGCACGACCTGGTGTCGGTCGTCGATCAGCTGCAGATGTCGCTCACGAGCGAGTTGAACGCGATTCTGCACCCCGAAGACACCCCGCGCATGATCGCGCAACTCGAAGACGCCAAAGCCCGCACCGAGGAGTTCCGCGGTCGCTCGTCGAAATGGCAGACGGCTCTGAACGATGGCGTCGCCGACCTCATCTCCGACATGGAGCACGACTTACGCGACCGTCTCCGCCGAGTGCAGCGCGAGGCCGAGAACGCCATCGACGAGGGTGACCCCGGCCCCATCTGGGAGCAGATGACGGACTGGCTCGACCAGCGCATCTCGGCCGCCGTGTCCGAGACCTTCGTCTGGACGGACGAGCGCTCACGCTGGCTCTGCGAGGAGGTCGCGGATCTGTTCCAGGAGGGCGAGACCGAGATTCCCGTCGTCTACGTGGCCGATACCTCGGGCGTGCTCGATCCGATCGACCAGATCTCCCATCTGGATGCGGGCACCCTCGGGGCAGGTGAGAAGATCTTCATCGGCGTCCGCGGATCCTACGGCGGGGTGCTCATGGTCGGGCTCGCGACCAGCCTCATCGGACTTTCCTTGATCAACCCGCTCTCCCTCCTCGCGGGTGTGTTGGTGGGACGTCGCGCGTATCGCGAAGACATGGGAAACCGCCTGTCGAGGCGCCGTTTCGAGGCGAAGAACATCGTCCGAAGGCACATCGACGAGGTGATCTTCCAGGTCTCCAAGCAGCTCAAAGACCGACTTCGCATGGTGCAGCGCGCAGCCCGTGATCACTTCGGCAGCATCGCCGATGAGCTCCACCGTTCGCTTTCCGAAGCCGTTCTCGCTGCCAAGCAGGCTGCCGGGTCGTTCTCAGCGAACCAGGACCAGCGGGTGAAGCAGCTGCAGATGCAGATCGCGCAGATCGAGGCGGTGCGGTCGAAGATCCCGGACGTTCCCGCCGTGAGGCAGCTGGAGACCGTACAGCGGTGACGGCGACGGTACGCGATGACGCAGCGAAGCTGATCGCAGCGGCGCAGGAGATATACCCCGAACCCTCCGACACCCGGGTGGCTCTGAACGACCTGCATCGCCGTCTTCACGAGCCGCTGCGGCTGGCCCTCGCGGGCATGGTCAAGGCGGGGAAATCGACCCTGCTGAACGCCATACTCGGCGAGAAGCTGGCGCCCACCGACGCCGGGGAGTGCACCCGGGTCGTGACCTGGTACCGATACTCCACGACCCCCAGCATCACGCTCCATCCTCACGAGGGGGAGCCCAGGCGCATGCCCATCAAGCGCGAGGCGGGTCGACTCGTGCTCGAGCTCGATGGCGTCGCGGCCGAGGAGGTCGCGTGGATCGACGTCGGCTGGCCGTCGACGGGTCTTCGCTCTGTCATCCTCATCGACACTCCCGGTATCGCGTCGCTGTCGACGGACGTCTCGGCACGCTCGACCGCGTTCCTCGTCCCCGAGGCGCGACCGTCCTCTGCGGACGCCATCATCTACCTGATGCGTCACCTGCACGCGTCGGACCTGAAGTTCCTGGAGTCCTTCCGCGACACCGCTGCCGGCTCGTCGGAGACAGTGAATGCGGTGGCGGTACTGTCGCGCGCCGATGAGATCGGCTCGGGGCGCATCGACTCGATGCTCTCGGCGCAGAAGGTGGCTCGCCGCTACGAGAGGGACGGCGACCTCGCCTCGCTCTCGCTCGGTGTCGTCCCCGTGGCCGGCCTCCTCGCCGAGAGCGCCAAGACCCTCCGCGAGAGCGAGTACGCGGCCTTCAAGGAGCTCGCGGGTCTTCCCCGCGATGACCGGGAACGGCTGATGGTGTCGGCCGACCGCTTCGCCCGGCCCTCGGAGCTCACCACTCTCAGTGAGAAGGTCAGGCGAGAACTGCTGGCGCGATTCGGCATCTTCGGTGTGCGGCTGGCCGTCGCTCTGATCCGGGGCGGCGCGGTGACGTCCACCGAGCTTGCAGACCAGCTCGTGCAGCACAGCGGGCTGAAGGAGCTCCAGGGGTTCGTTCGGGAGCAGTTCCGCACGCGTGGGGCTGACCTCAAGGTCCGCGGCGTCCTCGACGGGCTGGAGCAGGCGATCCGTGCGGATCCGAGGGAGGGGACCCAGTCGATCCTCGCCGGGATCGAACGGATCCGCGCCACTGCGCACACGCTGCGCGAGCTGTCGCTGCTGTCGCAGGCGAAGGCCTCGGGCCTCCCGCTGCGCGCGGCGGATGCGACGACGGCCGAGCGGATCATCGGCGGCCAGGGGGTCACCGCGACCGCCCGCCTGGGCCTCGACGACGAAGCGACCGACGAGAAGGTGAGTGAGGAGGCCGACACCCAGCTGGCTTACTGGCGGTCGCTCAGCCAGTCGCCGCTGACCGAGCGGGCGGCCGTCGAGGTGTGCCGGGTGGTGATCCGCAGTCTCGAGGAGATCGTGTCAGAAGTCCTCGGCGCCGCCGGCAGGCCGAACGTCGACGCGGCGGGCCGTCCATCGCAGGGCATTGGGGAAGGTGCTGAAGAGCAGAGCGAGGACGGCGAGGCCGGCCTGAGCGATGAAGAGCTGCTCGAGCATGGCACCGTACTCTCCGGTCCCGACAAACTCTAGGGCGATGAGGTAGGCGACTCCCATCACGAGGGTCGTCCCCAGCTGCCACCAGCGGATGTTGGGTTTGCGTCCGGAGAACGACACGAGCTGCGCGATCTGGACGAGCAGCAGCGTCACCATGATGCCGAAGACCGACCAGAACAGAATGTCGGCTGCCGACTCGTAGGTCGCGTCGTCGCGTCCCTCACTGACCCCGCGAATGACGTCTTGGATCAACGGCAGCTGGTCTTCGCGGATGACGAAGTAGAAGACCACGGCCACCGCGCCGACAGCGAAGCTCAGCACCCAGAGGAACTGCGACATCCGTACCGTGAAGGGCGGCGGCGCTTTCGCCATGACCGGCGCAGCAGAGGGATTGACCAGCGCGGGACGCTCGGGGGCGTCGCGCTTCGGCTGAAACCCGCGACGGGGAGTCGAAACGACGGGACCCTGAGGCGGCTGGGGATCGGTGTAGAGAGGGACCGGCTGCTGCGGTGAGCCGGGGGCGAACTTCGCCTGGCTCGCGGGAACCTGCACCGGTTGGATGCGGCCGAGAGTCGCGCCAGAGCGCGCCGGTGGTTGTCCGGGGTAGGGCAGGGCGCCCTGCGGCGGTCGCTGAGGAGGTTGTTGCCCCTGAGGGCGCTGCTGCCCTTGCGCGGTTGCCTGCTGTCCCTGCGGGCGCTGCTGCCTCTGACCGGGCGCCTGCTGTCCCTGCGGGCGTTGCTGTCCCTGCGGGCGTTGCTGTCCCTGCGGGCGTTGCTGTCCCTGCGGGCGTTGCTGTCCCTGCGGGCGTTGCTGTCCCTGCGGGTGCTGCTGCCCCTGACCGGGCGCCTGCTGCCCCTGCGGACGTTGCTGTCCTTGCGGGCGCGGCTGTCCCTGAGGTGCTGACGAATTCACCTGACCTGCCGCCTGTCCCTGCATCTGAGCCTCCGGCGTCGGCGTCGGCGTCGGCGTGGGTACGGCGTTGGCCGGGCGCTGACGGTCCCGGCGCTTCTTCTCCGTCGCCGCGTGCTGCGCGAGGACATCGTCCACGAAAGAATCCTCAGCCGCGCGCCGGCTTGGGGCATCGGCGCGCGGCTGAGGGGGCTTCTGATCGTCGGTCACAGAAGAACCTTACGGGGAAGACCGTTACGGCTGGTCGGTCTCCTCGGTGTAGACGATGGCGTCCTCGGAGGCGATGTTTCCGCTGTTGTCGTACTCGTACGACTCCTCCACGACGACCTCGGTGGTGTCATTGAACGAGTCGTCGGCCGAGACGTCGGCATCGACGTTCGTGGACCCGTCGTTGAACGACTCGTCGGCGACGACGACCACGTCCGTGTCGGTGTTGGTCGACTCGTCGTCGAACGAGTCCGTGATGTCGACGTTGTTCTCCTCGTTGCCGATGGAGACATCACCCACAGAGACGTCGGTCTCGGAGTTGTCGACGGACGCGTCTTCGCCCGCGGCCGTAGCCTGGTCGCCACTGGCGATCACGGCTTCCTGGTCGAAGATCTGGTTGACGTCGCCTTCGGCCCAGATGTTCTGGTTCACCGACTGGTCGACGATCGTCGCCCGGTTGTCGATGTGGAAGTTGTTCGCGATGTTCCAGATCTCCTTCTCGACCGGCGGCTTAGGGCCGGGGCCGGGAGGGTTCGGGTGCGGGGTCGGGTGCACGTCGGGGCGGTCGACGATGATCGGCGCGACAGCGCGGACATCCTCCGCCGTGCACTCGGCGAGGCCGGCGCTGGCGAGAGCGGCCTCGGGGTTGGCGTCATACTCGGCTGCTGCGTCCGGATCGTTCAGCAAGCTCAGAATGAACTCGATAAGGGCGTCGGCGATGGTCGCCAGCGGGGTAGTCATAAGTCGGCTCCTGTCTCTGCGAGACTCTTTACAGAGGCTATGCGGTGGTCGTCGGTCTGGAATCGGGGGTTAGCCCGAAAAGTCGTCGGGGTGTTACGGGGTTCCCCCGATGCGGGGATGCTCATCCGGTCGCACCGAGGGTGACCCGCAGCTTCGCGATGAGATCCGAGCGCGAGGACGCGCCCAGGCGCCGCTTGATCTGCGCCATGTGGTGCTCAGCCGTTCGTGGCGAGATGAAGATCTCCTTGCCGATCTCGGCGTAGGTCTTGCCCTGCAGAACGAGCTCGGCGACCTCGCGTTCGCGTTCGCTGAGCAGGCTTGGTGCGCTCGCCCGCGCAGGCGTCGCCTGCGAGTCCGCGTCCGCGGATCGGGGCGCCTCGCGGGGATGCAGCTCGCGCGCGCAGGCGAGCAGTCGCGAACTGACCTTCCGGTCGTCCGAGCGACGCGAGCCGTGGCCCGCGAGCCGCGCACCGTCCCAGGCGAGACCCACCGAAGCCAGGCCGCGAGCCGCCTCTTCCACCGCATCGGCGTCCACCTGGCCGGCGAGGACGGAGGTCCACACCCTTCCTGCGTGCGACATCTTCGCTGCCAACGGATTGCGCGATGAGGATGCGACCAGAGCCCGTGCGTGCGGGGCCAGATCATCGGGCCGGCTGAGCATGATGCCGCGCTGGATACCGGCCCAGTGGAGGGGAGCCGACCACAGCGACGGCTCACCGAGATCGGCGAGAAGCGCGAGACCCCGGTCGAAGGCCGCCTGGGTCCAGTGGGCGTCGCCCAGGCGCGCGGCGACGATCACCAGCTCGCCGAGGGGGAGCAGGAGGTAAAGGTCGATCTCCGGCCTTGTCGCGCGCGACTTCACCGACTCCCACATCGCTTCGAGCGTCGGCGCGTCGTCGTAACGGCGGGCGAGGCCCACCGCGATCGCTGCGGCGATGAGGTCGTCGCGCGGCGACAGGCGCGTGCCGTCGGTCGCCGCGGTGAGAAGCGCACGCGCCTCGGCGGGCTGCTCGCGCTGCAACGCGACCCACGCATTCCACAGCTGGAGGTGCGGAATCCACCGGGCGCCGCCCTGTTGCGCGCGCTGAGCGTCGTCAAGGATCCCATGCGCGGCGCCGAGGTCTCCCAGCCCGATGGCGACGATCGCCGCGACGACGGCCGGCAGCTCCGTGGTGGGCGACGCGTCGTGGCCGGCGTTCGCCAGCTCCGATGCCCGCCGAAGGTCGTCGAGCGCGCTGCGGGAGTGCGACGCCTGCAACGAGGCGCGCAGTCCTCGCGCCCACAGCTGCATCGCCACGCCGTTCGCCGATGGTGCCGAGCCGGCCGCACCCGGGGCATCCGGCGCCGGATCCCCGTCGTGGGCGGTCGACCCGGCCCCTGCCGCTGTGACCAGAGCCCTCGTCTTGCCCGCGGGGGAGAGCGGAGTGACGGCGAGATAGCTCTGGTGCGCGAGCGACATCAGCCCGCGGTCGGCCCAGGTGGCGGCGACCGCGTCGGTGAGGAGGTCATGATCGGATGGCGAGAGCCCGGCCCAGCCGCCCTCGGCCGCGAGGTCGTCGAGGAGGGACCCCGCCGCATCGACGTCTCCCGCTGCCCACAGGGCGTGCGCGTGTGCCGCCGCAAGACCGCGCGGGTCGGAGCCGCACCGGAGCGCGTAGTCGAAAAGGGTGACGGCCAGATGCGGGTTGCGACCCACCTCGCGGCGAGCGCGCGCGGCGAGGCGATCCCCGACCCCGGGATCCACGATGCCGTCGAGACTGGCGGCGAGGTCGGATCCGGGAACGAGATCGAGGGTGCCGGCTTGGACCAGGTCGACCAGTCGATCAACGGGCACGCTGGCGCGGGCCGCCATCGCCACGACCGGAGCGGGTCGGCCGTTGTGGAGAAGAAGCCCCTCGGCCTGCCCCTCGGCAGAGAGCTCGGCCTGAGCGTCGCGGTCGTCGCCGTCACTGACGCCGAGGCTCAGCGCCTCGATCCGTCGGCGCAGGCGCGGCGACACGGTCTCGAGTCGGTGGGTGATGCGCCGCATGAGCACACGCGTCGCATCCGCGTGGGCTTCAGGGTCGCCGCAATCCCGGCCCTCGTACGACAGGGCGGCGTGGGCCTGTGCGCACTCGAAGACCAGCCAGGCGATGCCGCCGGTGCCGGAGAGGATCCGTTCCTCGCACTCGGCCGACGCGTCGGGGAGGATCTCGCGCAGTTCGGCGAGGGTGATCTCGCCGAGGAGGACCGCCGGAGCGTTGCGCTCGACCGCGCGGGTGAGCTCGAGCAGTTCCGAAGGGGCCGGCCAGGAGCGGTACGCGATCACCACCGACGCGTCGGGGCGGTGGGCGCGATCGATCAGTTGCGACAGGCGTGCCGGGTCGAGCGTGTGGGCGTCATCGACCAGGAGCGCGACATCGTCAGGAATCGTCGAGATGCGATCGCGTGCGGACAGCAGCCTGACCGGCCGGTCATCGGCTTCGAGCTGAGCGAGGAGGAAGCGCAGGGCGTCGGTCTTTCCCGATCCGGAGCCCCCCACGATGGCGGCGCGGACGGGCCGGTCGGTTGCGACGATCGCGTGCAGCGCGGTCAGCGCATGAAGGGCACGGGGCATGATCGAGGCGGTCCGGGTGTCCGACGAGTTCGAGAGCAGAGTCGTCATCGGCGTGCTCACCGCTTACGGGGCGGGGGTCGTGTCAGCGGGCGGTTCGCTCGCCGGCGGTTCGCTCGCCGGCGGTTCGCTCGCGGGAGTCGTCGGGTCCGGAGCCGGGGTGGTCGTGGTCGGGTCCGGCGCCGGCGTGGTCGTGGTCGGGTCCGGCGCCGGCGTGGTCGTGGTCGGGTCCGGAGCCGGGGTGGTCGTGGTCGGGTCCGGCGCCGGGGTGGTCGTGGTCGGGTCCGGAGCCGGGGTGGTCGTGGTCGGGTCCGGTGCCGGCGTGGAGGTCCCCGGCGCCGGGGTGCTGGTTCCCGGCGCGGGGGTGTTCGAACCCGTCCCGCCACCACTCGGCTGCGTCGGCTGCGACGACGACGGCTTCCCCGAGGTCGCCGACTGGCTCGCGGCAGGCTTCGGCTGCTCGGGCGGGCGCACGGCGGCGTTCCGCTCAGCCGCCTGCTTGCGGGCGTTGGTCGCCTTCGGCTTGTTCTCGGTCGAGCTCCGGTCCTGCCTCGCCTGCGGAGCCGCCGGCTCCTGGGCCGCGGCGATCGGGTCGGACGTCTGCAACTCGTCCGCGGCGGCCGGCGACGGCGTGAGTTCCACGTCCACCCACTCGCGCAGGTTCTCGGTGCTGGCGGCGGCGTCGAACGTGCCGGCGCCGAGGCCCCCGGCGCTGGCGAAGACCAGCCCGGTCGCGATGACGAGGGCACCGGCCCCCGCGGCCGCGACGGCGGGCACGCGCTGGTACCAGCGGCGCGCAGCCTTCCGCTCCGCAGGACCCGCCGGGTCGAACACGGCGAGATCGGTCGTGGCGGCAGCCGCGGCATCCGTCGTCGCCAACGCGCCGGCAGCAGCGGCGCCGACCGGGACCAGCGCGAGCGTCGCGACCGACTCATCCGCGGTGACCGGCACGAGGGCGCGGGCGGCGCCGAGGGCGATGGAGGACTTCGGGTCGGCGTCGATCGCGATCGGCCGGTCGAGTCGCTCGGACAGGCGCTCGGCCACGAGCGGGATGCGCGACGAGCCGCCGATGAGGAGGATGCTCTCGAGCGCGTCGGGCTCGAGCCCCGCCGAGTCCAGTCCGTCTTCGAGGGTGTCGATCGTGCGCTCGATCGAGCCGTCGATCATCTCCTCGAACTCCTGGCGCGTCAGCCGCACGCTCGTCGCTCCTGAGGGGAGCAGCACGGGCACGGTGACGTCGGAGTCGAACGACAGCGCTTCTTTGGCCTCGACGCACTCCCGGCGCAGCTGCGCCAGCGCGAGACGGATGTCGGGGTCGGTGTCGTCGAGGTCGGTCTCGGCGACACCCGAGGAGCGCAGCACGTGACGGAACACGGCGTCGTCGAAGTCGGCGCCGCCGAGATTGTCGATGCCGACGGGGATTCCGACCGGGGCGAACGAGCCGTCGGCGCTCTTGCGCAGGACGACGGAGTCGAAGGTGCCGCCGCCGAGGTCGTAGACGGCGAGCGCCTGACCGGGCTCCATCGTGCGGCCCGACTCGTAGTGACGGGCGGCCGCCTCGGGCTCGGTGATGAGGTGGACGTCCTTGACGCCGAGCTTGTCGAGCGCCGAGAGGATCAGGCCGATGCGGTGCGGGCCCCACGCGGTGGGGTGGGTGAGCATCACCGCGGCGGGGCGGGAGCCCTCGCGCTCGACGACCGCGTCGACGACCGCCGACACCGTGTGCGCCCAGAGCTTCTCGGCCGGGATCGACCGTCCGCCGGCGACCACCGGCACATCGTCGCCGATGCTGCGTTTGAACTCGCGCACGAGCCGGTCGGGCTGCGTGATGCCGCGCCGCTCGGCGGCGTCGCCGATCAGCAGTTCGCCGTCATCGGCGACGAACACCACCGTGGCGGCGCTGTCGTTGCGGCGACCGAGCGGGAACGGTGCCGCGACGATGCTGCCGTCCGGCGCGGTACGCGCCGTTGCCGCAGCGATCCGCGTCGTTCCGACGTCGATCCCCAGAAAATACGTAGCCCCAGTAGCCAAGTTCTCATCTCCCCCAACAGAGTCGATCCCGGAACCTCCCCAGGTTCCAGCCCCAATCCGACTCATCAGCCGCGTTACTCCGCATCGAGTGGTCTCGACATCGAGAGCGGCGTCCTACTTCGGATGATACACACCACGCTGGACCATTAGTAGGGCAGTCGGGCGACCGTTTCCCCGATCGTCAGGAACTGCTACTGTTCGCGGTCCGAATCTGGCACTCACGTTGCATGAGTGCCAGCGATTTGCCTACACTGGATTAGCACTCTCAAGGTGTGGGTGCTAACCAGTCTTCATCTCAAGAAAGAAGAGGTAGACCGTGACGGTTTCCACTCAGGTTTCCATCAAGCCGCTCGAGGACCGCATCGTCATCAAGCAGGTCGAGGCCGAGCAGACCACCTCGAGCGGTCTGGTCATCCCCGACACCGCCAAGGAGAAGCCCCAGGAGGGCGAGGTCGTGGCCGTCGGCCCCGGTCGCATCGACGACAACGGCAACCGCGTCCCGCTCGACGTCGCCGTCGGCGACCGCGTGATCTACTCCAAGTACGGCGGCACCGAGGTCAAGTTCGGCGCGGACGAGTTCCTCGTCCTCTCCGCTCGCGACGTGCTGGCGGTCGTCGTCCGCTGAGTTCGCTCCAGCGACACCGCTCCACGGGGGTCGGATGCTCAGGCATCCGGCCCCCGTTTCGCGCGCCGGGCAAGCCACAGATCTCCGATCGGCCCGGCGAACATCCTCCGCCTCGCGCGTAGGCTGAGCCGGTGACGCGCGAGACGACCGAGAGAAGCACCACCACCTCGGATCCGACGCGCGAGCGCACCCTCGGCGCGGTGTACGCCCTCGCCGCCTACCTCATCTGGGGCTTTCTGCCTCTCTACTTCCTGCTGCTCGAGCCGACGGGCGCCTTCGAGGTCGTCGCCTGGCGCATCCTGCTGTCGCTGGTCTTCTGCGTCCTGCTTCTCGCGATCACGCGGGGCTGGGGCAAGTTCCTCGTCATCCTCCGCACCCGGCGGCTGCTGCTGTGGACGGCGGTCGCCGGCATCCTCATCTACATCAACTGGCAGGTCTTCCTCATCGCCGCCCTCACCGGCCACGTGATCGAGACGAGCCTCGGCTACTTCATCAACCCCATCGTCACAGTGCTGCTCGGCGTCGTCGTGCTGCGCGAGCGCCTGCGCATCACCCAGTGGGTCGCCCTCGCGATCGCGGCCGTCGCGTGCATCGTGATCGCCGTGGGCTACGGCGCCTTCCCCTGGATCGCGCTGTCGCTGGCGTTCTCGTTCGGGCTCTACGGGCTGGTGAAGAAGCAGATCGGCCCCGCGGTCGACGCCGTGAGCGGTCTGACGCTCGAGACCCTGTGGCTCACCCCTGTCGCGATCGCCGTTCTCGTGAGCGTCGGCCTCACCTCGGGCATCACGTGGGGAACGGCGGGCGTGGGGCACGCGGTGCTGCTCTTGATGGCGGGTGTCGTGACCGCCACACCGCTCCTCTTCTTCGCCGCCGGTGCCCGGCGCGTGCCGCTCAGCCTCATCGGACTGCTGCAGTTCCTGGCGCCGATCCTGCAGTTCCTCACCGGTGCGTTCCTGCTGGGGGAGCCGATGCCGCTCGAGCGGTGGATCGGGTTCAGCCTGGTCTGGATCGCCCTCGTCGTGCTGACGGTCGATTCGATCCGTCACGCCCGCCGCGGGGTGTCGGATGTCGGCGCCGTGACCTGAGCTCTCAGCCGAGCCAGTCGGCCAGTCGGGTGGGGGCGAGCCAGGCGCCCTCGGCGGGGAGCAGCTCGCTCCGGTCGATCAGCGCGCCGAAGTACTGGGCTTCGGGATCGGCCAGGACGGGTCGCGCGTCCCCTGTCGCGGCGAGGCACCGCGAGACGAAGTCCGCCAGCGTCATCACCTCCGGGCCGGCGATCTCGGCGGCGTCGCGGGTCGGCGACTGATCCACCAGACCCGCGAGCACCGCGGCGACGTCGTCACCCGCGATCGGCTGCACGTCCGCGTCGGCGACGCGCGCGGCATCCGTTCCGCCCGCGCGCGCCTGCGCGCCGATCTGCGCTCCGAACTCGAAGAACTGCGTCGCCCGCACGACCGAGAACGGCGCACTCTCTTCGCGGAGGATGGCCTCGCCGTGCGCCTTCGCCCGATAGAACGGGATCGGCTGCGGAACGCGCTCGGTGCCGACCGCCGACAGAGCGACATGATGGATGACGCCCGCCCGCGCCTCCGCGGCGACGAGAGTGCGCGTCGCCAGGTCGAAGTGCCGCCAGACCGCGTCAGGGTCGTAGGTGCGCGGTTTGGACACATCGATGACGACGGATGAGCCGGCGAGGGCGGCGTCCAGCCCCGCTCCCGTGACGAGGTCGACGCCTGTGGAAGGGGATGCGGCGCGGACGTCGTGCCCGGCGGTGCGCAGCCGCGCGACGACCTTGCGTCCGATAAGCCCGGTGCCGCCGATGACCGTGATGCGTGCCACGGGTGTCATCCTGCACCCTGATACGCGTTCCGCGCTTGCTTCTTGCACTGTGCGGCCAGGAGCGCTCTCAAGCGTTACAGATCGTTAACGAACGGCAACATTGTCGAGACGGGATCGCGATTAGGTTTGTCCCACTGGAAGCGGCTTTCCCGAGCCGTTTCGCACCCTTACACAGCAAGGAGCAACATGAGCGTCTTCACTCGCTCGCGCAAGCGCACCATCCTCGGTGCCGTCGCGCTCGCAGGCGCCAGCGCCCTCGTCCTCGCCGGATGTTCCGGCGGCGGCGGAGACACCGGCGGCGACAGCAGCGCCGAGCCCTCGGCCGCGGCACCCGGCGAGGAACTCGCCCTGAAGATCGGTACCGCGCTGCCGCAGACCGGTAACCTCGCCTTCCTCGGCCCGCCGGAAGAAGCCGGTGTCGGCTACGCCGCATCGCAGATCAACGAGGTCTCGGACGAGACCGGGCTCTCGATCGACGTCGTCTACGGCGACTCTGGCGACACCGACAACAAGGCCTATGAGACCGAGATCCCGCGTCTGCTCGGTGAAGACGTCGCGGCCATCATCGGTGCGGCCTCGTCGGGCACCTCGCTGCAGTTCATCGACCAGGTCGTGGGCGCAGGCGTCATCCAGTTCTCGCCGGCCAACACCTCCGACGCATTCACGTCGTACGACGACAACGGTCTGTACTTCCGCACCGCTCCGTCGGACGTGCTCCAGGGCGAGGTGCTCGGCAACCTCATCGCCGAGGACGGCAACCAGACGCTCGGCATGATCGTCCTGAACGACTCGTACGGCACCGGCCTCGCCGGCTACGTCACCGAGGCGTTCGAGGCGGCCGGCGGCGAGGTCGTGGCGGCACCGACGTACAACACCGGTGACACGAACTTCGACGCGCAGATCTCCGAGGTGCTCGCCGCCGACCCCGACGCGATCGCCCTGATCACGTTCGAAGAGGTCACGACGATCCTCCCGGGCCTGCTGGGCTCGTTCCCCGCCGACAAGCTGTACTTCGTCGACGGCAACCTGTCGGACTTCAGCGACGACGGCCTCGAGCCCGGTGCGCTGACCGGCGCGAAGGGCACCCTGCCGGGTCTCTCGATCGACTCGATCGGTGACTTCACCGCCTCGCTCGACGAGTGGGTCGCGGCCGAGGGCCTTCCCGAGCTGACCGAGTACAGCTACGCCGCCGAGTCGTTCGACGCGGTCGTGCTGCTGGCGCTCGCGTCGCTCGCGGCGGGTTCGACCGACTCCGCAGCGATCGCCGAGAACCTCATCACGGTCTCGGGTGGCGACGGTGATGGCGAGAAGTGCACCAGCTACGCGGAGTGCGCCGACATCATCCTCGGTGGCGGCACGGCCGACTACGACGGCATCTCCGGCCCGATCACCTTCGACGAGGTCGGCGACCCGACCGAGGCGTCGATCGGCATCTACCAGTACGGCGAGGACAACACCTACTCGGCGTACGAGGGCTGATCCAGCCTGAGGATCGCAACGGGCCCCGGAGTCTTCGACTCCGGGGCCCGTGTCCGTTTGCGCGCGAGTGTGCACGCGTCGCGTGCAGGGGTGCACACGCTGCGCGCGGGGGTGGACGCGATGCGGACGGGGGCGCACTCGTCCGCGCAGCGAGGAGGACTGGGTAGAGGCGTTGGGTGTGGCGCAGATGGTCGACTTCGTCGCCTCGGCGCGACCAGTTGCGCCACCTCGCTCCGCCCGCTGCAGGGAGGTGGCGCCATTGGTCGGCTCGGGCGCTTCTACCCGACCATATGCGCCACCTCAATGCGAACGCCCGCAGGAAGGTGGCGCGAATGGTGACCTTGGGTGCCGCAACCTGACCATATGCACCCCCTCGATCAGGGCGACGGCGACGGCGTCGGCGAACGCGGGTGCAGCGCAGGTGTGAAGGTGGCGCGAATGGTGACCTCGGGCCGCCTCAACCCGACCATATGCGCCCCCTCGATCAGGCGCGGGGGTGGGGGTGTGGCGCCGGCAGGCGCGGGGGTGGGCGCGTGGCGCCGGCAGGCGCGGGGGTGGGGGTGTGGCGCCGGCAGGCACGGGGGTAGGCGCGTGGCGCCGGCAGGCAGGCAGGTGGTTGCGTGGCGCCAGCAGGCGCAGCGCGTGGGGCAGATCTGGCGCAGGCGCGCGGCAGCGACCCGCGTCAGGCGCCGAGCGTGCCGAGGTAGAGCTCGGTGACCTTGGGGTCGTTCAGCAGTTCGCGTCCGGTGCCCGTGTAGGCGTCGCGTCCCTGGTCGAGGACGTATCCGCGGTCGCAGATCTGCAGGCAGCGGCGTGCGTTCTGCTCCACCATGATGCAGGTCACGCCGGCCTTGTTGATCTCGGAGACGCGGATGAACGCCTCGTCCTGCCTCACGGGCGACAGGCCCGCCGACGGCTCGTCGAGGAGAAGCACCTTGGGGTTCATCATCAGCGCGCGGCTCATCGCCACCATCTGGCGCTCACCGCCCGAGAGCGACCCGGCGCGCTGCTTGAGCCGCTTGCCGAGCTCGGAGAAGATGCCGGTGACGAACTCCAAGCGCTCCTTGTAGGCGCTCGGACGCTGATAGAGCCCCATCTGCAGGTTCTCTTCGATGGTGAGGCTGGGGAAGACGTTGTTCGTCTGCGGGATGAAGCCGACCCCACGCGCGACGAGCTTGTTGGCCTTGAGACCCGTGATGTCGTCGCCCTCGAGCGTGACGGTGCCCTGGCGGACGTTCACCTGCCCGAAGATGGCCTTCAGCAGCGTGGACTTGCCCGCGCCGTTCGGCCCGATGATGCCGATGAGCTCGCCCTGATGGGCGACCAGCGAGCATCCATTCAGGATGTTCACGCCGGGAAGGTACCCGGCGTGGACATCGTCGACGAAGACGACGGGCGTTCCGGTGGACGTGGTCGCGCCGGTCTCGGTCGGGGTGCTCACTTGTGCTCCTCCTGCTGCTCTTCCTCGGCCAGGCCCTCGTCGACGAGCGTCTGCGCGCTGAACGACGCCGAGGCCGCGGCATCCGTCCCCGCATCCGCCTCGACGACGGGAATGCGGCCTGTGACGACACCGAGATCGAGCTCCTGGTGCGCTCCGAGATAGGCATCGATGACCGCGGGGTTCTGCATGACGGATGTCGGGTCGCCTTCGGCGACGATGCGGCCCTCGGCCATGACGACCACCCAGTCCGCGATGTGACGGACCATGTGCATGTCGTGCTCGACGAAGAGCACCGTCATCCCCTCGTCCTTGAGGTCGAGGATGTGGTCGAGGAGCGACTGGGTCAGCGCCGGGTTCACGCCGGCCATCGGCTCGTCGAGCATGACCAGCGTCGGCTCGGTCATGAGGGCGCGCGCCATCTCGAGGAGCTTCCGCTGCCCGCCCGAGAGGCTCGCGGCGAAGTCGGCCGACTTGGCGTCGAGCTTGAACTTCTTCAGCAGCACCTCGGCGCGCTTCTCGATCTCGGCATCCTGCTTGCGCCACAGGGGCGGGAACAGCGAGGCCCAGAACTTCTCCCCGCGCTGCCCGGTCGCACCGAGCTTCATGTTCTCCATGACGGTGAGGAGCCCGAGGGCCTTGGTCAGCTGGAAGGTGCGGACGAGCCCCATCCGCGAGACACGGTAGGCCGGGATGCCGGAGAGGTCCTTCCCCTCGTAGCTCCAGGTACCCGCGTTGGGCTTGTCGAAGCCGGTCAGCAGGTTGAACAGGGTGGTCTTGCCGGCGCCGTTGGGACCGATGAGCGCCGTGATGGCGCCGCGCGGGATCTCGAGGTGATCGACGTCGACGGCGTTGACACCGCCGAACGAGCGCTGCACGCCGTCGGCGACGAGGATCGGATCGACCTTGGCCACCCCGGGCTTGACCTCGCCGACGTGAAGACCGGTGGTCTTCGCGCGCGGCGTCGGGGCGGCCATGGGATCGGAGGTGTTATCGGACAAAGGTCAGCTCCTTCTTGTTGCCGAGGATGCCCTGCGGCATGAAGATCACGAGGAGCATGAGCGCGACGCCCACGATGATGAAGCGCAGCGTCCCCGCCTGGATCTGGGTCATGAAGGGAAGGATGCCCGCCGACACCAGCGCCGGGAGGACGTTGGAGAGGAACGTCTGGAGCACCCAGAAGATCAGCGATCCGAGGAGCGGGCCGAACACGGTCGCCGCGCCGCCCAGCAGGAGCGCCGTCCACACGAAGAACGTCAGCGAGGTCACGTACACGCCGGGGCTGACCGCCGACGGCAGGGCGTACACGATGCCGCCGGCCGCGGCGAGCACACCGCCGAGCACCAGGGACTGCATCTTGTACGAGAACACGTTCTTGCCGAGCGCACGCACGGCGTCCTCGTCCTCGCGGATGCCCTTGATCGTGCGGCCCCAGGGGCTGCGCGTGAGCATCCACACCACCAGCACGGCGAAGGCCAGGGTCAGCAGGCCCATGATCCGCACCCACCACTGGGTCTCGTTGTAGGTGAAGGGTCCGAACCCGTAGGTGCCGTCGGGGATGGGGTTCGCACCACGGAAGCTCGTGTGATATCCGCTGAGCCCGTCGGCCGAGCCGGTGACCTCGTCGAAGGCGGTGGTGAGGAAGAGCAGTCGCACCACCTCGGCCGCAGCGATGGTGACGATCGCCAGATAGTCACCGCGCAGGCGCAGGGTCGGTATACCCAGGATGACGGCGAAGACGGCCGACGCGACGAGACCGAGGAGCGCGGCGAGCCACCACTCGAGTCCGAAGGTGAGCACGCCGATCGCGTAGCCGTATGCCCCGATCGCCATGAACCCGGCGATACCCATGTTGATGAGGCCGGTGTACCCGAAGTGCACCGCGAGACCGAGCGCTGCGAGCGCGTAGCCGATGGTCGCCGGACTCAGGATCGAGGAGGCGGAGTTTGAGAGGATCTGCAGCCAGTCCATTGCCGGGCCCTAACCTATTCTCTCTCGCCGGCCCAGGATTCCCTGTGGTCGGAAGAGCAGGATCACGATGAGGATGAACAGCGCGCTGGCGTACTTGAGGTCGGACGGGATCCACAGGCTCGAGACCTCGACGACGATGCCGACGATGATCGCGCCGACGAGCGCGCCGTACGCGGTGCCGAGGCCGCCGAGGATCACCGCGGCGAACATCAGCAACAGAATCTGCGCTCCCATGTCCCAGCGGATGCCGGGACGGTAATACGCGTACAGGATGCCGGCGAGGCCGGCGAGGGCGCCGGCGAGGATCCAGACGATGCGGACGACGAAGTCCACGTCGATTCCGGATGCCGCTGCCAGCGACGGATTGTCCGAGATCGCCCGGGTCGCCTTGCCGATCCGCGACCGGGTCAGCCACAGCGCGAAGGCGACGATGACGACGATGCAGATGGCCAGGGACGCGAGGTCGATGACGCTGAGCTCCACGGTGCCGAAGAGCGGGATCCGCGGGGCGTTGGAGCCCGGCAGCTGGATCGTGCCACCGCCGATGAAGAACTGGAACGTGTAGCGCATCGCGAGCGACAGACCGATCGAGACGATCATCAGCTGCACGATGCCCACGCGCCTTCGCCGCAGCGGTCGCCAGAGCGCCATGTCCATCACGAGGCCGAGGACGGCGCTGAGCACCACGGCGACGGGGAAGCCGAGCCACCACGGGAGGGCGAGGCTCGCAGGCCCCACGAGCGCGGCCGCGATCACCGCACCGAACGTGACCATCTCGCCGTGCGCGAAGTTCGAGATGCCGGTGGTGCCGTAAACCAGCGAGAGGCCGATGGCCGCAAGCGCCAGCATGAGTCCGAAACTCAGCCCCTGGATGATGCGCTGGACGAACTGGTCGAAGAAGCCGGTGACGTTGCGCTCGCCCTCGCCGATGAAGAAGTTGACCGTCGCGCGGCCGCCCTGCCCCATCTCGACTTCCTTGATGTTGGGGGAGTCGTCCTCGGGGTCGACCACGGCGATGCCCTCGGGCAGGGTCTCCTCGTCGAGGGTGACGGTGTAGGTCTCTCCTCGCTCGGGGACCCCCACACGCCACTGGCCGTTCGCGTCGGTCTCGACCTCCTGCTCACCGCCGGGCCCGTCGATGACGAGCCGCACACCCTCGAGGGGTTCGCCGTCGAGCTGGACGTTTCCGCTGATGCGGTAGGGATTCTCCGCGTCGGTGGCGAAAGCGGGCACGGATGACACGAAGATGCCCATGAGCATCAGGAACAGGGCGATGATCGCGGGGACCGCCCTGCGTCTCGTCCGCTGAGCCGCAGCGATGGTGGGACTCACAGATCCTCCAGTCCGGCGCCAATACCGACATCGGGGTGCATCGGCATTGATGAACGGTATGAGCGTAATGTGTCGGGCGTGTTTCACCTACGAACCGACTTGGCATGTGTAAAGCGTGCGGGTCGAGCATAAGTGACCGATCGGTCGGAATAGGCCACGGCCTCTCGCGTTTAGAATCAGCACACCCCCTCTCGCGCAGGAGCCCCCATGGAAAACGATCCCTTCGGCTTCGTCGGTCTCACGTATGACGACGTGCTGCTGCTTCCCGGCCACACCGATGTCATCCCGAGCGAGGCGGACACCTCCTCACGCGTGACGCGGCGGATCACGGTCGCGACCCCGCTCCTCTCGAGCGCGATGGACACCGTCACCGAGGCCCGCATGGCGATCGCCATCGCGCGCGAGGGCGGGATCGGCATCATCCATCGCAATCTCTCCATCGAGGAGCAGGCGGCCATGGTGGACCGGGTGAAGCGGAGCGAGTCGGGGATGATCTCCGACCCCATCACCACCACCCCCGACACCACGATCGAAGAGGTCGACGCGCTGTGCGCGAAGTACCGCATCTCGGGCCTGCCGGTCATCGACACCGAGGGGCACCTGGTCGGCATCGTCACCAACCGCGACATGCGCTTCGTGTCGGGTTTCGAGCGCCAGACGACCCTGGTGAAGGACGTGATGACCACCGAGGGTCTCGTCACCGGGCGGGTCGGCATCGGGGCGAACGAGGTCATCGCGCTCTTCGCCAAGCACCGGGTGGAGAAGCTGCCGCTCATCGATGACGACGGCACGCTCGCCGGCCTCATCACCATCAAGGACTTCGACAAGAGCGAGAAGTACCCCCTCGCCACCAAGGACGAGCAGGGTCGCCTCCGGGTCGGCGCCGCCATCGGGTTCTTCGGCGACGCGTGGCAGCGCGCCGAGGCGCTGCGCGACAAGGGTGTGGACGTGCTGGTCGTCGACACCGCCAACGGCCAGTCGGCCGGGGTCATCGACATCGTGCGCCGCCTCAAGGCCGACCCCTCGTTCGCGGGCGTCGACGTCATCGGCGGCAACGTCGCGACGCGAGAGGGCGCGCAGGCGCTCATCGACGCCGGCGTGGACGCCGTGAAGGTCGGCGTGGGGCCGGGCTCGATCTGCACCACGCGGGTCGTCGCCGGGGTGGGCGTGCCGCAGGTGACCGCGATCTACGAGGCATCCCTCGCCGCCCGCGCAGCGGGCGTGCCCATCATCGCCGACGGCGGCCTGCAGTACTCGGGCGATATCGCCAAGGCCCTCGTCGCCGGCGCCGACACCGTCATGCTCGGGTCGCTCCTTGCGGGCACCGACGAGTCGCCGGGCGAGATCGTCTTCCAGAGCGGCAAGCAGTTCAAGCAGTACCGCGGCATGGGGTCGCTCGGTGCGCTGCAGACACGGGGCAAGAAGACGTCCTACTCCAAAGACCGCTACTTCCAGGCCGACGTGCCCACCGACGACAAGCTCATCCCCGAAGGCATCGAGGGGCAGGTGCCCTACCGCGGCCCGGTGTCGGCGGTGGCGTATCAGCTGGTCGGGGGCCTGCGCCAGTCGATGTTCTACGTCGGCGCGCGCACCATCGACGAGCTCAAGGCCAAAGGCAAGTTCGTGCGGATCACTCCCGCGGGGCTCAAGGAGTCGCACCCCCACGACGTCCAGATCGTCGTGGAGGCGCCGAACTACAAGCGCTGAGCCTGCCCGGGCGTACGCCCCGCCACAGAATCGCCCGATGGCCTCGCCGCCGCGCGCTCGCCCCTGCCGGTGGCCGCCGCTACCCTGGCGGGGTGATCAGGACCCGGTCCCACCCCGCGGCAACGGTCGGCGCGACGCGCCTGGCGGCCTTCACCGACGGGGTGTTCGCCATCGCCGCGACACTGCTGGTGCTCGATCTCACCACCCACGCGTTCGGCACGATCGAGAGCAACGACGAGATGTGGGGCGCCCTCGCGGCCATGGGCCCCCAGTTCTTCAACTTCGCCCTCAGCTTCCTGCTGCTGTGCCTGCTGTGGATGACCCACGTCGAGCAGTTCGAGTGGATCGTCCGGGCCGACGGCGTCATGATCTGGCTGAACAACGTCCGGCTGCTCTTCATCGTCGTCGTCCCCTTCGCCACGGGCCTGACCACCGAGTACTCGACATACACAGCGGGGCGCGTGCTCATGCCGATCACGTTCTTCCTGGCGATCCTCACCAGCTGGCTTCAGTGGTCGTGGGCGGTGCGCCGGCGCGCCGACCTCATGCCCGATCTTCCCGAGGCCGATGCCCGCGCCTACGGCCGCGGCGCTCTCAGCGCCGTGATCATCTCGGTCGTCGTGGTGATCGTCTCGCCGTGGGTCGGCTCGGCGGCCTTCCTGCTGTTCATCCTCGACGGGCCGCTCACCCGACTGCTGCGGGGACGCTGACCTCGGTCTCGTCGTCGATCTTCACCGCGCTGGACGCGGTCTCGCTGCGCCCGGCGGGGAGGAACAGGGCCGCCAGCGTCGCAACCCCCAGCACCGCGGCGCCCAGGAGGATCGCCGGCCGCGCGGCCGCGACGTATTCGCCGGGCACCAAGGCGCCGCCTGCGCCGACGAAGACCGCGGTCATGACCGCCGTGCCGAGCGCGACCCCGAGCTCGCGCACGGTGGAGTTGACCCCCGACGCCTTGGCGTGGTCGACGAGCCCGAGGGTCGCCAGCAGCGCCGTCGCCGACGGGGCGAAGACGAGTCCCATCCCCACCCCCGCCATGATGAAGGGCGCCACGAGCGTCGCGTACGCCACATCGGATGACATCACCGCGGCGATCCACGCCAGCGCACCGCCCTGCAGCGCGAGGCCGCTGACGAGCAACAGGCGCGTGCCGACACGGGGCGCGATGAACCCGGCGATCGGCGCGACGATCATCGGGGCGAGGGTCCACGGCGTCGTCTGCAGCGCGGCCTCGAGCGGGGTCGAGCCCTGTTCGACCTGCAGGAACTGGATCAGCAGGAACACCGCGCCGAACGTGCCGAAGCTGAACGCGAATCCGACGAGGTTCGTCACCGAGAACGACCGGTCGCGGAAGAGCCGGAGCGGGATGAGGGGCGCGGCCGACCGAGCCTGCCAGAGGACGAACGCGAGGAGAAGGATGCCGCCGAGGGCGAGTTCGCCGATGACTCCGATCGTGTCCCACCCGTCGTCGTTCGCCCGCACGATCGCGTGGACGAGAGCGAGCACCCCGGCGGCGGCCAGGAGCGCGCCCCACAGGTCGATGCGCTCCCGCGCGCCGCGGTCGTTCGGCAGCACGAGGAGGGCGAGGGGGATAGCGACGAGGGCGACCGGAACGTTGATCCAGAAGATCGCCTGCCACGACCAGCCCTCCATGATCGCCCCGCCCACGAGCGGACCGACCGCGACCCCGAGCCCCGAGACCCCGCCCCAGATGCCGATCGCGAGCGGTCGGCGTGCGGGCGCGACCGCTCCGCTGAGGAGCGCGAGCGAGAGCGGCAGCACCGCGGCCCCGCCGAGCCCCTGGATCGCCCGGGCGACGATCAGCTGCCCGGGGTCGGTGCTGAGGGCGGCCAGGACCGAGCCGAGCCCGAACACGCCGATGCCGATGGCGAAGACGGTCCGGCGGCCGAAGCGGTCGCCGAGAGCCGCGGCGACGAGGATCGCGCTGGCGAACACGAGCGTGTAGGCGTTGACGAACCACTGCAGCTCCTCCACGCTCGCCCCCATTTCGCGGCTCAGCACGGGAAGGGCGTTGGTCATGACGAGGTTGTCGAGGGTCGCCATGAACATCGGCAGGGATGCCGCGGCGAGGACGAGCGCGAAAGGTCGACGGGACATCGGGACTCCTTGGTTGTAATCGGATGATTACTTACTGAAGGACAATGTAGTAATCGACTGATAACATGTCAACATGGTTTCCCCTTCGACGAAGACGTCACCCGTTCCGGCGCGCCGGATGAGCTCGGACGAGCGCCGCGAGCAGATCGTCGCCGCGGCCATCGCGATCTTCGGGGCGCGCGGGTACGAGGGAACGACGACCGACGATGTCGCGCGCGCGGCCGGCGTCAGCCAGCCCTACGTGGTGCGGCTGTTCGGGTCGAAGGAGAGCCTGTTCCTCGCCGCGCTCGCCGCGTCATCCGATGCCCTGATGGCCGCGTTCCGTGACGCCCTCGCCGACCAGGCATCCGATCGCGAACTCCCGCAGCGGATCGGCGACGCCTACATCCAGCTGGTGAGCGTGCGGGGGCTGCACCAGACCCTCTCGCACGCGTGGCTGCTCGGCAGTCATCCGGTCATCGGGCCCGCCGCCCGCACGATCTTCGCCGACGTGTGGCAGTTCTTCCGGGAAGAGGTCGGGTTCTCGGCCGACGAGGCGAGCACCTTCCTCGCGCAGGGGATGCTCATCAACGTCATGATCGGGATGCGACTGGTCGACGACTACGACACCGACGCGCGGATCGCGGAGCTGATGCAGACGTGCTTCCCCTCCAAGCTCCCGCAGATCCTCGACGTCGCCCCCCGCGCCGACGAACCCTGGTGACCGGAGCGGGGCGGGCGTATCCTCGCTCGCATGTGTCGGAACATCCACACCCTCCACAACTTCGAGCCCGCCGCCTCGTCGGACGAGGTGCACGCCGCCGCCCTCCAGTACGTGCGGAAGATCGCCGGGACGACGAAACCGTCGAAGGCCAACCAGGAGGCCTTCGATCGCGCCGTCGCCGAGATCGCCCACGTCACCCAGCACCTGCTCGATGACCTCGTGACCACCGCCCCGCCGAAGAACCGCGACGAGGAGGCGGCCAAGGCCCGCGCCCGCGCGGTGGCCTCGGGCCGGTACCAGGTCGCCTGAGCCGGGCAGCCCCCGCGGCCCCGTCAGACCCGGCGGGTAGGCTGGGACGGTGACCATGGAGATGGAGATCGGCCGCGCCAAGCGCGCTCGCCGCGCCTACACGTTCGACGACATCGCCGTCGTGCCCTCCCGGCGCACGAGGAACCCCGAGGACGTCTCGACGGCGTGGTCGATCGACGCCTACCAGTTCGACATCCCGGTCCTGGGCGCCCCGATGGATTCCGTCGTGAGTCCCCGGACGGCGATCATGCTCGGCCAGCTCGGCGGCCTCGGCGTGCTCGATCTCGAAGGCCTGTGGACCCGGTACGACGACCCCGAGCCGCTCCTCGCCGAGATCGCGAGCCTCCCCGATGCCGCCGCCACCCGGCGCATGCAGGAGCTGTACTCCGAGCCGATCAAGCCCGAGCTCGTCCGCGACCGGCTCGCCGAGATCCGTGCGGGCGGCGTCACCGTCGCCGGCGCCCTCACCCCGCAGCGCACGGCGGACCTCTACGAGACCGTGGTCGCGGCGGGGGTCGATCTCTTCGTGATCCGGGGTACGACCGTCTCGGCCGAGCACGTGTCGAGCGTCGCCGAGCCGCTGAACCTCAAGAAGTTCATCTACGACCTCGACGTTCCGGTGATCGTCGGCGGGGCGGCGACCTACACCGCGGCCCTCCACCTCATGCGCACCGGCGCCGCGGGCGTGCTCGTCGGCTTCGGCGGGGGAGCGGCCTCGACCACGCGGGCCACCCTCGGCATCCACGCGCCGATGGCGACGGCGGTCGCCGACGTCGCCGGGGCCCGCCGCGACTACCTCGACGAGTCGGGCGGCCGGTACGTGCACGTCATCGCCGACGGCGGGGTCGGCACGTCTGGCGACATCGTCAAGGCCCTCGCGATGGGCGCCGACGCGGTCATGCTCGGCGTTGCGCTCGCCCGGGCCACCGACGCCCCCGGCGGCGGCTTCCACTGGGGCCCCGAGGCCCACCACGCCAAGCTCCCGCGCGGGCGCCGGGTCAAAGTCGACCAGGTCACCACCCTCGAGTCGATCCTCTACGGCCCCGCCCCGGTGGCCGACGGCACCGCGAACCTCATCGGGGCGCTGAGGAAGTCCATGGCGACCACCGGCTACTCCGACCTCAAGGAGTTCCAGCGCGTCGAGGTCGTCGTCGCGCCCTACCCGCAGTGATGACCCAGCCCGCCCCACTGCCGCCGCCGGCTCCGCCGCAGGAGTTCCCGCCGACCCTCCGCGAGGTGATGGTCCGGCCGCAGTGGATCGCGCTCCTCGCGCTGTCGCTCGTCGTCGCGGGCCTGTTCGCCTGGCTCGGCCAGTGGCAGCTCGGCCGCGCGATCGACACCGCGCCCCTTCCACCGGGTGCGACCGAAGAGGTGCGGCCCCTGGCCGACGTGAGCGAACCCGGCGAGTACCTGCCCGAACCCTTCGTCGGACAGCGCGTGAGCGTGACCGGTACGTGGGTGCCGGGCGACTTCATCATCGTCGCCTCCCGGTTCAACGAGGGGGTCGAGGGGTACTGGGTGACCGGCCAGCTGCGCATCTCCGACACCGCCCCGCCCACCTCGATCGCCGTCGCGGTGGGATGGGCGCCGACACAGGATGCCGCGGACGCGGCCGCCGAGCGATTGAACGCCGACGCCGCGGCGGGGAGCGCCCCGATGGCGATCGAGGGACGGCTGATCTCCGACGAGGGGGCGGTGCCGCCGCCGTCGGGCGCCGACCCGCAGACCCTGACCCGGATGTCGCCGGCGGCTCTTCTGTCGCGGTGGAGCGACACGGCGGGGCTCGAGGTCTACCGCTCGTACATCGTCGCCGAGGTGCCCCAGGGGGGTCTCGACGAGATCGTGTCGGCGCCGCCGGAGGCGGGGTCGGCGGTGAACTGGCTGAACATCTTCTACGCCGCCGAGTGGGTCATCTTCGCCGGCTTCGCGTTCTACCTCTGGTATCGCCTGGCCAGGGACGCGTGGGAGAAAGAGGTCGAAGACCTCGAGGACGCCCGCGCCGCGTCATCCGACTGATGCCCGCTGCGCGTCCCTGGCGGGCGGGAGCCGGTAGGCCGCGCGGTAATCGCGCGAGAAGTGCGCGGCGCTGAGGTACCCGACGGAGGTCGCCGCCTGCGTCGCCGTCCACCCGTCGGTGAGCATCGCACGTCGCGCCTCGCCGAGGCGGAGGCGCTTGAGGTAGCGCATGGGTGTCAGACCCGTGATGTCGCGGAACCTCCGCGTCAGCGTGGCGGGGCTGATGTGACACAGGGCCGCGGCGTCGTCGATCGTCCACGGGCGGGCGAGATCGGCGGTGAAGTGATCGATCACCGTGCTGACCGTGTCGGCGCGGGCGTGCTCCGCCGCCGCGTGCACGCGGGGTGCCTGATCGCTCTGCAGCAGGCGGAGGATCAGTTCCCGGCTCACCAGGGGGAGCAGCACCGGTGCGTCCTCCGGGGTGTCGAGCAGCCCGACGAGCCGGTCGACGGCGTCGGCGATCTCCGCCGTCGTCGTCCCGAGGCGCCGGGGCGTCGCCTCTGACCCGGGCCGAGGTCGCGGAAGCTGGCCGGCGACCTCGGCGACGATCGCCGGGTCGAGGCGCCAGTTCAGCGAGACGAAGTCGCCGTCCGCGCCGGTCTCGACAACCCGGGCGATGACGGGCAGCTTGACCGGAGTGATGAGGAAGCTCTCCGGTCCCCAGTCCAGGCCCCCGGAATCGGCGTCGAGGGAGTGCTTGCGTCCGTGGAGCACCATCGCGAGGCAGGGCGGGTAGCGCACGAACAGCATCGGCGTCGGAGCGGTCGTCCGTCCGAGCGTGAGCCCGAGCGTCTCCGCACGGCGAGGGGTGCCGATGTGACGGCGGGTCTTCTCGGCTGCGCGGTCCAGAGCCGCCGTCGTCCGGGCATCCATGTGTCCATCCAACCTCAGCGCGCCGCCCTCCTGACGTTTTCCGTCAAGGTCGCGATGCGACAGGTCAAGGTCTTCGCGTCGCGGAGAGGGAGTGTGGAGGCATGACATCTTCTTCCTCCCTTCCCGTCCTTTCTCATGACGATCGTCTCGCCGGCCGCACGGCGATCGTGACCGGATCCTCAAGCGGCATCGGCGAGGCGATCGCCCACGTCCTCGCCGCTTCAGGCGCCCATGTCGTCGTCCACGGCCGCAGTGCCGAGCGTGCCGACCGCGTCGCGGCGGCGATCGCCGAACGCGGCGGACGCGCGAGCGTCGTCATCGGCGATCTCGCCGAAAGCCCCGCCGCCGCGCGGGCGTTCGCCGAGCGGGCCACCGATGTGGTCGGCGGCCGTGTGGACATCCTGGTCAACAACGCGGGGATCTTCCCCACCGGACCGACGGCCGACCTGCCCGATGAGGATGTCACGGCGCTCCTGGCGACGAACATCCGCGTCCCGCACGATCTCGTCGGAGCCCTCGCGCCGGCCATGGCGGAACGAGGCGTCGGGGTCATCGTGAACATCACCTCGTGGATGGCGAATGTGGGGACCCCGGGCGTGGCCCTCTACCCCGCGACCAAAGCGGCCCTCGACCACCTCACCATCGCGTGGGCGGCGGAGTACGGGCCGTCCGGCGTGCGGGTGAATGCGGTGGCCCCCGGCGCCACCCTCACCCCCGGCAACGCGGACGCCGTCGCGATCCTCGACGCGATGACTGCCGGAGCCCCGGCCGGGAAGCCCGGGCGACCGGTCGACATCGCCTTCGCGGTGCGCTACCTCGCCTCGGACGAGGCGGCGTACGTCCACGGCGCGACGATCGACGTCGACGGCGGCATCGTCGCCGCGCGGGTCTGACCCGGCGCCGCACCTGGTTCGGCGCCGAGACATCCGGAATCGGGTCTCGGGCGCCGGCCGGTAGACTCGGGGGTATGCCGCGTGCCCCGAAACTCGCCTCTTTTCCGGCGATCCGCGGAGCGCTGACCTTCTACCAGATCTGCTCGATCATCACCGGTGTCGGCCTGCTCCTGCTCGTCGCGGAGATGATCCTGAAGTACACCCCGCTGCACATCGAGCTGTTCGCCGGGGGATCGGGCGGATTCCTCTGGTTCGCGCCCGTCATCGCCGGTGCGGACTGCCAGTGGTGGTCGCTGTTCCTCCCTGCGACGAACGACTGCGACATGATCTCCACCGGCGACGGGTTCAACATCTCGCTGTTCATCCTCGTCGCCCACGGCTGGTTCTACGTGGTCTACCTCTTCGCGTGCTTCCGCATCTGGAGCCTCATGCGTTGGCCGTTCCTGCGCTTCATCACCCTCGCCCTCGGCGGTGTCGTGCCGCTGCTGTCGTTCTTCATGGAGGCGCGGGTGGCCCGTGAGGTGCGCCGCTACCTCGCCGAGCGCGAGGCGCAGGCCGCGGCCGCGGCATCCGAATCTCCCACCGTCCCCGCTTCGGAAGGCACCCGGTGACCGAACAGACCGAGACGTCGCAGCGCCCCGTCCTCGTCGTCGACTTCGGCGCGCAGTACGCGCAGCTGATCGCTCGACGGGTGCGCGAGGCCGGGGTGTACAGCGAGATCGTCCCGCACACCGCCACCCCCGAAGAGATCGCCGCGCGCGAGCCGGTCGGCATCATCCTCTCGGGCGGCCCGTCGTCGGTGTACGAGGACGGCGCCCCGGCGCTCGATCCGCGGGTGCTCGAGCTCGGCGTGCCGACCCTCGGCATCTGCTACGGCTTCCAGGCCATGGCGAAGGCACTCGGCGGCGAGGTGGCGCACACCGGCCTCCGCGAGTACGGCGCCACCGACGCCACGATCGTGTCGGAGGGGACGCTGCTGGAGGGTCAGCCCGCCGAGCAGAACGTCTGGATGAGCCACGGCGACCAGGTCGCCACGGCCCCCGAGGGATTCGAGGTGCTCGCCCGCACCGCCGCGACCCCGGTCGCCGCGTTCGCGAACGACGCCCGTCGCCTGTACGGGGTGCAGTGGCATCCCGAGGTCAAGCACACCGACCACGGGCAGGCGGTGCTCGAGAACTTCCTCCACCGGGCCGCGGGGCTCCCCGCCGACTGGAACAGCGGCAACGTCATCGCCGAGCAGGTCGAGAAGATCCGCGCGCAGGTCGGTGACGCCCGCGTGATCTCCGCGCTCTCGGGCGGCGTCGACTCCGCCGTCTCGACCGCCCTCGTGCACCGCGCGGTCGGCGATCAGCTCACGGCGATCTTCGTCGACCACGGCCTGCTGCGGAAGGGCGAGCGCGAGCAGGTCGAGAACGACTACGTCGCCTCCACCGGGGTGCGGCTCGTCACCGTCGACGCGCGCGAGCAGTTCCTCGCCGCGCTCGAGGGCGTCTCCGACCCCGAGCAGAAGCGCAAGATCATCGGTCGCGAGTTCATCCGGGCCTTCGAGGCCGCCGAGCGCGATCTCGTCGCCGAGGCCGCCGCCGACGGCGAGCCGATCCGGTTCCTCGTGCAGGGGACGCTCTACCCCGACGTCGTCGAGTCGGGTGGCGGGACGGGGGCGGCGAACATCAAGTCGCACCACAACGTCGGGGGCCTTCCCGAAGACCTGCAGTTCGAGCTCGTGGAGCCGCTGCGGACCCTCTTCAAGGACGAGGTCCGCGCCATCGGCCGCGAGCTCGGCCTGCCGGAGGCGATCGTCGCGCGTCAGCCCTTTCCGGGCCCCGGCCTCGGCATCCGGATCGTGGGTGAGGTCACCGCTGACCGTCTCGAGATTCTGCGTGAGGCCGACGCCATCGCGCGGGCCGAGCTGACCAAGGCGGGCCTGGACGGCGAGATCTGGCAGTGCCCCGTCGTGCTCCTGGCCGACGTGCGCTCCGTCGGCGTGCAGGGAGACGGCCGCACCTACGGTCATCCGATCGTTCTCCGCCCGGTGTCGTCGGAGGACGCGATGACCGCCGACTGGACGCGGCTTCCCTACGACGTGCTGTCGAAGATCTCCAACCGCATCACCAACGAGGTCCGCGAGGTCAACCGCGTCGTGCTCGACGTGACCTCCAAGCCCCCGGGCACCATCGAGTGGGAGTGAGCTGAGCGGATGACCGTCTTCCCGGACGCCGAGTACGTCATCCTCTCCAGTCGCCTGATCCCCGACCAGGACGGCGGATACACCCTCGCGACCCTCGCGCGGGCGCGGCAGATGGCCGCCGCCGGGGTGCACGGCGGCCAGGGGCCGCTCCTTCTCACCGTCGACCCGGGAACGTCCGAGGAGCACGCGCACCATCGCGCCGTCTTCGACGGACGCGACCTCATCACGGGGGTCGATCGCATGCGTAACCTCTTCGACGAGGCGAGGGGAGCGGATGGCGGTGCCGCCGCGTGGCTGCTCGATGCGGCGCGTCCCGGTGACCCCGACCCTGCCCTGGAGTACCGTCCGGTGCCGGCCGGCCATCCGGCGGTGGCGTTGCCGATCATCCCCGACGACCCCGACTGGCACATCACGACCGCCCCGATCGCCGTGCACGGGGCGGACGGGCGGGTGCGCGGAATCCTGCCGGGGTTCGGAGCGCTGTACCGCGCATGGCTCGAGCACGTGGTGGCGGGGCTTCGCGCGGACGACCCGGCGCGGCCGGTGATCGTCGTGTGCGAGTCGCGGCAGCTCGGCGAGCTGCTCGCGGGGTGGGACGACCCGGAGGTGCGGCTGCTGCACTCCATCCACACCGTGCACATGGAGCCTCCGTACACCATGGACGCCGAGACCAACGCGCTGTGGGAGCGCTGGTTCAGCGTCGCCGAGCGGTTCGACGCGGTGCTCTGGCCCACCGCGGCGCAGCGCGACGCGATCCAGGCGCGGTTCGGGGCCTCCGACGTCCACATCGTCGTGCCGAACGGGGTGCCCGCCGCCTCCGCCGTCGCGCCGCTCGCCGGGCGCGACCCGAACCAGGTCGTCATGCTCAACCGGCTGGCGTTCCAGAAGCGGGTCGACCATGCCGTGCGGGCGTTCGCGGGAGTCATCCGCGTGCTTCCCGAGGCGCGGCTGGAGATCTTCGGCGACGGACCGCTGCGCGGCGAGGTGCAGGCGCTCATCGACGAGCTGGGTGTCGGATCGCACGTCGTGCTGCGAGGACCGACGGATGACCCGGGGCGTGTGCTCGACGAGGCCGCCGTGTTCCTCTCCACCTCCCGACACGAGGGGCAGGGCCTCTCGCTCGCGGAGGCGCTGGTGCGCGGGTGCCCGGTCGTGGCCTATGACGCGCCCTTCGGCCCGGCGGAAGCGCTCGCCGGCGGTGGGGGACTGCTCGTACCGAACGGCGACATCGAGGCGATGACGCAGGCACTCGTGCGGGTGCTCACCGACCTCGACCTGCGTCACCGGCTCTCGGTCGAGGCGGTGGAGGCGGCGCGGCGCATCGAGCCCGCGCACGTGATGGCGGCACTCGCCGGCGCGGTGCGCGATGTGCTGGCCAAGCCCTCGCGGCGCTCTGCCCAGAGCTGATCCGCCGAGAGCCGCGCGGGCGGCCGCGTCCGCGGCATCCGTCGCACGATGAATGCATGTCAGACACTCCCCGCCCTCCGGCGTTCGGGCCCGAGACCCGACGCGAGCTGTTCCACAACCGGGTGCTCGTGCTCGACGGCGCGCTCGATGACGACAACGGCACCCTGCTCACCACCCAGCTGCTGACCCTCGCCGCTGAGGACGAGGCCGCCGACATCGCCCTGTGGATCCACTCGCCGGGCGGCTCGGTGCCGGCGATGCTCGCGATCCGCGACGTGATGCGGCTGATCCCGAACGACGTCGCCACCCTCGCCCTCGGCATGGCCGCCAGTGCCGGCCAGTTCCTGCTGTCAGCGGGGACGAGGGGCAAGCGTCGCGCACTCCCACACGCGCGCGTGCTCATGCACCAGGGGTCGGCCGGCATCGGCGGGTCGGCGGTCGAGGTGGAGATGCAGGCCGACGACCTCCGTCACACCCGCGACACGGTGCTGGCCCTCATCGCCGACGACACCGGTCAGCCCGTGGCGCGGATCTTCGACGATTCGCTCCACGACCGCTGGTACACCGCGACCGAGGCGAAGGAGTACGGCTTCATCGACGGGATCGTCGACGGCTTCGACCAGGTGGTGCCGCGCCGCCGGCGGCCGGCCGGCCTCAGCGTCGGCACGACGGAGGTGGCGGCGTGAGCGGCTACACGATACCGAACGTGGTGGCGCAGCATCCGCGCGGCGATCGCATCATGGATGTCTACTCGCACCTCCTCGCCGAGCGTGTGGTCTACCTCGGTACCGCGATCGACGCGGGCGTCGCGAACGCGCTCATCGCCCAGCTGCTGCACCTCGACGCCGACAGTCCCGAGCGCGACATCCAGCTCTACATCAACTGCGAGGGCGGCGACCCCGCGGCGATGCTGGCGATCTACGACACGATGCAGCACGTGCGACCCGACGTCGCGACGACCGTGGTCGGACAGGCGATCGGCGTCGGGGCGGTGCTGCTCGCGACCGGTGCCGCCGGCAAGCGCGCCGTCCTGCCCCACGCTCGGGTCGTGCTGCATCAGCCCGCCGGGCAGGGTCGTGGAACGATCCCCGACCTGATCCTGCAGGCCGACGAGCTGGTGCGGGTGCGCGGCGAGGTGGAGGAGATCCTCGCCCGGCACACCGGCGTCGATGCGGCGAAGCTGCGCGTCGACACCGACCGCGACCGGGTGTTCACCGCGGCCGCGGCCGTGGAGTACGGCCTGGCCGACACCGTTCTCACGCGGGCTTGAGCCCGCTGTGTCCCTAACTCCTGCATTTCGGGCCAGGGGGCACCGGATTCCGCTCGCTGAGCCGCCCCCGCCGCCGAAGTGCAGGAGTTAGGGACCGGCCTGAGGCCCCACCACCCGCAAACTCCTCAGATTCGCCTCGCGAAACCGGGATTCTGGCTGATCCAGCGCCTCACCGCGCGAACCTGAGGAGTTATGCCGATGCCGCCGCCCGCACCGCGGCTACGGCGTCAGCCGGACGGCCGCGCCACGGCGCGCCGTGGCCGGGGAGGATCCATTCCACGTCCAGCCGGGCGAGCCGGTCGAGCGAGGCCAGCGCCTCGGCGGGCTCGTCGGTGAACGGCGCCGGCTGCGGCCCGACCTCTCCGGTGAGCACCGAGCGGGTCGTCAGGGCGTCGCCGACGAACGCGGCGCGTACGGCGGGGACGAAGACCGCGACGCTCCCGGGCGAGTGGCCGGGAAGTGCGACGATCTGCGGTTCGCCGGGGAGGAGGAGAACTTGGCCGTCCGTGACCTCGACGACCTCGGTCAGGTGCCGGGTGCGCGCCCCGCCCTTGCGCGCCGCATAGGCGAAGAAGCCGACCAGCGCGCCGAGCCGCTTGCGTCCCATCGGCGTCGGCGGCTTCGGGCCGCCCTTCGCCCGCTCGGCGTCGGCGGCGTGGATGTAGACGGGCACACCGTGCTCGCTGCGCAGGCGCTCGGCGAACCCGAGGTGGTCGCTGTCGCCGTGGGTGAGGATGACCCCGCGGATGTCGCTGAGCTCGCGTCCCATCGCACGGAGCTCGCGAAGCAGGTCGTGCCAATGCCCGGGGAGCCCGGCGTCGATCACCGTGATGCCGTCGGTGGTCTCGACGAGGTACGCCGCGACGATGTCGTTGCCGATGCGGTGGAGCTGGGGTGCGAGTCGCATTGCCGTCTTCTCTCTCTGTGGGTACGATGGCTACGGTACATAGCTTTCATGGCTAACGTCAATAGCTCCTCGCTATTCCCCTTGGAGACCCTCGATGCCCACTCCCGAGCGCACCACCCTTCCGGCGATCGTCACGGCGGCCCGCGCACTGCTCGAGGAGCGGAGCGCGGCGGGTGTGACGATGCATGCCGTGGCCGAGCGGGTCGGCGTGCGCGCGCCCTCGCTCTACAAGAGGGTGCGCGACCGCGACGAACTCCTCCGCTTGGTGGCCGAGGACGCGGCAGCCGACCTCTCCGCGCGCTTCGCCGCGACGCGCGGCACGGTGCGAGAGCTCGCCTCGGCCTACCGCGCCTTCGCCCTGACGTCTCCGGCGAGCTTCCGCCTGCTCCTCGACTCGGAGTCGGCGGCAGAGGCGTTCCGCGAGGTCGCCGACCCGATCATCCGGGCGACGGAGAGTCTCGACGCCGCCCGCGTGGTCACGGCGTGGGCGACGGGGTTCCTCACCATGGAGCTCGCCGGCGCGTTCCGGCTGGGCGGTGACCTCGACCAGGCCTATGCGTTCGGGCTCGACACGATCGTCGCCGGGCTCGACCGGACGGGCTGACCTACCTCTCGGCCTGGGGCCAGACCTTCCCCGCCCACGGGTCGTAGTCGGCGACGAGGTCTTCCTGCGGTGGACGCTCACCCTCGGCGACGTGCTGCAGGTTCACCCGCACCCGGTACCAGAGGGAGGATGACCCGCGCATGCCGTCGATCATGACATCGGCCGGATGCAGCTGCGCGGCGACCCCGGCGTGGTGCGCCTTCCAGGTCTCGAGCGCTTCCAGCGCCTCGGGCCTGGTCTTCGTGCGCGCGACCTCGATGAGCGGCATCGTCGACTGCCGACGCCCCGAGCCGTCCCCGCCCCGCGGCGGCTTCTCGGCGGGGCCGAGCTCGTCGGCGAGCCGCAGCAGTCCGTCGAGCGACCCGACGGCGCCGTCGATGCCGGCATGCGGATCGCCGATCTCGGCGTAGCGGGAGATCATCGTCGGCACCGTGAACGTCTCGGGCAGGGCGGTGCGCACCTCATCCCATGACAGCGGTGCCGACACGCGGGCGTCGGGCCGGGGCCTCACCGAATACGCCGACGCGACGGTGCGGTCCTTGGCGTTCTGGTTGAAGTCGACGAAGACGCTCTCGCCGCGCTCCTCCTTCCACCACCGCGCCGTTGCGAGGCCGGGTGCCCGGTTCTCGACCTCGCGGGCGAGGGTCTCGGCGGCGAGGCGCACCTGCTTATAGTCCCACTCGGGGGCGATGCGGACGAGGATGTGCAGGCCCCGCGACCCGCTCGTCTTCGGCCATCCGACCAGCCCGACGTCGTCGAGCACCTCGCGGGCGACGAGGGCGACGTCGACGATCTGCGACCACTCGACGCCGGGCATCGGGTCGAGGTCGATCCGCAGCTCGTCGGGGTGGTCGAGGTCTTCGGCGCGCACCGGATGCGGGTTGAGATCGAGGCATCCGAGGTTCACGATCCACGCGAGCCCGGCGGCGTCTCGGATGACGGCTTCTTCGGCGGACGTGCCCGACGCGTAGTGCAGCGTGGCGGTGTCGACGAAGGCCGGGTGGTTCTCGGGCACGCGCTTCTGGAAGAACGGTTCGGCGTCGATGCCGCGGGGGAAGCGCTTGAGCACCATCGGGCGGCCTCCCGCCCCGCGGAGGGCTCCGTCGGCGACGGCGAGGTAGTACTCGACGAGGTCGAGCTTCGTGATCCCGGGCTCGGGGAAGACGACCTTGTCGGGGCTGGAGATCCGCACCTCCTCGCCGTCGACGTCGAGGATCGCGGGTGGTGTCTTCGCGGCCATGCGGCCCACCGTACCCGGGCGCGGTTCAGGCGGCGAGGGCGAATGCGCCGCGGGTGCTCGTGGTACGGACGCTCTGGACGCTCCGCAGGTCGTCGGCGACGCCGAGCGTCAGGTCGATCAGGGTGGTGTCGAGGGCCCCGGCGATCGCGGCGATCATCTCGCTCGAGGGCTCTTTGCGGCCGCGCTCGACCTCGGAGAGGTACTGGGGCGACACCCCGGCGCGGTCGGCGGTGTCGGTGAGGCGCTCGCCGCGCTCGTGGCGCAGGCGCCGCAAGCGGTCGCCGAGGGCGTCGCGCCAGAGGGGTTCCGGCGGGAGGAAGTCCGTCATGAACAGAGGCTACGGAGCGGATGCCGCGCTGCGCCACGCGTTCTGCTCACAGCAGAACGGCCGGCCCGGAAACCGGGCCGGCCGTTCGTGGAGCGAGAGATCACTCGCTGCCGCGAAGGATCGCGAGGATGCGCAGGATCTCGATGTAGAGCCAGACGACGGTGACCATGATGCCGAAGGCGCTCAGCCAGCCGAACTGCCGCGGGGCGCCGTTGCGGACGCCCTGCTGCACCTGGTCGAAGTCGAGCACCAGCGAGTACGCGGCCATGATGACGACCAAGACGCCGATGATGAGGCCGAGCGGGATGCCGAAGACCTCGACGCTCCGGAGACCGAAGGCACCACCGGCGATCGGGACGTTGAACAGCATGAGGCCGACGTTGACCAGCGAGAACACCAGGTAGCCGACCATCGCGATCAGGAAGATCTTCGTCGCCCGGGCCGACGCGCGGATCTTGCCGCTTGCGAAGAGCGCCAGGGTCACACCGACGACGACGAGGGTGGCGAGCGTCGCCTGGAAGACGATGCCGGGGTACATCACCTCGAAGAACGCCGAGATTCCACCGACGAAGAGTCCCTCGGCTGCGGCGTACGCGAAGATCAGCGCGGGGCGGACCTTCTTGCGCGAGGTGAAGATGATCACGAGCGCCAGGACGAAGCCGGCGAGACCGCCGACGATCATCGGCAGCGCCGACACGTTCGCGGTCGTCGGCACGAGGCCGCCGAGCGTCCAGACCCAGCCGACGGCGGCGGTGACGAGCAGCACCGCGAAGAGCGACACGGTCTTGACGACGGTGTCTTCGATCGTCATCCGGCCGGTGTCGACGGAGCCGGCGGGCGGGCCGGCGAAGGCGCCTTCCATCTGGGCCTGTGCGGCGAGGTCGACGCCACCGCGCGAGGCGGAGCCTGCGGCGGCGGCGGGCGGCGGAGTCAGGCTTGCTGCACGCGCACCGCCCGGGTAAGACTGCACGGCGCGAGGGTCCTGAAACGCCGGGTTGTTGAATGCGGGGTTGTTGAGGGCCACTGCTCTCACACTCCAAAGTATTCGGGCCACAGCGGTGTGCTGTGAATCAACGATATCGGACCCTGTCCGATTCCCGGCAGGCGGCCTGCTGTGAAGCGACTATGAGCGTCTAGCCTGAAGTCGTGCGCCGTCCCCTCGTCATCGGCCACCGGGGCGCCCCCGGGTATCGCCCCGAGCACTCGCGCTCCTCGTACGACCTCGCTCTCGAGATGGGCGTCGACGCCGTCGAACCGGACGTCGTGCTGTCGAAGGACGGCGTGCTGGTCGTCCGTCACGAGAACGAGATCTCGGGAACGACGGATGTCGCGGCGCGACCCGAGTTCGCCGATCGCCGCACCACGAACGAGGTCGACGGCGTCGCGCTCACCGGATGGTTCACCGAGGACTTCACCTGGGACGAGCTCGCCACCCTCCGGTGCCGGGAGCGCCTCGCCGAGGTCCGACCCACCAGCGCGACCTTCGACGATCGACAGCCCGTCCTGCGCCTGCGCGACGTGCTCGATCTCGTCCGCGACGCCTCCCTCGCGCAGGGACGCGAGATCGGCGTCGTGCTCGAGATCAAGCACGCCACTTTCATGGCCTCTCTCGGGTTCGACCTGGCCGCCATCGTGCACGATGAGCTCCGTGCGGCCGGCTGGGCCGCGGGGGAGTGGCCGCTCATCGTGGAATCGTTCGAGTCCGGCATCCTCTTCGCGCTGCAGGATCGGGGCCTCCCCGCCCGGTACGTCTACCTGCTCGAGGCGGCGGGGAAACCCTTCGACCTCGTCGCGGCCCGCGGTGACGACGCTCCGACTTACGCGTCGATCGCCGCACCGTCGGGCCTGGACGCTCTGGTGGGAAGAGTCGACGGCATCAGCGTCGACAAGCGGATGCTGCTGACCCCCGATCGCCTCGGGCGAGCCACCGACCGCTCGCACATCATCGCCGACGCGCATGCGCGCGACCTCGAGGTCTTCACCTGGACCTGCCGGCCCGAGAACCCGTTCCTCCTCAAGGAGTTCCGGCGCCCCGGCGGCAAGGCGGCCTTCGGCGACTACGAAGCGGAGTGGGCGCTGCTCAGAGACGGTGCGAACGGCGAGGGGGGCGTCGACGGGGTGTTCGTCGACCACGCCGACCTCGGCGTCGACTTCTTCCGGGACGGCCTCACTTCTTCGGATCGTGGCCCCAGTTCATGAGCGAGTAGCGCCAGGGGGTGTCGGTCACATCGCCGCTCGGACGCTGTGATGAATGCCTCGAGACGTACCCCGACACCTTCTTCATATGGGCGTAGTCGCTCTCGGTGAGATCGGCCTTCTTCTTCCGGAGGATCTTCACGATCCGCCGACCCGAGGCGTGACCCGTGGATTCACCGCCGCCGTCCTTCTGCCCGACGTCCTTCGACTCATCGGTGTCGAGCCAATCCTCGAGCTGTTTCGGCGTCATGTTCACGGCCTCGGCGAAGTCATCCGCGATCTTCTTCTGCTCGTCGTCATCCATGGCGAGATTGTGGGTCGCTGTGCGCCGGGAATGAACCCGTTGCATCCCGCCGTTGAACATGCAACCCCGCGCCGGTTCCTGGGAGCTGCATGCCAGGGTGCGTATACGGCCCGCGTAGACTTCTGGTTTCAGCGGCGGGCGTGCTCGAGCCCGTCGAACGGAGGATTCGTGGCCGGAAATGCGACCACCCGGTTCAGCAACGTGTCGTTGCTGTCGGTGGCGAGCGTGCTGCCGAGCCGCGTGACGACGTCCGACGACATCGAAGACCGTCTCACCGATGCGCTCGCCCGCCTGCGTCTGAAGCCCGGGCTCCTGCGCCGGGTCGCCGGGGTGAACGAACGCCGAAACTGGGGTCCGGGCGAATCCAGCGATGAGGCCACGATCGCCGCCGGCGCAAAGGCGCTCGCCGAGGCCGGTGTCGAGCCCGGCGAGGTCGGCCTCCTCATCAACACCTCGGTGACCCGCAAGCACCTCGAGCCCTCGGTGGCGGTGCGGCTGCATCACGGACTCGGCCTTCCCACCTCGGCGATCAACTTCGACGTCGCCAACGCCTGCCTCGGGTTCGTCAACGGCATGAGCCTCGCCGCCGGGATGATCGAGTCGGGCCAGATCCGCTACGCCATCGTCGTCAACGGCGAAGACGCCGACGAGATCCAGGTCAATACCATCAACCGCCTCGTGAACTCCAACGCCGACCGTGACGGATTCATGAGCGAGTTCGCCTCCCTCACCCTGGGTTCGGGCTCGGCGGCGGCGGTGCTGGGCCGCACCGATGAGCACCCCGAGGGGCACCGCCTCCTCGGTGGGGTGACCCGGGCCGCCACGCAGTTCCACGAGCTGTGCGTCGGGAGCGTCGACGGCATGTTCACCGACGCCAAGGCGCTGCTGAAGGGGGGCCTCAACCTCGTCGTGTCGGCGTGGAAAGAGGCGGACCCCGAGTGGAAGTGGGCGGGCATGGACCGCTACATCACCCACCAGGTCTCTTCGGTGCATACGAACTCGATCGTGAAGGCCGCCAAGCTCGACCCCGAGCGCGTGCCGGTCACCTACGACCGCTACGGGAACGTCGGGCCGGCATCGATCCCGATCACGCTCGTCGAGCAGCAGTCCTCGCTCAACCGTGGCGACCGCGTGCTGCTCATGGGCGTCGGCTCGGGGCTGAACACCGCGATGATGGAACTGGCCTGGTGACGGACCGGTGACCTCACCGGCAGCGTTGCCCCCCGAAGGCCTTCCCGGACTCGACCCCGGCTTCTCGCGCCTGGTGGCCGTTCCCGGCACCGGGGTCGACGCGGGGATGACGCGCACCTGGCACGTCCTCGACACCGGCCCCGAGCTCGACCGGAGGGGCGTCGCCCCGCAGGGGACGATCCTCGCCGTGCACGGCAACCCGACCTGGTCGTACCTGTGGCGGAGCATCGTCGCCCGCTCGGTGGCGGCCGCGGAGGCCGGCGAGCCCGCCTGGCGGGTCATCGCCGTCGACCAGCTCGACATGGGCTTCTCCGAGCGCACCGACGTCGTGCGCCCGCTGGCCCAGCGCATCCGCGACCTCGCCGCCCTCACCGACGCGCTCGAACTCGATGGCCCGGTCGTCACGCTCGGCCACGACTGGGGCGGCGTGATCTCGTTGGGCTGGGCGGTCGACCACCCCGAGCTCCTCGCCGGAGTCACCCTGCTGAACACCGCCGTGCACCACCCCGCGGGGGTGCCGATCCCCGCTCCGCTCCGGCTCGCGGGTGCCCGCGGCGTGCTCGCCGCCTCGACCGTGCAGACGACGGCGTTCCTCGACACCACCCTCGCCCTCGCCGCCCCGGCGCTGAGCCCCGAGGCGAAGGCGGCATTCCGCGCGCCGTACGCCACCGCCGACCGTCGCCGCGCGATCGGCGGTTTCGTCGCCGACATCCCCGTCGATGCCCGCCACGAGAGCTTCGCGGAGCTGCAGCGGATCGCCGACGGCGTCACCCGCCTGACGGTGCCCGCCCTGATGCTCTGGGGACCCCGCGACCCGATCTTCGGCGACCGGTATCTCGACGACCTCATCGAGCGGATGCCACAGGCCCACGTCCACCGCTTCGAAGGCGCCGGGCACCTCATCGCCGAAGACCGCGACTACGCCGCCGCGGTGCTGACCTGGCTCGCCGAACCCCACAGATTCTCGCCAGAGTCACACTTCTCCGAAGGACGAGTGGGGAGTTCGCGTGATTCTGTGAGTGTGGTGGTCGTGGCCGAGGCCAACAGAGAGGCGGATGCGGCGTGGACCCCGCTCTGGGAGCGCCTCGAGGCCCGCCGCGACGACGACGCGACGGCCGTCATCGAGATGGGCGCGACCGGCGCCACCCGCCGGGTGAGCTGGCGGCAGCTGGATGACCGCGTGCGCACCCTCGCCGCGGGACTCACCGCCCTCGGTGTGCGCGCGGGCGACCGCGTCTCACTCCTCGTACCGCCCGGGCCCACCCTGACGGCGATCATCTACGCGTGCCTGCGCGTCGGCGCAGTCGTCGTCGTCGCCGACGCCGGTCTCGGGCTGAAGGGCCTCACTCGCGCGGTGCGCGGTGCCTGGCCCGACGTCGTCATCGGCGAACTCCCCGGTCTCACCGCCGCTCGGGTGCTGGGGTGGCCGGGACTGCGCATCTCGGTGCCGACGCTGCCTGCCGTGACCGCCCGGGCCCTCGGCATCCGCTACAGCCTCGCCGACGTCACGCGCGCCGGTGCCGCAGCCGACCTCCCCCCGATCCCCGGCCCGGACGACCCCGCCGCCATCCTCTTCACCTCCGGGTCCACGGGCCCGGCCAAGGGCGTCGCGTACACCCATCGGCAGCTGTCGGCGCTCCGCGACATCCTCGCCGCGCACTTCGACGTCTCGTCGGGCACCGGCCTCGTCACGGGGTTCGCCCCCTTCGCCCTCCTGGGCCCCGCCCTCGGCACCCTCTCGGTGACCCCCGACATGGACGTATCGGCGCCCCGCACGCTCACCGCCTCGGCGGTCGCCGCCGCGGTCCGCGCCTCGGAGGCGCGCATCGTGTTCCTCTCGCCGGCGGCGATCCTCAACGTCGTCGCCACCGCCGATGCCCTCACCGCCGACGACCGCGCCGCGCTCGCCGGCGTACAGACCTTCCTCTCCACGGGGGCGCCGATCAGCGAAGCGCTGCTCGCCGCCGCCGCGCGCGTCATGCCGAATGCGACCGCGCACACCCCGTACGGCATGACCGAGTGCCTTCTCGTCACCGACATCACCCTCGAGGGGATCCGCGCCGCAGCGGACGCTCCCGACGCCGGGGTCTGCGTCGGCAGCCCGATCGGCGGGAACCGCATCCGCATCAGCGCCCTCGACGCCGATGGCCGCGCCACCGGAAATCCGAGCGAGGCACCCGGCGTGCTCGGCGAGATCCTCGTGTCGGCGCCCCACCTGAAGGACCACTACGACCGTCTCTGGCTCACCGACCGCGAGGCCGCCCGCGGGGTCCCCGACGACGGCGGACGCTGGCACCGCACCGGCGATGTCGGGCACCTCGACGCCGAGGGGCGCCTCTGGGTCGAGGGGCGCGTGCCGCACGTGCTCGTCACGGCCGACGGTCCGCTCGCCCCCGTGGGCCCCGAGCAGCAGGTCGAGAGGGTCGACGGCGTCCGCCGGGCCGCGGTGGTCGGCGTGGGTCCGCACGGACTCCGGCAGGCGGTCGCGGTGATCGAGACGTCGCCGACCGCGAAAGCCCCGGGCCTCGCCTCTCCCGAGCTCGCGGCCCGCATCCGTGCCGCCACCGACACTCCGCTCGTCGCGGTGCTCGCCGTGCCGGCGCTTCCGACCGACATCCGTCACAACTCCAAGATCGACCGCACCCGTCTGTCGGGCTGGGCCGAGCGCGTGCTCGCCGGCGAGAGGCCGACGGCGCCGTGAGGGTCGCCGTCACCGGAGCATCCGGCTTCCTCGGCGGCGCCGTCGCGGCCGACCTCGTCGCCGCCGGACACGAGGTGCGCACCCTCCAGCGCCGCCCCTCCGGTGTCGCGGGAGCCGACGACATCCTGGGGTCGGTGACGGATCCGGATGCCGCGGCGCGCGCGCTCGACGGAGTGGACGGGATCATCCACCTCGCCGCGAAGGTGTCGCTCGCGGGCGACCCGCGCGAGTTCGAGGCGGTGAACGTCGGGGGCACCCGCACGATCCTGGATGCCGCCGAGCGCGCCGGGGTCTCGCGGTTCGTCTTCGTCTCGTCGCCGTCGGTCGCCCACGCGGGAGCGGCGCTCGCCGGGGTCGGAGCCGAGCCCGCCTCACCCGAGCAGGCGCGCGGCGACTACGCCCGCACCAAGGCCGCCGGCGAGCTCCTCGCCCTCTCGCGCGACGGCGCCGGAATATCCGTCGTCGCGATCCGCCCGCACCTGGTGTGGGGGCCGGGTGACCCGCAGCTCGTCGAGCGCATCGTCGCGCGGGCGCGCGCGGGGCGACTGCCACTGCTGAACGGCGGCACCGCCCTCATCGACTCCACCTACATCGACAACGCCGCGACGGGCATCACCGCAGCCCTCGCCCGCGCCGAGCACGCGCACGGACGCGCGTTCGTGCTCACCAACGGCGAGCCCCGCGCCGTCGGCGAGCTTCTCGCTGGCATCTGCCTGGCCGCCGGCGCCGCTCCGCCACGGTGGAGCGTTCCGGCGTCGCTCGCGCGCACGGCCGGATCGGTCATCGAACGCATCTGGGCAGTGAGGCCGGGCGAGGACGAGCCGCCGATGACCCGGTTCCTCGCCGAACAGCTCTCCACCGCGCACTGGTTCGACCAGCGCGAGACCCGCGCAGCGCTCGCGTGGGCGCCGACGGTGTCGATCGACGAGGGCCTCGCGCGTCTCGCCGAGCACTACCGTTAGGCCGCCAGCGGCACCCGCACCGCAAGGCTCTCGATTGCGAGGCGGTACTCCTGGACCATCCGCTCGCGCGAGAGCCGCGGCCGTGCCGCGAGAGCCAGGCGCCGGAACGCCGGCCGCTCGGCGAGCACCGCGTCCCACGCCCCCGCGATCGACACCGAGTCGTGTGCGGTGACGATTCCGAATCCCTCGACGACACGCGCGGCGTCGCCCACCGCTGTCGTGACCGGCGTCGCGCCCGACGCCGCACCCTCGATGAGGCACAGCGGCGACGCCTCGCCGAAGGCGCTCGTGAGCGCCACGATGTCGGCGATCCGGTGCAGGGCCGGCATGTCGTCGCGGATCCCGAGCAGATGGATCCGGGCGGATGCCGGAACCCCGGCCTCCGCGATCGCCGCGCGGAGAGCGGGGTTGTCCGCCGACATCCCCGCCCCGCACAGTAGATAGCGGGTGTGGTGCCGGTGCCGCGCGTGCGCCGCCACCGCGCGGAGGAACAGCCCGGGGTTCTTCATCGCGTCGAACCGTGCGGCGAAGAGCACGACGGGTGCGTCGGCGGGGATTCCGAGCGACCGCCGGATCGCCGCGCGTTCCCGCGCGGTGCCGGGGCGGAACCTCTCGGTGTCGATGCCGTTCGGCACCACCCGTGCGTCGATCCCCTCGCCGACGACGTCGCGGTAGGCGTCGCGGGTCGAGTCCGCGCAGGAGATCGCGGTCGATACGAGCCCGCTCCACGCCGCCTCGGCGAGCCACTCGCGGGCCGCGCCGGCATGCGCCGGGTCGGAGCGGTGCAGACAGACGGCGACCGGCACGTCGGGCATCATCCCGCGGTCGCGGAGGGCGAGCAGCAGGCCGAGCGGCTGCTCTTTGAGCGACACCACGACGTCGGCCTGGGCGATCATGGTCGCCGCCCGCCGCAGGTGGCGCGGGCCGAACGTCTCGGGTGCGAGTGGCTGGTCGCCGGCGGTCCGCCCGAGGCTCCGCACCTCGACGCCCGCGTCGACGAGGCGACGGCAGCGCGGGTCGTCGCCCATCCGCTGCACCGTCGCCTCGCGCCGCGCGCGCGATGCGATCGACAGAACGCGATGGCTCTGCCCGCCGGCGTGAAGCCCCGCGACGACATCGGTATGGAGCACCCGTGCGCCTCCGGCGAAGAACCCTTCGTACAGCGACAGAACGCGCAGGGGTGCGGTCATCGTGGCGCCTCTCATCGATCCGAGCCGTCAGACGACGGTTGGTCAATGCTCGGGTTTCGCCGCCCCCGTGTCGATGAACGGCGGGCGTGGGGTGGGTGAACGACGGGTGACGGAATCCAGCACGCGCTGTGCGGTGCGGGCGGTGTCGAGCCACGACGGCAGTGCGGCGCCCGCGGCGCGCGCCGCACGCGTCATCCGTTCGCGCTGGTCGTGATCGGCGAGCACGGAACGGAGGGCCGCCGCGAAGGCCTCGGGATCGCCGGGCGGGACGAGCATGCCGGCGTCGGCGGGGACCGTCTCGGGCACCGCGCCGGTGCGGCACGACACGATCGGCAGCCCCCACGCGAGGGCCTCGTCGAACACCAGGCCGTACCCCTCGTAGCGGGTGGCGAGGGCGAACACCGACGCCTGCGCCCAGAGCTTGTCGAGCGCGGCGTCGCCGATCCCCCCGGCGAGATGCACGCGCTCCGCGAGCCCGAGGTCGTCGCGCAGCCTCGGCAGCGCAGCGGCGTACTCCTCATCCCACGGCGTCCCGACGATCTCGGCCCGCCAGTCGAGGTCGGTCAGCCGTGCGAGTGCCCGGAGGAGCACGTCGTGGCCCTTCCGCGGATGCTGGATCCCCACCGACAGGATGAGCGGCGGCTCCGTGTCGCGCCGCGCTCCCGGCACGGGATCGGTGCCCGGCCGCGCGACCGTGATCATGCTCGGGTGGGCGCCGTACTCGTCGATGAGGATGCGCGCGGTGTGCGGGCTCGGCACGAGCACGGCGGCGGCGAGGCGCAGATTGTCGCGCTCGTTGGTGAACAGGTACTCCCGCCGCTCCGGCGTCAGGCCCTCCTCGTGGGCGAGCGGGTGGTGGACGACGCCGACGATCGGGGCGCGCACGCGCGCGAGCGCCGCCGTGGGCATGGCCCCGAACACGAAGCCGTCGAGGATGAGTGGATGGCGCGGATCGACCTGCTGGAGGGTCGCCAGCGCGGCATCCACCTCCTCGTCGGAAGGATCGGGGAAGGAGGCCGCCAGTTCCACATGCGCGGTGTCGACGCCGATCTCGCGGAGGCCCAGGAGCAGGCGCTTCTCGTACAGGTAGCCGCCGGTGACGGTGTCGAGGTCGCCGGGGATGGCGAAGGCCGCCTGGCTGCTCACGCCTGCTGCTCCGGGGCGTACACGCGGAGCACCCGCGACTCGACCACCCCGACCAGGGCGTACCCGAGCGCGGAGAGCGCGGTGACGGCGACGACCGCGACGGCGAGCAGGTCGTAGCCCGACTGCGAGGCGGCAAGAGCCATCGCGGCGCCGACGCCGGCGCCGATCGCGAGCCACTCCACGACGGTGACGGCGAGCACCGCGGCGGGCACGCTCATGCGGGCGGCGGCGAAGAACGCCGGCAGCATCGCGGGGATCCGCACGCGCACGAGCTGCACGCGCGCGGGTGCGCCGTAGCTGCGCAGCACATCGAGGGCCTGGCCGGGCGCCTGACGGAGGCCCTCCAGGCACGCGATGAGCGTGGGGAAGAAGACCATGAGAGCCACGAGCGAGATCGCACCGACGGGCCCGCGCCCCAGAAGCAGGATGACCAGGGGTGCCGTGGTGACGATGGGCACGGCGCGCAGGGCGATGGCGATGGGCATCGATACGGTCGCCGCCCGCGGGGCGAGCGTCAGGGCGATCGCACCGACCGCGCCGACGGCGAGCCCGGCGAGGTAGCCGGCGATCGCGAGGACCGCGGTCTCGCCGAGCGCGGCGAAGAGGATGCCGCGCACCTCACCGCCGTCGTCGACCCCGGCGAAGATCCGGACGACGTCGACCGGCGTCCGCGCGAAGAACGGGCTGATCCCCGTGACGGCGATGCCGCCCCACCAGAGCGCGACGATCACGACGAGGAACGCGACCGTGGTGATCGCGGCGCTGCGGATGCGCTCGCGCCCGGAGAGACGCGGCCGGACGGGGGCGAGGATGAGCGGCGGCCGCTCGCTGACGAACCGGCGCCCGATCGCGCCGATCACGACGTACGCCACGACCGAGACGACCGTGGCGACGGTGGCGAGCGCCCAGGTGAGCTGGATGTCGAGGTCGCGCGACGCGCGGATCGTGAGCACCCCGAGCCCGCTCTGCGCGCCGGTGAACTCGCCCACCATCGCACCGAGGAACGCGGCAGGTGCCGCGATCTGCAGCCCCGCGACGAGGTACGGCAGGCTCGCCCGCGCGCGCACGTGCACCAGCGCCGCCCCCGCCCCTCGGCCGTAGCTGCGGACGAGGTCGAACCAGGTGGCGGGCGCCGCGCGGAGCCCCACGAGGAGCGGGATCATCGTGGTGTAGTACACCGCGAGGGCCGCGAGGACGACCTGCGGACCGTCACCCGGGCCGAGGATGACGCGGAGCACCGGCCCGGTCGCGACGAGCGGCAGGCAGAACACCACGAGTGCCACCGCGGTGACGACCCGCTCGGTCGCCGGCAGCAGCACGGCGAGGGCGGCGAGGGCGATCGCGGCGAGGTTGCCGATGATGAAACCCGCCAGGGCGGCCTGTCCGGTCACGAGGAGGGCTCGCCACAGCAGACCCGCCTGGGTGACGAGGGCGACGGCGATCTCGGTCGGCGCGGCCAGGACGAAGGCCGAGGTCACGAGGCGTGCGGCCACCTCCCACACCACGAGCAGCAGCACGACGGCGAGAGCCGTGTCGCGCCACGCGCGCGTGCGGGGCGTGGTGACCGTGGTCATGCCGCCCGAGACCGGGAGAGTGCGTCGGTCACCGCGGCCACCACCCGGTCGAATGCCGCGGCGTCGCCTCGCGGGACGGGGACGTCGGCGACCACCCGAGCGGGCCGCGGGCTCAGCACGATGATGCGATCGGCGATCCGTGCGGCCTCGCTGATCGAGTGCGTGACGAGCAGCGCCGTGGTGCCGCGCTCGCGCCAGAGCGGGGGGAGCTCGGCGATGAGGTCCTGCCGGGTGAGTTCGTCGACCGCGCCGAAGGGTTCGTCCAGCAGCAGCAGGCGGGGCTCGGTGATGAGGGCCCGGGCGATCGCGGCGCGCTGCCGCATCCCTCCCGACAGGGCCGCGGGCCGGGCGTCGCCGAAGCCGTCGAGTCCCACGCGGGCGATCATCCGGTCGATCGCGGCGCGGTCGACCTCGCGGTGGGTGAGGGTGAGCGCGAGGGCGGCGTTCTGCCGCACGCTCCGCCACGGCAGGAGCGAGGGGTCTTGGAACGCCACGGCGAGCTCGCCGCGTTCGGCCACGGCGTGGGGCGAGTCGCCGTCGATCGTGATCGACCCCGAGGTGGGGTCTTCGAGCCCGGCGATCATGCGCAAGAGCGTCGACTTGCCGCATCCCGACGGCCCCACGAGGGCCGTGGTCGAGCCGCCGGCGAACTCCAGATCCAGCGGAGCGACCGCCTCGAGCCCGTCGGGGTACACCTTGCCGGCACCCGCGACGAGAACCCGGGGCTCAGCTGCCATGGACTTCTTCCAGCACCGACCGATCCCAGAGGTCGGCCGGAACGTCCTGACCGAGCAGCGCCAGGGTCTCGCGGTTCTGCGACACCGACTCGTCGGTCCACCAGCCGAAGCCGTTCTCGTCGGTGACCTCCGAGAACATCAGCGGCACCTGCCGTTCGGCCTGCAGTTCCTGGGTGGGGAGGTCGAGTCCGGCGTCGGGGAACGTCTCCACTGTGAGGGCGGCCGCCGCGTTCGTATCGGCGCGGTACTCGTCCCACCCGCGCACCTCTCCGCGCATCAGGGCGACGAGGTCGGCGCGACGGTTCGCGAGGCTCTCCTCGGTCGCGATGTACGTCTGCGAGTGCAGCGCGTAGCCGTAGTCGGCCATGAGCATCGTGACGCTCTCGACCCCCTGCACCGTCATCGCGACGGGCAGGTCGGTCTCCCAGCACAGCAGGCAGTCGACCTCGCCGGCGAGGAGCGGCTGAGCGGAGTACTGCGTGGGCACGACCTCGATGCCGTCGACATCGACGTCGTTGAGCGTGCACAGCGTCTCGAGTACGGGCGTGTTCGCGAGGGCCATGCCGATGCGCTTGCCGACGAGATCGGCGGGCTCGTTCACCGGATTCTCGGGGAGGGAGGCGATCACGAAGGGGTTCTTCTGCATCGCGACGCCGATGATCTTGAACGGCGCTCCTTCGGCGACGGCGGCCGCGGTGTAGTCGGCGGCCGAGATGCCGATGAGCGCCGATCCCGACACGACCGGCGGTTCGACGGGGGCGTTCGGTCCGCCCTGGAGGAGCGTGACGTCCACGCCCTCGTACCAGCCGCGGTCGAGGGCGATGTAGCTCCCGCCGAACTGGACCGAGTGCAGCCACGACAGCTGGAGGGATGCCGCCGTCGTGGCGTCCCCGCTGCCGAACAGCCCCCCGGGGCGGGTGCTCAGGCCGATCCCGGCCGCGGCGATGCCGGCGACGCCGACGATGCCGGCGCCGAGCAGAGTGCGGCGGGTGAGGGTCTTGCGATCTGTCATGGGGTGGTCTCCAGGGTGCGGCGGCGGGTCCAGACGAGGGCGAGGCCGGGGAGAGAGGCGACGAGGGCCATCAGCCCGAACGCGGCGCTCGTGGCGAAGGCTTGGGCGGTGGTCAGAGCGGCGAGGGGCAGGAGGGCGACGGCGGCGCCCTCGCGCACCCCCCAGCCGCCGACCGAGATCGGCAGCACCATCGCGAAGAGGACGAGCGGTACGACGGCGAAGACCGCGCCGAGGGGGAGTGGGGCGCCCACGGCGGCCGCGCAGCACGCGAACGCCGCGAGGATGCACACCGTCGCGCCCCCGCTGAGGAGCAGCTGGGCGGGGAGGACGCCCGGCGCGGCGAGGCTCCGGCGGGTGCCCTCGACGACGCGACCCAGCCGGGACTCGGGTGCGGGCGGGGCGAAGCGCAGGCGGAGGAGCAGGACGAGCGCCGCGGCGGTGAGGGCGAGGAGCGCCGCCGAGATGCCGGCACCGAGAGGAGCCGGCCAGTCGATGCCCCCGGGTGCGAGGAGGGTGGCGACGAAGGCGACGGCGAAGACGGTGAGCAGGGCGACCTGACCGACGCCGCGCTCGACGACCACGGCGCCCACCGATCGGCTGAGGCTCGCCTGGTGGCGGGTGCGGGCGGCGCGGGCGGCGTCTCCGACGACGCCGCCGGGCAGGGTCGTGTTCACCAGCTGCGCGAGAAAGTACTCGCGGATCGCGTGCGCGCCCGTGAGGTCGATGCCGAGCGGAGCGGCCGTCACTCGCCAGCGGAGCGCTGAGAGCACCGTGTGGGTGACCAGCAGGACGACCGCAGCGAGCAGCCACCACGGATTCGCGGTGAGAAGGATGTCGAGGGCCTCTGCCCCTCCCGCGACCTGCCAGACGATCGCGAGGATCAGGACGGTGAGGAGGGCCTGGCCGAGTCGTATGAGTGCCGGCCTCGCCGAGGCATCCGCATTCTGTCGCAGCTCGCGGATGTCGACACCGAACGACCACGCCAGCAGCCCCGCGGTCACGATCACGATCGCGATCGCGGCGGGCGCCGGCAGGACGGGGAGCTGCAGCGCGATGAGGGCGATGAGCTGGAGGACGCAGATGACCTTGCGGCTGTACCGCGGGGCGGTCGACCCGTTCAGCCACGGGTAGGCGAGGGCCGCGGCGCCGAAGAGGTAACGGGGGAGCCCGAGGACGATCGCCAGGGGACCTGCCGGTCCGAGCCCGGCGAGCAGGGCGAGCACAAGCGCGAAGGCCGAGTCGACCTCCATGTCGAAGCCCGCCCCGAATCGCGACGACAGCCCTTGGCGGCGTGCCAGGTAGCCGTCCACGCCGTCCAGGCTCAGCGCGACGATGCTCACCGCGATCACGGCGACGGGGTGGCCGCCGCCGGCGAAGAGCACGGCGAGCAGGAACGCCACGACCGTGAGGCGGATGAGTGTGACGACGTTCGCTCCGCCGAGGCGTGCGTACGGGTGGTGCCGCGCGAGGGCGACTGCCGCGCCCACGAGGGCGAGGACCAGGGCGGATGCCGCGGCGAGGACGGCCGGGAGGGGGAGGCCAAGAGCCAGCCCGCTCGCCAGGGCGACGCCGACGCAGATGAAGGTGAGGGGGGTGAAGCGGGTGACCGCGGGCCGGTTTTCGGCCGTGTCGGGCCGCCCGGCCGTGGTGTGCGGTGCTCCCGTGGCCGCGCTTTCCCGGGCGACGGTCATGAGTGGGACGCTATCAGCGGCGCGAGGGTGCGGGGCCCGATTGCGTCAGGTTCCCGCTTTCACGCGGCCGAGATCGTCACCCCTTCGCCCTGGTCGCGGGGGTCGATTCCGAAGTTGTCGCGGAAGACGGCATCGGGGTCGTAGCGCCGCTTGATCTGTCGCAGCCGCGCGAGGGTCGCCGGTGGGAACGCCTCGGCGAGGCGCTCGGGGCGCAGTGACGAGTCGAAGCTGAGATACGAGCCGGTGCTGTGCGCGGCGATCTCGCGCCAGGCGGCGTCGACCCGCGACGCGCTGCCGCCGAGGGCCACCATCGAGAAGGCGGCCGAGCGGTGCGCGAAGGCCGTCGCGTCGGGGGCGACGTCCGAGACCGCCCCGCCGACCGCGCGGAGCTGGAAGAAGGCGATCGCGCCGCCTGCCAGCATCCGCTCGATCGCCTCGGCCGTCTCGGACGTGAGTCGCTCGATCATGCCCGAGCGGGAATGGGGTTCGCCGGAGCCGTGCTGCGGACCGAGATCGGCATTCGCCATGATCTGCGCGTACGTGGCGAGTTGCACCGACTGCTGCACGAGCGGGGCGAGGTCGGCGAACGGCTGCAGGCGGTCGACGATCGTGGTCGGGTCGTCGGCGTCCACCACGCCGTAGAGCTGGACGATGCGCGGCTCACCGGGCTGCGACCTGCCGGTGAGGAGGAAGAGCGTGGTGTCGCGCGGAGCCTGGGTCGTGAGCCGGCCGTAGTCGACGAGGAAGCCGGCGAGATCGTCGACCTGGAAGGCCAATTGCACCCACGCGACGCGGCCTATCTCGACGGCCTCGAACTCGAAGGCGGTGACGATCCCGATGTTGGCGCCCGCGCCGCGGACGGCCCAGAACAGATCCGCATGGTCCTCGGCGTCGGCACGCACGACGCTGCCGTCGGCGAGCACGATCTCGGCGGCGCGCATCCGGTCGATGGTGAGCCCGTGGGATCGGGAGAGGAATCCGATGCCGCCGGCGGTGGCGAGCCCGCCCACGCCGACGCCGCCGTAGTCGCCGGAGCTGAGCGCCCACCCGAACTCGGACAGCGCCGCGGCGACCTGCATCCACCGCGCTCCCGGGCCGATGCGGACGATCCGGCGATCGGCGTCGATCACCTCGATCGTGTTCAGCCGCCGGAGGTCGATGACGATCCCGCCGTCGTTGGTGCTCCGCCCGCTGATGCCATGGCCTCCGCTGCGGACAGCCAGCGGGAGGTTCGGGTGCCGTCGCGCGAACGCGAGAGCCGCGGCGACCTCTGGGGTGTCGGCGGGCTGCAGCACGATGCCGGGGGAGCCGCCGCGCATGTACGTCGAGCGGACATCCGGATACTCGAAATCGCCGGGTTCGATGACGCGGAGCCCGTCCGGGACGTCGTCGTACGCAACGCCCTCCCTGCGGGCCGCGAGGGCGATCGCGGACCGGGCGGAAGCGGACGGGACTCCGCGGGCCCGCCGTTCGTCGGCCACGAGCTCGCGAACGGCGGGAGCGATGTCTCCGCCGAAGGTGCGGAGGAGATCGGGATCGTCGGCGGCGAGGATGAACGTCGAGATACCGTCCTCGAGGGCCAATGTCGCCAGCTGCTCGCTCCAGGCGCGCGGATCTGCCGAGAGGCGTCCGACGTTGAGCAGTCGCCGGATCTCCGCCGGGGCCCGTCCGGCCGACGCGGCGGCCTCATCGATCGCCGCGTTGCCGCGGGCGAGGTCGCCCGGCTGCAGGTAGGCGAGGGAGGGGAGCCAGCCGTCGGCGGTGCGGCCGGTGAGCGCGAGCATCCGGGGCTTGTAGGCGCCGATGATGATCGGGATCGCATGCGCGGGCCGTGGTCCGCGTTTGGCCCCGGTCACGCGGTAGTAGGTGCCCTCGGTGAAGACACCGCGCTTCTCGCCGGTGTTCCACAGTTCGTTGATGACCTCGATCCCCTCCTCGAGCGCGGTGACGGCCTGGCCGGGGGTGAGCCGGCGTCCGCCCATGGCCTCGATGGCATCCCAGAAGCCGCCGGCGCCGAGCCCGAGGTCGAACCGTCCACCCGAGAGACGGTCGAGGCTCGCTGCCGATCGGGCGACGACGGCGGGCGGACGCAGCGGGATGTTCAGCACGTTCGGTGCGATCCGCACGCGCTCGGTGCGCGCGGCGACCCAGGTCATCAGCGTCCAGGTGTCGAGGAACGCCGGCTGGTACGGATGATCCTGGAACGTGACGAGGTCGAGTCCGGCGACCTCGGAGACCTGGGCGAGGGCGACGGGGATCTCGGGGTCCGCCGCGGTGGGGGTGATGAAGGCGCCGAACTCCAGCGCGTGTCCGTAATCCATGGGTGTCCTCAAGAAGGGGTGGGGGCGGAGATGCCGGCGAGCAGGATGTCGAGCAGCAGCGACTCGTCGGAGCGCACACCGAGTCGCACGGCGTGTTCGATGCCGCAGATGAGCCGGTGGAGTCTGCCGGCGGTGAGATCGGCGCGGACGATGCCGGCGCGTTGCGCCCGGAGCAGCACGGCCTCGTAGCCGTGGAAGATCTGTCCGCGCGCGGCGGAGCAGGCATCGTGAACGGCGGGCTCATCGCGGGCCATGTCGGTGAGCAGGGCTTCGAGCCCGGCGTCCTCGAGCTGCAGTCGCAGTGCGGTGGCGAGGAGGCCGCGAAGCGCCTCGGCGGGGTCGGGCTCGGCGGCGGCCTGGCGCCCGGCCTCGGCGAGACGCTCCAGCGCGTCGAGGCTCAGGGCTTCCACGAGGGCCCGGGGGGTGGGGAAGTGTCGGTACACGGTGCCGATGCCGACGCCGGCGTCGCGTGCGACGTCGTTGAGGCGGAGCGCGCGAGGGTCGTGGGCGCGTGCGGCCTCGATGATGCGGCTGCGACTGCGAACGGCGTCCGCACGGGGGGTCATACCGTCAGGGTACACCCTAAACGGATGATCTATCCGTTTAGCTCGTGAGCCAGCTCCGCCCCGGCCCGGCGCAGCCACCGCGCCGGCTCGCTTTGCGCGGACGCGGCGCTGCCGGCCAGCTCGGTGAGCGAAATCCGCCCGGAGAATCCCGACGAGGACGCGTCCCGGGCGATGCGGCCGGCGACGAGTGCGATCGGGATTCCCCGTGCGGCCGCGAGACCGTACACGTGGGAGACGGTCTTCCCGGCCGCAGACGATCGATCGAAGGAGCCCTCGCCGGTGATCACGAGGGATGCCGCGGCGAGCCGCGCCGGCAGGTCGATGAGCTGCGCCACCGCCTCCGCACCCGGCACGAGGCGCGCACCCCACGCAAGCAGTCCGAACCCGGTGCCGCCGGCGGCTCCCGCGCCCGGGGTCTCGGGGTCGACATCGAGCAGGTCGGCGAAGCGCGCGAGGGCGGCGTCGAGGCGGGGGATGTCGCTGATCCCGGCCCCCTTCTGCGGTCCGAAGACCGCCGCGGCCCCGCGCTCGCCGAGGAGGGGACTGGTCACATCGCTGAGGACCGTCACGCCGCCGGGCGGGAGGGGGGCGAGCTCACGCAGGTCGGCGTTCGCGATGTGCGAGAGTCCCCGCGCACCCGGTGCGAGCGGCCGGCCCGCGGCATCCGTGAATCGAGCCCCCAGCGCGGTGAGCATGCCGGCGCCGCCGTCCGTGGAGGCGCTGCTGCCGATGCCGAGAATCAGCCGCGACACGCCGTGCGCAAGCGCCGCGGCGATCGCGTCGCCGAAGCCGCGGGTGTCGGCGTCCCACGGTCTCAGCTGCGGCGGCGAGCCGAGGAGCTCGATCCCCGAGGTGGACGCGAGCTCGACGACGCCCGTTCCGTTCGGGGCGTCGTCGGTCGCGGGGAGCAGCAGCCACGAGGACATCCGTCGCGCCCCGGGGTCCGCGGCGGCGAACGCATCCAGGGTCCCCTCCCCGCCGTCGGCCATCGGGCAGAGGAGGATCTCGCCCTCGGCGTCGACGCTCCGCCATCCTCCGGCGATCGCCTGGGCCGCATCGGCTGCGCGGATCGATCCTTTGAAGGAGTCGATCGCGATGACGATCGGTGCTGCGGACGCCTCGGTCATGGTCCCGCCAGGCTAGGCCCGATCCGCCCTGCTCCGCCTCCGCGCCACCTACCCTTGAGAACGTGAGCACAGGCCGTCGAACGCTGGTGGCGACCGACATCGACGGCACCCTCGTCCCCGATGGCACGCTCGAGGTTCCTGCCTACACCGCCGACGTTCTCCGCCGCCTCGACGCCGCGGGCGTCGCGGTCGTCTTCGTCACCGGCCGACCCCTTCGCTGGATGACCGGCTTCTGGCCGCACGTGGGCAATCACGGCATGGCGATCGTCGCCAACGGCGCCGTCACGTACGACGCCCACGCCCAGCAGATCATCGCGCTCACCGGCATCGAGGCCGACGACGGTCTCGCCCTCTCGGCGACCATCTCGGCCGAACTCCCCGGGGCCCGGTTCGCGATCGAGTGCGCCGACGGCATCCGCCTCGATCCGCGATACGCCGCGCGTACCGCCATCGCGGAGGCCCCGCGCGGGCCGCTCCGGGAGATCTGGACCGACCCCGCGGTGAAGCTGCTGGTCAGGGATCCGGAGGTCGACGCCGAACTGCTCCACGGCAGGATCACCGCGATCGTCGGCGACGCCGCGACCGTCACCTGGACCATGCCGGGGCTCGTCGAGATCAGCGCGGCCGGCGTCACGAAGGCCAGCGCCCTCCACGCCCTGTGCGAGCGCCTCGGCGTGAGCCCCGCCGAGGTCATCGCCTTCGGCGACATGCCGAACGACATCCCGATGCTGTCGTGGGCAGGCACGAGCTACGCGATGGCGGACGCTCATCCGTCCGTCCACGAGATCGCCGACCGCACCGCGCCCGCCTCCGCAGACGAGGGCGTCGCCCAGGTGCTCGAACACCTCCTCGCCGAGGTCTGATGACCGGCTGATCGGCGATCGCGGGTATCACCACCGCGCCGGCGTCCTCTCTCACGGCGAGGAGGGCACCGATGTCCGCAGCAGCAGTCCCCGCCGTCACCCCGCCGGCCGTCGTCACCCCGCCGGCCGTCACCCCGCCGGCGGTCGTCACCGAGCCGCGTCGCGGCATTCGGTTCTGGATCCGTCGCTATCTGCTGGCCGAGATCGTCGGCACTGCGACGCTCCTTCTTCTCGGACTGCTGATCATCGGGTGGATCACCCATCCCGTCGCCGTCGCGGTCGCGGCGATCATCGGCGAGAGCCTGGGGTTCTACGCCGTGCTCGCCACGATCGTGCTGCTCGAGCAGCGCCGGCTCGGGCGCCGCGGCTTCCGCGCGCTGAGCCTCACGGTCGTCCTCCTCGTGGCGGAGTTCGGCGCGGCCGAGCTGGTCGACTCGTTCGTCGTGAGGCCCGCGGCGATCTCGCTGTGCGTCTGGCTCATCCCCGATCCGTTCTGGGGCCTGCTCGCCGGCAAGATCCTCGCCGACCTGGTCTTCTACGCGATGGCGGCAAGCAGTTTCGTGCTCACGACCAAGACCCGTCTCCGCCCCGCGCACCCGAAGAAGGACTGATGGACGACACGGTCACGACCCTCATCGATCGCCGCCGGGACGAGTGTGCGGCGGTGATGCAGACGGATGACGCCCGCGCGGCCATCGCACTCCACGGCACCCCGGTGCTGCTGCTGAATCCTTCGATCGTCGTGCGCCAGTACGCACGGCTGCGGCAGGCCCTCCCCTTCGCGCGGTTCCACTACGCGGTGAAGGTCTGCGCCCACCCCGCAGTGATCGCCGCCCTCGCCGAGGAGGGATGCGGCTTCGACGTCGCCTCCGGTGAGGAGATCTCGCAGCTCGAGCGCCAGGGTGTCGCGCCGCATCGCGTCATCCACACCCACCCCATCAAGAAGCCCGTCGAGATCCGCGAGGCGCTCACCGCCGGCATCCGCACCTTCGTCGTCGACAACGAGATCGAGCTCGAGAAGTTCTGTCGCGACGGCGGCTCTGACCTCCGCCTGCTCGTGCGGCTCGCCTACCGCAGCCCCCACGCGGGGAGCGATCTGTCGAGCAAGTTCGGCGTGAGCGCCGCGCGTGCCGAAGCCCTCGTCGCCCGTGCCGACGCGCTGGGCCTCGACGTCGCGGGCTTCAGCTTCCACGTCGGCAGCCAGCTCGACGACCCGGCCCGCTTCGCCGCCGCGATCCGCGACACGGCCGCGCTGATGTCGCGCCTCGAGCGCGCGAGAGGTCGCCGCTTCACCGTGCTCGACATCGGAGGCGGGTTTCCGATCGCCTACGACCGGCCGGTTGCGGACCTGGAGGAGATCGCACAGGTCATCCGTCCGATCCTGGATCCGCTCGCCGAGCGCTACGAGATCCTCGCCGAACCCGGCCGGGTGCTCGTCGCCGAGTCGGCGGTGCTGGTCACGAGCGTCGACGGTGTGGCCGACCGCCCCGACGGGCGCTGGTACTACCTGGACGACGGCCTGTACGGCTCGTACTCGAACGTGCTCACCGAAGGGGTGCATCCGCTCGTCTTCGCGGAGCGCGACCTGACCGCGCTGGTCGAGCCACGCCGCCGCGCCACGCTCGCCGGGCCCACGTGCGACTCGGCCGACGTCATCGCGCGCGAGTGCGACCTCCCCGACCTGCGGGTCGGCGATCTCGTGGTGAGCCCCGTCATGGGCGCCTACACATCGGTGACCGCGACACGCTTCAACGGGCGGCCGTTCACCCCGGTCGCGGTACTCACCCGTGTGCGCCCCCTCGCCAGGGCAACGCCCAGCCTGGCGTGACACGATGGGCGGACGCTCCGCCTTGAAGAAGGCGCACCACAGTCAAGGAGGGGCGCCCATGCCGACATGGTGGGAACACCTGACCCACGTTGCGACCGGCCGATCCCGTCGTCACGTCGATCTTCCCGATCTTCGTCACCTGCCCTCGCGGCGGGTCTCTCTCGAGCGCACGCACTACGTCGTGAACGATCCCGAGCGGCATCACCGCGGTCAGCGGTTGTACGTCCTGCGTCACGAGGCCGACCGGCGCTCGCGCCGTCCCGCGCGGGTCGCGGTCTTCTCGAACGGACGCGACGTCGGGTATCTGCCGTCCCGCGTGGCGGCGACGCTCGCCCCGCATCTCGATACGCTCGGGGGCGCGGCGGTCGTCAACGGAGCGGGGCCGGCGACCGACAGCATCCGACTTCGCGTGGATCTGCCCACGGCTGCCGCGCTGGCGGTTTACACCGAGACCCGGGCAGCGATCGAGGAGGAGCGGATGACGCGCATCACCTGGCAGGGAATCGAATCCCCGAGCACCGAGACCTGCGAGATCGAGTTCTCAGAGCGAGGCATGGTTGCCAACGGCGTGGTCGACACCGACGGAGGTCGCCTCACCTACCGCGTCGAGACCGACGCCACCGGCGCCTTCCGTCTTGCCGATCTCGCGATCGGCGGACGTGCCCTGGGCCTGTCGTTCTCCGACGGCCGGTGGCTCGTGAACGGCGAGCACCGCGGCGACCTCGACGGCGCGACCGAGATCGACATCTCGGCGACGCCGCTGACCAACACTCTCCCGATCCGTCGGCTGAACCTCTCCATCGGCGAGAGCGCCGATATCGACACCGCGTGGATCGCCGTCCCCGACCTCACCGTCGTCCGCGATGCGCAGCGCTACACGCGCGTCGGTGAACGGCAGTGGCTGTACGAGTCGCGCGACTCCGACTTCCGCGCCACGCTGATGGTGGATGACGACGGCGTGGTGCTCGACTACCCCGGCCTGTTCCGGGCTGTCCTCTGAGGACATCCCGCAACCCCGTGCGCGAACAGGCGGGTCCCCCTAGCCTTGGCCCTGCAGACCAGCCGATCAAGGGGAGTGAACATGCCCGCTCGCACCTACCCGCACGGCGTGCCGTGCTGGATCGACCTCACCCAACCCGACATCGATGCCGCTGCTCGCTTCTACGGCGCCCTTTTCGGCTGGCGGTTCCAGGACGTCGTGCCGTCGTCCGCGCCGGGCGGGTACCTCGTCGCGACGCTCGACGGCGAGGATGTCGGGGCGCTGGCGCGGGGTGACGCCAGCGACGGCTGGGTGAGCTACATCGCCTGCGATGATGCCGACACGACTGCGGCGACCGTCACCCGGGCGGGGGGTCGGGTGATCGACGCTCCGCAGGATGCCGGAACCGGCGGCCGTGCCGCCACGTGCCAGGACGCGCAGGGCGCCCTGTTTCGGCTCTGGCAGGCTCGGCAGCGCCTCGGCGCCCAAGCGGTCAATGTACCCGGAGCCTGGAACTTCAGCGATCTCATCACACCCGACCCGGGCGAGGCGATGCGCTTCTACGGCGCCGTCTTCGGCTGGCAGGTCAACGATGACCTCGGTGCCGGGATGATCCGCCTGCCGGGGTACGGGCGACATCTGGCCGCCACATCCGATCCCGAGATCTTGGAGAGTCAGGCATTCGCGCCCGAGGGTTTCGAGGATGTGATCGCAGGGGTCAGTGAGGGCGATGGTGAGGCTCGGTGGTCGATCCGCTTCACGGTCGCCGATCGCGACGACACTGCCGCTCTTGCCGAGCGGCTGGGCGCGACCATCGCCTCGTCGGCAGAGACCGACTGGACCCGCGAGGCTGTGATCGTCGATCCCCAGGGGGCCCGCTTCGTGACCAGCCAACTCGTCATGCCCCAGTGAGTCTGGGGGGCAACGAGGCATCCGCCGGAAATCCGCCGCCAGGGGGAGGTGCGAATGGGCGCGTCCGGGCGAACCTGAGGTCATGACCGCCGCCGCCTCGCCGCGCTCCGCGTCCCCGACCTCGCTGACCACTCGCCTTCTCGCTCCTGACCTCGCGCGCGGAGCAATGCTGCTCTTCATCGCCGTCGCGAACGCCCCCTGGTACCTGTGGGGCGTCGACAAAAGCGTGATCGCCTCGCATCCCGCCGAGGGGTCGCCCGCCGACCTGGTCGCGCAGACGATCGCCATCATCGCGATCGACGGGCGCTCCTACCCGATGTTCGCCTTCCTCTTCGGGTACGGCATCGTCCAGCTCTATCGGCGACAGGCCGAGGCCGGGGTCTCGCACGCCGACGCGAGGCGCCTTCTCCGGCGGCGTCATCTCTGGATGATCGTCTTCGGCTTCGTCCATGCGCTGCTGCTCTGGTACGGCGACATCGTCGGCGCCTACGGCCTGGCGGGTCTCGTGATCTGCTGGCTCTTCCTCGACCGCCGGGATGCGGTCCTGCGCACCACGGCGATCGTCCTGGTGAGCCTGCTCGGCGTCTTCGCCGTGTTCTCGGCGGTCGGTGGGGCGCTGACGGCCCTCTTCCTGCCGTCCGGCGCGTCGGACGCCGGGGCGCTCGTGATCCCGAACCCGAATGGGGAGCCGTCGTACCTGCTGTCCATGGTGCTCCGCCTTAGTTTCTGGGCGGTGCTCACCCCGGCGACGGCGTTCCTCGGACTCGTCGTTCCCGCCGCCATCCTCCTCGCCTTCCTCGCCGCTCGGCACAGCGTGCTCGAGGATCCCGCCGCGCACCGACGTCTGCTCCAACGGACGGCGATCATCGGGATCACCGTCGGATGGGGAACGGGCGCGATCCTCGCGGCGCAGAACCTCGGACTCTTCGGGTTCACCCGCGACCTCGATTTCGCCTTCGTTGGTCTCCACACCCTCGGCGGCCTCTTCGGCGGACTCGGATATGTCGCCGCCTTCACGCTCCTCGCCGCCCGGCTGAGCACTCGCCCCGCCGGCCCCGGCGCGATCGGCCGGGCGCTGCAGGCGACGGGCAAGCGGTCGCTGACGTCGTACCTCGCGCAGTCGGTGCTGTTCGCGCCCGTGCTGTGCGCCTGGGGGCTCGGGCTCGGCGACGACCTGTCGAGCTGGTCCGTCGCCCTCTACGCGGTCGGCGTCTGGCTCGTCACCGTCGTTTTCGCTGTCATCCTCGAGCGCGCGCACACGCGAGGACCTGCGGAATGGATGCTGCGGAAGCTGACCTATCCGTGACACGATCGGCGCCATGAGCGCGACCGGTCACGTCATCAAGCCGCTGACCCCGGAGACCTATCCCGCCTGGCTCGCGCTCGCGCAGAAGCACAACGGGGTGTGGGGCGGGTGCTGGTGCTCGTACTTCCACGCTGACACCGAGGGGACGGTCAAGGCCGACTACGACGGCCCGACCTTCAAGAAGCGGCTGGTGGACGAAGGGGTCGCGAAGGCGGCGCTCGTCTTCGACGGCGACGCGGCGATCGCCTGGTGCGAGTACGGGAGCCCTGACGACCTGCCCAACATCTACCACCGCAAGCAGTACGACGCCGGCGAGACGCGTCCGGCTCCCTGGCGCATCACCTGCTTCTTCGTCGACCGCGACCATCGCCGTTCCGGGGTCGCGCGGGAAGCGCTCGACGGTGCACTCGCCCTCATCGCCAAGGCGGGCGGGGGCGAGGTCGTGTCGTTCCCGAACGAGCTCGTGCCGGGCAAGCGCACCTCGTCGTCCTTCCTCCACAACGGCACGCGGGCCATGTTCGAGAAGGCCGGCTTCACCTTCGAGCGTCACATCGGCAAGAGCAAGACCGTGATGCGTCTCACCGTTCCGCCCCGCTCCCCTGATCGACCCGGCTGACCCGATCAGGGGAGCCAGACCGCCTCATCCGCGCCCCACTCGCCGCCGATGACGGGGTAGCGCTCGGGCGCGCCGGGGAACGCCAGCGGCGGCGGCGCGGTGACGACGGGGCCGGGCTCGGTGGCAGGTTCGGGCGAGGTCAGCAGCGCGTGGGCGGTGCGGGCGAGCGACATGCGGATGTCGGTCGAGCCGCCCTCTCTGCGCTGAGCCCCGAGCGCCCGGACGATCCCGGCGGCGAGGAAGTGCCCCGTCGCATGATCGAGGGCCTGCACGGGGAGCGCGCCGGGTGTCTCGCCGTCTGCACTCTCGATCATCGCGATGCCGCTGACGGCCTGCACGATGCTGTCGAATCCGCGCCGCTCGGCCCAGGGTCCGGCGGTTCCCCAGGCCGAGACCGAGGCGGTGACGAGTCCCGGATGCCGCTCGGCGAGCTCATCCGGATCGAGACCGAACCGCGTCAACGCGCCCGGGCGGTACCCCGTGACGACGACGTGCGCGCGGGAGAGCAGCCGATCGAAGGTCTCTCGATCGGCGGCCTGATGAAGGTCCAGAAGCGTCGAGCGCTTGCCCTGTCCGGTGTCGAGGTGGATCCATCCCATCTCGGGGAGGCCCGGGGAGTCGACCCGCAGCACCTCGGCGCCCGCGAGGGCGAGGTCGCGCGCGGCGACGGGTCCGGCGATCACGCGAGTCAGGTCGAGGACCCGCAGGCCGGCGAGCGGCGCGCCTGTGTCCGACCAGGTGCGCGGCTTCGCGTCGCCCAGCCGGCGATGAGTGATGATCGGCGCTGCGGCGACGATACGACCCTGCGGGTGCCCCAGCCATTCCTCGGACGTCCGCACCCGGCCGACGATCGATCCTGCGTCGGCGGCGAAGTCTTCGAGCTCGGCGGCTGACCGCGCCGAGATGGCGGCGGCAGCGGCATCCGTCCCCGCATCATCCGGCAGACCGAGCAGAGTGCGCAGCGCCCGCTCGTGGTGTGGGTAGTTGGCATGCGTGCGTACCCAGCCATCTGCGGCGCGCCAGAAGCCCGAGAGCGGCGCCCACGCCGAGGGCGCGGCACCGTGGATGCGCAGTATTCGCTCGCTGCCGAAGGATGCGGCGACACGGTCGCGGTCGACGCGCAGCGGCCGAGGGTCGGCGCTGAGAAGGGCGATGGCGAGCGACGCGAGGGCGACGCTGTCCGTCGCCAGATTTCCGACGCCCAGGCGTGCACCCCAGGGGAAGACGCCGGACGGTACTTCGATGAGCGCCCGAGACTCCGCATCGATCCCGAGCGTCTCGGCGACCTGCGTTCCCACGGCTCCGAGCGTCATTCCGACAGTGAAGCATCGCTCGTCGTGGGCCGACAGATCCACCTCGCGACCGGCGGATTCAGAGGTATCACTTGACGCTGATATCACGCGCAAGTGATACTTGCTCCATGCATCCGTTCACGGTCCTCAGCGATCCCGTTCGGCGGCGGGTCGTCGAAGACCTCGCCGCAGGGCCGCGCACCGCGGGGGAGTTGACCGAGCGTGCGCGCGCGGAGTTCGCGGTGTCGCAGCCCGCCGTGTCCAACCACCTCCGGGTCTTGCGCGACGCGGGATTCGTCCGGGTGACTCCGCAGGGTTCGCGGCGCATCTACGAACTGGACCGCGCACCGCTGGATGAGATCGAGCGCTGGATGGCTCACCACCGGCGGTTCTGGAACGACCGGCTCGACGCCCTCGATGACTCTCTGGACGCTCATGGATGACACCCGCCTGCTCCGGCTCGATCGCCTGATCCACGCTCCCGTCGCCCGAGTCTGGGCGGCGTGGACGACACCTCCGGGCCTGAAGGCGTGGTGGTGGAATCACTGGCCCGATGTCGAGATCGCCGCCGACGCCGTGGTCGGCGGCAGGTACAGATTCGCTGCACCCCGCGCTGGGATCATCGTGACCGGGGAATACCTTGCTGTCGAGGAACCCTCGCATCTCTCCTTCACGTGGCGGTGGGAAGACGCCGACGGGGTGCAGGACGGCGAGGTCGTCGATGTGTCCTTCGCGCGCTTCGAGGGTGCGACACGCGTGACCGTCGTGCATCGCGGCCCGTGGCAGGATGCGACATCCGCCGAGGATTACCGTCAGGGCTGGACATTCGTGCTGAATGCGCTCGCCGCCGATGCCGAACGGCCCGGCGACCATGCGGTCACCGGGCCGTGAGGCGCGAGAGGGATCAGCGGGCGGCGATCAGGCGCGCTCCGGCGATCATCAGCGGGGCGTAGCAGACGAGCGCGAGGATCACGCCGACGGGGCCGAGGCCGAAGGCGGGGAGGATCCAGGGCAGGAAGCCGAGCGGTGCGATCCACCACGAGACGGCCTTCGCCCGTGCGAGGGCGAGCGAGAGCAGCGCGATCCCGACGAGCCCGCCGATCATGCCCGAGAACTGCCAGATCGCGACCGACCATTCCTTCGCGACGGTGTCCATCAGCACGGCATCGTCGATCGACAGCACGTTGCCGGCGCTGACGAGGAACCAGTCGGACAGCAGCAGACCCGACATCTGCACGGCACCGAAGGCCGTCATCACGGCGGCGATGGGCAGGAAGACCCGGCCGCGGCGGCCGCGGAGGAGGCCGAGGGTGGCGAGGGCGCCGAAGACGAGCGCGACCCAGCCGTAGTGCAGGGCGTTGGCCGAGACGAGGCTCAGCGCCGGGTCGGCGGCGAGCGACTCGATGTAACCCGCGGTGCCGGCCGAAGTCTGCTGCGGCGAAGTGAGGAACCCGACGGTGAACAGCAGCGGCGCGGCGATCAGTGCGGCGCCGCCGACACGCTGCAGGCGGTTCGGGCGGACGGGGCCGAGCGACTCGCGCACCTTCTTCTTCGCGACGGGCGCGACGGGTGCCGCGGCGGCAGGGGCAGGAGTGGAGGTGAAGAGATCCATGGTGGTGTGTGCCTTTCGGGCGGTTCTGGTTGGTGATTCCAGATTCCCGTCCGGTCGACCCGGGCCCCCAGGGTGCGGCGTCCCGCCGTTGTCCCGACCCCGGCCCGGGACCTCAGGACCGCCCGAGTCCCGCGTCGCGGGCGCGCACGATCGCCTCGGCCCGGTCGGCGACCTGCAGCTTGGCGAAGATGTTCGAGACGTTGTTGCGCACGGTCTTGGGTGAGAGGAAGAGCGTCTGCGCGATCTGCGGGTTCGACCGCCCCGCGGCGAGCAGGTCGAGGATCTCGCGCTCGCGTGCGGTCAGCTGCGGGAAGACCTCCGCCGCAGGCGAGGAGGTGGGCCCCGTGGTGAAGAACTCGGCGACACGCCGTGCGATGGCGGCGCCGAACACGAGCTCGCCGCCCGCGACGGCGGTGATGGCCGCCCGGATCTGATGCTGGCTCGCACCCTTGACGAGATACCCGCGCGCCCCGGCGCGCATCGCGGCGAAAACGGTCTCGTCGTCCTCTGACATCGTGAGGATGACGACGGCGAGATGCGGATGCCGCGCCACGATCTCCTTCGTCGCCGCGAGTCCGTCGAGCCGCGGCATCTGCACGTCCATCACGACGACGTCGGCGTCGGCGCCGTCGGTCGCCTCGATCGCTTCGGCGCCGTCGGCGGCGGTCGCGGCGATCTCGATGCCGTCCATCGATTCCAGCAGCATCGACAGCCCCTCGCGGTAGACGGGGTGGTCGTCGACGAGGATGACCCGGATCGGTTCAGCCGACATCGGCGACCACCTCCTGTCGTGCGGTGTCTGATCGAAGGGGGAGAAGAACGCGGATCACCGTGCCCTCGCCCTTTCGCGAGGAGACCTCGAGCGTGCCGCCGAGTTCGGCGGCGCGCTCGCGCTGCGAGTGCAACCCGACCCCCGTCGAGCCCGCGGCCGCAAGACCGCGCCCGTCGTCCGAGACCTCGAGTCGCAGCATCCCGTCCTCTTCGCCGAGTTCCACCTCGACGCGGGCGGCCCCGGAGTGCTTGTGGGCGTTCACCAGCGCCTCCGAGGCGATGCGGAACGCCGCGACCTCGACAGCGGGCGGGAGGTCGGGCGGCACGGCGCCCGTCACCGTCACCACCATGCCGCCCCCGCTCAGGCGCGCGGCCTGCTGGTCGAGCGCGCCGAGAAGCCCCAGGTCATCGAGAGCGGGTGGCCGGAGGTCCTGCACGATGCGACGGATCTCGCCGATCACGTCCGACTGGTCATCGATTGCGGCGTCGACGAGCGCGAGCGAGCGCGCGGGGTCGCGCTCGGCGAGGTTCCGCGCGGTCTCAAGACGCAGTTTCACGCCGGCGAGGAGGGGACCGAGTCCGTCGTGGAGCTCGCGGCGCAGACGTGAGCGTTCCTCCTCGCGGGCGAGGACCAGCTTCTCGCGCCCCGCCTGAAGCGCGCGCCCGAGTTCGGCGCTGCGGACCGAGGCGGCGGCGAGCCGCACCAGATCGCCGAGGAGGCGCTGGTCGCGGGTGGAGACGACGGGGCGGCGGCCGGCTTCGATGAGGATGCGCCCGATGATCTCACCCCGGTGGTCGATGGGCACCTCCGCGGCATCGGCGATGGGTGTGCCGTAGATCGCCACCATCGCCTCACCGCCGGGGCGATCGAGTTCGACCTGCACCGAGCGCGACCCGAAGGCCTCGGCGACCGCGGCGGCGAGTTCGGCGAGCTGCGCACGCGCGTCAGGGGCGCGGTCGAGTCGTTCGCCGAGCGATGAGACGACGGCGTAGGGGTCGCCGCGGCGGCCGCTGACGAGGCGGCTCGCAATCGCGTAGAGCGAGCCGCGCAGCGGCGCGTAGGCGATGGTGACGGCGACGACGGCGAGGAGCATGGCGACTCGGTCGTCGATCGCGCTGCCGATGGCGAGCACGATCAGCACGTCGACGAGCACGATGCCGCAGATCAGCAGACCGTACACGAGCGTCCACGACAGCAGCCGGTCGATGGCGTAGAGGCGGTAGCGGGTCACCGCGACGACGACCGACGCGCTGACGAGGCCGATCGTCACCCCGAGCAGCAGGTCGACGAGGCCCGTGGGCACGTTCGGGAAGACGAAGACGAGCGCCACGAGGAAGATGAGTGCCGACCACACCAGCCACCGCAACTGCGCCTTCTCCACCGGGGTCGCGCCGAACCGGCGACTGACGCAGACGATGAGGGCGAGGAACAGGCCGAGCCCGAGGCACGGCACGGCCGCGGCGAGGAGGGCGAGCCACACCCCGAGGGGAAGGGGGAGCGTGGGGAGCGCCGGCTCGAACGCGGCGAGCAGGTCGGCGCGGTCGTCGTTGTCGAGGCTCAGCGCCTCGGCGGGGGAGAAGAGGAACGCGAAGGGGAGCACGAGCCCGAGCACGATGGCGGCGATCGAGACGATGCGCCAGACCCCGCCGCGGAGGCGCCCGTCGGGGAAGAGGAGCAGCAGCAGGACGATCGGGAAGATCAGCACCGCCCCGAAGCGACTGAAGAACCAGAAGGCCGGCGGAGCCCACCAGGCGCCCTGGTCGAAGTACCAGGCGTAGTTGACCGCCGCGGCGGCCAGTCCGTCGACGATCCAGAGGACGCCGAAGAGGGTCAAGACCACCGCGATCGGATGCCAGGGCAACCGCCAGAGCAGGAGCGCACCGGGAACGAGCATCGCCACCCCGGGAAGCACTCCCGACCATCCGGACGACAGCGGGGGCTCGGGGTGGGTCGGCAGCACAGTCAGGTCGAGGGTGAGGGCGCCGATGCCCGAGACGATCGAGAGCACCACCGCGACGAGGGTGGCGGTGCGACTGGCGGCAGCCCGGGTCATTCGCTCATCGTTCCAGGTGACGTGTCCCGCTGTCACGGGACGCGTGTCCCTGTCTTCCGCCGTCCTCGGTGGGTACGGTGACTGCATGCCGACTCTCCGCCACGACGGTGCCCGCCTCTTCTGGGAGGCCGCCGGCCCGGAAGAAGCTCCGGCGCTTTTGTTCCTCCACGCGGGCATCGCGACCTCGGCGATGTGGGAACCGCAGTGGGCCGACCTGCAGCGCGACTTCCGCGTCATCCGCTACGACCTTCGCTGGTTCGGTCGCAGCCCCTCCGACGATGTGGAGTACTCCAATCGCGCCGACGCTGTCGCGGTGCTGGAGGCTGCGGGCGTGGATCAGGCGATCTTCATCGGCGCCTCCTACGGTGGGATAGTCGCGATCGACACCGCTTTGGAGTACCCCGACCGGGTCGCCGGGCTCGTGACGATCGGATCGGGCCCGAGCGGCTTCCCCGAGATCGAGCCGACCGCGCGCGAGAAAGAGCTTCAGGCGCCCATCGAGGAGGCCGAGGAGGCGCGCGACTGGGATCGCCTGGTCGAACTGGAAGCGCTGTACTGGGGTGTGGGTCCGACCCGCGAGACCGCGGACGTCGATCCGATCTTCCTCCAGCGTCTACGGGAGCTCGGGCATGAGAACAAGGCGCTCCTCGACGGTGATCCGCGGCCCGTGCCGCTGACCCCGCGCGCGTACGAGCGTCTTGGAGAGATCACCGTGCCCGCCCTGTTCATCGTCGGCGAGCACGACGACAGCGCCGCACGTGCGCAGGCCGCGCACCTCGCCGAGGCCGTCGACGGCGCATCCCTCCACATCTTCCCCGGCACGGCGCACATGCCGAGCGTGGAGTACCCGCAGCCCTTCCTGGGCCTGCTGCGCGAATGGCTCACCGAGAGGGTCGCCGGCTGATGGCATCCGCTGCTCGCCCGCTGCTCGCCCTCGGCATCGCGGTCGTCGGGACCCTACTGGTGACGCTGTACGCGGTGTGGGCGTACGTCCACATCATGGTGCTGAACCCCCTGGCCGCCGTTCCGGGCCTGGCACTGGAGGAGATCTGGCGAGAGGTCGAGCAGTCGCAGGGATCGATCCACCGGATCACGGTCCCTGCATTCCTGGCCGTCGGTCCTCTCCTTGCTCTCGTCTTTCTCGTGTGCAGTCAGGTCTGGCTCCGGCAGAGGCCTGCTCTGGTTGCCATTGCGTACCTCGGGCTCCTTGTCTTTGGTGCCCCGGGAGAATTCGTGGCGAGCTTCATGTCGGGAATGAATCTGGCTGACGCATTCCTGATCAGTGGCGCGGACTACTCACCATGGGCCGCCCCGCTGATGATCATCAGCGCCGTGGCATTCGTCGCACTGATCGCGGCAATCGTGGCGGTCGGTCTGCGCGCTGCACACGCCACTGCATCGCCTCTCGTTCCGGCCCGATAGCAGGGCGCCCCGCGCGCGACAACCCCGGTCGGCGCAAACCCGCGCGTCAGACAGACTGACGGCGGAGGACCGCACCAGATGACGTCATCACAGCCGCCGCGCCTGTCGCTGTTCGTCGAGCCTGCGGCGTGGGTCGATCAGGCGCTCGCCGCCGCGTCGGCGATCGACCGGATCGGTCTCGATGTGCCGGTGACGCTCGCGTGGGCGGCCGACGTCGGGCGGATGCTGCCCGCCGACGCCTCGCTGACCGACCGCTGGCAGGTCCTCGCCGGCGCCGCCTTTCTCGACGTCGGCGCCGCCCGCATCCTCGAACCGCACCTCGACGCGCTCGCCATCCTCGCCGAGGCGGGCGTCGAGCCCGAAGGTGCCGCGACCTGGGGCGTGTTCGCCGCCGAGGGCCCCGGTACGCGCGTAAGGGCCGAAGCGGGCGACACGGGCTGGACGCTCCACGGAACGAAGCCCTGGTGCTCGCTGGCCTTCGCGCTGTCGCACGCGCTCGTCACCGCCTGGGTCGACGACGAGCATCGCCGCCTCTTCGCCGTTCCCCTTCGCCATGAGACCGTGACGCCGCACGCGGGCCCGTGGCACGCCCGCGGCCTGTCGCAGGTGGTGAGCGCCCCGGTCGACTTCGACGGCACCCCCGCGGAGCCGGTGGGCGAGGTCGGGTGGTACCTCCGGCGCCCCGGCTTCGCACACGGCGGTGTCGGTGTCGCGGCGGCGTGGTGGGGTGGCGCGAGGGGACTCCTTCCCGCGCTGTGCGCCGCGGCGAGCACCGGGCGCGCCGACCAGGTCGCGCAGCTGCACCTCGGAGACGCCGATGCGGCGCTCTGGGCGGCCCGCGCCGTCCTCGCCGAGACCGCCGACGTGTTCTCCGCGGGTCCGCGCACCGACGAAGCTCTGCTCGCGAACCGCGCGCGCACGGTGACGGCCCACGCTGCGACGACCACGCTCCGCACCGCCGACGTCGCGCTCGGTCCGTTGCCGCTCGTCGCCGACGAAGACCACGCGCGGCGGGTCGCAGATCTGCACCTCTACCTCCGCCAGCACCACGGCGCGCGCGATACGGCGCGCATCGGCCGTGACCTCGTCGCCTCGGATCAGCCATGGTGACCTTCAGTCATCTCGACCCTGGCACCGACGAGGAACGCTGGCAGGCGGCGTTCGATGCGCGCCGGCTGCCCGATGCCGACATCGACATCGACGCGCTCGTCGTCGTCGCCGCGCACCCCGATGATGAGACGCTCGGCGTGGCCGGACTGATGCATACCGTCGCCGCGCGCGGCGGCCGGGTGATCGTCGTCGTCGCGACCGACGGTGAGAACTCCCACCCCGCTTCACCGACCCACACGCCCGACGACCTGCGCTCGGTGCGTCGCGGCGAGGTGCGCGACGCGCTGGACAAGGTCAGCCCCGCGGCATCCGTCGCCTTCCTCGGCCACACCGACGGTGGCCTGGATGCCGTGAAGGCGCGCCTCACCGGCGAGATAGAGACCATCGTGCGGACGGTCGGCTCGCCGCGCTCCCGCACGCTCGTCGTGTCGCCGTGGACCGGGGACTCCCATCGCGACCATCGGATCGCCGGCGAGGCCGCCCACGCCGTCGCCCGTCACCTGGGCGTGCGATACCGCGCCTACCCGATTTGGCTCTGGCACTGGGGGAGTGCCGAGGACCCGCCGTGGGGTCACATCGAACGGGTGCCGCTCGGTGCCGCGGCGCACCGCGCGAAGCTCGAGGCGCTCGCCGCCCACCGCAGCCAGACGGCGGCGCTCTCGGCCGCAGCCGGTGACGAGCCGATCGTGAGCAGAGCGATGCTGCGACATTTCACGCGCGGCTTCGAAACGCTCATCCGCGTCGACGACGACCCCGTGCCCGACAAGGCTTGGCATCGGTCGACGCCCGCCGAGCATTTCGCCGACCTCTACGCGCGCCGCGCTGATCCTTGGGGCTTCGAGACCCGCTGGTACGAGGAGCGCAAACGCGCCGTGCTGCTCTCGGCGCTCCCGCGACCGCGTTACGCGCGTGCGGTCGAGCTCGGCTGCTCGACCGGGGTGCTCACCGCGCAGCTGGCCGAGCGGTGCGATGCGCTCCTCGGCATCGACTTCGCCGAGGCCGCGCTCGAGATCGCCCGCGAGCGACTGGCCTCGCAGGAGACCGTCGAGCTCCGGCGGGCGACACTCCCGGCCGAATGGCCCGAGGGCACGTTCGACCTCATCGTGATGTCCGAGGTCGGCTACTTCTGGGACGCCCCCGACCTCGAGCGTGCCATCGCTCTGGCGCTCGGATCGCTGAGCCCCGACGGTCATCTCGTGGCGTGTCACTGGCGGCATCCGGTCGACACGAATCCGGTGAGCGGCGACGGCGTGCACATCGCCCTGCGCACCCAGCACGATCTCGCCGTGGTGGTGCGCCACGAGGAGGATGACTTCCTCCTTGAGGTGTTCGCACGTCCGCCGGCGCCGTCCGTCGCACGCGAGACGGGCATGCTGTGACCGCGGTGGCGGTGATCGTGCCCGTCCACGACGAGGAGGACCTGCTGCCGGCCTGCCTGTCGTCCCTCGCCGACGCCGTCGAGGCGGCGTCGTGCGCCGGTGTGCGGGTCGAGGTCGTCGTGGTGCTGGATGCCTGCACCGATCGTTCGGCCGCCATCGCCGCCGAGTTCGACGTGGTCACGGTCGAGCTCTCGGTGACGCAGGTGGGCGCTGCGCGGCGGGCGGGGGTCGTCGAGGCGCTTCGCCGTCTCGACGCTCTCGATGCTCTCGACCCCGTCGACGTGTGGATCGCGAACACCGACGCCGACTCCGTCGTGCCCGCGAACTGGCTCACCCACCAGGTGGCGCTGATGCGCGCCGGGGCCGACGTCGTGCTCGGGACGGTGCGGCCTGACTTCGCCGACCTCGCTCCCGCGCACGTCGCGCACTGGCTGTCCACCCACCATCGCGGCCGCCCGCCCGGGAACACCCACGGTGCGAATCTCGGTGTGCGGGCGAGCGTGTACGGCGCCGCGGGCGGGTTCAGCGAGACGCCCGAGCACGAGGACGTCCGCCTCGTCGATGCCGCCCGTGCGCTCGGGGCGGTCGTCGTGGCGAGCGACGGTGCCGAGGTGATGACATCGGGTCGGTTCGAGGGTCGCACCCCCGGCGGGTACGCCGCGTTCGTCCGCGCCACCGCGCAACAGCTCGCGTGACCGTACACTCGGGCGCATGCGCCACGGCATCGTCATCCTCCCGCAGGAACCCTGGGCCACCGCCCGACGCAAGTGGGAGGACGCCGAGCAGCTCGGCTTCGACCACGCCTGGACCTACGACCACCTCTCGTGGCGGTCGCTCGCCGATCAGCCCTGGCACGCCACGATTCCGACGTTGACCGCCGCGGCGCTGTCGACCACCACCATCAGGCTCGGCACCTTCGTGGCATCGCCGAACTTCCGGCATCCGGTTCCTTTCGCCAAGGAGATCGCGACGGTCGATGAGATCTCGGGCGGACGGATGCTGCTGGGCGTCGGATCCGGTGGCACCGGCTTCGACGCCTTCGTCCTCGGGCAGCCCGAGTACACGCCCCGTCAGCGACACGAGCGGTACGTCGAGTTCGTCACCGGGCTCGACGATCTCCTGCGATTCGAGGCGCCGGAGTCGGGAGGTATCAGCTTCGACGGCGAGTGGTACACCGCGCGGAGCGCGCGGATGGTGGGGGAGCCTGCGCAGCAGCCGCGGGTGCCGCTGATCATCGCCGCGAACGGGCCGAAGGGCCTCGCGCTCGTCGCCGACCGCGGCGACGGCTGGGTGACGACGGGGCCTGAGGGGAAGCCGGAGGGGGAGTGGTGGCAGGCGATCGCCGGTCTGTCCGCCCGCCTCGACGACGCCCTCGCGGCGGCGGGCCGCGACCCGCAGACGCTCGACCGGTATCTGTCGCTCGATTCCGAGAGCATGTACTTCCTCGAGAGCGCGGACAGGTTCGAGGATGCCGCCGGACGCGCCGCCGCGCTCGGATTCACGGACGTCATCACCCACTGGCCCCGTCCCGACGGCATCTACGCCGGCAGTGAAGACGTGCTCGTCGAGGCGGCATCGCGGTTCCGCTGACCCTGCACCCTGAACCTCAGGTGCGTCTCGCTGGCGAACGCTGAGGTCTCGAGCCGGTCGAGGTCGATGCGCCTACCGAGCCCGCCGAAGAGCGAGATGCCCTCGCCGAGCAGCACGGGCACGACGTCGAGGTGGATCTCGTCGACGAGTCCGAGCTCCAGGCACTGGCGCGAGACCTTGCCGCCGAGAACGCTCACCCACCGTTCTCCCGCCGCCTCTTTCGCCGTCTCAACGGCCGAGGCGAGGTCATCGACGACGAAGGTGTAGGTGATCCCGTCCCGCTCGACGGGCGCGGCCGGGGTGTGGCTCATGAGATACACGGGCGCCTTGACCATCCCGCCGTACGGGACCTCGCCGTCCTCGATGGTCCGGCCCGGGTTCGCACCGCCGACCACCGCGCCGATGTTGGCGCAGACGCGGTCCACCACGTCCTGATCCTGTGGGGCGGAGGGGAAGTCGAACATCCAGTCCACCTCTCCCCGCGGGCCCGCAAGGAATCCGTCGAGGGTCACGGTCGCGTGGATGAAGACGACGCTCATGGTCACTCCGTCGTGTCGGTCGGCAATGGTGAGTCACTTGACTCACTACTTGCGAGGCTACGACCTGCTGCGTAGTGAGTCAAGCAACTCACCATCTGTGATACTGAACGGATGACGGCGAATGTCTCCGAGTACCACCGCAGGGTGGCGGCTGCGAACCGCGGGTCGATCCTCGCTGCGGCGTCGGATCTGTTCCTGCAGGACGGCTACGACCGCACCTCGCTCGCACGGGTCGCGGAGGCGGCGGGGGTGTCGAAGGCGACGCTGTTCAAGCAGTTCCCGACGAAGGCGGCCCTGTTCGAAGCGACGGTCCTGGCCGCCGGCGACTCTTCGCCGGACGAGCTGCCGCAGCCCCCCGCCGGCGATCTCGAGCGGGGACTGGTCGTCCTCGGTCTCGCCTATGCCGAGATCCTCGGGCGCCCCCGTATCGAGGCGCTCCTGCGGACGATCATCGCCGAAGCACCGCGCTTCCCCGAGCTGCGCGAGCGCACCTTCGATTTCGGTACGCTCCCCGTCCTCTCCTCGTTGCGCGCGTTTCTCGTCGCCGAGACGTCGGCGGGCCGGGCGAGCGCGGCCTACCCCGATACCGCGGCCCCCCAGTTCCTCGGAATGATCGCGACCGTGGTGTTCTGGCCGCGCTTGGTGCACGGCGGCTCGCTGACCGACGACGAGATTCGACGGGTCGTCGAGGAGGCAGCGAAGACCATGGTCGCTCGATACGGACGCTGACCGGCCGTGGGCACCCACTTCATCCGGCGTCGGTGGAGCCCCCGCTTTCCCGCGCGTGACAGGGTGGGGCCGTGAAACTCTATTCCGACTTCGCGCCCCAGCGGACCCGCCAGATCATCGCCGACCTGATCGCCGTGGCTGCCATCGCCCTCTGGGTCGTCTTCGGCGTCACGGTGTACAACGCTGTCGCCGCACTCGGCTCTTTCGGTGAGGACATGGTCGAGGCCGGCAGCGGCTTCCGCACCTCGATGACCGATGTCGGCGATACCCTCGCCGGGGTGCCGCTCATCGGTGGGGCGGTGCGCGCACCGTTCGACGGTGCGAGTTCGGCGGGTCAGGTGCTGGTGGATGCCGGAGAAGGCCAGCAGGCCATCGTGCAGCAGCTGGCACTGACACTCGGGGTCGGCATCGCGGTCATCCCGACCGTCATGATCCTCCTTCTCTGGCTGATCCCGCGGGTCCGGTTCGTCCGTCGCGCCGGCCGCGCGCAGGTCGTACTCCGCGGTGGCGCGGGCACCGACCTCCTCGCGCTCCGGGCTCTGGCGACTCAGAAGCTCACCGAGCTGTCGAAGGTCGACGCCGATGCGATGGGCGCGTGGCGGCGCGGTGATCAGGAGGTGATGCGCCGGCTGGCGGCGCTGGAGTTGAAGGCCTCGGGCGTCCGGCTGAGGTCGCCCCGCGACATCCCTACTTCTTCTTGACCCGCTGCTCGGCCATCTTCCGTACGACATCGAGCGCACCAGGGACGTACTCGCTCCAGGCATCCCCGACCTTGGCGATGTCGAGTTTGCCGGTGTGGACCTGTTCGCACAGGCGCATCCACCCTTCTCCCATCGCCACGGTGAGGGCCGCCGCGACGCTGGCGTTGACGGCGTTGCCGGCGCCGGGGATGAGTTTGAGGAAGCTGCGCGCGAGCGCCTGACCCGAGATCTGCACGCCGAGCTGGGCGAGCGCACCGGCCGACATCATCGTCTTCAGCTCGAGGTCGTAGATGGCGGCGATGCGCCCCATCATCGTCATCTGGATCGGCGCCAGGGCGAACGCATCGGTAACCGGAATCGGCGTCGCCGCAACGCCGGCGGCGAGGCCTGCGGCTCCGGTGATGATGGGCCTTGCCATCTCGCGCTTCCAGGGGAGGTTGAGTCGCTGGGCGATGCGAAACGCGTCCTTCGCGTCGGCGGGCGACAGCGCGAGGGTCTCCGCGACGAGATCACCGAGCCCGTGACCCGTGCCCTTTCCGTCTTTCTCGCGCGTCGAGGTGGGCATGACCCGGGCGAACGGGATCGTGATCGGTCGGCCGCTCTCGTCCACGGGGTTCTCGAGCCAGGCGATGAACTCGCGGGTGCCCTTGGTCGGGCGTCGGCTGCCCTTGAGCGCATTGCGTTCCCAGTCGACCTTCGTCAGCACCAGGATGACCGGCAGACCGCGGGCATCCAGCTCCTGGATCATCTCGATGTCGGCGCGCGTGAGACGGTCGTCGTTGGCCTTGACGCAGTACCAGACCACCGCGATCTGCTCGTTGCGCGGGTGCTGCTCGATGGTCTTGAGGTGATCGCGCAGCTGCTCGCGCGGCGGCACAGCCGATCCGATCTCGAAGCCCTCGATGTCCCAGATGCCGAGGGAGTCGTCGTGGTAGTACCGCACGCCCTTCGTGACCGGCAGTCCCTTGCCCACCGCCGCCCAGTCGCGCTGGAAGACCGCGTTCACGAGCGACGACTTGCCGACGCCGGTGTTGCCGATCACCGCGAGGTTGAACCGCCCGTAGCGCGACTTCGCCTCGGAGGTCGCCTCGAGGAACGGTCGCTGATCGATCTGCGGTTTCGATGCGGACGGATCGGCGGCCATGACGGAAACCCTACGCGCGAACGGTCGTCAGGGAGTGCGCGGCTCGGCTGATTCCAAGCGATGGAGGATGGATGCTGCGACCGCGGCGACGGGCGCCGACGCGTCGATCCGGTCGTGCGGCCCCTGCCAGGGCTCGAAGGCGTCGGCTCGGGCCGGCCCGAGTTGCGCCCGCCACCCGCCGCGCGTTCGTGTCATCCCACGTTCGTTCGTCGAAAATGTACGGTCGAGGGCCGCCGTGGCGTACATCTGCGACGAATGAACAGAGTCACGCCCCCTCATCGCGCCGCCGTCGCTGCGTTCCTCGCCGCGAGTTCGCCGAAGGCGGCGCGGAGATCGTCGGGGAAGAGTACCTCGATGTCTGCGTCGAACCGGTTGAGGCCTGAGGCGAGGGCGATCCACGACCAGGAGCCGACCTCGATGCTGCACCGGTCGGGACCGAGGTCCTCCACGACCCCGTCGCCCGCGAACGGCAGGACGTCGCGGGCGGAGCGATGCAGGATGACCTTCCCGGTGCACGGCCAACGGTCGCCCACGCCGGACCCCTTGAAGCGAGCCGACACGAGGGTGGCGGCATCGGGCGCGGGGAGGGGCCGCGAGGCGTAGCGCGGCCCGGTGGGCGTACGCGGTGTCATCCGATCAGCGCGGTAGATGCGCCAGTCGTCTCGGTCGAGGTCCCACGCCACGAGGTACCAGCGCCCCTGGGCGGTGACGAGATGGTGCGCCTCGACCCTGCGGAGGCGGCCCGCGTAGTCGAACCGCAGGACGTGCTGCGCGCGCACGGCGGATGACAGCGCGACGAGGACCTCGGGAGCGACCGCGTCGCGCGTCCGGTCGCCGGGCCCGGTCGGGACGGCAGTGAAGTCGACGACGTTCAGGCGGTGGCGCAGCCGCGCTGGCATCACCTGCCGGACGGTGTTCAGGGCGCGAAGGGCTGCTTCTTCGATGCCGACCCCCGTCGTGGTCGCGGCCTGAAGGGAGATCGCGAGCGCGACGACCTGTTCGTCGTCGAAGAGGAGCGGGGGGAGTTCCGCGCCGGCATCGAGACGGTATCCGCCGATCGGGCCCATCGTCGCCTGGATGTTGTAACCCATCCCGCGCAGGCGGTCGACGTCGCGGCGAACGGTGCGGGGCGCGATCTCGAGCCGTTCCGCGAGCAGTGAACCGGGCCACTCGCGACCGGTCTGAAGGAGCGACAGCAGGCGCAGCAGACGGGTGGTCGTCGTCGATGGCATGCCTCGAGATTAGTTCGTAGCTAGGACCGGAACGGACCTATACAACGGGAAGACTGATTGCTGTCGGCACACCGGTCCGGCACCGTCCCTCGAGGAGCAGATATGTCCGTCCAGACCACCACTCACCTCAACTTCCGCGGCGACGCTCGGGAGGCGCTGGAGTTCTACCAGTCCGTCTTCGGCGGTCACCTCGCCGTCAACACGTACGCGGACTTCGGGATGCCGGCCGACCTGCCCGGGGCGGACAGGGTCGTGTTCGGTCTCGTTGCCGCCGAGAACGGCTTCCGCGTGATGGGCTACGACATCCCCGGTCGTACCGAGGGATCGATCGCGGGTGGCGGATCGACCCGTCGCGAGAACAACACGACCATCACCGATCAGGCGGTGTTCGTCTCCATCGGATCCGACAGCTTCGAGGAGCTGCAGGGCTACTGGGAGAAGTTGTCTGCTGGCGCTGCGATCGTCGAGCCGCTGGCCGCCTCAGCCTGGAGCCCTGGCTTCGGCATGCTCACGGACCGCTTCGGCGTGACGTGGAGCATGAGTGTGACGACAGCCTGACGGCGCGTCGGCCTTTCTCCCGGGGTCGGCCGGGAGTCGCGGGCGGGAGGCCCAGCGAACGATGCGGCACGGGGAGACCCTCTCTCACGATCGAGACAAATCCGTTTGAACCCGCCGCGACCCTAGGTTAGGCTCACCTAACGTGAGGACGGATGCGGAGATCACGAGCACGGCAGGCGAGCTGCGCGGCGACGCGCTGGCCCTCAGCTACGGTCGCACCCGCGTGGTGCACGACGTCTCGCTGCACCTCCGTCCCGGCGTCGTCACCGCGCTCATCGGACCGAACGGCAGCGGGAAGTCCACCGCCCTCCGCGCGCTCGCGCGGCTTCACCGCATCGACGCCGGCGTCGTCCACGTCGACACCCCGGCCGGCCCGCGCAACGCCGAGACCCTCTCGGCCAAGGAGTTCGCCAAGGCCGTCGCCATGCTCTCTCAGTCGCGCCCGCACCCCTCGGGTCTCGAGGTGCGCGACATCGTCGCCCACGGACGCCACCCGCACCGCAGCCGCTTCGCAGGGCTCAGCGATGCCGACCGTGCCGCGATCGACCACGCGCTGCGGCTCACCGGCCTCCTCACCATGGAGCACCGCCCCGTCGACGAACTCTCCGGGGGCGAGCTGCAGCGCGTCTGGCTGGCCACCGCGCTCGCCCAGGGCACCGGCATCCTGCTCCTGGACGAACCCACCAACCACCTCGACCTGCGCTACCAGGTGGAGACCCTCGACCTCATCTGCGACCTCGCCGACCACGGCACCGCCGTCGGCGTCGTCCTGCACGACCTCGACCACGCCGCGCTCGTCGCCGACGAGGTCCTGCTCATGAGTCGTGGGCGCGTCCACGCGAAGGGCTCGCCCGCCGAGGTGCTGACGGGTGAGAACCTCACCGAGGTCTACGAGTTCGCCATCGAAACGGAAGTGGATGCCGCAACGGGGCGCGTCCGCGTGATCCCGCGTGGTCGTCACCACGCCCGGGCCGCAGCCCGTTCACGCCACCTGCACGCCGTCTCCGCCTGACGCCCGACCCCGGCACGGCGGCAGGTTCGCTGCGCCCCGGCATCCGCCCTTCTCTTCCCCGCACCCCCCACCCTCGATGGAGTTCGTCATGACCAAGAAGCCCCTCGCCGCCCTTGCCGGAGCGGCAGCCCTCGCCCTCGCCCTCACCGGATGCGGCACCACGCAGACCACCCCGGCCGCTGAGGGGAGCGCCGCGCCTTCGACCTCGACGAGCGAGGGCTGCGCCGACGACACCACGACGACCTCGACCGGCCCGGTCGAACTGACCGACGCCTTCGGCCGCACCGTCACCCTCGACCAGCCCGCCGAGCGTGTCGCGGTGCTGGAGTGGCAGCAGATCGAAGACGTGCTGAGCCTCTGCCTCACCCCGGTCGCGGTCGCCGACGCCGACGGATACCGCACCTGGAACTCCGCCGAAGAGCTGCCCGAAACTGTCGAGAGCGTCGGCACCCGCCAGGAGCCGAACCTCGACGCACTCTTCGCGACCGAGCCCGACCTCGTGATCGTCGAGGCGTACACCCGCGACGACGCGATCATCGGCCAGCTCGAGGAGTACGGCGTGCCCGTGCTCGCCACCGTCGGCGCGAACGCCGAAGATCCCATCGCGCAGATGCTCGACACCTTCGACCTCATCGCCCAGGCGACCGGCCGTGAGGAGCGCGCCGAGGTCGTCACCGACGAGTTCGCGCAGCACCTCGCCGACGCGAAGTCCGAGATCGAGGGCACGACGCCCGGGGTCACCGACTTCGTCTACTTCGACGGGTACGTCGACGGCGGCAACGTGTCGATCCGTCCATTCGGGCAGGGCTCGCTCGTCGGCGAGCTCGGCGAGGAGCTGGGCCTCACCAACGCCTGGACCGGTGAGGTGGATCCCGCCTACGGCCTCGGCCAGACCGACATCGAGGGCATGACCACGGTCGGAGACGCGAACTTCTTCTACACCGGCACCGAAGACCCCGATTACGAGAGCTTCATCGACGCCGCCGAGTCGAACCCGGCGTGGGCGTCGATCCCGGCCGTCGCCGAGGGGCGCATCACCGCGTTCCCTGCCGGCATCTGGACCTTCGGCGGACCCCGCTCGGCAGAGCAGATCATCGACGCGTACGTCGCCGCCATCACCCCGTGAGCACGCGCATCGCCGAGCGCTCCTCGACAGGGGTGGCGCTCGGCGTGCTCGCGGCGCTCTTCGTGCTGCTCGTCTTCTCGGCGGGCTGGCACCTCACCCAGGGGACGAGCGGGGCGATCTTCGCCGATCCAGACGTGCTGTGGGGGTCGCGCATTCCGCGCCTCGCGGCCGGCGTCGCCGTCGGCGTTGCGCTGGGGGTCGCGGGGCTCCTCATGCAGTCGCTCTCGCGCAACGCCCTCGCTTCGCCCGATACCCTCGGCGTGACCGCGGGGTCCTACCTCGCCGTCACCGCCGTCGCGGCCTTCGGATTCGTGGTGCCGATCTGGGCCTCGGGGGCCGTGGCGTTCCTCGGCGGCCTTACCGCCGCCGCGATCGTCCTCGGCCTCGCCGGGGGAGCGGGCACCTCGACCACCCGGCTCGTGCTCGCTGGCTCCGCGCTCGCGCTGGCCTTCCAGGCCGGCACGTCGGCCCTGCTCGTGCTGTTCTCCGAAGAGACCAAGGGCCTCTTCGCCTGGGGGAGCGGCAGCCTCTCACAGCTCGGTCTCGAGGCGTTCCTCCGCGCAGTGCCCGTCGTCGTCACGGCGGTCGTCCTGGCCCTCGTGCTCGCGCGCCGCCTTGACGTGCTCGCCCTGGGCGATGACATCGCCTCGTCGCTCGGGGTGCCGATCCGATCGACGCGGGTCGCCGGCATCCTCCTCTCCGTTCTCCTTACCGCGACCGCGGTGACCCTCGCCGGGCCGATCGGATTCGTCGGCCTCTGCGCCCCCGTGCTCGCGAGGCTGCTCGTCCGGGTGGTGCCGGCGCTCGGGCGGCATCTGCTGCTGATTCCCCTCTCGGGCCTGATCGGCGCGATCGTCGTCATCGTCGCCGACGCGCTGCTGCGCGCCCTCATCGGAGCCGAGGGCGCGATCGCCGTGCCGACCGGTGTCGCCACGACGTTGTTCGGGGCTCTCGTGCTCGTGCTGATGGCGCGGCGCCTCCGCGACGCCGGCCCCACCCGGCGGCCCCCGACGATGCGGATCGGCGTGCGCACGCAGCGCCGGTTCGTCCTCGTCGTCGCGGTGTCGGCGCTCGTCCTCGGCGGGGTGGTGCTCGCCGGGATGCTGCTCGGCAGCACGCGCCTCCTCACCGGCGACATCATGCTGTGGCTCACCGATTCCGCGCCGCCGCTCGTCGCCTTCGCGCTGGACGAGCGGGCTCCGCGGATCGTCGCCGCCGTCGTCGCGGGCGCGGCGCTCGCGCTCTCGGGGAGCATCACGCAGGCGGTCAGTCGCAACCCGCTTGCCGAACCGGGCCTCCTCGGGATCACCGGGGGTGCTGGGCTCGGTGCTGTGCTGGTCGTGACCGGCGCCACGGCGAGCAATTTCGGGATGCTGGTGGCCGCCGTCATCGGGGGACTGCTGGCGTTCGGGCTGGTCTATGCCCTGGCCTGGCGGGGAGGGCTGAGCGCCGACCGGTTCATCCTCATCGGCATCGGGGTCTCCTACGGCGCGGTGGCCCTCACCACCTTCGTGTTGCTGCGCGCGAACCCGTGGGACACCCCGCGCATCTTCACGTGGCTGTCGGGCACCACGTACGGGCGGATCTGGGAGCAGGTGATTCCGCTCGCGATCGTGCTGACGATCGCGCTGCCCTTCGCGCTCGTGCGGCGCCGCGACCTCGACATCCTCGCCATGGACGAAGACACCCCGAAGCTCGTCGGCATCCGTCTCGAGCGCACGCGCCTCTCGCTGCTCGTGACCGCGGCGGTGCTCGCCGCGCTCGGTGTCGTGGCGGTCGGCGTCATCGGGTTCGTCGGGCTCGTCGCGCCGCACGCGGCGAGGGCGCTCGTGGGCGCGAAGCACGGGCGGTCGATCCCGGTCGCGGTGCTGCTCGGCGCCGTGCTGGTCGGCGTCGCCGACACCCTCGGACGAACGGTCATCGCTCCGGCGCAGCTCCCGGCGGGGCTGGTGGTCGCGCTCATCGGGGCGCCGTACTTCGTCTGGCTGCTGTGGCGGTCGCGCGACGCCTGAGGGGTGGTCCCGTTCCGGCAGGGAAAGCGCGTCGATACACTCACGTCGTGCGGATCCGTCCGATCGATCTGGTGGACGTCCTGGTCTATCTCGTGGTGCTCGGGACGTTCATCCAGCTGTTCCCGGCCGTCATCTCCGAGACCTTCCTGTTGGCGGTGCTGACGGCGATTCTTCTGAAGCTGGTGCTCGAGGTCGTCCTGTGGGCCAAGAAGCGGGTCATGGTCCGCATCCGCGGCGCGCAGACATGGCAAACCCGCACCGTCAGTGTCGTCACGCTCGTGCTGTTGATGCCCGGCAGCAAGTTCGTCGTGCTGTGGCTGGTCGATTTGGTCTTCGGTGCGTCCGTGCGCCTCGGCGGCTTCTTCCCGGTGACGGTGTTGATCATCACCCTGATGCTCGCGCGAGGCGTGGTGCGCCGGCTGCTCGCGCGGACCGACCCCGCCGCCGACGACTAGGGCTGCCGCGCCGCTCGATCGCGCAGCAGCTCGTGTAGGTACCCCGCGGCTTCCAGCAGCGCCACGCTCCGGCGGGTGAGATCGGCCAGTCGCTCCTCCAGCAGAGCACGGGTGTCATCGGTCATCCCGTCCTTACGGAGCTGCCCGAGCACCAGCGCGATGGGCGGCAGGGGGTACCCGCCGCTTCGCAGCGCCGCGACGATCCGCGCCTCGCTGACGGCTCGCGCCCCGTATCGACGTGCGCCCGATCTCGCGCTGCGGTCGGGGGCGATCAGGCCTTCGTCTTCCCAGTGGCGGAGCGCGGAGGTGCGGACACCGAGCGCGTCGGCCAGTTCGCCGATCGTCATCACATCGCGCTCGTCGAACACCGCAGCGGGGTCTGCGAGCACGGCGTCCAGGCCCCGGAGGGCCTCTCTGAGATGTCCGCGTGATCGCGCGAGGTCGACGTGGAGGTCGTCGATGCGTTCGGCGGCGGTTCCGATCGGGTCGTGGATCAGCATGGGCTGCAGCCGGCGCGCAGGGACGGGTCCGATCGCGGCGGCCAGCGCGCGATAGGCGCGGAGCGCAACGACATGGTGGGGTCTGTAGCGTCGGTATCCATTCTTGGCACGCTCAGCAGCGGGGATGACCCCCAACCGCTCCAGGTCTCGAACCTGCTGCGTGGAGTAGCCCACCTGTCGGCCGGTAGCCGCAGTCGTCAGTGACACCTCTTGAGGGTTTAGCACGCCAGTTCCCGGCCCTTCCTGACCCGAAGTCCACATAAGCACATGAGGTCCACGATGGAGAGATGGAGATTCAGGAGATCCTCGACGCCGTCCGAGCCTTCGACGGCGTACTCGTGGTCATCCCCGACGAGGGGAGCGGAATGCCCGAGCTCGCCTGGGGCGATGCGTTCCTCTACTACGCACCAGATGGCGTGATGCCCGAGCGCACGCAGCCGTACGCGACCATCGTGACGAAGAACTACCCCGACGATATGGCGTCTCGGCTCGACGAGCCCGATCGCTTCCGCGTGAACATCCACGTCGGTCGTGATCAGGTGGGGATGCTGACGGATGCCGGCGCGCAGCCCATGACGAAGGATGCCTTCGTACCGCACCCGCTCTACGGCGACGCGGGCTGGGTGTCTGTCGTCAACCCGGGTCCGGTGACCTCCGACCGGGTGATCGCTCTGCTTCGTGACGCGCATGCTGCCGCGCGGGCCCGCGCGAACCGTCGCGTGTCCGAGAGCTGAGGCGTGCCCTCGCCGCAGACTCTGAGTGAGACCGACCGCCGCCTGGTCGCAGCGTGGGCGGCGGATTGCGCCGAGCGCGTGCTGCCGCTGTTCGAGCGTGTAGCGCCGGATGATCCGCGGCCCCGCGGTGCGATCGCGCGGACCCGTGCTTTCGCGCGCGGCGAGCTGGATGCGGCGGGCGAGATCCGGCGCCGCTTCGAAGCGGGGCGTGCCGCGGGCGGACTCGCCGATCCGGCTGGGGTCGCGGCAGCCCGCGCGGCTGGGCAGGCGGCCGGAGTGGCGCACATGGGCGCGCACGCGCTCGGCGCGGCGGCCTACGCCGCGCGGGCAGTGCAACTGGCGGCGGCAGATCGTCCGGATGCCGCTGCCGAGGAGATCGGCTGGCAGCTCGCCGCCGTCGCAGCCGACGCGCGAGCGGCTCTTCGTCGATTGTCTCCGCTCGGCGCCGACGCGGCAGGACCGCTCGGCAGTGGCCTGCTTGCCCGCGGTGATCTCGCAGCGCACATCCGGCAGATCCAGGCTGCACTGAGTGCGCGGTGATCCAGGACACCGTGCCGAGGAGCGGCGAAGCCTGCGATGGCCCGGCCACGTGACCAACGCGGGAGACGGCCGCATGACGTGCGAACGAGAGGCGCGAGCGCGTCGCCGTCAGAAGGGTGCGGGTGCGTGGGGGTCGTCGGCGGGTTCGTCAAGGATCCGGAACTCGGTGCCGGGGGTGGTCCATTTCACCCAGACGTCGTCGGGGAGGTCTTCTTCGGGATGGAAGTGGACGCCGTGGCCGGGTGGGTTGTCGGTGTAGACCCTTCCGGTGGGGGAGGTCCATTCGATGATCCCGCCGTGGAGTTGTGTCACTTTCCAGGCGGTGAACTGTTTCATGCTGTGATGCCGTTGGCACAGGCAGCAGAGGTTGCAGATCTCGGTTCTGCCCCCGAGGGCGGCGTCGTGATTGTGGTCGAGCTCGCATTTTCGGGCGGGCATCCGGCATCCCGGCCACCGGCAGTGTTTATCCCGGCCCTTGAGGAACCGGACCATCGCCCCGGTCGGCCGGTACTGATCCACCGCCATGATCAACCCCGTGATCGGATGAACCAGGAGCCGCTCCCACACCCCGTCACTGTTCCCCGCCAACAACCGCGCCGTCCCGGCGTCGATCGGTCCCACCCCGGCCAGGTCACACGGGACGTCACTGTGCCCCATGAGCGCCATGACCGGGATCACGACCTGCACCTTCGCCCGGATCGCCCCCAACCCGCCCGGCCGGTCACCGTGACCGGTGGAGTCCAGGGTCGGGGTGGCGGTGAGGAGCATGTCCGCGAACACGTCCGCGCGCACCTCATCGATCGACCGGGTATCCGCCGAGTCATCGCCTGGCTGCGGTTCCCGCGCGGTAATGACCTCGGTGGCTTCGTCGGTGAGGCGCTGGAAGATCCCCTCGATCAGCACCGTGGAGTGCACCGCCCGCAACTCCGACATCCCCTCCCCGATCGAGTACCGCACGATCCTCCGCTGCCCGAACGCCTCCGTGTGCCGCTCGGTCAGCGACCGAGGGTGCATCCGCTCCGCGATGACCTCCAAATCCGCCCTCGCACGACCAGGGGTCTCGTCCAGGCAGATCTCCGCGGCCAGCTGATCGAACTCCCCCCGCACCTCCACCGGCAGGCGCCGCCCGACATCCTCCACCACCGCCACGTGCGCCCGCGTGATCAGCCCCTTCTCGAGGCAGTGCAGCGTCGCGGGATACTCGGTCACCAATGCGAACGCAGAATCGATCTGGCGCTGCACCGACCGGTCCGACAACCTGACCGCCGCGGCGATCTCGGCCGCCACACCCCGCAGTGCCATGTCCCGGTCCCGCACCACCGCCGACGACCCCTCCGCCAACCGTGCCGCGAACACCCCCGCCGCCGAGAGAGCCCGCGAATACGCAGCCTCCGCCTGAGCCAGAGCCATCTGCGCCGCCTCGACCTCACCGAGGATCCCCGTCAGCTCAGACCGGTCCTCGTCACGGAGGAGAGTGAGCCGCGGGTTCGAACGCATGTATGAATCATGGCACTACCCTCCGACATCGCGTTTCGAACTGCGGGGAGCCGATGCCTCCGCGAGTGCGCGCCGTCATCGGCCCGTCACCGCTCCACCCGGTACCTGATGTGGGTGATCCCTCGAGACGGGATGACGCGCGTCGGCGTCATCCGGATCGGTGTGTCAGCGAGCTCATCGAAGAGCCTGATTCCGGCGCCGAGCACCACCCCCGTGATGGCGAGCTCCATCTCATCGATTGCACGGGTCTCGAAGAGCTGCCGTGCGACGGTGGGGCTCCCCATGATGTAGACATTCCGTTCGCCGGCTGCGTCCCGTGCCAGGTGCAGGGCTTGGGCGGCCGATGGGGCGAACGTGAAGAGTGCCCCGTTTCTCGTCACCGGGTCACGGTGCTCATGCGTGGGGATGAAGACGGGCATCGAGAAGATCGCATCGTCGCCCCATGCGGCATCACCGGCACGGAGCGTCCTGGCGCCGAAGATGACCGCGCCTGCCGCGAAGAACTCGCTCGTCACCTGCGGGTGCATCTGCATCGACGAATCTCCGAACGCCCACCCGTGCAACACCGACACATCTCCGTCGGGACCGGCGGCGAACCCGTCGAGCGATATCGATGCGTAGAGGATGACGCGGGGCACAGCCCCAATGTATACGGCGTGAACATCGGCGTCGAGAGCCGTGCTCTGAGCGGTTCCACCGCCGTTCAGCCGCGATCGAATGCCACCTCGCAATGTCGTCGCGGTCACAAGGGCCACGCGACGCCGTGCGTGCACCCCCTTATCCCGACCCCGCTCAGGCGCGCAGCCCCGGCCCCATCGACCGCACCGCGTTCGCCCGGCGCACCAGGGTGGGGAGGAGGAAGAGGTCCACCACCCACCAGATCGCGGCTGCGATGACCATCGGGACGCCGATCAGCAGGATCGACAGCAGCCATCCGCCCCACCACAGGACGGTGAAGACGATCGCCGACGGGATGAGGCCGAGGTAGAAGCGATGCGCGGCCACGCCTCCGAGCAGGAGCAGAAGGAGGTAGGCGATTCCCACATCCTTCGCGGGTGCGCCGCCCTGCGCGGCAGGCGGGGCGAACGGACCCCACTGCCTGCCGTCCCACCACTGCAGCGCTCCCGTCGGGCTCGGGTACCACCCGGCGGGTGGCGACGCGACGAGGGGAGTCATCGGGACGGTCGCCACCGTGGCCGTCGCGAGCGGCGCCGGGAGGTACGGATCGAGCGCGTCGTACTCGGCCGTCGCACTGGGGGCGGCAACGACATCGGCCGACCAGCTCTTCCCGTCCCAGAAACGTTTGCCCCCCGCGGGAACGTCGTACCAGCCGGCCGGTGGCGCGGGGGGAGGATTCATCGTCGGGTCCTTCGCTCGGCGGCGCCGGTGGCGCGCCCGCCCAGAGTAACCCCTGCCGTGCGGGGTTCAGCCGTCAGATCGAGCTGCCGACCTGGATCATGGAGCGCGGAACGGGGGAGCGGCCGCCCGCAGCGCGCTGAGCTCGTCGATCGAGACGGCGGTCGTCGTCATTCCCCGGCGAACCGGTCGGCGAGTTGGCGGCGCGAACTGATCTCCAGCTTTCTGAAGACCTTGCGCAGGTGGTAGTCGACCGTGTTGGGGCTGATGAACATCGCCGCGGCGATCTCGGCGTTCGTCGCGCCGCGCGCGGCGAGCAGGGCCACCTGACGCTCCTGGCTGCTCAGCGGATCCACCCGTGCAGAGCCCGTCGGCGCCGAGCCGCCCGCAGCGAGGAGCTCCCGCCGGGCTCGCTCGGCGAAGGTCGTCGCGCCGACCGCCTCGAAGTCGCGCAGCGCCTGCTCGAGCTGGGCTCGCGCGTCGGAACGCCGCCGCACGCGACGGAGCCACTCCCCGTAGAGCAGGCGCGTCCGAGCGGCGTCGCCCCGATGCGACGGCGGGAACATCCCGATCGCCTCAGTGAATGAATGTTCGGCGTCCGCGTCATCGGACAACAGTGCGAGCGATCGAAGGAACAGGGCTCGCGCGACGGCTGAGCCGCTGGCTTCGGCATACGCCTCGATGCGCTCGAGCGCCCATTGCGCCGCGGCGCGGTTGCCGCTTCGGACGGCGGCTTCGACGTACTCCGGGTAGTGATGATGACTCGACTGCAGGAACGGATGGCGCACCAGCGGCGTCAGCCGCTCGAACGCCGACTCGTAGGCACCGGTCGCCAGCTCGTTGATCGCGATGGCCGCAGCGCCCATCCGAGAGATTCCGCCCCACCCCGCCTCATGGATCGCGTGGTTGATCTGCTCCACGACGACGGACGGCGTTCCCTGCCACGCGAGCATCGCCGCATTCACCGCCTGCTCGTCGCCCACGCCGAGCGCGCGACGAAGCTCCGCGGACTGCTCCAGATAGTCCGACGCCGCCTGCGGATTGACGCGGCTGAGTTCTACGGCGCTCAGGGTCCAGAGGCACGCATCGACCTCACGGAGGGCTCCGATGGTCCGCCCGATGTCAGCCGAGCGCCGCAGGAGTTCTGCCGCAGCATCCCAATCCCACAGCGCGACGCACGGCACGGTCACGAAGAACGCCAGCGACGTCAGGCCCGCGCCCGTTTCCTCCTGAAGCGACTCGACTGCGCGGCGGAGCGCAGGGGCCGCTGTGACGTAGTCGTCGAGGATGAACGCACTCGCCGCCCGCATCACGACCGCGGTGACGTCGTCGCCGCCCGACGCCGCGCGCATCCGCTCGCCCACCTCGCGGACGGTCGCACCGACCGCCCGCCCCTCGGTCACCGTTGCGGAGTTGAGGGCGAGCAGGAGCGCCTGGCGGCGCAGCTGCGGCGCCGTTTCGCCAGCGAGGTCGGCCGCGGCCAGAAGCTTCGCCATTCCGGCGCGCAGGCCTTCCGGCTCGGAGAGGAACATCCCCGACATCGCCTCGACGATAAGCTTCCGCGCTCGCGCGACATCGTCGAGCTCGTGATCATCGCCCTTCGGCAGTAGGTGCAACGCAAGTCGTGCGGCGCCGGCGCTGAGCGCCGCCTCGGCGGCGGCGACCGAGCGTTCGCTCGCCTCGGCGGCATCCGGACTCAGCTCCGCTGCCCGCGCGAGCAGGTGCGCGCGGGACAGCATTCCGCCTCGGGCGCCGGCAGCGTCGGCGGCGGCCACCAGCTCGGCGGCGACCTCGGCGTCAGGTCCGTGCACGGCGGCAGCCGCGTGGTGGGCCGCGACGTCGAGCTGCCCGCGATCGCGAGCATCCTCAGCGAGCGCGCGGTGTACGCGCCGCCGGGCTGCATCGGTCGCGGCGCCGTAGACGGCGGATCGGATGAGGGGATGGCGGAACCGCACCGTGTCGCGAACGGAGACGAAGTCGATGCCCTCGGCTGCGTCCGACGCGTCAGCGGGGATTCCGAGCACCGCGGCCGCCGCTTCGACAGCGGCCGGGTCACCGGACGACTCTGCAGCCGCGACGAGCAACCAGTCTCTGCTGTGTGCGGGGAGTTCCGACATCCTTTCTGTGTAGATCATCTCCAGTCGGCCGCCGATGGGAACGGGGGAGTGCGCGATCGCCGTCGCCGTGAGTTGCGCCGCCGACAGTTCGGTTGCCAACTCGCGTAGGGCGAGCGGGTTGCCGGCGGTGACGTGGACGTAGTCGGCCGCGACGGTGGGGTCGAGCTCCCCCTCCACACCCCGGCGGAGGAGTGCGGAGCCCGCCTCGGTGTCGAGTCCGCCGAGCTCGATGCGCGGCACGCCCGCGAGCGCGCCTTCGACACTCTCGTCGGCGCGGGCTGCGACGACCAGTCCGACCCGCTCGGCGGAGATCCGACGGGCGACGAACCCGAGGACGAGGAGCGACTCGGCGTCGAGGTGGTGGGCGTCATCGACGACGCAGAGGGTCGGGCGATCGGCGCCCGCGCGGGCCAGAAGCGAGAGGAAGCCGAGGCCCACGAGTGGCGGCTGCGGGGGCGGACCCTCGTCGAGACCCGCGGCGATGCGCAAGGCCGCGCGCTGGGTCTCGGGGATGTCGTCGACGAACGCGACCAGCGGACCACCCAGCCGCTGCAGGGCACCGAAGGCGATGCCGGCCTCGACCTCCACACCCTGAATGCTCAGCACCCGGAGAGACTGCGTGTGCTCGTGCAGCGCGGCGTCGACAAGCGAGGTCTTTCCGATGCCGGGCTCCCCGGTGATGAACAGCGCGCCACCCGCCTCGTTGCGGACACCGGAGAGCAGCGTGCGGAGTCGTTCCGACTCCTCCGCGCGCCCCAGCAGAGATCGTTCCGCGTCGATGCGGTCAGAGTAGCGGCCGGTCCGAGTCGCAGGGAAGCGTCCTTCGCGACGACTCCGCGATCGTCACGAAGGACTACGCGCTTCACGTGGTTCGCGCCTCACCGCCCCGGGCCACGCTGGCCTCGAGCAGATGGAGGACCCCATGCCCTACGTGACCACCGATGACGGAACGCAGCTGTTCTACAAAGACTGGGAGGGCGGCGGCCCACCCGTCCTGCTCAGTCACGGCTGGCCGCTCAACTCCGACGCGTGGGAGGCGACCGCGCTCTTCCTCGCGCAGCACGGGTACCGTGCGATCGCCCACGACCGGCGAGGGCACGGCAAGTCCAGTCAGACGTGGAACGGCAACGAGATGGACACCTACGCCGACGACCTCGCGTGCCTCATCGACCACCTCGACCTGCACAGCCTCACCCTCGTCGGCCACTCGACCGGGGGCGGCGAGGTCCTCCACTACGTCGCACGCCACGGGTCCGGACGGGTCGCGAAGCTCGTGCTGGTCTCGGCGGTGCCGCCGATGATGGTGCAGACCGACGACAACCCGGGCGGGTTGCCGATCGCCGTGTTCGACGGAATCCGTGCGGGCGAAGCATCCAATCGGTCGCAGCTGTATCGCGACCTCGCCAACGGGCCCTTCTTCGGCAACAACCGCACCGGCGACGTGCCGCAGGGCACGCGCGACGCCTTCTGGCTCCAGGGCCTGGCGTCGGGCACCCGCAACGCCTACGAGTGCATCGCCGCGTTCTCGGCCACCGACTTCCGACCCGACCTCGAGAAGATCGACGTGCCCACGCTCGTGATCCACGGCGACGACGACCAGATCGTGCCGTTCGAGATCAGCGGACGCCTGTCGGCCGCGGGCATCCGCGACGCCGAACTGCTCGTCTACGAGGGCGGGGCCCACGGCCTTCCCGACACCGAGCGCGATCGCCTGCACGGCGACATCCTCCGTTTCCTCCAATCCTGAGTCATCCGTGCTCCACCGATCCGAAAGGACCCCCTCATGAGTACTGACGCCGCACCCGACACGATCGTCCTCGTCCACGGCCTCTGGGTCACCCCGCGCAGCTGGGAGGAGTGGAAGGCCCACTACGAAGCGAAGGGCTTCACCGTCGTTACCCCCGCCTACCCGGGGTTCGAGATCGAGGTCGAGGCCCTGCGCGAGAACACCGACGTCATCGCGAACCTCACCGTGCCCGAGACCGTGGCGCACCTCGCCGGCGTCATCGAAGCGCTCCCCAGCCCGCCGATCATCATGGGGCACTCGTTCGGCGGGCTGCTCACGCAGATGCTTCTCGCGCGGGGACTGGGTGCCGCTGGGGTGGCGATCGACTCTGCGCCGACCGAGGGCGTGCGGGTCACCCCGCTCTCGCAGGCGCGGTCGCTCTTCCCGGCGCTGAAGAACCCCGCGAACTTCCACCGCGCGGTCGGGTTCACCAGGGAGGAGTGGCACTACGCGTTCGCGAATGCCCTCAGCCGCGAGGAATCGGATGCCGCGTGGGAGCGCTACGCGATTCCCGCACCGGGCAACTGGGTGTGGGCCTACGGGCTGCTCGCGAACTTCCAGCCGGGGCACCAGGAGACGTGGGTCGATTACTCGGTCGACCGCGCGCCGCTGCTCTTCATCGGCGGGAGCGTCGACCACATCATGCCGCCGTCGGTGAACAAGTCCAACGCCAAGCACTGGGAGAAGTCACCGGCGCTCACCGAGTACCACGAGTTCGAAGGCCGCGGCCACTGGACCTGCGGGGAACCCGGGTGGGAGGCCGTTGCGGACTACGCGCTCGACTGGGCGCTGCAGCACGCTCAGCCGGTGTCGGCGCGGTCGGAAGCCTGAGCCCATCGGGCAGGGAGGAATCGCGATGCGCCTCACGCGGATCGGCGGGCCGACCATCCTCGTCGAGCTCGCCGGGTGGCGGATCCTCATCGACCCGACGTTCGATCCACCCGGTCGTCGTTACGCGTTCGCGCTCGGGACCTCGAGCACGAAGACGAAAGGGCCCTTCGTACCGGCGCCGGATGTCGGGCCGATCGATGCGATCCTCCTCAGCCATGATCATCACGCCGACAATCTGGATGACGCGGGACGTGCGCTCCTCCCGGGCGCCACGTACGTCGTGACGACGAAGAGCGGAGCACGACGGCTGGGGATGGCGTCGGTCCGGGGCCTGATGGTCGACGAATCGATCCTGCTGGAGGGGGAGGGGAAGGAGCCGATCCGCGTTCTGGCGACGCCCGGCCGGCACGGGCCGCCTCTCAGCCGGGCGATCGTCGGTGACGTGATCGGCTTCACCCTGCGCCGCCGGCACCGCCCGCATCCGGATCTGTGGATCACCGGCGACACGGTGCTCACCCGCAAGCTTCTGCGCGTCGCACGCGGCATCGCGGTGGACGTCGCGATCGTCAACGCGGGCGGCGTGGGGTTTCCGGCCACGGGGCCGCTCCGCTACACGATGACGGGGCGCGATGTCGTGCGCTTCATCGAGGCGCTGCAGCCGATGGTCGCGGTGCCGGCGCACTACGACGGGTGGTCGCACTTCCGCGACGGGGAGGATGGCCTACGCCGGGCGCTCGACACCGCCCCGCCCGGCGTGCGTGAACGGGTGCGATGGCTGCCCGACGGGGTGGCGGTAGAGCTCTGAGGAGCGCCGGCGTCGTCAGAGGGATGCGAGGAAGGCGAGGGTCCGGCTGACGAGGAGCGCGCTCGCCTTCTGGTCGTAGTCCGGGAGCGAGTCGTCGGCGAAGAGGTGCTGATCGCCCGGGTAGAGGAAGATCTCGACCGAGGGATGCGAGGCGGCGAGTGCTCGCGCGGCGGCGAGGTCGCCGTCCTCCTCGGTGAAGAACGGGTCGTCCGCCATGCCGTGCACCTGAGCGCGGAGCCCCGACGGCCAGGTGCCGAACTCCTCCTCGGGCAGGCAGGCGCTGTAGAACAGAGCGCCTCGACCACCCGGCCGAGTCTGGGCGAGCTTCTGTGCCGGAACGACGCCGAGCGAGAAGCCCGCGTAGACCAGTTCGTGGGGGAGACCGTCGGTGGAAGACTCTGCGCGAGCAAGCACTGCCGCGAAGCCGCCGATCTCGCGCACGTGCGCCATGCCGTCGTCGATCGAGTCGAAGGTGTGTCCGTCGAACAGGTCGGGCAGGTGGACGGTGTGGCCGGCGGAGCGCAACGTCTCGGCGAAAGCGGCCATGCCCGGCGTCAGACCCTGGACGTGGTGGAAGAGCAGAACGTCGGCCATCTGGGCCATCCCTTCGAGTCGACATCGACGCTGGATGCGATCGATCGACCCAGCATCGCAGGACGAGGCGGGCCACGGCCACGGGCTTCTCCGTAGGTCACGGGTATCGGGGTGTGCTGCACGACATTCCGAACCGTTTCAGCCGACGTCGCCCGACGCCCCTGGCGAGGGGTGAGACCATCTCCGACCGGTGGGTCTCCGCGCGAGTCAGTGGATCGTCTCGCCGCGTTCGAGCATCGCGACGTACTGGGCCACGCGCGCAGCGCGGGACTCGGGCCGCTTGAGGTTGGTGATGCGGAATGTCATCGCGAACCGGTTCTGCGCCGACTGGGCGGCGAAGGCGGCGGCGATCTTCGGGTCGGCGTCGAGCGCCGCCTGGAGCTCGGCTGGGATGTCGCCGTCGCTCTGGCGGTAGGCGGCGTCCCAGCGACCGTCGGCCTTCGCGCGGTCGATCTCGCGCTGTCCGGAGGGGCGCATCCGTCCTTCGGCGATGAGACGCTCAGCGTGCGCGATGTTGACCTTCGACCACACCCCTCGAGGCCGGCGCGGCGTGAAGACCTGCAGGAAGTAGTCGGCATCCAGAGACTGCTTCTGCCCGTCGATCCAGCCGAAGCACAGCGCGACGTCGAGTGCTTCGGCGTATGTGATGCCTGGTTGGCGTGACGCCGTCTTGCGTACGCGCAACCTCACGCCGTCAGGGCCGGGATCGGATGCGAGCCAGCGCTCCCATTCCTCGATGGTGTCGACGCGCAGCTCGGGCTTGGCGGAGATGGCGACCATGGTCGAAGGATAAGCGCCCGTCCGGACAGACGAGACGACGCGGCGAGGACGTCCAGACCACAGCTCGCCGGTGGACTGCCTCGCTTCCGGATTGCGGCAGCTCGCTCAACGACCGGTCGCCCCGGCCGCGGTGTCGATGGCGAGCTGATCACCACCCGCGGCCAGCTCGGCGAAATCGGCCAGCTCGGCGAACAGATGCGCGAGCGAGTCAGCCTGCCGTTCGATTCCGCTGATGACGGCCTGCACGGCAGTCAAGCCACGGGGGGTCGCCTGCACGACGACCGCTCGCCGGTCCGCGGGGACGAGGTCACGGCGGCGGAGCGCGTACCCCTTCGCGCACAGTTGGTCGACGATGTATGTGGCCGCGGCGCGAGATACCTGCAGTGCCGCGGCGAGGTCGTGCGGGCGTGTGTCCGTCGACGACGCGATCTGCACGAGCGCCGCACGCTGGCGTGCGGCCAGCTGTCCCTGACTCGCGGCATCCGGCATGGATCGCACCAGCGCGACCCCGGCCTCGCACACACGGCGAAGGAGGTCCAGCGGATCCGTCGGCGCTGGGGGTCGCAGCGGCGCCGATGCTGATCCGAGGCCGTCGCGAATCTCACGGGCGATGGCGGCGTTCGCGAGGTAGAAGCCGAGGATCGAAGTACGCAGCGCCTCTACCCGTCGCTGGCCGCTGGGAGTGAACACGACCTCGACAGCGCGTCCGTCGCGGTCCGACGGGCGGGTGAGGACGAGGTTATGCTCGCGCAGACGGGCCACCATCCGCGAGACCGCGCGACGATTGAGCCGCGTGATCTCTGCCAGCCGGCGGGTCGTTACGCGCGAATCCGCCGCGATCGCGCTGATCGCGGTCATCTCCTCGATTTCCGCCCACTGGGTGCCGAACGTGGAGTCGAAGACCTGGGTCAGGTCGTCGTTGAATCGACCCAGGAGCCCCAGAGCTCGAGCCTGCGCTGTTCCATCCATGCCCCACCTGCCGAAGCCTCCATTCAAGCAGGGGCCGTCCTGCGGCTTCGCCCGAAGTGCGCGCCGCCAAGTAGTTCAGTTTTGTCCTGCTGTGAGCTAGCGTCGTGCCGAGGTCAGATGCCTGACGAGGCGCGTCGGCGGCCGAACTGTGGGAGATCACCGATATGTCGAGAGAAGAACACGCCCGAGAAGGCGCGCAGGCTGTCATTCCCGACGACGAGATCCTCGATGTCGCGGTGGTCATGCCACGAGGGTCGACCTTTGCCGGAGTGCTCGGCGCGGCGGCGGGCGTCGCAGCCGGCGGCAGCAACCCGACGGCGTGGGGCGTTGCGGGCGGAATGATCGGCGAACGTGTGAGCGCTGCGTCGAAAGGCAGCTATCCGTCGCTCGTGCTCGCGCTCTCCGCCGGGCGTCTCTACGTGCTCGGAAGGGAGAGCACCGGCCTCGTCGGGGGGTGGAAGCACCTGCACCCGGTCGCGCACATCGAACGGAAGGACCTCCAGGTCACCAGGCGCCGACGCGGCACGGTCGTGGTGATCGGGCTGACCGACACGACGACGGGGACGACGCTCGAGGTGGAGGCGCAGAACGTCGGCGGCCTCGGACTGAAGGACCTGCTCGAGGCCGTCCAAGCCGAAGAGTCTTCCGCTGATGACGCCGACGGAGGAAAGGCCTGATGGCCGGTCAGCGCCCCGCCGGCGTCGTCCTCATCGCCGTTCTCGCCTGGATCGGCGCGGCGCTGCAGATCATCTCGGGCGTCCTCGTGCTCACGCGTGTGCTCAGCCCGGACGGTGTCGGTGCCGAGCCGGCGTGGGTCGCGATCGTCGTCGGGGTGATCTCGTTCCTCGTGGCGTTCTTCCTCTTCAGCGGGAGCAACGTCGCCCGCATCCTCGTCACGATCTCCTTCGTGCTCTCTCTGCTGACAGCGATCGTGGCCATTGCGGCCAACCCCGCCAACCTCGTCGCGCCGATCCTCTCCGGGATCGTTGCCATCATCGGTCTCGCGCTTCTCTACACGAGCCGCGCGAACGAGTTCTTCCGAAAGTGAGGGGCCCGATGTCCGACCACGCCACGCAGCGCTACCGTGTCCGTCCTCGGGTGTGGATCGGCCTCGTCGTCTACTTCGCCTACGTCGCGGTCGTCTTCACGGTCCAGCAGCTCTCCGGTATTCCGTACACGGAGTTCGGCGAAAGCGGCATCAACCTCTTCCTCGGCGCCGGTCTCTCCCTCATCGTCGGAGCCGTCCTCCTCGCGGTCACCACGACCCTGCTCGGATGGTGGCGGCCGGCGCTGTTCGACCGGCATCGGTCCGCCCACACCTGGCCGATCATCGCCCCGATCATCATGGTGGTCGCCCTTGTGCTCAACCTGTCATTCACGGACTGGGGAGCCTACGACGCCGCCTTCTTCGCTGCCTCGATCGTGCTGCTGCTCGTCGGCTTCACCGAGGAGCTCACCACGCGCGGTCTCCTGCTGGTGGGGCTGCGAAGTCGGCTCCCCGAGGTGTGGGTGTGGTTCCTGACATCCGCGCTTTTCGGTCTCATGCACCTCGCGAATGCGCTCACTGGTCAGGCGATCGGACCCACGCTGCAGCAGGTGGCGCTCGCCTTCGGCGCCGGAACGATCTTCTACATCCTGCGCCGCGTGACGGGGAGTCTCATCTGGGCCATGATCCTTCACGGACTGTGGGACTTCTCCACTTTCAGCGTCGCTCGTGGCACCCCAGGGCCACTCACAGCACTGGGCGGCGTCGTCGAGATCCTCGCGATCGTGGTGGCGTTGATCGGCGTCGCATTCGTCATCCGTGGCGCTGACGAACGGACCGGTGTCGCGGAAACGACCCGGGTGAGCTGACCGGCGGCAGGAGCCCCGGGGCGGAAGTGGACGCGACGGCGGGAGTCGAACCCGCAACGCGTCCGATTATGAGTCGGAGCCCGGGACCGCCCGGATCGCCGCGATGACCTCGACGCTACGTGAGCCCGGCGACATCCGCCAGAAATGTGAAGGAGAGTGTCAGGGTGTGACGGTGTGTTGCGCGGGGTGGGGTGCTCGCTCCACCACCGGGGTGCGCGCTGGCGGCGGGGAAGCGTCGACGGCACGCAGCATCCGCTCGAGCACCTCGCGCAGCTCGGAGCGCGACGGCTCGGCGAGGTCGGTGGTGTAGTCCACGCCGGCGGGGATCCACGACAGGCCGTACATGGTCTCGCGGAAGTCGGCGCCGCCGACGGGCCAGCGCGTGCGCGTGGCATCCTCTTCGGTCGCGCCCTGCCCCCAAATGCCGAAATGCTCCTTCATGACGTCGATCGGCAGCTCGATGACGGCGTCCGCCTCGACGGGCTGCCGTGTCCACGACCGGGCGACGAGGATGAAGTCTTCGACCTCGGCGGGAGTGAGCGGCCGCGGGTCGAACAGGACCCGCGTGTGCTCGACCCGCGCGAGCCGGTCGACGCGGAAGGTGCGCCAGTCGTCGCGCTCGAGGTCCCAGCAGAGCAGATACCAGTGCCGGTCGGCGGGCGCGAGGGCGTGCGGCTCGACACGACGCCGTGTCTCGGCGCCGGTCATCGAGGTGTAGTCGAACCGCACCCGTTCGTGGTCGCGGATCGCGAGGGCGAGCTCGCCGAGCACCTCGCTCGACACGGCTGCCCCCGTCTGGATGCCCGCCGGCTGCACCGCGTCGGCGAGGGCGTTCACGCGGCGGCGAAGGGGCGCGGGCAGCACCTGCTCGAGCTTCGCGAGCGCGGTGAGTGTGGTCTCGGGTCCGCTCACCAGACGCTGGGATGCCGCGACGCGCAGCCCGATCGCCATCGCCACCGCCTCTTCGTCGGTGAGGAGCAGCGGGGGCACCGCGCTCCCCGCCTCGAGCCGGTACCCGCCGGCGATGCCGGGCGTCGACTCGATGCGGTAGCCGAGGTCGCGAAGCCGCTCGACATCGCGCCGCACGGTGCGCTCGGTGACGCCCAGCCGCGCGGCGAGCTCGGTGCCGGGCCAGTGTCGATGCGTCTGCAGAAGGTTCAGCAGAGAGAGCGCGCGTGTCGTGGTGTCGGACATGCGTCGATTCTGCCTCCTATCGCGGACAGGATCTGTCCGGGTGGGCTTCTACCTTCGACGCATGGCGAACGAACCGATCATCGAAGCGCAGGGGCTCACCAAGCGTTTCACCGTGAAGAAAAAGACCGTGGCGGCAGTCACCGACCTCTCGTTCGAGGTGCAGCGCGGCGAACTCGTCGCGTTCCTCGGGCCCAACGGCGCGGGAAAATCCACGAGCCTGCGCATGCTCACCACACTCCTCCCACCGACATCGGGCACCGCGCAGGTGGTCGGGCGCGACATCCTCCGAGACCCCGAAGGCGTCCGCGCCCGCATCGGGTACGTCGGCCAGCTCACCAGCGGCAGCTTCTCGCAGCGCGCCCGCGACGAACTGCTGAGCCAGGGTGCTTTCTACGGGATGGGCCGCGCCGCGGCATCCGCGCGGGCTGACGAGCTCATCGAGTCGCTCGATCTCGCGGGATTCGCGACCCGCACCGTCCAGCAGCTCAGCGGCGGGCAGAAGCGTCGGCTCGACATCGCACTCGGTCTGATGCACGCGCCTCCGCTGATCTTCCTCGACGAGCCGTCGACGGGCCTAGACCCGCAGAGTCGCGCGAATCTCTGGCAGCACATCCTCGACCTTCGCGAGCGCTTCGGCACGACGATCTTCCTCACCACCCACTACCTCGAAGAGGCAGACCGCTACGCCGAGCGCGTCATGGTCATGGACAAAGGACGCGTCATCGCCGACGACACCGCCGCGCGGCTGAAGGCCGAGCTGGCCGGAGATGTGCTGACGCTCGGTTTCGGCACACCGGATGCCGCTGACCGCGCGCTTCCGCTGCTGTCGGCGTTGAGCGCGCGCGAGGTGCGGCGCGACGGCGCCGTCGACCTGGTGGTGACGGCGCCGGACGGCGATGCGCTTCTTCCGCGCGCGGTGCGCGCGCTCGACGCCGCGGGCATCGAGGTGGTGCGCGCGACCGGCGTCCCGCCGACCCTCGACGATGTCTTCCTCAGCCTCACGGGGCGGACGCTCCGCGACGCCGAGCACCCGATCGACGACGAGACCGACGGGGACGCCGCCGTCCCCGAGACCGAGACCGCGAGAACTCAGACCGAAGGAGCAGTGCGATGAGCGCGCCCGTACGCCAGTCCCCGGCATCCGATCGCCCCGACACCGCGGTGCGACCGAACCCCGCCCGCGACACCTGGAATGTGCTGACCCGAGAACTGCGGCCGACGCTGCGCGACCCGTTCACCCTCATCTTCAGCCTCGTGCAGCCCCTGGTGTTCCTCGGGCTGTTCGCGCCGCTGCTCGTCGGGCAGTCGGGCGAGCCGGTGGGTGAGACCCTGCGCTGGTTCGTGCCGGGCGTGCTCGTGATGATCGTGCTCTTCGGCACCGGGGCGACGGGGTCGAACCTGCAGTACGAGATGATGACCGGCTCGCACGAGCGCACCCTGGTCGCCCCGATCTCGCGGGCGTCGCTCCTCGTCGGACGCGCACTGAAGGAAGTGGTGCCGATCGTCGTGCAGGCGATCATCATCGTGCTGATCGCGCTGCCGTTCGGTTTCGCGGTGAACGTCCCGGGGCTCGTGGTCGGTCTCGCGCTGCTGGCGGTGTTCGGCGTCGGCCTGGGGTCGCTGTCGTACAGCCTCGCGCTGAAGACGAAGGACCGGGAGTGGCTCTTCTGGGGAGTGCAACAGACGCTGATCTTCCCGCTGCTGATCCTGTCGGGCGTGCTCTTGCCGCTCGACGACGGTCCGGCGTGGATGCGGGCGGTCGCGACCGTCAACCCGGTGAACTGGGTCGTGCAGGCCGAGCGGGCGCTGCTGTCGGGCGACCTTTCGGCGCCGGTGGTGCTGTGGGGCTGGATCGCGGCCCTGCTGCTCGCCGCCGTCGGGCTCGTCGTCGGGGTGCGGGCGATGCGCCGGAGCGGCTGAGCCGGTTTGCTCGTCCCCAACTCCTGCAGAATCGGTGGGCGGGTGCCCAGGCGGGGCTGTTCGCGCCCCGCGGCCCCGGTTTTGCAGGAGTTGGGGACGGCGCGGCCCGCCGCTCCTTCCCCCGTCCCGATCTGCCCTTCCGACGCGTGTCGAGGGGGCGCATCGTGACGGGGGAGCGGGCGGGCGGTGTCCTCCCCCGTCACGTTGCGCCCTTCTCTGGGGCGTTTCGGGGCCCATTCTGACGGGGGAGCTGCGTGGGCCTCGTGGGTGACGTCCGCCGGTGCGGAGTTCTACGGAGATCTGATGACCGATGACGCGGTGATGGTGCTTGCGGACGGTGTGGTGATGGATCGGAGCCAGGTCCGCACCGCCCATGCAGAGGCCCCGACGCGGGACTCCTTCGAGATGACGGAGGAGCGGATGGTGCCGGCCGGGACGAGCACCGCGGCCCTGGTGTACCGCGGCGCGGCGCGCCGGGCCGGGATGCCTGAGCCCTTCGTCGCGGCGATGACGAGCGTGTACGAGCGGGTCGACGGGCAGATACGGCTCGCGCTGTACAGCAGACGCCCCTCAGCCGCTGAGCGTCGGGTTGCGCCGCGCGGCCGCGCGTTCCCCCGGCGGCTTCGGCCGCGTCGCGAAGCGAAACCGGGCAGAAGGTGACGGGGGATGCGGGGGCGGTGAGCCTGCGGGATGGCGTCGCGATCGGCGCTCACACCGAGCGAGGGCGATACCGCAGCAGCACGACGCCGTTCGCGAAGCGATGCTGATCGAGCAACTCGAGATCGATCCGGATGCCGGTGGGCAGACCGGGCTTGCCGCCGCCGACCGCGACCGGGGCGATGTACAGCTGCACCTCATCGACGAGCCTCGCGCGCAGCGCCTGGCCCGCGAGGTCGGCGCCCCCGATGAGAAGGTCGCGATCCGCGGCATCCTTCATCGTCGTCAGGGCGGCCGGATCGAAGGCCCGCTCGATGCGGGTGCGGGCCGTCTGCGTGTGCGTCAGGGTCGACGAGTACACGACCTTGTCGGTGTCGGTGAACGCCGCCGCGAAGGTCGCCAGGGCGGGTGAGCGCGCAGCGAACGTGGGGTCGGTCTCCCAGACGGCCATCCGCTCGTAGAGGCGACGCCCGTAGATGAGCGTGCCGATCGACTGCATCAGCGCGGTGTGCGCGGCGAAGACGTCGTCGCCCGGCGGGAGGAAGTCGAAGCCGCCGTCCGGGTCTTCGATGAAGCCGTCCAGCGAGACATTCGTCGTGTAGATCAGCTTCGGCACTTCAGCCTCCGTGCGCCACGCTACTCTCGGCGCCCCACCGTGCAAGGGCGGCGACGGCGGGACGAAGAGCCCGCCCCCGAGCGGTGAGGGCGTAGGCGCGGGTGTTTTGTTTCAGCGGGAGCCGGGTCAGCACGGCCGCGGCTTCGAGTTCGCGCAAGCGCGTGGCGAGCATATTGGTGGGAGCCCCGAGTCGGCGCTGAAGGTCGCCGTAGCGCTGCGGTCCGTCGAGCAGCTCCGCGACGATGAGCAGCGCCCACCGCGCGCCGACGACGTCCAACGCCGTTGCGAGGTCGTTCACGGGGCGGGATCGGACTCGGGCTTCATCCAGAACGGCGAGTAGTGGTAGCCATCGGGATCGTCGAACTGCCGCTGGTACATGAAGGGGTAGTCGTCGACGTCCCCGACGCGTCCGCCGGCGGCAGCAGCGCGGTCGACGAGCGCGTCGACGGCTTCTCGGCTGTCGAGATCGAACGAGACGGTGACTTTCGAGGGCGCGCCCGCTCCGCCCACGAGGTCCGCGGTCCCACCGACGGCCGCGTACATCTCATGGCTTCCGAGCATCACGTACTGCTCGGGAGCGATCGCGAAGCACGACACGTTGTGGTCGGACATCTCGGCGTTCAGGTGCCAGCCGAGCGCGGTGTAGAACGCAGTCGCCCTCTCGACGTCCTTGACAGGGCAGGTGATGAAGAGGCTCATGACCGCATGCTTGCAAAATGCAAGTGCGGTGTCAAGAGTCTCATGAGCAGGGCCTCACGGCCCGACCCTGGGCCTGCCGAGATGAATTACCAGCGCGGTGGACGCGGTGTCCGCCTGCTCGATCCCTCCGGCCAGTACCTCGCGCTGATCACCCGGCCCTGCCTCTGAAGGCACCCCGAATCGGAAGTGGCCGCGTCAAAGGCGCCCCGCGAGCCACTCCCGCGCCGCGTCGACGTCGCTCTGCGCGAGGCCGTGCCCGCCGGGTCGCACACGGCGATCGACGTTCGCCCCGTGCGCCAGCGCCACCTGCTCGAGGCGGTCGACGCTCGCCGACGGCGCCATCGGGTCGGCAGCGCCGTTGAGCAGCACCAGCTCGACCGCCGAGACGTCACCGACCGGGTCGCGGTCGGCGAACGGGTACATCCCGCTGAAGGCCACGACCCGGTCGAGGGTCTCGGGATGAAGCAGCGCGGTCGCGAGACCGATGTTCGCCCCGTTCGAGAATCCCGTCGCGATGATGCGACGCCCCTCGAGCCCGTATCGCTCCCGCGCCGCTTCGAGGAACGCGACCAGCTCACCCGCCCGCACGATGACGTCGTCGACGTCGAACACGCCCTCGCCCCTGCGACGGAACCACCGGGTCATCCCCTGCTCGCTCACCCGACCGCGGGGCGAGAGCACCCCCGCGCCCGGCCACAGGTGCGGCACGAGCGCGGTGATCTCGCGCTCGTCGCCGCCCGTGCCGTGGAGGGTCAGCAGGACGGGGGCATCGACGTCGCCCGGCTCGAACAGGTGCGGCCAGGCGTCGAGATCCACAGCGCCCGCGAACCCGCTCACGCCGCGACCTCGGGGTTGTTCTCGGTCGGCAGCGACACCGGCTGCACGCGGGCCTCGATCGCCTCGCGGGAGGGCTCGAGCCACGGCGGCAGCTTCAGCGAGCGTCCGAGTTCGAGAAGCGGCTCATCGATGTCGAAGCCGGGGGTGTCGGTCGCGATCTCGAAGAGCACCCCGCCGGGCTCGCGGAAGTAGATGCTCGTGAAGTACTGCCGGTCGAGGATCTCGGTCACCTGGTGTCCGCGAGAGACGAGGTCGTTGCGCCAGGCCAGCTGGGTCTCCTGGTCGGGCACCCGGAACGCGATGTGGTGCACGGTTCCTCCGGCGGTGAGCCCCTCGGGTGCGAGGCCGGAGGCGTGCACGTCGACGAGGGCGCCCGGGCCGCCGGGGCCGGCCGCCAGGCGCGTGCGCCCGCCCTCCTGCTCGACGATCCGCATGCCGAGGTCGTTCACCATCAGCCCGATGGTGCCTTCGGCGTCGCGGACGGTCAGCACGCTCGAGTGCTGCCCGCGGATGGCGTACTCGGCCGGCACGCTCTTCGAGTCCCACGGGTCGCGCGGGTCGTTCTCGTGCGTGGCGACGAGCTCGATCTGCAGGCCGTCCGGGTCGCGGACCAGAAGGCGCTCCTCGCTCGAACTCGTCGAGGTGATCTTCGCCTCCGAGCCCACCGATGCGAAGTGGTCGACCCACCATCCGAGCGACCCGGCGGGAACCGAGAACGCCGTCGAGGTCGACTGGCCCGCTCCGATCCGGCCGGGGGCGATGCCCCGCCAGGGGAAGAAGGTCATGAGGCTGCCGGGACGGCCCGCCTCATCGCCGTAGTAGAGGTGGTAGGTGCCGGGAGCGTCGAAATTGACGGTCTTCTTGACCAGTCGCAGCCCGAGGCCGGTGATGTAGAAGTCGATGTTCTTCTGCGGGTCGCCCGCGAGTGCGGTGACGTGGTGCAGACCCTGCGTGGCGGCGGTCATGATCTCTCCTGAAGTCCGATGCCGGATGATGTCTATGCAAACGCATGAATCGCCCGTTTCATTCCAGGATGCCGCAGAGCGGCCGATCGCGACAGGTCGGGCGCGGGCCGCGGCATCCGTTAGCGTTATCGGATGGCGATGGTGACACGGCGGGGCATCCTCGCCGGTGTCGCAGGCGCCGTGGCCGGAGTGCTGGCCGTGGGCCTCGTGACCGCCGCCGTGCTCACCACCCTGCAGGTGCTTCCCACCGGCGAGACGCCGGCGGTCGATGACACCACGATCGCGGTGCAGCTGACCGGCGCGGCAGGGTACGACGACGGACGCGACGCCCTCATGGCGTGGCTGGCCCGCGGCATCCTTCTCCTGGCCCTCGTGTGGGGCGTGATCGGCATGTTCGCCGCCCGCACCCGGCTGGTGCGACGGCCCGGCGCTGCGGCCGCGCGCGCGAGCTGGCTCGGGTCGACCCGGCCCTGGCGGGCTCGCGAGTCGACCCTCGGCCTGCTGCAGCTGGACAAATGGCTGCTCATCCTCGTGCCCGGCGCGCTGCTGCTCGGTACGCGGGCGGTGCAGACCTCCTTTCTGTCATGGGTGCACCTCGTGATCGTGATGAGCGGATGGTTCGTGGCCGTCCTCGTCCTGAGAGCGCTCGTCGGTGCGCGCTCGCCGTGGCCGGTGCTGGCCGCGGCGGGTGGGGCGGTGGTGCTTCGGTGCGTGTGGACGCTCATCCCGGTCGCGATCGGCGGGCCCGCAGCGGCGTGGTCGGCGCTGTGGACCGAACCGGTGCTGCGCTGGGGATACGCGCTCGTGGCGGCCGTGCTGCTGGTGTGGGTGTTCGTCGCCGCGGCGTGGGCGCTGGTGATGCAGGTGGGTCCGAGGGCCGCGACCGGATTCGTGCTGGCGGCGATCGGCGCGGGGCTGGCGCTGCCTGCGCTCGGCATCGCGATCATCGGCGGCGAGGTGGTCGCCGAGGCGTGGGCGCTGTCGCTCGCGCCCCTCGGCGGAGCGGCGGATGCGCCGTTCGTGTGGCTCGAAGTCCCCGTCGCGTCGGCATGGTGGGCGGCGACCGCCGGCGGCGTGCTGTGCGTCGTCGGCGCCGTGCTCGCGCTGCCGGGGCGGCGGGCGGGTTCTTCGCCCGGGTGAGACGATCGGAAAACGTACATCCGGCGTTCCCCGGGATTGTGGGGGCTGCGGCCTAGGCTTGCCGGGTGACTTCCGCTGACGCCGCCGCGCCCGACCCCGTTCCCTCATCGGCCGGCGCCGCCGGCATCCCCTCCGGGGGGATCGTAGCGACGCACGTGCGTCGGTCGTTCGGCGACGTCCACGCGGTGCGCGACGTGAGTCTGCACGCCCCGCCCGGGAAGGTCACCGGCCTCGTCGGGCCGAACGGTTCGGGTAAGACCACGCTGCTGCTGATGCTGTCGTCGCTGCTCGCGCCGGATGCCGGCGAGATCCGTGTCGCCGGCATCGACCCGGTCGCCGAGCCGCAGCGCGCCCGCGGCGTGATCGGATGGATGCCCGACGCCCTCGGCGCGTGGGGCTCGCTCACGGTGCGCGAGACGCTCGTCACGACCGGGCGGCTCTACGATCTGCCGCGCGACGACGCGGCGGCCCGTGCCGAGTCGCTCATCGACCTGCTCGACCTCCGCGCGCTCGCCGCGTCGCCCGCGCGCGTGCTCTCCCGCGGGCAGAAGCAACGGCTCGGGCTCGCCCGTGCGCTCGTGCACGACCCGCGTGTGCTGCTGCTGGACGAGCCGGCCTCGGGTCTCGACCCCGAGTCGCGGGTGCATCTGCGGCTGCTGCTGCGACGCCTGGCCGACGAGGGACGGACGATTCTGATCTCCAGCCACATCCTTTCCGAGCTCGAGGAGCTCGTCGACGACGCGGCCTTCCTCATCGCCGGCGAATCGGTCTCGGCCGACCGGGTCGCCGCGTCCGCGCAACGCGGGCGGTACTGGCGGGTGCGGGTCGCGGGGGGCGAGATGGTCGCCGCGCAGGGCGCGATCGCGGCGGCGCTCGGGCGGACGGATGTCACGGGCGACCGTGCCGGCGTCCTCGTCGCCTTCGCGAGCGAGACCGACGCCGCGGCGGGGCTGGCGGCGATCGTCGGAGCGGGGATCGCGGTGGCGGAGTTCGCTCCGTCGACCGGCCGGCTCGAGCAGACGCTGCTGGATCTGCGCGAGGGGACGGTGGCGCCGCCGGCGATCGTCGAGGATACCCAGACCACGGGGGAGGGCGACCGATGAACGCTCAGCGGATCGCCACGATCATCCGTCTGGAACTGACCCAGCGCATCCGGAGCGTCGCCTGGTACGTGCTGCTCGGCATCTTCGCGGTCCTGCTGCTCGGGGTCACGGCGCTGACGTTCATCTCGGTGCCGCGCGACGCCTTCCAGCAGGCGGGGAGCACCGCGTACTCGATCATCGTGTTCTTCGTGCTTCTGCTCGTGGTGCTCGTGTCGCCCACCCTGAGCGGGAACGCCATCAACGGCGATCGCGACGCCGCGACACTCGCGCCGGTGCAGGTGACCCTCGCGACGACGGCCGACATCATCGCCGGCAAGTTCTTCGCGGCGTGGATCACAGGGCTGGCGTTCCTCGCCGTCTCGGCGCCGTTCCTCATCTTCGCCGCCGTCTTCGGCGAGGTGCGGGCCGACGTGCTGCTGGTGTCGCTGGTGATCCTCATCATCGAGGTGGCGGTCGTCGCCGGGCTGGGGGTCGCGCTCAGCGGCATCCTCGCTCGTCCGCTGTTCTCGGTTGCGGTGACCTATCTGACCGTCGCGGCGCTCGTGGTCGGAACGCCGATCGCGTTCGGGCTGGTGGGGACGGCGTTCCCGATCGAGATCGAGTCGCGGCAGCGGTTCCTCGAGCCGGTGTACGACCCGTCGATGCAGGTGCCGGAGGAGTGCATGACGGCCGATCCCGGGGCGACCGAGCCGCTCCCGCAGTGCGTCGACGTCGGCTTCGGGCCCGGTGTGGAGGAGCCCGACTATCGTTGCGGGCCGTGGACGACATCGACCTACACGGCGCCGCGGTTCGACCGGGTGTGGTGGCTGCTGTCGGCGAATCCCTTCGTGATCCTCGCCGACGCGACGCCGACGGTCTGGCGCGACGGGTATCCGGTGGACGCGTTCGGGGCGCTCAAGGTCGGGGTGCGCACCGCGCAGATCGCGCCGGAGGCGGTGCAGGAGTACGACGGGTGCGACACCGCGACCGGTGTGCCCGGTGGGGATTTCCCGACCTCTGAGGAGCAGGTCGAGGGCACGGTGCCGAGCTGGTTCGTCGGACTCGGCGTGCAGCTGGCGCTCCTGGCGCTGCTGATGTGGCGCGCCGCGGTGCGCACGCACACTCCGTCGCGGCGGCTTCCGCCCGGTACGCGTATCGCGTAGCCCGCGCCGCGCGCGGCGCGACGCCGCGCCGCGCGGAGCGCGGCGTCAGCGGTCGACGAAGCGGAAGTGCTGGGCGTTGTACCGATCGCCCCGCACGCCGATGCGCTGCGCAAGCTGGTCGAGGTCGCTCCGCTCGTCCGCCGACAGGGCGACGGCCGTCGCGGCGTTGTTCTCAGCGATCCGCTCGACCCGACGCGTACCCGGAATCGGCACGATCCACGGCTGCTGCGCGAGCAACCACGCGAGCGCGATCTGACCCGGCGTCGCACCCTTTGCCGCCGCCAGCCCTGCCACGTGGTCGATCAGCGCGCGATTCGCCTCGAGATTCTCCTTCCCGAACCGGGGAAGCGCGCGGCGCATGTCATCGTCGGCCAGCGTCGTCGATGCATCCATCGTCCCGGTCAGATATCCGCGACCGAGCGGGCTGAACGGCACAAACCCCACGCCGAGCTCGGCGAGAACGGGGAGCACGTCCGACTCGGGGTCACGGGTCCACAGGGAGTATTCGCTCTGCAGCGCCGTCACCGGGAACACCGCGTGCGCGCGGCGGATCGTCGCCGCGGATGCCTCGGAGAGGCCGAAATGCCGCACTTTCCCCTCGGCGACGAGGTCTGCCACGGTGCCGGCGACGTCTTCGATCGGGACATCCGGGTCGACACGGTGCTGGTAGAGGAGGTCGATGACGTCGGTGCGAAGTCGTCGCAGCGACTCCTCCGCGACCCGACGGATGTGGTGAGGACGGCTGTTGACCCCGACGCTCTTGCCGTCCTGGATGTCCCACCCGAACTTCGTGGCGATGACGACCTGATCGCGCACCGGCGCGAGCGCCTCACCGACGAGCTTCTCGTTGACGTACGGGCCGTAGACCTCGGCGGTGTCGAAGAGGGTCACCCCGAGGTCCACCGCGGCGCGAAGGACGCCGATCATGTCGTCACGGCTGCCGGGGTTCGGGCCGTAGCTCTGCGACATCCCCATACATCCCAGACCGATCGCCGAGACCTCCAGGCCCTGACCGAGAGTGCGCGTATGCATCTTCTGAAGCTCCTTCACGTCAGCGGACGTCGACGATCTCTTTGCCGAGCGGCAACAGAGAAACAGGTACGAGCTTGAAGCTCGCCCACCCCAACGGGATCCCGATGATCGTGATGCACAGGGCGATCCCGGTGACGATGTGACCGATCGCGAGCCACCAGCCCGCGAGGATGACCCAGACGATGTTCCCGAGCAGCGCCCCCGCGCCCGCGTCGGAGCGGTCGACGATCGTGCGACCGAACGGCCACAACGCGTACAGCCCGATACGGAACGACGCAATGCCCCAGGGGATGGTCAGGATCAGGATGCACAGGACGATGCCCGCCAGCACGTAGCCGAGGAACATCCAGAATCCCGAAAGCACGAGCCAGATGATGTTGAGCAGCGTGCGCATGGGTCGATCATCGCAGGCGGGGCGCGGTGTCGGTGACCCGTGAGAGGCTCACCGCCATGACGAGATTCGCGATCGACGCAGCGACCGCGCTGCGGCTGCTGGCCGACGAGAGGGATGTCGCGAGCGGACACTCCCTCGTCGCGCCGGCGATCATGCGGTCCGACGCGCTGCGCGCCGTCTACGCCGACGTGCGAGCGGGACGGCTCGATGACCGCGAGGGCAGGCGGACGCTGGAGGCGCTCGCGTCGCAGAAGGTGCGGGTGCTGGCCGACAGGGTGTCGCGGGCCACGGCGTTCGCGCTTGCGCGCGAGCGGGACTGGGATGACACGGGGCCGGCCGAGTATCTTGCCGTCGCGAAGCTGCAGGCCGACGCGATCGTCACGCAGGACGCGCTCATGATCGCGGGAGCGGAGGGGCTTGTGCCCCTCGCGGAGTACGAGGCGCTGTTCCGTTGAGCAGGCGGGGAGTGCACCTCGGGCGGTGGGGAGTGCACCCCGGACGGGGGGGTGCACCTCGGGCGGTGGGGAGTGCACCCCGGACGGGGGGGTGCACCTCGGGCGGTGGGGCGTGCACCCTCGCGGTGGGGGAGTGCACCCTCGCGGGTGGGGGTGGAGACGGGCTCAGGCGAAGCGCACCCAGTTCGCCCCGCGGCCGGTCTCGGCCTGTTGCAGGAGACTGAGGGTGTCGCCGTCGACGGCGTAGAGCGACACGGTCGTCGAGCGCTCTCCGGCGGCGACGAGCAAGCGCCCGTCGGCGCTCAGCGCGAACCCGCGCGGCTGCGGCTCGGTGGGGAAGAACCGGGTCGGTCCCGTGACGCCCCCGTCGCTGGACACCGCGACGGCAGCGAGCGTGCTCTCAGTGCGCTCGGTGGCCCAGAGGTACCGCTCGTCTGCGCCGAAGTGCAGGTCGGCGCCCCAGATGAGGTGCCCCGCCATCGGGTCGGCGCCGAAGGTGCTGTGGGCGAGATCCTTCGAAGAGTCGAACGCCGGCGCGCGACCGGCGAGGCGCAGCGTGCCGGTCGAGGTGTCACGGGCGTAGTGCAGCACTTCGCCCGAGAACTCCGTCAGCACGTACACGGCGTCCTGCGCGGCGTTCAGCACGAGATGACGCGGGCCGCTGCCCTCCGGCGCGGCCACGGTCTCAGGGTCGAGCGGCAGCAGCGCGAGGTCGTCGTCCACCGTGTACTGCGCCACGAGGTCGTCGCCGAGCGACACGAAGTACGCGAAGCGCCCGTCGCTGCTCGGCAGCACGGAGTGGAGGTTCGCGAACTTCACACGGCTGACGGGCGCTCTCACCACACCGTCGTCGATCCGTGACGAGATGCCGTATCCGCCGCTGTACGCCGCGCCGAGCAGGCCCGATCCGTCCCTCGTCAGGGCGAGGTAGTTCATGCCGCCGTCGGGAAGGTCCAGACGGGTTCGACGCTCCAGCCGACCGGTGTCCCGATCGAGAGCGAGGGTGAGGATGCCGGCGGGTTCGCCGTCGCGCGACCCCTTCACGCCCGCGTAGACGAGATCGCGGGCGGCGTCGACGGCGAAGGTCGAGCATCCGGTGAGCCCTTCTGTGACGGCGAGCCGCGTCATCCGCTCTCCTTCGACACGGAAGACGCTGATCGAGCCATCACCGGCGTTTGCGACGAGGACGAGCACTGAGTCGGTCATCCTCCGATCGTAGGTCGCTTCACGGCCAGCGCCCGGTTTGCGGGCCACCGCGACGCGTATCGTGGACGGACACCCCCACCCCTGACCCACGGGAGCAATCCGTGCGCCACCACCGAACCTCCACCGACCAGGAGGGTCGATCTTCGTACCCCCTCCATCCGAGAGGGGGTGAATCCGGATGCTGGCGGCGACACTGACCCTGCTGTTGGGCATCGTCGTCACACTGGCGATCATCGTCGCGTGCGGCTTCTTCGTCGCCCAGGAGTTCGCCTACATGTCCGTCGACCGTTCGCGGATGACGGCGAAGGCCGAGAAGGGCGACGCGCAGGCGCGGCGCGTGCTGTCGATCACCAAGCGCACGTCGTTCATGCTCTCGGGAGCGCAGCTGGGAATCACCGTCACCGGCCTGCTGATCGGCTACGTCGCCGAGCCGCTCATCGGGCAGTCTATCGGCACCCTGTTGGGCGGCGTGGGCCTCGAACCGGGGGTCTCGGTCCTCATCGGCACCACGGGAGCCCTGCTGCTGGCCACCATCGTGACGATGATCTTCGGTGAGCTGTACCCGAAGAACCTCGCCATCGCGAACCCTGAACCGCTCGCCCGCGCCCTCGCCGTTCCCACCCGGATCTACCTGACGCTGTTCGGGTGGCTGATCGCCGTGTTCGACTTCGCCGCGAACGCGCTGCTGCGGCTCCTGCGGATCGAACCGCTCGAAGACGTCGACGAGAGTGCGACGGCCCGCGACCTGGAGGCGATCATCGAGGACTCCCGCGCGAGTGGCGATCTGCCCGACGACCTGTCGAACATCATCGACCGCATCCTGGACTTCCCGCAGCGCGACGTCGAGCACGCGATGGTCCCCCGGTCCCACATCGACTCGATATCCCCCGACACCACGATCGCCGAAGTGCTGTCGTTGATGTCGACCGGTCACACCCGCTACCCGGTCATCGGCGACGAGGACACCCCGGTCGGCATCGTCAATCTCATCGACCTGCTCCGCGGGCACTACGACCCGTCCGCGACGGTGTCCACGGTGATGCGTGAGGCGGTCGTCTTGCCCACCTCGATGAGGCTGCCGATCGCCCTCGAGCGGATGCGTCGGACACGCAACGAGATGGCCTGCGTCGTCGACGAGTACGGCAACTTCGATGGCATCCTCACCCTGGAGGATCTGACCGAAGAGGTCGTGGGGGAGATCTCCGACGAGCACGACCTGGACGTCGACGAAGTGACCTCCGACGGCGACGCGTCGTGGACGGTGCCCGGCGACGTCCACCTGGATGAGCTCGAGCGGCTCATCGGGCACGACCTGGAGCGGGACGGCGCCGAAACGGTCGCAGGACTGACGATCAGCGAGCACGGCGACCTGCCGCCGCTCGGTGCGGTCGTGCGGGTCGACCTGCCCGAGCGGGCGGGTGAGGCCGTGCAGGGACTGAACATGCAGCGCTGGCTCGAGGTCGAGGTGCTCGAGATCGAGCGGCACGTGCCCTCGCGTCTGACCGTTCATCTGCACGAACGCGATCTCGACGCCGAACACGATGCGGACGACCGCGCGCGGACGGAGGCGGACCGATGAACGGATGGACCGTCGCTCTCATCACGACGCTGCTGATCATCGCCAGCGCGTTCTTCGTCATCGTCGAGTTCGCCCTGCTCGCCGCCCGCCGGCACCGACTCGAGCAGGAGGCCGACCGCAGCGCGTCGGCGCGCGCTGCCCTGAGAGGAATCAACGAGCTGACGGTCATGCTCGCCTTCGCGCAGCTGGGGATCACCGCGTGCACGTTCCTCCTCGGCGCGATCACCAAACCGGCGATCGACTACGCTCTCGCCCCGGTCTTCGAGGCATGGGGGCTGCCCTCGGTGCTGTCGGGCGTGATCGCCTTCATGCTCGCGTTGATCGTGGTGACCTTCCTGCACCTTGTGATCGGTGAGATGGCCCCGAAGTCGTGGGCGATCGCGCACCCCGAGGTCGCGGCCAAGGCGACCGGCATCCTGGCACGAGCTCTGACCTGGCCGCTGCGACCGTTCCTCCTCTGGATCAACCACATCGCCAACCGGCTCGTGAGGGCGTCCGGTGTCGAGCCCGTCGAGAAGGCGGCGGTGGGCGGCCAGGACGCGGACACCATCCGGGAACTCGTCGCCCACTCACGCGAGGCGGGAACGCTCGAGCGGCAGTACTCCGAGCCGATCGCGCAGGCGATCGCCATGAGCACGCGCATGGTCGGGGAGATCGTCCGAGCCGACCGGGTGCCGACATCCGTCCCCACCGACGCCACGGTCGCCGACCTGCAGCGCGTGGCCGCGGAATCGGGGCACCTTCGCATCCTCGTGGGGTCGACCGCCGAGTGCGCCGTCGCGCACGTGCGCGACACGCTGAAGCTCACTCCGACGACGCCGGTGGCGGCGATCGCGCGCAAACCGCTCGTGGTCGAGCCGGCCGCGTCGGCGTACGACACGCTGCTGCGGATGCGCCGTGGGCGCGTGCAGCTGGCGATCGTCGTGGACGGTCAGCGCCTGCTCGGCGTGGTCACGATCGACGACCTTCTCGGGCAACTGCTTCCCGGACCGGATGCCGCCGCGCAGCCGATCGTGGGAGGGGCGGGTGTCGGGGCCCCGACCTAGACTTGACGGGCAATGACTGACGTCTCTCCGGCCGCGCGCCCCGCGGCATCCGTCCCTCTCATCGTCGACGGCGATCGCGGGCCCCGACCGGGCTCGGGTACTCGCGTCGACGAAGATCTGCTTGCCGGCCTCAACCCCGAGCAGCGCGAGGCGGTGACCTATCGCGGGCAGGCGCTCCTCATCGTCGCCGGCGCCGGGTCGGGCAAGACCAGCGTGCTCACGCGCCGGATCGCCTCGTTGCTGCGCAACAAGGAGGCGTGGCCGAGCCAGATCCTCGCCATCACCTTCACCAACAAGGCCGCGGGCGAGATGCGGGAGCGCGTGCATCAGCTCGTCGGCGATCGATCGCAGGGCATGTGGATCTCGACGTTCCACTCGGCGTGCGTGCGCATCCTGCGGCGCGAGGCCGAGCAGTTCGGCTTCACCAGGTCGTTCACGATCTACGATTCGGGCGACTCGCGCGCTCTGGTCAAGCGGCTGGTGAAGGAACATGAAGCGGATGCCTACGGACTGACCCCTTCGGCGGTGCAGGGGAAGATCTCCAAGCTGAAGAACGAGCTCGCCGATGCGGAGTCCTACGCCCGCTCGGCGAACATGAACGACCCGGCCGAGCGCGTGTTCTGCGACGTGTTCGGGGCCTACCAGCGCGAGCTGCAGCGGGCGAACGCCTTCGATTTCGACGACCTGATCGCCCAGACGGTGTACCTGTTCCGGGCATTCCCGCAGGTGGCGGATGTGTATCGACGGCGGTTCCGGCACATCCTCGTCGACGAGTATCAGGACACCAACCACTCGCAGTACGCGCTGATCCACGAGCTGACCCGGCCACCGGGATCGGACGGCGGACCGATCGCCGAATCGGGCGGGATGATGATCTTCGACGCGCCGGCGACCGAAGAGGCCGCGTCACTGACGGTCGTCGGTGACTCCGACCAGTCGATCTACGCGTTCCGCGGAGCGGACATACGCAACATCAGCGAATTCGAGCGCGACTTCCCCGGCGCCAAGGTGGTGCTGCTCGAGCAGAACTACCGGTCCACACAGAACATCCTGTCGGCCGCGAACGCCGTCATCAGCCACAACTTCGATCGCAAAGACAAGCGGCTGTGGACCGACGTCGGCGCCGGCGAGAAGATCGTCGGCTTCACCGGGTACTCGCAGCACGACGAGGCGCAGTTCGTCGCGGACGAGATCGAGGTCCTGCACAAGGGCGGGGTGCCGTACGACCAGATGGCGGTGTTCTACCGCACCAACTCGCAGTCCCGTGCGCTGGAAGAGATCTTCATCCGCGCCGCCGTGCCGTACAAGATCATGGGCGGCACGAAGTTCTACGAGCGCGCCGAGATCAAGGACGCCCTGGCCTACCTCGTCGCCGTCGCGAACCCTGCGGACGAGATGGCGATGCGTCGCATCATCAACAAGCCGCGCCGCGGCATCGGCGACGTGACGATCGAGACGATCAGCCGGTACGCCGCCGACGAGCAGATCACCTTCCGCGATGCCCTCGGCAACGCGTCGGATCTCGGCGTCGGCCCGAAGATCCAGGCGGCGATCGCGCACCTGGATGCGGTTCTCGCCGAGGCATCCGATCTCATGCTTCCCGCGTCGGGCGAGCTGCCGCCCCCGACCGCCGTGGCCGAGGGGCTTCAGCTCCTACTGACCAAGAGCGGGTATTACGACGCGCTGCGCGCGAGTCGCGACCCGCAGGACGAAGCCCGGATCGAGAATCTCGACGAGCTCGTGGCCGTTGCCCGCGAGTTCGCCCGCAACAACCCTGAAGGCACGATCGTCGACTTCCTCACCGAGGTGGCGCTGGTCTCGGACGCCGACGATCTCGAGGATGCCTCGGGGTCGGTGTCCCTCATGACGATGCACACCGCGAAGGGCCTGGAATACGACGCGGTGTTCCTCACCGGTGTCGAAGAAGACCTGATCCCGCACCGGATCTCGGCCGGTGAGCCTGGGGGCCCGCAGGAGGAGCGGCGGCTGTTCTACGTCGGGGTGACCCGGGCGCGCAAGCGCCTGTACCTCACTCTGGCGATGACCCGCGCGCAGTTCGGCGAGGTGTCGGTGGCGATGCCGAGCAGATTCCTGCAGGAGATCCCGTCGGAGCTGCTGGACTGGCGCCAGTCGCCGGGCGACGTCAACTCGCGCGGCGGGACGCAGTCGCGGGCGCTCAATGCGCGGCGCGGCTCGGCGGGGTCGGGCTTCGGCGGGTCCGGGTCGGGGCGGCGATACGGCGACGACCTCGTACCGAAGTCGACGTCGCTGGAGAAGTTCGCCAACCGCGTCCCGGCGAAGGTGCGCGACAACGGCGACATGGAGCTCGCGCCCGGCGACCGCATCCGTCACGACGATTTCGGCGAGGGCCGCATCGACGCGATCACCGGTGAGGGCGCGAAGCGCGTCGCGCACGTGCGCTTCGAGAAGGTCGGCATGAAGAAGCTCCTGGTCAAGATCGCGCCGATCGCGAAACTGTAGGTCTCGCGGGTCGTCGCGCCGCCGCGGCGGGCCGACCTTGCGGGTGGCGGCGCACGTGTCCGCGACCCGTCGAAAAGTGCTGCCCGACGCCCCGCGCGGCGACGTTCTGTGACGGGTCGCGAACGGGGGAGCAGGTACCGCGTCCAGAACCGCCGCGTAGGCTGGCACGATGGCACTCTTCGGGCGACGCAAGAAGACCGACGACCAGCGCGACGACGCGACCCCGCAGAGGGGAACGCCCGACCCCGAGGCTCCCGAGACGGATGTCGACGCGGCCGACGCTCCTGGGCTCGCCCCGCGCGACGGTGAGGACGGCGCGGCGAGGGATGACGCGACTCCCGCGAATCCCTCGACCGAGGAAGCCGTTCCGCACGTGAACATCTCGGTGTCGACGTACGGCGCCCCGCGCACAGCACCCGCGGCGAAGCCCGTCGCCTCCGACTCGGCCGCGTCGGCCGCCCCGGCGCCGCGCAACCCCGGCCCCGCCGAGGCGCCCGCGCCCACGCAGATCGTTCCGGGCCTGCCCGACAACGGCCTGGTCATCCAGGCGCTGCGAGGACTCCCCGAGAAGCCCGAGTCGCTCGACCTCATCCACGTCGCCCGTCAGCTTCTGCAGGGCCAGCTGTTCCTGCGGATCAAGGGCGATGCCCGGCAGCTGCTGTCGGAGGGCGCGCAGCTTCCGCTGGCGGTCGCCACGGTCGGTGACAAGCAGTACGTGCTGGCGTTCAGCGGCGGGGCGGGCCTCCAGGCGAGTGTGGCGTCCGACGGTGATCAGCAGACATCCGCTGTCGCCCAGCCCGCGGCGACGGTGCTCCGGCACGTCGTGACCGGCTCGTACGCCGGCATCATCATCGACCCGTCGTCCGCGCCTGCGCGCGCGGTGATCCCTCGCGAGCTCATCGAGCGGATGCTCGATCAGGCCGATCCGAACGCGCTGGTCAAGCACCTGCTCGCCGGCCCGCGCACCGCCGCGACCGGCGCCGACGTGGTCGCGGCGATGCCCGGTGCCAAGCTGTGGGTCGCGGTGAACGAGACCCCGGACGGCAAGGTCGGCGTCGCCGAGGCGCGCGCCAACGGCGAACGACTCCTGCAGGTCTTCTCGCACCCCCTCGAGGTGGCGGCCATCGGTCGCGGTGACCGCGCCGCACCTATCACGGCCGACCGGCTGGGCGCCGCACTGGCTGCCGATGCGGCGCTCGCCGGCATCCTCGTCGATGCCGCCGGCCCGTGGATCCGCCTCGGGCGCGACGAGCTCGCCCCGATCCTCCCCTGACCCCGACATCAGACCGGCGGCGGACCCGCCAGATGTGACCCGCACCAGCCCCTGACGAAGTTCGGTGAGAGCCGCTAGCGTCGCATGCATGGCGAGCCCGTTCACGATGCTGACCGTTCCCGGGCCCGCGGGCGAGCGCGAGGTGCGCCTGTCGAATCCCGACCGGGTGCTGTGGCCGGCGCTCGGGATCACCAAGCGTGAGCTCGCCGAGTACCTGATGTCCGTGTCGGGGCCTTTTCTGGCGGCGAACGGCGATCGACCGGTGTCGCTGGAGCGGTTCCCCGAGTCGGTGGAGGGCGAGCGGTTCTACTCCAAGAACCCGCCGAAGGGCACGCCCGACTACGTCGAGGCGGTGACCGTCCGATACAACAGCGGGCGACGGCATCCGCAGATCGTCCTCACCGAACCGGCCGCGGTGGTGTGGGCGGCGCAGATGAACACGATCGTGTTCCACCCGTGGGCGTCGCTGACGAGCAACACCGACAACCCCGTCGAGCTGCGGATCGACCTCGATCCGCAGCCGGGCACCGACTTCGCCGATGCCGCCGCGGTCGCGCCGGCCCTCCGCGAGGTGCTCTCCGACGCAGGACTGACGGCGTACCTGAAGACCAGCGGCAACCGCGGCATCCATGTCTTCTGTCCCATCCAGTCCGAGTGGGAGTTCCTCGACGTGCGCCACGCCGTCATCGCCGCCGGACGTGAGCTCGAGCGCCGGATGCCCGACCGCGTGACGACGAACTGGTGGAAGGAGGAGCGCGGCGAGCGCATCTTCATCGACTTCAACCAGGCCAACCGCGATCGAACGATGGCGGGGGCTTACAGCCCGCGGGCGCTCGCGGGCGCGACCGTGTCGACGCCGATCACGTGGGACGAGCTGGCGGATGCCGACCCTTCGGCCTTCACGGTACGCTCCGTGCCCGAGCGGTTGGCGTCGGTGGGAGACCCCTGGGAGGGGATGCCGGCGACGCCGGGCCGCATCGACGTGCTGCTGGAGTGGTGGCAGCGCGACCTCGACGACGGGCTCGGCGAGCTGCCGTTCCCGCCGGACTTCCCGAAGATGCCGGGCGAGCCGCCGCGGGTGCAGCCGAGCCGCAAGAACGAGGCGAACTGGCCCCAGGACTAGCCTGCCGCGGTGCCCCCTGCGCTTCCCCCGTCCCGTCACGCCCCTGCGGGGCGCGGTGCGGGGCGGAACGTGACGGGGGAGCACCCGGGTCCGGGCGGGCGGAGGTGCGAGGCCGGCGTGGGTGCGTGGGTGCGCGGGATGGCGCGACGCCGGCGCGCACGCGAGACTGAGGCGATGGACCTTCCCGTCATGCCCCCGGTCGCGCCGATGCTCGCGAAGTCGGTCTCGACGATCCCCGACCTCGGGCACGTCGAACCCAAGTGGGACGGCTTCCGCACGATCGTGTTCCGCGACGGCGACGAGGTCGAGCTCGGCAGCCGCAACGAACGCCCGATGACGCGCTACTTCCCCGAGCTGGTCGAGGCGTTGCGCGCGCAGCTCCCCGAGCGCTGCGTCGTCGACGGAGAGATCGTCGTCGCCACCGACGGCGGCCTGGACTTCGAGGCCCTGCAGCAGCGCATCCACCCCGCGGCGAGCCGGGTGAACCTGCTCGCCGTCCAGACGCCGGCGTCGTTCATCGCCTTCGACCTGCTCGCGCTCGGCGACGACGACCTCACCGGTCGCCCCTTCTCCGAACGCCGCGCGCGGCTCGTCGACACCTTCTCCGGCGTCGAACCGCCGGTCTACGTGACTCCCGCGACCGGGGACCCCGCCGTCGCGCAGGAGTGGTTCGAGACCTTCGAGGGCGCGGGTCTGGACGGGGTCATCGCCAAACCCCTCGATGGCACATACCAGCCGAACAAGCGCACCATGTTCAAGATCAAGCACGAGCGCACCGCCGACTGCGTCGTCGCCGGATTCCGATGGCACAAGTCGGGTCCGATCGTCGGATCCCTGCTCCTGGGCCTCTACGCCGACGACGGCACCCTGCACCACGTCGGCGTGACGGCATCCTTCCCCATGGCCCGGCGGAAAACCCTGCTCGACGACCTCGCGCCGTACCGCGACGTCGACTTCGCCGCGCATCCCTGGGGCGGCTGGGCCGAGCACGCCGCCGACGGCGCCCAGCTCGCCGGAGCCGGAAGCCGGTGGAACGCCGGGAAGGACCTCTCCTTCGTGCCTCTGCGGCCCGAGCTCGTCGCGGAGGTCGCGTACGACCACATGGAGGGGGAGCGGTTCCGCCACATCCCCTCGTTCCGGCGCTGGCGCCCCGACCGCGATCCGCACTCGTGCACGTTCGCGCAGTTGGAGGTGCCGGCGAGCTTCACGCTCTCCGACATCCTCCCCGGGCTCTGAGGCGGGCGGCGATCACTGGATCGCGCATCGCACGGTCGCCCGCTCGCCGCGCCCTCTCGCGCTACGCCGCCGGTTCCGTCGCTTTCCGCTGCGCCCAGCGGGCGGGCTTGTTCGGCCCGTTCCACACCTGGATCGCGCCCCAGACGACCGCCGTGATCGGGACGGCGAGCACGGCGCCGAGGATGCCGCCGAGCACGGTTCCGACGGTCAGGGCGATGAGGATGACGAAGGCGTGGAGCTTCAGCGTCCGCCCCATGAGAACGGGCTGGAGGAAGTTGCCCTCGAGCTGGTTGACGAGCACGACCACGCCGACGACGAAGAGGGCGTTGACCCAGTCGTTCGCGACGAGGGCCACGAGCGCGGCGAGGATGCCGGCGACGGTCGCCCCGACGATCGGGATGAAGGCCAGCAGGAACACCAGCACCGCCAGCGGCAGCGCGAGCGGCACCTGCAGGATGAGCAGGCCGATGCCGATCCCGACCGCGTCGACGAAGGCGACCGCGGCGGTGCCGCGCACGTACGAACCGAGGGTGACCACCGTCTTGTCGCCGATGCGGCGGGCACGCGCCTCGTCCGCGCCGCGGAAGGGGCGCAGCAGGAACTCCCAGAGCCAGGGGCCGTCCTTCAGGAAGAAGAAGAGGACGACGATCATGAGGATCAGGCCGGTGACGAAGTTGGCCAGCACGCTCACCCCGGCGAGGGCCCCGGAGCCGAACTGGGCGCTGGTGACGAAGTCGATGACCTGGTCGCTCCACTCCTGGATCTGATTGTCCGTGGGGGCGAACGGCAGAGTATTGATCCAGGCGACGAGCTGCTGGAACCCCGCCTCGGCCTGCGAGTACAGATCATCCCACTGGTTGCGCACCGCCCAGACGATGAGCCAGCCGGCGAGCCCCAGCACCACCAGGACCGCCAGCATCGTGATGAGGGTGGCCACGACCGAGGGCACGCCCCGTCGTCGCAGCCACGACATGAGCGGCGCGAAGGCGCAGGCGAAGATCAGGGCGATGATGACGGGGATCCAGACCACCGTCACCTGCTGCAGACCGATCACGGCGAGCGTGGCGATGCCGATGACGATCGCGATCTGCAGCGACCGGGTGGCGAGCTTGCCGAATCCGTCGGCCCAGAGACCCAGCGCGACGGGTGCTTTTGCGGCCTTCGCCGCGGCCGACCCGGCATCCGCGGCGGAGCCGAGAGCCCCAGTGTCGAAAACGGGGCGGCGCGGCGCGCGACGGAAGAGTCCCATGGCTGAACCATACGGCCGTGTCGACGCGGCGGTCAGGTGGTTGCGCGGCACGTCGCAGGGGGATAGGGCGTCCCCAGCCCCCGACCCGGACTCGAATTGTGACATCGAGTGTCACCTCATGCGAGACTGGATGTCATGACGTCTGCGCCGACCCCCACCGCGACCGACACCCCCGCCGGCATCCTTCCCGGCGACCGCGCGGGTGCCTATCGCGTGACCGATCCGCTCGACACCGACTACTACGGCGTCTTCGCCGACATCGGCGGCGCCGAGCGCGATGCCTGGTCGCGCGCCCGGGTGCTCATCTCGGAGTACGGCGATCGCTCGGCCGCCCAGTGGGATGCCGGCGACTACGACATCTCGATCGTGCGCCGCATGGGCGAGCTCGACCTCTTCGTCGACGGCATCGAGCACGAGGGCCTGACCGCCCTGTCTCCGCTGGCCGCGGGCCTGATCAACATGGAGATCTCGCGCGGCGACGGATCGCTCGGCACCGTGCTCGCCGTGCAGGGCGGTCTGGCGCTGCGGACCCTCGCACTCTTCGGCAGCGACGCGCAGAAGGCGCAGTACCTGCAGCCGATCGCCCGCGGCGAGGTGCTCGGCTCCTTCGCCCTGACCGAGCCCGACCACGGCTCGGACTCGGTGTCGCTCGAGACCCGCGCGACGCGCGCCGCCGACGGCGGCTGGATCATCGACGGCGCCAAGAAGTGGATCGGCAACGGCGCATCGGGCGGGGTCACCTTCGTCTGGGCGCGCGTGGAGTCTCCCGGCGCCGACGACCACGGCAAGGTGCGCTGCTTCCTCGTCCCGCAGGAGGCCGAGGGCTACCACGGCGAGCCCATCACCGGCAAGGCGTCGCTCCGCGGCATCCACCAGGCCCACATCACCCTGCGCGGCGTGACGCTCCCCGCCAATGCGGTGCTGCCGGGCAGCCACAGCTTCAAGGACGCCTCGACCGTGCTCTACGCCACACGGTCGGGCGTGGCGTGGTCGGCCCTCGGACACGCGACCGCCTGCTACGAAGCGGCGCTTCAGTACTCCCAGCAGCGCGAGCAGTTCGGCAAGCGCCTCGCGGCGTTCCAGATGGTTCAGGAGCGCCTCACCCAGATGCTCTCCGAGCTCACCGCGATGCAGCTGTACTGCCGTCACCTCGCCGATCTCGAGGCATCCGGCGGGCTGCGACCGACCCAGGCGTCGCTGGCGAAGTATCACAACACGCGCACCGCCCGGCGGATCGCCGCCACCGCGCGCGACCTGCTCGGCGGCAACGGGATCCTCCTGGAGTACGGCGTGATGCAGCACATGGCCGACATCGAGGCGATCCACACCTACGAGGGCACCGAGTCGATCCAGGCGCTGCTGCTCGGCCGCGACATCACCGGCGTCAGCGCTTTCGCCTGAGCGCTACTCCGACAGTGCGTCGCGCAGGCGCCGGGCCACCTCGGCACTGGGCGTCCGGCGCGGGAACACCGCGACCACGAGATCGTCGGGGGCCGGATCGGATGCCTCGGGCAGCACCCCGAAGCGGCGCCGCGCATCGTCCAGCGCGCGCGTGAGCACCGACACCGGTACGCGCTTGGGCCCGCGGATCAGCCGCCGCAGCACGTGGTTGTGCACCGCGGTGACGAGGGCCGAGAATCCGACCGCGTCGAGCGGGTCGAGGCCCGGAAGGGCCTGACGAAGGTACTCGTCGAAGAGGCGCTCGTAGCGGAAGACCGTGACGATCTCGCGGTCGCGCAGCGCGGGGATCTGGCGCACCACCGCGTAGCGACGCCGGGCGAGCTCGGGGTCGGCGGCGAAGTGCTGGTACACCTGCACGGATGCCTCGCACACGGCCGCCCACGGATCGTCGTGCGGCCGCGCGAGGAAGGCGCGCAGTTCTTCGAGGAGACCCTCGTGGTCGGCGAAGACCACGTCTTCCTTCCCGCCGTACTGACGGAAGAAGGTCGATCGCGACATCCCCGCCGCGCGGGCGATCTGATCGACCGATGTCTGGTCGAACCCCTGCGTGTGGAACAGCTCGACCGCGGCCGCCACGACCTCGGTGCGGCCGACGAACGCAGGATCGGCGTCGCTCACGGGACGAGCTTAGCGGCGGGCCGCTCGGCGCCGCCCCCGGGATGGGGAGCACGCCGGGGTTTGTCAAGGCCATGTTCCGGTTCGGTTCATGGTCGTTCACTGTGTGCATGTCGCATTTCGCTGTCGCCGCGAACACCACCGGTCAGACGCTTCCGCGCGGCGAGCACTACGACGTCGTGGTCGTCGGCGCCTCGCTGACGGGCCTCGTCGCCACCCTTCTGCTCACCCAGTCGGGCCGCCGCGTCGCGCTCGTCGAGGCCGGCGTGATCGGCCCCTTTCGCCCCGGCGCGAGCCGGGATGCCAACGAAGAGACCGCGCTGGCGGCAGCGCTCGTCGCCGCGGGGGCGTCGCTGCACACCCGCACCCTGGTGCAGTCGGTCACCTCGGCGAGCCCCTGCCGCCTCGACACCGAGCACGGCCCGCTCTTCGCCGACCAGGTGATCCTCGCCACCGGCGCCCGCGACGCCGAGGCGCTCTATCGCCCCGGCCCGACCCCGGCGCGCGGTCGGGCCGCGTCATACCTGCTGCCGGCGCCGACGGCGGCCGTTCCGGAGCCGGATGACCCGGGGCGCCGCCTCGCCGAGGGCGGAGCGCCCGGCGGCACCGCCTCGATCGGGCCCGCACCGACAGTGGGCAAGGTGCCGCGTTCGCTCGGTCGCATCCGCTTCGTCACCTCGTGCCACGGGCGCGGTCGCACGCGCGCGGCCCCCGCCGCCCTCGAGGTGGTCGCGGACATCCTGCAGCTTGCTCGCGTCGATCGGCCCGGGTGGAAGGTGACCCTGCTGAAGGCGCAGGCCGGCCAGCGGCCGCAGGCCGTCCGGACCACCCGGAAACCCGACACCCCGCCCGCGGCCTCGTCCGTCGCATAGCGCGTGGACGAGGCTCTCGCGGGGCGGGGTGTCAGGGCCGGCGAGCCCCCACTCAGCCGACGAAGGTGATCACACCCGTGATGATGAGCGTGATGAGAGTCGTCCACATCGCGATCGCGACCGCCTGCCAGAAGAGCACCCGGCCCGGGGCCACGCCGGTGGACACCAGCGCGGCGGCGGTGAACTGCGTCGGCACGAGCAGCGGACCGAGGAGGCTGACTCCCGGGGTGCCGTAGCGCTCGTATGCGCGCATGACCTTCTGGCGGCGCGGCGACAGCTCGGGCGCTTCGCGGCCGCCCCGGGTCGTGACCGCGGTCCGCACGCGGGCTCCGGCGAAGACGACGATCGCGACGCAGAGGAAGTTCCCGGCGAAGCCGGCGATTCCGGCGACGATCGGATGGATGCCGCCGACGATCCCGATCGCCGCGGCGCCCTCGCCCTCGATGAACGGAACGGCGCCGGCGAGGGCGACGATGAGCGGGCGCAGCAGCTCGGGCATCTGGGCGACGAGGTTCTGGAAACCGAGGATGAGGTCGGCGATGGGGTTCATGGTCTCTCCCTGCGGATCGGACGGGGCCGTCTGTCGGACGGTGATTCCATCCCACGCGATCGCGGTCTTCGGCGGCAGTGTCGGAGCGTCACCTGCCGCCGGGAGGATGCCGCAGGCGGGGCGTGACAAAAGTCATGGTCGTACTGTGGCGGTGTGACCGACCTCTCCCGCACCCCCGCCGCCGTGCATCCGGCGGGGAGGGCCCTCGCCCGCGGGGTGACGGCGACCTGGTGGTACACCGCCGGCTCGGTGATGATGTTCCAGGCCGTCACGCTCTTCTTCTGGCTCGTGCCCACACTCACCGGCGGCGGGGCCCTCCAGGTGGCGCTCTACCTCGCCGCTGCCGCGGTGTCGCTCGCCTCGAGCGTGCCGCTGCTGGCCCGCTACGGCCGCCGCCGGCAGCGGGGCGACGCCGACGACGAGGAGCGGTTCTCGCCGACCGTGCTGTGGTCGCTCGTCGCGGCGACCGGGGCGGCCGTGGTCGTGGGCGTCATCGCGGTGTCGGTGCTCGCGGCCGCCGCGCTCGTCGCCCTGGCGGTGCTGCTGCTGCGCTGGCGGCCAGGCGTGAGGCTGCGTCTGGTCGCGGCGATCACCCTCGTGCTCGTGGCGATCTGGGTCGCCGAGCCGCTCGTGACGGGGCGGACGCTCGACAGCGAGGTGGACTTCGTCTACCGCCTGTTCTCCGTGCTGCTCCCACCCACGGCCGTCCTGTGCCTCTGGTGGTGGGACATCGTCCTCGCCCTCGACGAAGCCCGCGCCGCCGAGGGACGCCTCGCCGCCGCGCAGGAACGGCTGCGTCTCGCGGGAGATCTGCACGACCTCCAGGGCCACCACCTGCAGGTGATCGCGCTGCAGCTCGAACTCGCCGAACGGATGCTGCCCCGCGACCCCCGCGCGGCCGCTGAACAGGTGCGACTCGCCCGGGCGTCGGTCGATGAGGCCCGCACCGGCACGAGGGCCCTCGCCGCACGGTTCCGCGGCGTGCCGCTCCCCGACGAACTGGCCAACGCCGCCGATCTGCTGCGGGCGGCCGGACTCGCGGTCGAGCTCGACGTCGACGCTCGGGCCGACGCCGCTCCCGCCGACATCCTGGGTCCGGTGGTGCGCGAGACCACGACGAACATCCTCAAGCACGGCGGTGGCGTCTGGGCCCGTCTGCGCCTCGCGCTCGAGCCGGGCGCGGGCGGCGAGGTATGGCGACTGGGCATCACCAACGACGCGCTCGCCGTGGCGGTGCCCTCTCACGCGGCGCCGGTCGGCTCGGGGCTTCCGGGCATCGCGGAGCGTGTCGGGGCCGTCGGAGGGGCGGCGCGGTGGGATGCCGCGCCCGAGCGCTTCACGGTCGAGGTCACCGTGCCCGCGGCATCCATCGGGGGGCGCGCATGATCCGCATCCTCATCGCCGACGACGAGGACATGATCCGGTCGGCCCTCGCGGCCCTGCTGCGGCTCGAGGACGACTTCGAGGTCGTCGCCGAGTGCCGTGACGGCGAGGAGGCGGTGGCCGAGGCGGTGCGCCTGCGCCCCACGGTGTGCCTGCTCGACCTCGAGATGCCCGGGCTCGACGGCGTCGACGCGGCGGCCCGCATCCGCCGGCAGGCCGGGTCGAGGTGCGTGGTGGTGACCCGGCACGCCCGGCCCGGAGTGCTGCGGCGGGCCCTGAGCGCCGGGGTCGACGGGTTCCTGCCGAAGTCGCGGCGCGCACAGGATGTCGCCCAGGTCATCCGCGATGTCGCCGCCGGCCGGCGCTACGTCGACCCCGAGATCGCCGCGGACGCCCTCACCGATGAGCGCAGCCCCCTGACCGATCGCGAGCTCGACGTGCTTCGGGCGGGCGCGCGCGGCGAGACGATCGCCGAGATCGCGGCCACACTGCATCTCTCGCCCGGCACCGTGCGCAACCACGTCTCCGCAGTACTGGGCAAGCTCGGGCTCGCGACCCGCCAGCAGGCGGCGATCCTCGCGCGCGAGCGCGGCTGGATCTGAGGCGCGCGGCGCTCGCCTCGCTTCCGCTCGCCTCCCCGCTCTCGCTCGCCTCCCCGCTTCGGTTGCCGCGATGTGCTGGTCCGGGCCGCACTTCGCGCCAGGCGAACGCAGCCAGTCAGGTTTCAGCTGGCGCATTGCGCGGGTCGGGCGCACACTTCGCGCCAGGTGAACCGCGACGGGGTGCGAAGACGCGCCGCGCGCGGGGAGGAGGCCCGACGTCGAGACACCCGGGATGAGGCGGTCCATCGCCGGTAGTAGGGTAGGGGACTGGTCGATATCTCGATATCGAGATTTTCTTGACCCACACATCCCACCGTTCGCCCAGCGAAGGACTCTCTGTGGATCTCTACGAGTACCAGGCCCGCGATCTGTTCGAGAAGTACGAGGTGCCGGTTCTCGCCGGTATCGTCGCCGACACCCCCGAGGAGGCGAAGGCCGCCGCCGAGAAGCTCGGAGGCGTGGTCGTCGTCAAGGCGCAGGTCAAGACCGGCGGCCGCGGCAAGGCCGGCGGCGTCAAGGTCGCCAAGACCCCCGACGAGGCCTACGAGGCCGCGAAGGCCATCCTCGGCCTCGACATCAAGGGCCACGTCGTCACGCGCGTGATGATCGCGGCCGGCGCCCGCATCGCGCAGGAGTTCTACTTCTCGGTGCTGCTCGACCGCGCCCAGCGGTCCTACCTGTCGCTGTGCAGCGTCGAGGGTGGCATGGAGATCGAGCAGCTGGCCGTCGAGAAGCCCGAGGCGCTCGCCCGGGTCGAGGTCGATCCGCTGACCGGCATCGACCACGCCAAGGCCGTCGAGATCGCCCGCGCCGCGAACTTCCCCGACGACCTCGTCGAGCAGGTCGCGAACGTCTTCGTCAAGCTCTACGAGGTCTACAAGGGCGAGGACGCCACACTCGTCGAGGTCAACCCGCTCGTCCTCACCGAGGAGGGGGACGTCATCGCCCTCGACGGCAAGGTCACGCTCGACGAGAACGCCGAGTTCCGTCACCCCGGCCACGCGCGTCTGGAGGACAAGGACGCCGCAGACCCGCTCGAGGCCAAGGCCAAGGAGAACGACCTCAACTACGTCAAGCTCGACGGCGAGGTCGGCGTCATCGGCAACGGTGCGGGCCTGGTCATGTCGACCCTCGACGTCGTCGCCTACGCGGGCGAGAACCACGGCGGCGTGAAGCCCGCCAACTTCCTCGACATCGGCGGCGGCGCCTCGGCGGAGGTCATGGCCGCGGGCCTGGACGTCATCCTCGGCGACCCGCAGGTCAAGAGCGTGTTCGTGAACGTCTTCGGCGGCATCACCGCCTGCGACGCGGTCGCCAAGGGCATCGTCGGCGCTCTCGCCGAGCTCGGCTCCACCGCCACCAAGCCCCTGGTCGTCCGCATCGACGGCAACCGTGTCGAGGAGGGCCGCCGCATCCTCCAGGAGGCCAACCACCCCCTGGTGACGCTCGCCTCGACCATGGACGAGGGCGCCGATAAGGCCGCCGAACTCGCCAACGCCTGACCCGCCGCATCCGGATAAGGAACAAGAAATGTCGATCTTCCTCACCAAGGACTCCAAGGTCATCGTCCAGGGCATCACCGGCGGCGAGGGCACCAAGCACACCGCCCTCATGCTGAAGGCGGGCACGAACGTCGTCGGCGGCGTCAACGCCCGCAAGGCCGGCACCACCGTGCTGCACAAGGACAAGGACGGCGCCGACATCGAGCTCCCCGTCTTCGGAACGGTGGCCGAGGCCATCGAGAAGACCGGGGCCGACGTCTCGATCGCCTTCGTCCCGGCCGCCTTCACCAAGGCCGCGATGATCGAGGCCATCGACGCCGAGATCCCGCTGCTCGTCGTCATCACCGAGGGCGTGCCGGTCGGCGACTCCGCCGAGGCCTGGGCCTACGCCACCTCGAAGGGCAACACGACCCGCATCATCGGACCGAACTGCCCCGGCATCATCACCCCCGATGAGGCGCTCGTCGGCATCACCCCCGCCAACATCACCGGTAAGGGCCCCATCGGCCTGGTGTCGAAGTCGGGCACCCTGACCTACCAGATGATGTTCGAGCTGCGCGACATCGGCTTCTCCACGGCCATCGGCATTGGCGGCGACCCGATCATCGGCACCACGCACATCGACGCCCTCGCCGCATTCGAGGCCGACCCCGAGACGAAGGCCATCGTCATGATCGGCGAGATCGGGGGCGACGCCGAGGAGCGCGCGGCCGACTTCATCAAGGCGAACGTCACCAAGCCGGTCGTCGGCTACGTCGCCGGCTTCACCGCGCCCGAGGGCAAGACGATGGGTCACGCCGGTGCGATCGTGTCGGGTTCGGCCGGCACCGCCCAGGCCAAGAAGGAAGCCCTCGAAGCCGCCGGGGTGAAGGTCGGGAAGACCCCGTCCGAGACCGCGGCGCTCATGCGCGAGATCGTCGAGGGGCTCTGAGTCCGATGCCGCTGACAGGCGAGTACATCCCCAGCACGTCGCAGTGGGCGCGCGAGCAGGCTGAGCGCTACGAGGCGTCGGGCGGCACCGAGGCGAACCTCCTGCGGGGCGTGCCGATCATCGTGCTGACCACGGTCGGTGCGAAGAGCGGGGGCCTGCGCAAGACGGCGCTCATGCGCGTCGAGCACGAGGGCCGCTATGCGGTGGTGGCTTCGAAGGGCGGCGCGCCCGAAGAGCCCGCCTGGGCGGCGAACATGCGCGCGCACCCGCACGTCGAGCTGCAGGACGGTGCGGTCACGCGCGACTACCTGGCGCGCGAGCTCTCGGGCGACGAGTACGCCGAGTGGTGGAACCGTTCGGCCGAGGTGTGGCCGGACTACAACGAGTACCAGAAGAAGACCGATCGCACGATCGCGCTCTTCGTGCTCGAGCCCTTCGACCCCGCCTCGGAGTAACCCCGGAGAATACCCGGAGGATGCCGCGCCGCAGCGGGATCGCGACGTCTTCCGGGTCTACGATCGGGCCGTGAAATCCGGGACCGCCCTCGTGCTGGCGTGCGTGGGTGCGATCGGTGCGGCAGCGGGGATCGCCCTCGCGGCGGCCGTCGCCGTTCCACCGAGTCTGGCGAACCTGAACGCCACGGTGCACCCCGCGCCGACCGAGGTCGCGGTCGCCGAAGAGGCGGTGCGGGTGACCGCGCCGGCCGGATGGGTCGTCCGCCGTCCGCCCTTCGACGACGACGAGCTCACGCTGACCAGTCCCGACGGGCGCCTCGAGATCGCCGTCACCGAGGTCGGCGGCGGATTCGACACCGCATTCGCCGACCTCGCCCGCGCGAACGACGCGCAGGATTCGGCGCCCGTGACCGAGACCCTCTCCTCGGGAGCGCGTGCTCGGCACACGGAGATCGCGGATGCCGCCGGCGGCATCGTCCTCGCCGCGGTCGGCGATGAGCGCGGACCCGTCAGCGCCGGCATCGTCGCGCGGGTCACCGACGGAGCGGTGGCCGACTACCGCTATGCGATCGCCGAGGTGCTCGACACCGTGCGGGTGACCTCGTGACGGGCCCGGGATCCCACCGCGACAGCCGCGGGCGCCGCGATGAGAAGCACCGCCGCGCCGCGCTGCCCCTCGCCCTCGCGGGCGTGCTCCTTCTCGCCGCGTGCGCACCGGCGACGGATGCCTCGTGGCAGCCCGCAGCCTTCCCCGCCGCCAGGGTGGCGGTCGCGGCGTTCCCCGCGGCGCTCGATCCGGCGACCGTTCCGTCACTGCGCGGCCTGCGGATCCGCAACGATGCCGTGGGCCTCCAGGCCCGGGTCGCGCTTCTTCCCGGGCAGTCGCCGGTGAACGACAGGATGATCGGCGCGGTGCGGGACGCGATCGGGGGTCGCGAAGCGGCCACGGGGGTCGGCTACGCACCGGAGGTCCAGCCCCGCGGTGCAGGACTGGGCGACCGGTCGTGCGTCGCGGACTCCACCCGGCTTCCGGCCGCCGCGCTGCTCGCGGACCCGCGCCTGGGTCCTGCCGGCGGGACGGGCACTGCCGTCGCATGCGACATCGTCACCGCCGCCGGTCCGTACCTCGGTGTGCGGATGCGCACGGTCACGGGCGACGCCGCCGCGATCACCGCCGACACCTCGGCCACGCTCTACACCGACCTCCGCACCGGCGAGACCGTGTCCGCCGAGGCCCTGTGGACGGCCGAGGCAGGACCCGCCCTGTGGGGGGACATCGTCGAGGCGCTCCGGCGCGACGCGGGAGCCCTGAGCCTCGCCCCGGTCCAGCCGCCCGACGAGGCGGGCCTCGCCGTCATCGGCTCCGCCCTGACAAGGTCGGTCCCTCAGGCGGGAACGATCGTCATCGAGATCCCGGCGGGATTCAGCCCGCCCGAGCTGCAGGCACTCGGCATCGTCGCGACGACCGAGCCGCTCGCGGTCGCCGTGCCGCTCGAGGTCGCGACGCCGTTCCTCACGCCGTTCGGGGCGGGCCTCGTCGGCGCCGTGGCATCCGCTCTTCCCTTCGAAGCGCCCGCCGCCGTCCCCGCCGGGCTCGAGACGATCGACTGCGAACTCGTCCCGTGCGTCGCGCTGACCTACGACGACGGCCCGTCGGGATTCACTCCCGCGATCCTCGACGAGCTCCGCGCCCGGGGCGCCGCGGCAACCTTCTACGTGATGGGTGAGAAGGCCCGCGGCTACGCCGACACCCTTCGTCGCATGCGCGACGAAGGGCACGAGATCGCCAATCACTCGTGGAATCACCCCAGCCTCCCCTCGCTCACCGACGAGCAGGTCGCCGCACAGTTGCGCGACACCAGCGCCGCGATTCAGAACGTCGTGGGGGAGCGGCCCAAGAGCTTCCGCCCCCCGTACGGCGAGTACAACCAGAACGTCCTCCGCATCGCAGGGCTCCCCGCGATCCTGTGGGATGTCGACACGTTCGACTATCAGCGACCGGGCGTCGACACCCTCCTCGCCCGGGCGGTCGACGCCCCGCGGCCGGGTTCGATCGTGCTGATGCACGACATCCACCCCGGCACCGCGGAGGCGGCGGCGGCGATGTACGACGGCCTGCTCGACCGCGGGTTCTCGCTCGTGACGGTGACGCAGATCTTCGAGGGCGATCTGCCGGCGTCGGGGGCGTGGACTTCGGGGCGCTGACGGGGTCCTCGGGCGCGGCCGGTTCCGGGCGAGGCGGAACAGCACCCTCGGGCCGGATGGGTAGGGTCGATGAGGCATGCAACGCTTCGTGGTCGCCCTTCTCGCCGCCGTCGACGCCGCAATCGCGGCGGCGGTCGGCCTTGCGCTGATCCTGGCGCCGGCGACCCTGCTGTGGGTCTTCGGCTTCGGCGCGGCCGCCGACTGGTCCGCGCTCTGGCCCGCGACCGCCTCGGTGTGGCAGCTCGGTCACCTCGTGCCGCTGGAGGTCACCCTCCCGCCGATCTACCTCACCGCCGCCGGGATCGACGAGGCCGCGGCATCCTTCTCCCTCTCGCTGGCACCCCTCGCCCTCGCTGCGCTCACCGCCGGGCTCGCCGCACGGACAGGTGTCCGCGCGTCGCGGTCGGAGGCCTGGGAGAGCGGGCTCATCGGGGGCATCGTCGTCTTCACCGCCCTTGCCGCCGGAGTCGCGCTCACCGGGGCCAACGCGCTGGCCGAAGCGCCCCTCGGGCTCGCGATCGCGCTCCCCGCGCTGGTCTTCGCCGTCCCCGCTGCGCTCGCCGCGGTCGTCACCGAGTGGCGCGAGGCCGATGTCGGGCTCATCGCTCGTGCCCGCGACGCCCTCGAGCGCCGGGTCGGCGAATCGGGACCGGCCGCGGTCACCGAGACCGCCCGCGGTACGGCGATCGTTGTCACCGGGTTCGTGGGCGCGGGAGCGGCACTGCTCACCGTCGCGCTGGTCGCGCGCGGCCCGCAGGTGGTCGCGCTGTCGCAGGCGAGCAACGCCGATCTGCTCGGGGCGAGCATCATCGCGCTGGGTGAACTGGCCTACCTGCCGACGCTCATCGTGTGGGCGGCCTCGTTCCTCGCCGGGCCCGGCTTCGCCGTCGGCTCAGCCACCACCGTCGCCCCGGCGGGCACACAGGTGGGGGTCCTCCCGCCGGTGCCGGTGCTGGGGGTCATCCCGGAATCCACCACGTCGTGGCTCCTCCTTCTCGCGCTCGTGCCCGTGGCGCTCGGTGCCCTCGCCGGATGGATGGTGCGCACGCACCTCGTCGCCGACCATCCGCGGGTGATCTCCGACGGGTGGGGTCTGCGGGCGGTCATCGCCGGCGCGGTCGCCGTCGTGTCGGGCGGAGCGGCGGCCCTGCTCGCCCTGCTCGCGAGCGGCACTATCGGACCCGGAGCGCTCGCAGAGGTGGGCCCGGCCCCCGCTGCGGTCGGTCTCGCCGTTGGGGCCGAGGTCCTCGTGGGGGCGGCGATCCTGCTCGCGCTCCCCTCGGCGCGGGCGAGCTCGAGCGAAGGGGGGCGGGGGCGCGCGGGGGAGCCGTCGACGCACGCCGTCCCCGGGACACCGGATGCCGCGGCGGACAGGTCGCCCGACGATCACCGGCCCGGCCGCGAACCATCCGCCACCCTCGACGACACGGGCGCACGCGGCGACGCCGCCGCGCGCGACGACACCCGCGCTCGCCATGACACAGGCGCCGGCACGGGCGCCGGCGATATCGCCGAAGCCCCCGACCCCGATCAGACCGACACCCAGCCGCTGTTCCCCCACCCCCGGCGCGGCGGAGGGTCGCCGCTAGACTAGGCCGGTGCTCACCGTCGCGGTCCTGATCTCGGGCGCGGGGTCCAATCTCCGGGCGCTCCTCGAGGCCGCAGCCGACGCCGACTTCCCGGCACGCGTCATCGCCGTCGGGGCCGACCGCGAGGCCGACGGGTTCGCCCACGCCGAGACGTTCGGCGTGCCGACCCTCCTCGTGCCGTGGCGCGGCGCGGCCGACCGCGATGCCTGGGGCGCGGAGCTCGACGCGCAGCTGCGGGTCTGGCAGCCCGATCTCATCGTCCTGAGCGGCCTGATGCGGCTGCTCCCCGCCGGGTTCGTCGAGGCCTGGAGCCCGCGCATCATCAACACCCACCCCGCCTACCTCCCCGAGTTCCCCGGCGCGCACGCCGTGCGCGACGCGCTCGCCGCCGGGGCGACCGAGACCGGCGCCAGCGTCATCCTCGTCGACACCGGCGTCGACACCGGACCGATCCTCGCCCAGGAACGCGTGCCGATCCATCCGGATGACGACGAGCACCGCCTGCACGAACGCATCAAGCCCGTCGAGAGACGCCTCATGATCGACGTGGTCCGCCGGATCGCGACGGGCGAGCTCGACCTCGCGGCTGCCGCCGCAGCCGCGACGCCCGCGTCACCGACATCCGCTCCCGCCTGACCTCACCTCGCCGCACCCCGCACCCTCGCACCGAAACCCCGCTCGCCTCGAGAAGGAGACCCATGGCCGGCCCGAGTCACGACCCCTCCCTGTACCGCGACCGTGATGTCGTGCCGATCCGCCGCGCGCTGGTGTCGGTGAGCGACAAGACCGATCTGCTGCCGCTCGCCGAGGCCCTCGTCGGTGCGGGGGTCGAGATCGTGTCGACCGGATCGACGGCCGCGACGATCCGCGACGCCGGGTTCCCGGTGACGGACGTGTCGGCGGTCACGGGCTTCCCCGAGTCGCTCGACGGCCGCGTGAAGACCCTTCACCCGGCGGTGCACGCCGGGCTGCTGGCGGACCTCCGCCTCGAAGACCATGAGCGCCAGCTCGCCGAGCTCGGCATTGCCGCGTTCGAGCTCGTCGTGGTGAACCTGTACCCCTTCGTCCAGACCGTTGCCTCCGGCGCCGAGGGCGACGCGGTCGTCGAGCAGATCGACATCGGCGGCCCCGCGATGGTGCGCGCGTCGGCGAAGAACCACGCCAACGTCGCGATCGTCGTGTCGCCCGAGTCGTACCCCGCGATCATCGAGGCCGTCCGCGGCGGTGGGACGACCCTGACGCAGCGGCGCGAGCTCGCCGCACGGGCGTTCGCGCACACCGCCTCGTACGACACCGCGGTGGCGGCGTGGTTCTCCGAGGGGACGCTCGCCGAGGAAGACCTGCCGGCGCACCTGACGATCAAGGCCGAACGTCTCGCGACGCTGCGCTACGGCGAGAACGCGCACCAGCGCGCGGCGATCTACACCCGCGTGGGCGGACACGGGATCGCCCAGGCCACGCAGCTGCAGGGCAAGGAGATGTCGTACAACAACTACGTCGACGCCGATGCGGCGCTGCGCGCGGCGTTCGACATGGTCAAGCCGGCAGTGGCGATCATCAAGCACGCCAACCCGTGCGGGATCGCCGTGACCGCGCCGAACGCGCTCGACCCGATCGCCTCGGCCCACCTCCGCGCCCACGAGTGCGACCCGGTGTCGGCCTTCGGCGGCGTGATCGCGGCCAACCGCACGGTGACGCTGAAGATGGCCGAGAACCTGCGCGACATCTTCACCGAGGTCATCGTCGCACCGGACTTCGAGCCGGAGGCGCTGGAGGTGTTCCGGCTCAAGAAGAACCTGCGCATCCTGCAGCTTCCCGCCGACTGGCGGCAGGAGCGGATGGACGTGCGCCTGGTGTCGGGCGGCCTGCTGCTGCAGGACGCCGACCGGTTCCCCGACGACATCGAGTCGGTCGCGACGGACTGGCAGCTGGTGTCGGGAGAGCGCCCGGCGGAAGAGGAGATGACGAACCTCATCTTCGCCTGGAAGGCATGCCGCGCGGTGAAGTCGAACGCCATCGTGCTGGCGAAGAACTCTGCCACCGTCGGCATCGGCATGGGACAGGTCAACCGGGTCGACTCCTGCCGCCTCGCCGTCGAACGGGCGGGCGAGCGCGTAACCGGCTCGGTCGCGGCATCCGATGCGTTCTTCCCCTTCGCCGACGGGCCGCGGGTGCTCCTCGACGCCGGCGTCTCGGCGATCGTGCAGCCGGGCGGGTCAGTGCGCGACGACGAGGTCATCGCCGCGGCCCGCGAGGCCGGCGTAACGATGTTCTTCACCGGGGAGCGTCACTTCTTCCACTGATCGGGACGCGCGGGGCGCGCGGGGCGATGCCGCCCCGCGCTCAGCCGGTCGTCGGGCGGCCGTACTCCTCGAGGAATCGGAGCCACACCTCGCTGACCGTCGGATACGACGGCACCGCATGCCACAGGCGGGACAGCGGCACTTCGCCGACGACGGCGATGGTGGCGGAGTGGAGCAGCTCGGCGACATCGGGCCCCACGAACGTCGCGCCCACGAGCACCTCGCGGTCGGTGTCGATGATCGCCCGGGCGCGGCCGACGTAGTCGTCCGACACGGTCGACGCGCCCGCCACCCACGACAGGTCGTAGTCGATGACCCGCACCGGCAGCCCCGCCTTCTCGGCCGCCGCGGCGGTGAGCCCGACCGAGGCGACCTCGGGATCGGTGAAGGTGACCTGCGGCACCGCCGCGTGATCGGCCGTCGCGACGTGCACGCCCCACGGCGCGTCGTCGACCGGCGCACCCTTCGCGCGGGCGGCGATGACGTCGCCCGCGGCGCGCGCCTGGTACTTCCCCTGGTGGGTGAGAAGAGCGCGATGGTTGACGTCTCCGACGGCGTAGAGCCAGTCGGTGCCGCGCACGAGCATCGTGTCGTCGACGTCGAGCCACCTCCCCGACTCCAGGCCGATGCTCTCGAGGCCGAGGTCGGTGGTGCGCGGCACGCGGCCGGTGGCGACGAGCACGCGCTCAGCGGCGACCTCCGAGCCGTCGGACAGCTCCAGCACGGCGAGACCGTCGTCGGCGGCACGGGCGCGGGTGATGTCGACGTTCGTCCGCACGTCGACCCCGAGCCCCCGAAGCGACTCCTCGACCATCTCTCCCGCGAAGGGCTCGGTGCCCCCGAGGAGCCCCGAGCGGGCCACGAGGGTGACCGTCGTGCCGAAACCGGCGTACGCGGTCGCCATCTCGGCGCCCACGACTCCACCGCCGAGGACGGTCAGGGATGCGGGAGGATGCTGGACCGCGGTCGCATCGCGACTCGTCCACGGCTCGATGTCGCGAAGACCCGGGATGTCGGGGAGGAGCGCCGCGCTTCCCGTGCAGACGGCCACGGCGTGCCGGGCGACGAGGATCGTGTCGATGCCCTCGTCGTCGGTGACGACGACGCGCTTCTCGCCATCGAAACGTGCGTGTCCGCGCACGAGGTCGATCCTCGCCTTCTGGAGCCATTGCACCTGCGAGTCGTCGTTCCACTCGTGGGTGATGCCGTCGCGGCGGCGGAGCACCGCGGAGACGTCGAGGTCTCCCGTCACAGCCTGCTTCGCGCCACCCACCGCCTGGGCTGCTCGGAGCGCCGCCGCGCTCCGCAGCAGCGCCTTCGACGGCATACACGCCCAGTACGAGCACTCGCCGCCGACGAGCTCGGCCTCGACGATGACGGTCTTCATGCCCCCCTGAACCGCTCGGTCGGCCACGTTCTCGCCGACCGCTCCGGCGCCGATGACGACGACGTCGTACTCACGGATGATTTCCATGGACCCGACCCTAACGCCGCGCGCCCGCGCGCGGGCGCGCGCGGGACGACGGGTTCCCCTCCCGCTCACAGAATCGCGCCGACGCCACACCGATCCGCCGGATGACGGTGGACGCCGAGTGATTCAGTGGGTCTCGCGACCGGCGCGGAGTCCGGGCGCGGACCCGGCCGCGACGCCGTCGTCGGCGCCGAGGGGTTGCGCGCCCGCCTAAACCGTTTTAGAGTTGATGCTTAACCGGTTTAGAGCCCCGGTGACGACACGAAGAGGTGACGAATGACGCAGCACGGCCACCCCACGATCGCCGACGTCGCGCGCCGTGCGGGTGTCAGCAAGGGCCTCGTCTCGTTCGCGCTCAACGGCCGCTCCGGCGTCGCCCCCGACACGCGCGAGCGCATCCTCTCCGCTGCGGCGGAGCTCGGCTGGAGCCCCAGCCTCCGCGCCCGGTCGCTGAGCGTCGGCCGCGCCTTCGCGTGCGGCCTCGTCATCGGCCGCAGCCCCGACGTCATCGCCGCCGACCCGTTCTTCCCGTCGTTCATCGCCGGTGTCGAGGACGAGTTCTCGGTGTCGGGACAGGTGCTGGTGCTCGCTGCCGCGACCCCCGGTCGACAGGAGGCCGAGACCTACCGGGGCCTGGCGGCCGACAAGCGCGTGGACGGCGTCATCCTCTCCGACCTCCGCACGGGCGACGAGCGCATCGCGCTCATCGGCGAACTGGGCCTCGCCGCCGTGACCCTCGGCGTCCCCGACGTCGACAGCCCTTTCACCTCGATCTCCGTCGACGACGGGGCGGGCATCCGCCTGGCCGTCGACCACCTCGCCGACCTCGGGCACACCGACATCGCCCACGCGGCCGGTCCCTTCTCGATGCTCCACGGCCGGCATCGCGAGGCGGCGTTCGAAGAGGCGGCGGCGGCCCGCCGCATCCGTTCCCGCGTCGTCGAGACCGACTTCAGCGCCGCCGACGGCGCCCGCGCGACCGAACAGCTGCTGGATGCCGCGACACCGCCGACAGCGATCGTGTACTCCAACGACAACATGGCCATCGCCGGTCTCGGGGTCGCCCAGCGGCGCGGCCTCGACGTCCCGCGCGACCTGTCGATCACCGGTTTCGACGACACCGAGATCGGCCGTCACCTCCACCCCGCCATCACGAGCGTCTCCACCGACGCCCGCGGCTGGGGTGCTGCGGCGGCCCGAGCCCTGCTCGAGGCCATCGCCGGCGCCCCGCCGGACGCGATCGACCTTCCCGATCCCCGGCTCGTGGTTCGCGCCTCCACCGGCGCGCCCCGCGCCTGATTCCACCCGCGGGCATGGCCCGCACGCACAAGGAGATGAACATGCGACGACGCATCATTCCCGTGGCGGGAGCCGCCGCGGCCATCCTCGCTCTCAGCGCCTGCAGCGGAGGCAGCGGCGGCGGCGCCGGCGGCATGGACAGCCGCGGCGACATCACCATCTGGTACTCCAACAACGAGGCCGAGATCGCCTGGGCCGAGCAGATGGTCGAGTCCTGGAACGCCGAGAACCCCGACGAGCAGATCACCGCGCAGGAGATCCCCGCCGGGTCCTCCAGCGAGGAGGTCATCAGCGCGGCGATCACCGCGGGCAACGCCCCGTGCCTCATCTTCAACACCTCGCCCGCGGCGGTGCCGGAGTTCCAGCGCCAGGGGGGCCTGGTCGACCTCACCGACTTCGAGGACGGCGAGGACTACATCACCGAGCGCTCGGGCGACCTCGCCGAGCAGTACCGCTCGGAGGACGGCGGCTTCTACCAGATGCCCTGGAAGAGCAACCCCGTGATGATCTTCTACAACAAGGCGCTGTTCGCCGAGGCGGGCCTGGACCCCGAGAACCCGTCGCTGTCGACCTACGACGAGTTCCTCGAGACCTCGCGCACCCTCAGCGAGGCGGGCGTGGCCGAGTACGCCATCAACCCCGCCCCCACGAGCGAGTTCTTCCAGTCGTGGTTCGACTTCTATCCGCTCTACGCCGCCGAGACCGGTGGCACGCAGCTGGTCGAGGACGGCGCCGCGACCTTCGACAGCCCCGAGGGCGAAGCGGTCGCCGACTTCTGGCGCACCCTCTATGCCGAGGGCCTCGCCGGTCAGGAGCAGTACCAGGGCGACGCGTTCGCCGACGGCTACTCGGCCATGGCGATCGTCGGCCCGTGGGCGATCTCGGTCTACGGCGACACGGTGGACTGGGGCTCGGTGCCCGTCCCGACCTCCGGAGGCACCGCCCCCGAGGAGACCTGGACCTTCAGCGACGCTAAGAACGTGGGGCTGTTCACCGCGTGCGAGAACAAGGGCACCGCGTGGGACGTGCTGAAGTTCGCCACCAGTGAGGAGCAGGACGGACTCTGGCTCGAGGCGACCGGACAGATGCCGCTGCGTCAGGACCTCACCGGCACCTACCCCGACTACTTCGCCGCGAACCCCGCCTACGAGCAGTTCGGCGACCAGGCATCCCGCACCGTCGAGGTGCCGAACGTGCCGAACTCGGTCGAGATCTGGCAGACGTTCCGCGACGGCTACTCCGAGTCGGTCATCTTCGGCGAGGGCGAGATCCCCACGTTCCTCTCCGACACCGCGACCGAGGTCGACGGCCTGGCGGCGGGAGACTGACGTGACCGTCTCCACCGGCACTCCCGGTCGGGGCGCTGCGGCGCATCCCGACCGGGAGGAGCCCGGGCGCCGCGGCGCGGACGGGTCCGATCGACCGAAGGGGATGCTGCGCCGCATCCTGGGTTCGCACCCGCTGGGCCTCGCCTTCGCCGCGCCCTATCTGATCTTCATCGGCGTCGTCTTCGCCTACCCGATCGTCTTCGCGGTGTGGATGTCGTTCCACGACTACTTCTTCGCCGCGCCCGGGGCGGTCGTGGACCGACCCTTCGTCGGATTCGACAACTACGTCACGGTCCTCACCGACCCCGACGTCTGGCGCTCGTTCGGCAACGTGGGGATCTTCCTCATCATCAACGTGCCGCTGACCGTGGCGCTGTCGATGCTCCTGGCGACGGCGCTCGATCGCGTCGCCCGCGCGAAGACGTTCTTCCGCGTCGCGTACTACGTGCCCTACGTCACCGCCTCGGTGGCCGTGGTGGCCGTGTGGCTCTTCCTCTTCTCAGGCAACGGCCTGGTCAACAACCTCCTCGGCCCCCTCGCCCCCGAGCCGTCGTGGCTGATCAACTCCGCCCTCGCGATGCCGACGATCGCCCTGTTCGTGACGTGGAAGGGCTTGGGGTTCTACATCCTGCTCTACCTCGCCGCACTGCAGAACGTGCCGAGAGAGCTCTACGAGTCGGTCTCGATGGACGGCGGCGGCCGCATCCGCCAGTTCTTCTCCGTGACGGTGCCGAGCGTGCGGCCCGCCACCCTCCTCGTCGTGCTGCTGGCGACCATCACCGGGGCCAACCTCTTCACCGAGCCCTACCTGCTCACCGGTGGGGGCGGACCCAATGGCGCGTCCACCTCGCCGGTGCTGCTGATCTACCAGCGCGGCATCGAGCAGGGGAACCCCGACATCGCCGCGGCGATCGGCGTCATCCTCATCATCTTCGTGCTGATCATCGCGGCGCTCCAGCGCCGCTTGGTAGGAGGGGAGGACCGATGAGACGCGCACTCGGCAGTTCCGCCGCGATGTACGTCGTGCTGAGCCTCGGCGCGCTGGCGTTCCTCTTCCCCTTCTACTACATGGTGATCGGATCGCTGCAGACCACGGTCGACCCCTCGCCGAGCGGGGCGTTCCCCGCTCCCGGCAACCTCACCCTCGACAACTACGGCGCGATCAACGAACGCATCGATCTGCTGCAGGGCCTGGCGAACTCCGGCATCTTCACCGGCGGGGTCATCCTCGGCACCGTGGTCTTCGGGGTGCTCGCCGGGTACGCCCTGGCCGTGCTGCACTGGCGGGGGCGAAGCGCCACCTTCTCGCTCGTGCTGCTGGTGCAGGTGATCCCATTCCAGCTGCTGATGATCCCGCTCTACGTGATGATCGCGCGCGACTACGGCCTCGCCGACACCTACGCCGGCATGATCCTGCCGTTCTTCATCAACTCCACCGCCGTCATCATCTTCCGGCAGTACTTCCTGCAGCTGCCCAAGGAGCTCTTCGACGCCGCACGGATCGACGGCGCCGGCGAGCTGCGGCTGCTGTGGAACGTGGCGCTGCCGCTCGTGCGGCCGGCGCTACTGACGGTGGTGCTGCTGACCTTCATCGGACCGTGGAACGAGTTCCTCTGGCCCTTCCTCATCACCAAGGAGGCCTCGATGCAGCCCCTCGCCGTGTCGCTGGCGAACTTCCTGTCGAACATCGCCGCGTCCACCGCCAACCCCTTCGGCGCGACCCTCGCGGGCGCCGTCGTCCTGGCGGCGCCGGCCGTGGCGCTGTTCCTCGTCTTCCAGCGCTACTTCACCAGCAACGACCTCGGATCCGGAGTGAAAGGATGACCATGACCACTTCCGTACAGACCGTTCCCTATCGGATGACACGGGTCGGCGTCGTGATGACACCGACCCCCGGCGACCCCCAGGAGGCCGAGGGGGTGCTCAACCCCGGCTCGGGCCGGGGCCCGGACGGGACCCTGTACCTGCTCCCACGGCTCGTCGCCGAGGGCAACGTCTCGCGGGTCGGCCTCGCCCGGGTCGTCATCGACGGCGGGGTGCCGGTCGGCGTCGAACGGGAGGGCGTGGTGCTCGAGCCCGACCGCGGGTGGGAGCGGGGCGCCGACAACGCCGGCGTCGAGGACCCCCGGGTGACCTGGATCGAGACCCTCGGCCTGCACGTCATGACCTACGTCGCGTACGGCCCGCTCGGGCCGCGGACGGCGCTGGCCGTGTCGCCCGACCTCCGCCAGTGGCAGCGCCTGGGTCCGGCCCTCTTCCGGTACGACGAGGCGCTCGATATGGACCTGAACCTCTTCCACAACAAGGACACCGTGTTCTTCCCGGAGCCCGTGACCGCGCCCGACGGCACCCTCGCCCTCGCGGTGCTGCACCGGCCCATGTGGGACCTCGGCGAGACGAAGCTCGGACAGGGCGTGCGGGTGCCGGCCGGGGTCACCGACGAGCGCCAGTCCATCTGGATCAGCTACGTGCCCCTCGACGCGGTGCGCGAAGACATCGCCAACCTCGCGCTGTGGGAGCAGCACCGCTTCGTCGCGGGGCCGGAGTTCCCCTTCGAAGAGGTCAAGATCGGCGGCGGCCCGCCGCCGCTGCGCGTGCCCGAGGGGTGGCTGGTGCTCCATCACGGGGTCACCGGTGTCATCGACAACGCCTTCGCGCAGCAGCAGAAGGTCAACTACGCCGCCGGCGCGCTGCTGCTCGACGCCGACGACCCGAGCCGGGTCATCGCGCGTACCCCCGAGCCGCTGCTTCGGCCCGAGACCGACGACGAGCGCAGCGGCATCGTGCCGAACGTCGTCTTCCCCACGGCGATCGAAGAGATCGACGGGCGCCACTTCGTCTTCTACGGGATGGCCGATTCGAAGATCGGCGTCGCACTGCTCGAACGCACCGACGCCACGACCGACTGAGCTCGACCGACTGAGAAGGAGAAGCACATGAACACGCACGCACGACGGGGTGCGCGCTGGGCCGTCGCCGGCGCCGCCGTGGTGGCGTTGACCGTGGGGCTCGTCAGCCCCGCGGCAGCCTCCGCGCCGGCTCCGGCCGGGGCCGCGCCCGCGGCATCCGTCAACTCCGCTCCGCTGACGAACCTGTCGCACCTGGACTTCCTGCTCGATCAGGCGACCCCGCCGGCGGGCGTCGAAGGCCACACCACCTACCGCCTCGCGGAGGAGCCGACCCTGACCTTGCCCTGGACCTATGCCGACGCCCGGGGCGGCGGCACGTTCGAGCGGGTCGGCGGCGGACCCCTCGACCCCGAGACCGGGTACTGGGGACAGGGGGCATACAACGCCGACGACATCTCGCGAGCCGCGGTGGTCTACCTCCGCCACTTCGCGCAGACGGGTGAGGAGGCGAGCGCCGACAAGGCGTACGAGCTCCTCCGTGGCCTGACTTACATGCAGACCGTGAGCGGCCCGAACGCCGGCAACGTGGTGCTGTGGATGCAGCCCGACGGCGCCCTCAACCCCTCGGCCGAGCCGGTCGAGCTGCCCGACCCGTCGGACTCGGGTGCGAGCTACTGGCTCGCCCGCACCATCTGGGCGCTCGGCGAGGGCTACGCGGCGTTCGCCGACGTCGACCCCGCGTTCGCGGCGTTCCTCGACGAGCGGCTCGACCTCGCCCTCGCGGCGCTCGATCGGCAGGTGCTCTCGCGCTACGGCGAGTGGACCGAATCCGACGGGCTGCGCGTTCCGGCGTGGCTGATCGTCGACGGTGCGGATGCCTCGGCCGAGGCCGTGCTCGGACTCGCGGCGCGCGTGGCCGCCGGCCCAGACGCGCCCGAGGCGCGCGACGCGCTGGCGAAGCTCGCCGAGGGCATCGCGGCGATGTCCGCCGGGGACGAGAAGTCGTGGCCGTACGGCGCGGTGCTCCCGTGGGCGCAGTCGCGCAGCATGTGGCACGCGTGGGCGTCGCAGATGCCCGCGGCGCTCGCCGCGGCATCCGAGGCCCTGGGCGACCCGTCGCTGATCGAGCCGGCCGTCGGCGACGCCGCCGTGTTCACCCCGACGCTCCTGACCGCCGGGGGTGCCGACAACGGCTGGTTCCCGAGCCCCACCGACCGGGTGCAGATCGCCTACGGGGTCGACTCGCGGGTGCAGTCGCTGCTGGCCGTCTCGGATGCCACGGGATCGGCGGGGCTCGAGGGCCTCGCGGGCCTGCAGGCGGCGTGGTACTTCGGCGTGAACCGGGCGGGGGAGCCGATGTACGACCCCGCGACCGGGGTCACCTACGACGGACTGCAGCCCGACGGCTCGATCAACCGCAACAGCGGCGCCGAGAGCGCCATCCACGGCCTGCTGACGATGCTCGCGCTCGACGCCCACCCGGATGTCGCGGCGCGCGCCACCACGCTGACCACCGTCACGGCTCAGGACGGGCTGCGCGTGGTCGAGGCCGAGGACGCCGTCGCCACCGACGGCACGGTCACCACGCCGGAGTCGTGGACGGGGGAGTCGAGCTGGTCGGGCGACGCGCTGACGCTCGCGCCGGGCCAGGAGGCGACCTGGGACGTCGGCGCCGCTGACACCCGCCGCTGGCTCGAGCCGGTCGTCTGGTCAGACCCGGGCGAGTCGTCCCGGTCGACGTGGCGGCCGGGGGGACAGCTCCAGGTGAGCGGCCCCGCGCAGGGCATCTCGCCGAGTCCGGGGGTTCTGCTGCCGTACGCCCTGACCGCGCCGCTGTCGGCGAATCGCGACGAGGTGAGCGTGAAGGCGCTCAGCGGCGAGCTCATGCTCGACGCGATCCTCGTGCGCCCGTGGCTGTCGCGACTCGTCCTCGAGGGCGACGGTGCACGCACCGAGCTCGTGCAGTCGACCGCGACCGGTGTGCAACGGGCGATGCTCGGCGCCGATGGAGTCGACTCGACGATCCGGGTCTTCGACGAGTCCGGCGAGCTCGTGCGCACCACCTCGGTGACGGGCGAGGCGAGCGTGGTCGTGCCGAGCGGCGGGTTCGCGCTGGCCGAGGGCTGAGCCCAGAGGTCCACGGGGGTGGGCGCCGCGAGGCGCTCACCCCCGTGTCCGATTTCCGCCGGAACCTCCCGGCTGCGCGTGACAGGCTGGGGGCATGACGACGCCGGATGCCGTGCACACGACGCCCCGCGAGAGGGGCTTCGCCGAGCGCTACCGCGTCATCCAGTCGCGCGACCGGCGCTTCGACGGGCAGTTCGTCACCGCGGTGCGCTCGACCGGCATCTACTGCCGGCCGAGCTGCCCGGCCCGCACGCCCAAGGAGCAGAACGTCACGTTCTTCGACACCTCGGCCGCCGCGCACGAGGCGGGGTACCGGGCGTGCAAGCGCTGCCTCCCCGAGGCGGCGCCCGGCTCGCCCGCCTGGGATGTCCGCGGCGACCTCGCCGCCCGCGCGATGCGCCTCATCATCGACGGCGTCGTCGACCGCGAAGGGGTGCCCGGCCTCGCGCGGCGCCTGGGCTACTCTCCGCGCCACCTCACCCGGCTCCTCACCGCCGAGCTCGGCGCGGGCCCCCTCGCGCTCGCCCGCGCGCAGCGCGCGCACACCGCCCGCGCGCTCCTCGTGGGCACCGATCTGTCCTCGGCCGACGTCGCCTTCGCCGCGGGGTTCGCGAGCGTCCGTCAGTTCACCGACACGATCGGCGAGGTGTTCGGGATGCCGCCGCGCGACCTCCGCGCCCGGAGGCACCGGCTCGCGGGGGCAGCCCCCGCGCCCGGGACGATCGATCTCGCCCTTCCGGTGCGCGGCCCGATCGACACCGCCGGCCTGTTCGGCTGGATGAGGGCGCACGCGATCCCCGGCGTGGAACGCGGCGACGCGGCATCCTTCGCCCGGGTCGTGCGGCTGCCTGCCGGGCCGGCCTGGTTCGAGGTCCGGGAGGACGCCGGACGCCTGCGTCTGCGCGCCAGACCGGCGTCGCTGCACGACCTCAGCACCCTCATCGCCCGGGTGCGGCGGCTGTTCGACCTCGACGCCGACCCGCTCGCCGTCGACGAGGCCCTCGCGGTGCACCCCGAGCTCCGGGGCGCGGTGGCCGAGATCCCGGGCGTGCGGGTACCCGGTGCGATCGACGCCGACGAGATGCTGCTGCGCGCCATGATCGGGCAGCAGATCAGCGTCGCCGCGGCACGCACGATGCAGGGCCGGCTCGCCGCCGCGCTCGGCACCGAGGTCGAGACCCCCGACGGTCGGATGACGCTGTTCCCCTCCCCGCCGGTGATCGCCGAGCGCGGGCACGAGGTGCTGCGAGGCCCCGCGGCGCGCGTGCGCGCGGTCATCGCCGCGGCGGCGGCACTCGCCGACGGCTCACTGGCGCTCGGCCCAGGCGACGATCGCGCGGAACAGCGCATGCGGCTGCTCGCCCTCCCGGGAGTCGGACCGTGGACGGCCGACTACGTCCGCATGCGTGTACTCGGCGATCCGGACGTGCTGCTGCCGGGCGACGTGGCCGCCCGCACGGGCGCGGCCGCGCTCGGCGTCCCCGCCGACCCGCGGAGCTTCACCGCGTGGGGTGAGCGCACCGCGCCCTGGCGCAGCTACGCGATGGCGCACTTCTGGTACGCCGCGCCGGTGACCCGCGCCTGGAGGGCCGACCTCCCGCCGGCCGACTCCTCGGACGCCCCACCGATCCTCCCCGTCACCCTGCGCCCCACCGATCCTGCATCCGTCACCCCATCGACCCGCCGGAGGACCGCCTCATGAGCACCGCGACCATCCAGACGCTCGACACCCCCGACGGTCCGTTCACGATCCTCGCGCGCGACGGCCTCGTCGAGGCGTCGGGGTGGACGGCCGACCCCACCGCCCTCCTCGCCAGGCTCGCCCCCGCCCACCGCCCCGACGCGATCGCCGAGGGCGACACCGCGGCGGCGGCCGCCGTGACCGCCTACTACGCCGGCGACCCCGCCGCCATCGACGCCGTCCCCGTCCGCCAGCACGGCACCGCACTCCAGCGCGCCGGCTGGGACGCGCTCCGCGCCATCGCGCCGGGGGAGCCGCTCACCTACGCCGCGTTCGCCGCCCGGCTCGGCAACCCGCGGGCCATCCGGGTCGCCGCCTCGATCTGCGCGCGCAATGCGCCCGCGCTCTTCGTCCCCTGCCACCGCGTCCTCCGGTCCGACGGCAGCCTGGGCGGCTTCGCCTGGGGCCTCGAGATCAAGCGGGCGCTGCTCGACCGCGAGAGCCGTTTCGCCCTGGCCGGAACTGGCTCTTGATCACAGCGCGTTCTCAGGTTTATCCTGGAGGGCTGTCGCGACCGCGGCGGCTTCGGATCACCCGCACCCTGGAGGATGCCATGTATCAGGTCGACCACGTCGCGAAGATCGCCGCCGTCCTCCCCACGGCGCGGTAGCTCGCACCCCTTCGGGTCACCTTCCGGCATAATCGCCGCGCTCCGAGCGTTCCGTTCGAGCAGCGCACCCTTCCGCGTCTCGCCTCAAGTGAGCGCTTCTCCGCCACGCCCCATCAAGGATCATGACTTCCTCCGCTCCGCCCGCGTCCTCCGCGAAAGCCCACCCGTCCACGCTGCGCGCGCTCGCGCGGCTGCTGCCGTTCGCGCGGCCCGTCCTCCCGCGTCTCGCGCTGGGGGCGTCCGTCGCGCTCGTCGCCAGCCTCCTCGCCCTGGGCATTCCGCTCGTCCTCGAGGCGATCATCCAGGGCCCCATCAGCTCCGGCGACCTCGGCCTCATCGGCTGGGGCGCCGCCGCGATCCTCGGGCTGGGTCTCGCCGAGGCGGCGATGGTGTACCTGCGTCGCTGGTTCGTGCTCGCCCCGGCCACGATGGTCGAGTACGACCTGCGCCAGACGTTCTACTCGCGCCTGCAGCGCCTCCCGGTCGCGTTCCACGACCGCTGGCAGTCGGGTCAGCTGCTCAGCCGCATGATGCAGGACATCAGCACGCTGCGGCGCTGGATGGCCTTCGGCCTCGTGCTCCTCGTGGTGAACGTCATCACCATCCTCGTCGGCACCGCCCTGCTGTTCCGCTGGCACTGGCTGCTCGGCACCGTGTTCCTCGTGGTGTCCGCACCGCTGTGGTACGCGGGGTACCGCTTCGAGAAGTCCTACGGCACCCTCGCCCGGCAGAGCCAGGACCAGGCGGGCGACCTCGCTACGTCAGTGGAGGAGAGCGTCCACGGCATCCGGGTCCTGAAGGCCTTCGGTCGCGGCAAGCACGCGCTTCAGAAGTTCGCGCGCCAAGCCGAGACCCTTCGCCAGACCGAGCTGCGCAAGGCCCGCGCCGTCGGGTGGATCTGGTTCTGGCTGGTGATCCTCCCCGACGTCGCCTTCGCGCTGTGCCTGGGAACCGGCATCTACCTCGCCGCGACCGGTCAGCTCGAGGTCGACGCGCTCATCGCGTTCTTCGCGATGACCACGGTGCTGCGCTGGCCGATGGAGTCGATCGGGTTCCTGTTCTCGTTCACCCTCGACGCGCGGACGGCGACCGACCGCATCTTCGAGGTGTTCGACGATGAGAACACCATCACCGACCCCGCCCGGCCGGTGCAGCTGGCGCACGTCCGCGGGCAGCTGGCCTTCGAAGACGCGCACTTCCGCTACCAGGATTCCGGCGCGCACGAAGCCGACCTGCTCGACGGCATCGACCTCGTCCTCGAGCCGGGGGAGACCATGGCTCTCGTGGGTCTCACCGGTAGCGGCAAGACCACGCTGACCACCCTGCCCACACGCCTCTACGACGTCACCGGCGGGCGGGTGACGCTGGACGGGACGGATGTCCGCGACCTGACCCTGAAGGACCTTCGGCGTCACATCGGCATGGCCTTCGAGGACGCGACGCTGTTCTCGCAGTCCGTCCGCGAGAACATCCTGCTCGGACGCGAAGACCTCGAGCCGGGTTCGGACGAGGCCGAGCGGATCCTCCACGAGGCACTCGGGGTCGCGCAGGCGTCGTTCGTCTACGACCTTCCCGACGGCGTCGACACGATCATCGGCGAGGAGGGGCTGAGCCTCTCGGGCGGTCAACGCCAGCGTCTCGCGCTCGCGCGGGCGGTGGCGGCGCGCCCGAGCGTCCTGGTTCTGGATGACCCGCTGTCGGCGCTCGACGTCGACACCGAGGCGCTCGTGGAAGACGCGCTCCGCGTCGTGCTGAAAGACACCACCGCCCTCGTGGTGGCCCACCGCCCCTCGACGGTGATGCTCGCCGACCGCGTCGCACTGCTCGAGGCCGGGCGCATCACCGCCGTCGGCCGGCACTCGGATCTGCTGCGCCAGAGCGAGCACTACCGCCACGTCATCTCCAGTCTCGAGCTCGCCGAGCGCGAGGCGCGGAATCCGACCGGTGTGCTGAAGACCATCCGAGACGACGATCAATCCATCGATGCCCGCGAGAGGGAGGTGACCCGATGACCACCGCCACCGTCACCGGTACGAGCGGCGAGGACCGCTCCGACTACACCCGGGAAGAGAGCCGCTCCATCCGTCGCCGGTCGCTGCGCCTCCTCGGGTCGTTGATCGCGCCCGTGCGCTGGCAGCTCGTGCTCGCCGCCGCCGTGCTCGTCGTCTCCACCGCGCTGCGCGTCGCCGGTCCCGCTCTGATCGGGTTCGGCATCAACAACGCCCTGCCCGCGGTCGTGGAGCAGAACGACTGGATGCCCGCCATCGTCGTCGTCGGCCTCTACCTCGTCAGCGGCATCGGCGGGGCGGCCCTCATCGGCTGGTACGTCCTCGTGGCCGCACGCCTCACCCAGGCGGTCATGCTCGACCTCCGCAAGCGCATCTTCCTGCACACGCAGAAGCTGAGCTTGGAGTTCCATGAGTCGTACACGTCGGGGCGCATCATCTCGCGTCAGACGAGCGACCTCGACACCATCCGCGAACTCCTCGACGGCGGGCTTAACGAGCTCGTCTCGGGGATCCTCTTCGGGCTGTTCACCCTCATTGCGCTGCTGCTGGTCGACTGGCAGTCCGGCGTCATCCTCATCGTCATGGGGATTCCGCTGTTCCTCCTCATGCGCTGGTTCTACAAGCGCTCGCAGCTGGTCTACCGCCAGTCGCGCACCGTGAGCGCGTCGGTGATCGTGAAGTTCGTCGAGTCGATGACCGGGATCCGCGCCGTCAAGGCCTTCCGCCGCGAGGAGCGCAACGACGAGGAGTTCGGCGAGCTGGCGCTCAGCTACCGCGACGTCAACATCCGCTCCATCCGTCTGTTCGGCACCTTCGAGCCGGGCCTCATGGCGGTGGCCTCGGTCGCCATCGCGATGGTTGTGCTCTGGGGCGGCATACGGGTGTCGACCGGGGCGCTGGGGCTCGGCTTCCTGCTGTCGGCGGTGCTGTACGTGCGGAACTTCTTCTCGCCGCTGCAGGAGGTGGCGTTCTTCCTCAACTCCTACCAGTCCGCCGTCGCGGCGCTGGAGAAGGTCTCGGGCGTGCTGGAGGAGGAGCCGACGGTCCCCGACCCGAAGCGACCCGTCGACCTGTGGCAGGCGCGCGGACACGTGCGGTTCGATGGGGTCACCTTCGGATACGGAGATGACCGGGTCATCCTGCCCGACTTCTCGCTGGACATCCCCGCGGGGCAGACGGTCGCCCTCGTCGGCACGACCGGGGCGGGGAAGTCCACCCTGGCGAAGCTGGTGTCGCGGTTCTACGACCCGACGATCGGAACGGTCTCGCTGGACGGGGTGGACCTGCGGAACCTCCACCCGAAAGACCTGCGACGCGCGATCGTGATGGTCACGCAGGAGGCCTATCTGTTCAGCGGCACCGTCGCGGACAACATCGCCCTCGGCAAGCCCGACGCCACCATGGAGCAGATCCGCGCCGCGGCGCGGGCGGTCGGTGCCGACGCGTTCATCCAGCGGCTTCCCGACGGGTACGACACCGACGTGAACAAGCGCGGCGGCCGGGTCTCGGCCGGGCAGCGTCAGCTGATCTCGTTCGCCCGCGCCTTCCTCGCCGACCCCGCGGTGCTGATCCTCGACGAGGCGACGGCGTCGCTCGACATCCCGAGCGAGCGGGCGATCCAGGAGGCGCTGCAGACCCTCCTCGCCGACCGGACGGCGATCATCATCGCCCACCGGCTCTCGACCGTCGCGATCGCCGACCGCGTGCTCGTGATGGAGCACGGCCGCATCATCGAGGACGACACCCCCGACGAGCTGATCAGCGGTGACGGCAAGTTCGCCCAGCTGCACCGGGCGTGGCGGGAGTCCCTGGTCTGACGCGCGCCGGTCGGATCGAACCGGGAGCCTCCGCAGTTGTCGGAGATTCGGGCCGTCGTCGGAGCCCGAGGTCTTTGGACTCCGACAACGCGCGGATTGCCCGACAAGTGAACGTCATCAACGATGCAGCCCCGCGGCGATCGCGCGCGACAGTGCGCGCTCGACGCTCGCCCAGTCGTGGATGACCTGCGCGTAGGTGAAGCGCAGCACGGTGTAACCACGCACGATCAGCTCTGCGTCGAGGGCGACGTCGCGCCCGCGCTGCGCAGCTGTCGAGTGGTAGGAGAACCCGTCGATCTGGATCACCAGTCGCCTTCCGACGAGCAGATCGACGCGGTGGCCAGCGACCACGGCCTGCTGGACGAAGGGCACCCCCCACGCTGTCAGCCGCACCGCGAAGAATGTCTCGAGGCCCGAGTCGGAGAGTCCGCGAACCTCGTCCGCGAGGCGGGTCGCCTCGACCCGCCGCCAAGGAATGAGGCGGAGAGCGTCGATCGCGAGGTTCTCCGTGCGGATGGCGGACTCCCACACCACCAATGCCGAGGCGTGTCCGAGACACGACGCGACATCGCGCAGGGTGTCCTCGACCGACGCCAACAACTTCCCGCGCGCAGGCGTGAGTGGCGCGGACCAGTGCGCTACCGCGTCCTCACGCGGCGGCCGTCCGTGAGGCTTCAGCTGAAGGTGGACGCGTCGGTCGACATCAGGTGGCAGCCACCACCCGTAGCGCCGGGCCGCCGATACACAGGTCAAGACGCCGGTGCTCCGCGCCGCGGCGAGCAGGTCGCCCGCACACGACGGGGTCACGAGCCAGTGCCGACGGACCCTCCGGATGATCCCCATCCGCACCGCTTCCCGCTGAACCGTCAGCGCGAAGCCGGCGTCGGCCACGGCGTCTCGGTGAGCGATGCCCTCGCGCTCATCCATCCAGCCTCGCAATCGTCCGCAGCGCTCCACGGAGCGAGGGCTGAACGCGGTCGGATGCGAGGGGGCAGTCTGCGTCATCCGGCCAGTGTGTGCGTTGTGGCGGAGGAAGTCCGGTCGCGACGTCAAAGTCGTGGACAGCAGGGGCCACACCCGTGGTGGGGAGGAGAGGACGGTCGTCGGCGAAACCCGGTGAAATCGGATGCTGCGGGATGGTGTATCCGACAATCGACCCAATCTCCGACAAACCAGGGGTGTGGACGCGCAAAGGCCAGGAGCGCGACGCGACGCGCCCGCGGCGCGACGGGGGCCTAGAGTGCGGCGCGACGGGGCTAGAGTGCGGCGCGACGAGACGGGAGCGAGGCCCGGCTACAGGGCGACCTCGGCGATGACCTCGCCGTACTCGGTCTCGCCGACGGGTGAGAAGCCGACGCGCTGGAAGAACGCCTCGGGACCGCCCTCGCCGGCCTCGTAGATCACGTTGACCGACCGCATGCCGCGCGAGCGCGCCTCGTCGAGCAGGCGCTCGACGGCGAACCGGCCGATACCGCGCCCCTGGTCGTCGGCGTCGACGTTGATGCGCCAGAGCACCGAGCGGAAGTACTCCTGGGGGAAGTCGGGATCGAAGTTGGCGCTGACGAAGCCGACCACCTCGTCTCCGTCGAGCACGACCCGCTGCCACGAGGTCTGCGGGTTCACCACGGTGGCGGCGATGCCGTAGCTCACCGGTGAGAGAAACTCCTCCTGGCCGGGCTTCAGCGACATGTTGTTGACCGCGACGATCGTGGACGCGGACAGTTCCTCGAGGCGAAGTTCGGCCATACCCGACAGGCTAGCGAGAAAGCCTCCGCCTCGCGCGCCCGCGACGCCCGGTGACGCGGCTGCAGGCCCACCCAAGTATCTCGACGTCAAGATACTTCGGCGCCGTGGGATAGGCTGGGAAGCGACACGAACGAGAGCCTAACGAGGGACTGACGTGACGGAATCCACCATCATCTACACCTACACCGACGAGGCGCCGGCGCTGGCGACGGCCTCCTTCCTGCCCATGGTGCAGGCGGTGACCCGGACCGCAGGTGTGGACATCGAGACCCGCGACATCTCGCTGGGTGGCCGCATCCTGGCCGCCTTCCCGCAGAACCTCACCCCCGAGCAGCAGGTCGGCGATGCCCTCGCCGAGCTCGGCGGCCTCGCGACGCTTCCCGAGGCCAACATCATCAAACTCCCCAACATCTCCGCGTCGATCCCGCAGCTCAAGGCCGCGATCGCCGAGCTGCAGAGCCAGGGCTACGACATCCCCGCCTACCCCGACGAGCCGAGCACGGTCGAGGAGAAGGACATCCGCGCCCGCTACGACCGCATCAAGGGCTCCGCGGTCAACCCGGTTCTCCGCGAGGGCAACAGCGACCGTCGCGCGCCGCTGTCGGTGAAGAGCTACGCCCGCAAGCACCCGCACCGCAACAAGCCGTTCGCCGAGGGGTCGAAGACCCGGGTCGCCACCATGGGGCACGACGACTTCCGCTCGAACGAGCAGTCGGTGCTCATCCCGGCTGACGACGTGCTGACCATCCGCCACGTCGCCGCCGACGGCACCGAGACGGTGCTGAAGGACGGCATCAAGGTGCTCCCCGGCGAGATCGTGGATGCCACGTTCCTCTCGGCGAAGGCCCTGGACGCGTTCCTGGCCGAGACGATGGAGACCGCCCGGGCCGACGACGTGCTCTACTCGGTGCACCTCAAGGCCACGATGATGAAGGTCAGCGACCCGATCATCTTCGGCCACGTGGTGAAGGCCTTCCTCCCCGAGGTCTTCGCTCGCCACGGCGCGGCCCTGGCCGCGGCCGGCCTCACCCCGAACGACGGACTCGGCGCGATCCTCGCCGGTCTGTCGAAGATCGAGGGGGGCGACGAGATCGCCACCGCGATCCGCACCGACCTCGACGGCGGGCCCCGCCTGTCGTACGTCAACTCCGACAAGGGAATCACGAACCTGCACGTGCCCTCCGACGTGATCGTCGACGCGTCGATGCCCGCGCTCATCCGCAACGGCGGCAAGCTCTGGGGCGCCGACGGGGGCGAGGACGACACGCTCGCCGTCATCCCCGATTCGTCCTACGCGAGCGTCTACCAGACGGTCATCGAGGACGTCATCGCCCACGGACCCCTCGACCCCGCGACGATCGGCACCGTGCCCAACGTCGGGCTCATGGCCCAGGCCGCGGAGGAGTACGGCAGCCACGACAAGACCTTCGAGATCGCGGCGGCGGGAACGGTGCAGGTCGTCAGCTCCTCCGGCGACGTGCTCATCGAGCACGAGGTGCAGCCCGGCGACATCTGGCGGGCGATGCAGACCAAGGATGTCGCCATCCGCGACTGGGTAAAGCTCGCCGTCACCCGCGCCCGCGTCACCGGTGCCCCGGCGGTCTTCTGGCTGGACCGGACCCGTGCCCACGACGCCACCCTCGTCGAGAAGGTGAACACCTACCTCGCCGACCACGACACCGAGGGCCTCACGATCGAGATCCTCGCCCCCGCCGAGGCGACGCAGTACTCGCTCGACCGCCTGCGTCGCGGTGAGGACACCATCTCGGTCACCGGCAACGTGCTGCGCGACTACCTCACCGACCTCTTCCCCATCCTCGAGGTCGGCACGAGCGCCAAGATGCTCTCGATCGTGCCGCTTCTCGCGGGCGGCGGCCTGTTCGAGACCGGCGCCGGCGGCTCGGCACCCAAGCACGTGCAGCAGCTCGTCGCCGAGAACTACCTCCGCTGGGACTCGCTGGGCGAGTTCTTCGCCCTTGCGGCATCGCTCGAGCACCTCGCCGACATCACCGGCAACGTCAAGGCGCAGGTCCTGGCGGATACGTTGGATGCCGCGACGGGCACGTTCCTCGAGAACGACAAGTCGCCGGGCCGCGCCCTCGGCACCATCGACAACCGGGGGAGCCACTACTACCTGGCCCTGTACTGGGCGCAGGAGCTCGCCGGCCAGAGTGCCGACCCCGAGCTCGCCGCCGCGTTCGCCCCGATCGCCGAGGCGCTCGCCGAGAACGAGCAGCAGATCCTCGAAGAGCTCATCGCCGTCCAAGGGTCGCCCGCCGAGATCGGCGGCTACTACCGTCCCGACCCCGAGCGGGTCGCGCAGGTGATGCGCCCGTCGGCGACGCTCAACGCCATCATCGACGGCATCGCCTGAGGCCCGATCCGCCCCGTGCGACGAGGGCGGGCAGCCTACAGTCGCTCGCGCAGGAACGCCGCCTGCACGAGCCACTGGTAGGACTGCCCGCCCTCGTGCTCGTTGAACGGGTACACCTCGATGGCCTTGTCGGCCACCGGGACGCGGTTGTAGGCGGCGAACACCGTCGACGGCGGGCAGATCATGTCGTGGAGGGCTGCCGAGAACAGCGCGGGGGCCGAGATGCGCGCGGCGAAGTTCACACCGTCGACGTACGACAGGGTGCGGAAGACGCGCTCCTCGGCGCCGCGATGCACCCGCAGGTAGCGCACGATCTCGTGGTAGGGATCGGCATCGGTGAGGCCCACGGCGCGCTCGAAGTGGCAGAGGAAGGGGACGTCGGGCATCACGGCCCGAAGGCCCTCGACGAGCCCGGCGACCGCGATCGCGATCCCGCCGCCCTGGCTGCCGCCGGTGACGGCGACGCGGTCCGGGTCGACCTGGGGGAGCCCGCGCACCGCGTCGACGGCGCGGACGCCGTCGGTGAACAGCCGCCGATAGTAGTAGGTGGCGGGGTCGTCGATACCGCGGGTCATGAAGCCGGATGCCGCGGGACCCGACCCGTGCGGGTCGGATGTCTCTCCGCCCGAGCCCCAGCCGCTTCCCTGCCCGCGCGTGTCCATGAACAGGTGGGCGTACCCCGCGTTCGCCCAGGACAGTCGCTCGTGGGGGAGGCCTCGGCCGCCCCCGTAGCCGTTGAACTCCACGACGGCGGGAAGCGGACCGTCCGCGCCCCGCGGAACCCACAACCACGCCTTCACGGGGTCGCCGGCGAAACCGGGGAAGGTCACGTCGTACGTGTCCACGAGGGTGAGCGGCGTGGCGACGGGGATGACGACCACCTCGCCGCCCGCGGCACGGGCGGCGCCGATCGTCCCCGTCCAGAAGTCGTCGAAGTCGGCCGGTTCGGCAACGTCCGGGTGGTAGGTCGACAGGTCGGCGGGGCTCAGGTCGAAGCGGGGCACCGGGTCAGCGTAGCGCCCTCCCGGTGCCGCGCGTCGCGCCTCAGGAGTAGACGCTGACCTCGGTGCCCGTGGCGGTCCACTCGTAGATGAAGCGTGCCGCGTCATCCCACATGTTCACGCAGCCGTGGCTCTGCGGGTACCCGAGCGAGGAGCGGAAGTTCGACGCCCCGTGGAAGGCGATGTCGGGCGCGAACCAGGTGATGTAGGGCACGTCCTCGGTGCAGTAGCTGTTGACCGCGTTCGGGTTGTAGCAGAGCGCGCCCATGTCCTGCACCCGCGTGTATGCGAAGACGGTGAAGTTGCCCGTCGGGGTGGGGGTGGCGGCCGTTCCCGACGAGATCGTGAACGACTCCACCATCGTGCCGTTCTCGAACAGGTAGGCCTGCTGCGCGCTGAGATCGACCTCGACCGACCGGGCGAGCGCGACCGTGGTGAAGGGGGTCTCTGCCACCGCGAGCTCGATGACGCCGTCGCCGGCCGCGAGCTGCGTGGCCGCGTCCGCGGCGAGGCCGTCGGTGCCCTCGAGGGCGCGACCGTTCACGCCGGTGACGTCTTCGCGCAGGACGGTGCCCGCCTTGTTCGTGATGACGGTGGCGTTGACCGCCTCGCGGTTCACCAGGCCCGGGAGCGTGTCGATGACCGACTGGATGCCCGCCTGGTCGACCTCGACCGAGATCGTGCCGCGGTCGCCGTCACCGAGCGTGATCCAGGAGGCCACGACCGCGCGGTCGAGCGGCACGGTCCGCTCCTCGCCGATGTAGAACCCGGCGGTGTCGAGCATCGCGTTCAGGCGCGAGGCGGTCGCCTCGGCGATCGTCGTTGTGGTCTCGGCGTCGACGGCGGCGAGCGTCGGCTCGACCTCGATGCGCTGCTGTCCCGCGAGGAAGGCGTCCTGCAGGCTCTGGCGCACCGCCTCGGCGTCGATGCCTTCGCCAGGGACCGCGGGCGTGACCTGGTAGCTCGCAGAGGCGGCGTCGAAGGCGACGGTCGCGTCGGCGGGTGCGACCGAGAGGTCGGGGGCCGCAGCCAGCAGCGCGTCGGCGGCCAGGACCGGGTCGATCTGCACCTCGGCGTCCATCGGGGAGGGGAACCATCCGGTGGGATTCCACATCGGGTGCTCGGCGAAAGCGGTCTCGGCGAGGGCCTGCGCATCGACGGTGGCACCCAGGTCCGCGCCGGTCAGCTCGGCGTCGCCGCCGGGGCCGGTGAGGACGACCGTCGTCTCGGCGAGACGGGTCTCGATGGCGGCGGCGGCGGCGCCGGGGGTCAGGAACCCGACGGGGACACCGGCGACAGCCGTGCCCGGGGCGATGAGGAAGACGGATGCCGCGACCATGCCGATCGCCGCAGCGGCCGCCGTCACGCCGATCCACAGGCCCCAGCGACGCTTCTTGGGAGCCGGTTCGACCGGAGCCCAGGCGTAGACCGGCGCGTCGCCGGCGGGAACGTCCGAGGCCGGCGTGGCCGTGGCAGCGGCTGCCGGGAGCTGCGCCGAATCGTCGGCCGTCGGCTGCGAGTCCGCGGGCCCGTCGGCGTTCGGCCGGGTCACAAGGTCAGTCACGCGGTCCCCCCGACTGCGTCAGTGTCGTCGTTACATGCTAAGGGACGCCGCGGCCGGCCAGGGCAACGGTCTTATCACGACCCGGGAGCCGAGGAGCTCAGGGCGCGCAGAGCTCCTGGAACTTCGTCACCGTCACCTGGAACGATTCGCCGATCTCGGCGGCATCGCCGATCTGCGAGACGTCCCCGCCGGCCACGGCGTCCATCACCTCGGCCGTCTGGGTGAACATGTCCTGCAGCTCCGGCAGCAGGGCCGCGATCTCGTCGTTAGTCACCTGCGAGGCCGCGGACGCGAGGCTGTCTGCGGCGGCACGCGCCGCCTCGGCGACGGCGCCCGGATCGTCGGCGGACGCCTCCTGGAACTCGGTGGTCGCCTCGGTGATGCTGTCCGAGATCAGCAGGCACGCGTCCTCGGTGGTCTGCCCGCCGTCGCCCGAGGCGTCCGACGAGCCTTCGTCGGAGCTGCCCTGGGAGGCGGCGGTGTCCTCCGCGGGAGCGGCGGTGGGCAGTCCGGTGCACCCGGCAAGGCCCAGCACGGCGAGCAGGCTCAGGGTGCCGATGGCGGCTTTCGATCGCATCGCGACCTCCTTCGTCGCCCTCCACCCTAGGTCAGTCGGTTCATCACGAATTCGTAAAGACTCCGAGCAAATGCGGCGCGAGGGTTGCGGTCGACTTAGTTCGTAAGGTGTACTAACAAACATGCCCCCGGTCGACATCTCCCGTCCTCCCCTCGGCGACGCGTCCTCTCCGACGCAGAGCCTGCCGCTGCGCGGGCGCCGCCAGACTGCGAAGGTGCTGCCCGAGCAGGCGCGTCAACACAACCGGTCGCTCGTGCTGCAGACGCTCTTCCACGGGGGCGCGATGAGTCGGGCCGATCTCGCCCGAGAGACCCGGCTGACGCGTGTGACCATCTCCGACCTGGTGTCCGAGCTCATCGCGGACGGGCTCTTGGCCGAATTCGGCACCCGAGAGGCTGCGGGGCCCGGAAAGCCCGCGATCCTCGTCGATCTCGACCGCGCGGGCCATCGCATCGTCGGGCTCGACCTCTCCGGCAGCGAGACCTTCCTCGGTGCCGTGCTCACCCTCGACGGCGAGATCGTCGCGCGGCACGAAGTGCCCGTTCCCCCCGCGGTATCCGAGGTCGTCGACACCGCGGTCGCCCTGGCGCGGGCGCTCGTCGCCGACGCCCACGCACCGGTCCTGGGTGTCGGCGTCGGAACCCCGGGAGTCGTGGACGAGCACGGGGTGATCCTCGCCGCGCCGAACTTCGGCTGGGTGGGGTTCGACCTCGAGCGCGCTCTCACCGACGCGCTCGGACTGCCGGTGCTGGTCGCCAACGACGCCAACGCCGCAGTCCTCGCCGAGTACACCCTCGGCGGCGCCGCGGACGATGTGATGCTCGTCAAGGTCGGTCGCGGTGTCGGTGCCGGTCTCCTCACCGGTGGCACGCCCCTACGGGGATCCCGCTTCGCGGCAGGCGAGATCGGCCACGTCACCGTCGGCACCGACGGGGGCCCGCCGTGCGCGTGCGGGAAGATCGGCTGCCTCGAAGCCTGGCTGTCGGTTCCCGCGCTCTCGGCGCGTCTCGCGGCGGCCTCCGATGACGATGCCCGCGCGGGCGTGCTCCGCGACGCGGGGGAGCGGCTCGGCATCGCGCTCGCCCCGGTCGTGGCCACCCTCGATCTGTCCGAGGTCGTCCTCTCGGGCCCCCCGGAACTTCTCGACGGGACCCTGGCCTCGGCCACCCTCGACACGCTTCGCGCGCGCACCCTCGCTCCCTTCCACGAGGGGGTGCGCATCCGGATGACCGCGCACGGGCAGGACATCGTGCTGCGCGGTGCCGCGGTCATGGTGCTCTCCGGCCAGCTCGGGGTCTCCTGATGCTCACTCCCTTCCCCTCCCCGCACACCCGGTCGGTCTTCCCGACCCCACCCAGAAGAAGGAATCCCATGAAGAAGACGCTCGTGAGCGCCGCCCTGCTCGGGGTCGGCGCCGTGGTGCTCGCCGGCTGCGCCGGCGGTACGGGCTCGGCAGGCTCGGACGAGGGCGCCGAGATCCGCGTGTGGCTGGTCGGCGCCGACACGCCGCAGGAGGCCCGCGATTACCTCGTCGAGACGTTTGAGGCGGACAACCCCGGCTCGACCCTCGTGATCGAGGAGCAGAGCTGGGAGGGCCTCGTCGACAAGCTGACCACCAGCCTCTCGAGCTCGGACAGCCCCGACATCGTCGAGTTCGGCAACACCCAGGCCCCCGCTTTCACCTCGGTCGGCGCCCTCCTCGACCTCAGCGACGAATACGAGGCCCTCGGTGGCGACGACCTGCTGCCCGGCTTCGTCGAGGCGGGCTCGTACGACGGGGCGTTCTACGCGCCGCCGCTGTACTCCGGTGCCCGTGTGGTCTTCGCCGACCCGGCGCTGGTCACCGAGGCCCCCGCGACCCTCGACGACTACGTCGCCTCGGCCACCGCCCTCGCCGAGGCGAACCCCGGCAAGTCGGGCGTCTACTTCGCCGGGCAGGACTGGTACAACGCCCTTCCCTTCATCTGGGAGAACGGCGGCGAGATCGCCGTCGAGTCGGGCGGCGAATGGGACGCGCAGCTGAGCTCCGACGAGTCCGTCGCGGGCCTGCTGCAGGTGCAGGAGCTGATGACGACCGCGTCGGTCGCACCGAAGGACGGCGACAACGCCGAGCCGTGGACCCCGTATTGCGAGGGGGCGGCGATCCAGTTCTCGGCACCCAACTGGGCCCTCGGCCTCGCCAGCGCCTGCGAGACCGAGAACCCCCCGGCGGCACCGCTGGTCTACGCCCTTCCCGGCATGGACGGCGGGCCGGCGCAGGTCTTCGCGGGCGGCTCGAACATCGGCATCTCGGCGAATTCGGCCAACCCCGACCTCGCGAAGGAGGCGCTGGCGATCATCCTCTCGGATGAGTTCCAGACCATCTACGGTGAGAACGGACTCATCCCGGCGAAGAAGTCCCTAGCCTCCACCCTCGGCGACACCCCCGAGGCCGCCGCCTTCGCCGAAGCGGCGAGCAACGCCAAGCTGACGCCCGCGTCACCGAACTGGGCCGAGGTGGAAGCATCCCGCGTGCTGGAGGACTTCTTCGTCACCATCGCGCAGGGAGGCGACGTCGCGGCCCTGGCCGCCGAGGTGGACACCCAGATCGAGGACATCCTCAACGGCTGACCCCGCCCGTCCGGGCCGGCGGTCCTCGCCCCGCCGGCCCGGAGACCACGCCTCGCTCGCCCACGACCCTCACGGAGATCAGCCATGTCGACGCTTCGCAGCGACGTCAGCCCTGCGGTCAGCGCCGTCGACGGCGAACGACTCGTCGCCCCGACTCCGCCGCCGAGCACCGGCCGGCGCCGCACACTCCGCCCCGGCACCCTGACCCCGTACGCCCTCCTGACGCCGGCGCTGATCGTGCTCGCCGCGATCACCGGGTGGCCACTCGTGCAGCTGGTCATCATGTCGTTCCAGGAGTTCGGCCGCGCCCAGGTCTTCGGCGCCCCGCCGGAGTTCATCGGCCTGGCCAACTACATCGGCATCCTCACCGATCCGCAGTTCTGGCAGGTGCTCGCCCGGTCGCTGGTGTTCGCGGCGGTGTGCGTCGTGGCGACGATGACGCTCGGCATCCTCATCGCCCTCCTCATGCGGCGCCTCGGCGCCGTCATCCGCACCCTCGTCTCGGTCGGGCTGCTGCTGGCCTGGGCAATGCCGCCGCTGTCGGCGACGATCGTCTGGGGCTGGATCTTCGACACCCAGTACGGGGTGCTGAACCAGGTGCTCTCCCAGGTGTTCGGTCTCACGCAGTTCGCCGGGCACTCGTGGCTCATCGAGCCGCTCAGCTTCTTTTTCGTCGCGACCATCATCATCGTCTGGGGCGCGATCCCCTTCGTCGCGTTCACGGTCTACGCCGGTCTCACCCAGGTGCCCGACGAGGTGCTCGAGGCCGCGCAGCTCGACGGCGCGGGGGCCGCCCAGCGCTTCTTCCTCGTGGTGGTCCCCTTCATCCGCCCGATCCTCGTCGTCGTGACGATCCTGCAGGTGATCTGGGACCTGCGGGTGTTCACGCAGATCTACGCCCTGCAGTCGATCGGGGGCCTCGCCGAGCAGACCAACACCCTCGGCGTGTACATCTACCGGGTCTCGCTCGGTGCCGGCGACTTCGGCGTGGGCGGGGCGATCTCGGTGATCGTCGTCCTGCTGCTGGTGGCCCTGTCGATCTTCTACGTCCGACGAAACCTCCGGGAGGAGTCGCTGTGACAACGCTCACCCCCTCCCGGCGCCTCGGCTCGCCGCGGCTGCGCCGCCGCGTCGGATCCGTTCTCGCCGCCCTGGCCGGCCTCTTCGTCTTCGCCTGCTCGGTGTTCCCGGTGTACTGGATGGTCAACACCTCGCTGCAGCCGAACGGCCAGGTGCGCGGGAGCACGCTGCGTCTGTGGCCCGAGAACCTCACCTTCGACAACTACCTCGGTGTGATCTTCGACCACGACCGCGCGCCGTTCCTCCCCGCGCTCGGGAACTCCCTCGCGGTGACCCTTCTCACGGTGGCCGTCTCGCTGGTCTTCGCGTTCCTCGCCGCGCTCGCCGTCACCCGGTTCCGGTTCCGCAGCCGCGCGGCGTTCATCGTGACGATCCTCATCATCCAGATGATCCCCGCCGAGGCGCTCATCATCTCGGTGTTCCGTCTCATCGACGGGTGGCAGCTGCTCAACACCGTCATCGGTCTCACCGCGGTCTACCTCGCCACCGTGCTGCCCTTCACGATCTGGACCCTCCGCGGGTTCGTCAACGGCGTGCCGATCGAACTCGAGGAAGCGGCGATGATCGACGGTCTGAGCCGGTCGCAGGCGTTCTGGCGCGTGACCTTCCCGCTCCTCGCGCCCGGCCTCGTCGCCACCGGCGTGTTCGGGTTCATCCAGGCCTGGAACGAGTTCGTCTTCGCCCTCGTGCTCAACCCGCGCCCCGAGGCGATGACTCTGCCGGTGTGGCTGCGCACGTTCCTCGACCCCAACGGCGGCATCAACTGGGCCGAGCTCATGGCGGGGTCGACGCTCGTGTCGATCCCCGTGGTGGTGTTCTTCCTGATCGTGCAGAGCCGGATGACCTCGGGCCTGGTGTCGGGGGCGGTGAAGGGCTGATGCGGGTCGGACTGGATGTCGGGGGCACCAAGACCGAGGCGGTGGCCCTGGATGACGCCGGAGGCGTCGTCGCACGGGTCCGCCGCCCCACCACCCTCGGGCCCGACGGTGTGATCGCGTCGATCCTCGCCGCGGTCGATGAGGTCGCGGCGCGATCCGGCGGTCGTGCCACCTCGGTTGGGATCGGGATGCCGGGGCAGATCGTCCCCGGATCGGGCGTCGTCTCGCACGCGGTCAACCTCGGGGTGCGCTCGCTCGATGTCGCCGCGATCCTCGGCGCCACCCTCGGCGTGCCGGTCGACGTCGAGAACGACGTCAAGGCCGCAGCCCTGGGTGCTGCCGTGCTCCGAGTCTCCGCGCCCTCTCCCGCGCCCGGCGGCGTGGAGCCGGGGCTGGCGTACCTCAACCTCGGCACCGGCGTGGCGGCGGGACTGGTCACCGGCGGTGCCGTCTGGCGTGGCGCGCGCGGTGCGGCCGGCGAGATCGGGCACCTCAGCGTCGATCCCGCAGGCCCACGGTGCCGGTGCGGTCAACGCGGGTGCATCGAAGCGCTCGCCGGAGGACGCGCCATCGCCGAACGGTGGGGACGACCCGCCGCGCTCCCGGTCGCCGAGGTCTTCGACGCCGCCGAGGCCGGGGGAGTCGACGGCGCCGACCGCGCCCTGGCCGGCGCGCTGCGCGACGACCTCGTGCGCGGTGTGGCGGCGGCCGTGCGCGTGCTGGTCCTCACCGCCGACGTCGACGTCGTCGTGCTCGGCGGTGGGCTCACCGCTCTTGGCGACCGGCTCGTCGCGCCGGTGCGTGCGGCGCTCCGGCGAAGCGGCGAGACCTCGCCGTTCCTGCGGTCGCTGCACCTCGACGAGCGGATCGAACTGCTTCCGGCCGGCTCGCCGGCCGCCGCGCTCGGTGCGGCTCTGCTGGGCGCCGAGCGGGGCGAGGAGGTGCTGAGCGTTGGCTGAGGTCGTCATCGTCGAAAGCGCCGACGCCGCCGGCGCCCTCGTCGCCGCCGAGATCCTCCGGCTCATCGGTGAGAATCCCCGGACCGTTCTGGGGCTCGCCACGGGCTCGACGCCTCTCCCGGTCTACCGGGCGCTGCGCGAGAAGACTGCAGGGGTCGACCTCTCCGGCATACGGGGCTTCGCACTCGACGAGTACGTCGGGCTCGCACCGGACCACCCCGAGAGCTACGCGTCGGTCATCGGCCGCGAGGTCGTCGAACCGCTCGGCCTCGATCCGTCACTCGTCCACGTACCCGACGGCGACCCCGCGCGGATCGCCGTCGCGGGGGAGGAGTACGAGCGGGCGATCGAGGACGCCGGCGGCGTCGATCTGCAGATCCTCGGCATCGGCACCGACGGCCATCTCGGGTTCAACGAGCCCGGCTCGTCCTTCGCGTCGCGGACCCGGGTGAAGACCCTGACCGCCCAGACCCGCCGCGACAACGCGCGATTCTTCCCGAGCCCCGACGACGTGCCGCGCCACTGCATCACCCAGGGGCTCGGGACGATCCTGCGTGCGCGGCACCTCGTCCTGCTCGCGTTCGGTGGGGGCAAGGCCGCGGCCGTCGCGGGGGCCGTCGAGGGTCCGCTGACGGCGTCGCTGCCGGCCTCGGCGATCCAGCTGCACCCGCATGCCACGGTCGTCGTGGATGAGGCGGCGGCGTCGCAGCTGCGACTGGCCGAGTACTACCGGTACGCCTGGGAGAACAAGCCCGACGCTCAGGGCCTGTAGTCCGCGCCCCAGACGAGGGGCAGGAGCACGACGCACAGCGGAGCGAGCGGTGTCGCGGCGGCATCCTCGGGCCTGATCCAGCGGGCCTCGGCGATCTCGGAGCGGGGCGCGGCGGCGGCCGGATCGATCTCGAGCCGGAACGCGTCGGCGACGACGTCGTGTCCGGGTTCGTTGGCTGCAGCGGTGCGGAAGGTTCCGAGCGGATGCAGGGACGCGGCGGTGACGGTGAGTCCGAGCTCTTCGTGAAGCTCGCGCACGAGGGTCTCCGCGGCGTTCTCACCGGGTTCGGGCTTGCCGCCGGGGTTCATGAACAGCCGCGTGCCGGTCTTGCGCACCAGGAGCGCCCGCCCCGCGGCATCCGTCACCACCCCTGCGCTGACGCGGATCTCGGGCGAGACGCCGGTCACGCGAACACTTTGCCGGGATTGAGGATCCCCTTCGGGTCGAACACGCGGGCGATCTCGTGCTGGATCCGCCACTGATCGTCGCCGAGCTCGTCGGCGAGCCAGCGTCGCTTGAGCACCCCGACGCCGTGCTCGCCGGTGAGGGTGCCGCCCAGCCGCAGCGCCGCACGGAAGAGCTCGTCGGCGGCCGCCCACACCTCGGCGGGAACCTCTCCGGGGCCCGGGTAGATGAAGTTCGGATGGAGGTTCCCGTCGCCGGCGTGGGCGACGGTCGGGATCGTCATGCCGTAGTCCCGCTCGATGCGGGCGATCTCGTCGAACATCGCCGGCAGGGCGCTGCGGGGCACCGAGACGTCCTCGATGAGGGTCGTGCCGAGGCTCTCCATCGCCGGGTGCATGGAGCGGCGGATCGCGAGCAGCCGCTCGCCCTCCTCGCGATCGTGCGAGAGCGCGACGGAGCCGCCCGCCGCGGTGAGGATCGCGGCGATCTGCTCGGCCTCGGTGCGCGCGGCGGCGCCGTCGGTCTGGATCGTCAGCTGCGCGGCGCCGGGGGTCGGATCGGGAAGGCCGAGCAGCGCGTGGACGGCGGCGAGCGAGGCGGCATCCATCAGCTCCATGATCGCCGGCTGGACGCCCGCCGCGGTCACCGCGGCCGAGCCGCCGGCGGCCGCGCGCACGGTGGGGAAGGTGGCGGCGATCGTGCACACGTCGCCCGTCGTGAGACGCCGGAGCTTCAGCGTCGCACCCACGATGACCCCGAGGGTGCCTTCCGAGCCGATGAAGAGCGAGGTGAGGTCGAGGCCCGTGACCCCCTTCACGGTGCGGTGCCCGAGGGAGAGGAGGCGCCCGTCTGCCAGGACGACGTCCAGCCCCAGGACGGCGTCGCGCACGACGCCGTACTTCGCGCACAGGAGCCCGCCGGCCCCCGTGGCGATGTTGCCGCCGACCGTGGAGATCGCCCGGCTCGCCGGGTCGGGGGCCCACCACAGCCCGTGCGGGGCGAGGGCGGCGTTCAGGTCGGCGTTGAGGATCCCCGGCTCGACGACGGCGATGAGGTCGTCGGCGCGCACCTCGAGGAGGCGGTCCATACCGCGGACCGAGAGCGCGATCTCACCCGCGCCGGCGTTCGCCCCGCCGGCCAGACCCGTGCGCGCCCCCTGGGGGACGACGGGGGTGGCCGTCTCGCTCGCGAGGCGGAGAGTCGTCTGCACATCGGCGACGTCGCGGGCGTGCACGACGGCCAGCGGCGGATCGTCGGCGGCGTGGCCGGACTTGTCGGCCCGGGCGGCGTGACGGGCGGCGTCGGACACGTCGACCCGGTCGCCCAGGGCGGCGCGGAGAGCCTCGAGCACCCCGGGCGCCGTGTGGGTCACGACGCCAGCTGCCGTCGACCGGCGAGCACCCCGGCGGCCACGGCGATCACGCCGAAGACGATGCCGACCCAGACCGCGCCGAGGTCCCACCAGGCGACCACGGCGGCGGCGTAGACGAGCAGCTCGACGAAGGCCCGGACGAAGGGGTGCACCGCGAAGACGGCGCGCGGCGAGACGAACAGCGCCCAGATGAGGATCGCGCCCACCGGGGCGCCGATGCCGGCGACGATGTTCCAGGGGAGGGGCCAGGCGACGAAACCCCAGAAGGCCAGCGAGACGAACGCGAACAGCTCGCACAGGAAGGCGAGGATGTCGATTCCCGACAGCGGCGCGCGGGTGCCCGCGGGGCGTCCCTCGGTGGGGGACTGCGGCTGCTGCGGCGTCACGTTCGGGGTCTCGGACACGCCGGCCAGTTTACCCGCCGCCCGTCGACGCCGGTCACGGCGGGTGAGGGGACGAACCGATCACGACTCGCCCCTGACGATGGAGCGGATCACCTCGACAGGCAGCTTCGGGCTCCGGTTCTCGTCCACGAGACCGTTGGCCTCTTGAAGCGTGTCGGTGAGTTGCGTGTAGCAGTAGCCCCCCAGGACCTTGCTGGCCTGCAGGGCGCCGAAGACTCCGCGCAGGCGTCGCTCGAAGTCTTCCGACGACTCGGCGACGGCGTATCCCCACGTCTCGATCTCGGCGTCCGGTGCGTAGGTGACGCCGCCGAACTCGCTGATCACGACAGGTGCCGAACGAAGGAGCGGGGCCTCATCCTGGGGGAGCAGAGTCATCCGACGCCCTGCGGGCCCGATGCCGGCGAGTGTCGCTGCGACGGCGACCTCATCACGATAGGAGGCGGAGAGGAGCTCAGGGTCGTTCTCGTAGTCGTGAACGGTCAGGAGCGAAGAGTCCGTGTGCTCCCAGCCGTCGTTCGCGATCACGGGGCGAGTGCTGTCGAGTGCTCTGGTCAGATGGAACAGAGCGCGGACGAAATCCCGCTGTCGCGGGTCGTGCGCAACCTGCTGCACACCCCAGCTCTCGTTCACGGGGACCCAAGCGACCACGCAGGGGTGCGATCGATCGCGGGCGATCGCCTCCGTCCATTCCCTGGTCAACCGGGATACGGAGGTCGTCGAGAAGCGGTACGCGCTCGGCAGTTCCTCCCACACCATGAGACCGAGTCGATCCGCCCAGTACAGGAACCGCGGATCCTCGATCTTCTGGTGGACCCGAGCGGTGGAGAAGCCGAGGTCCTTAATGAGCTGAACTTCCTCCCGGAGAGCCTCGGCGCTCGGAGCAGCGAGATGGGATTGGGGCCAGTACCCCTGTTCGAGCACTGCGACGATAGGCGCCGGGCGATCGTTCACGAGGAAGCGAGCGCCGTCGACGGCTACGGTGCGCATTCCGAAGTATGAGGCCACCGCATCTTCGATGCCTGCTGCCGAGCGCGCCGTGAGCCGCGCGTCGACCAGGCGGGGATTCTCGACGGTCCACAGCAGAGTCTCGTACCCCTGCCCGTTCGTCAATGGCGATAGGGGGACGACGACGCGGCTGCGAGGTTCTGTCGCCGTCGCGCTGATCCGGGCGAGTGCCGTGCCCTCGTAGGAGAGATCGATGTCGATCTCGGTGCCGGCCGGGGGTCGGGCGCTCAACTCGATGTCGGCGCTCACCGTGCCGGCGACCAGGTTGGTCTCCCAGGCGAGGTGTGTCACGTGAAGGGGAGGAACGGCCTCGAGCCAGACGGTCTGCCAGATACCGGTCGTGCGGTGGTACCAGATGACGTGCGGATCGGGGAGCCAATCCTGCTTGCCGCGCGGCTGCTCCAGGTCGTCGGGATCGTCCTCGGCGCGCACCACGATCTCGAACGGACCGAGCTGTGCCGCTGCGGTGACATCGAAGCTGAACGGTGTGTGACCGCCCTCGTGAATTCCGATCAGTCGACCGTCGGCCCAGACCGAGGCCCGGTAGTCGACGGCGCCAAAGTGGAGGAGAAGGCGGCGACCGGGCTTCCACGCCGCGGCCGCGAGGTCCTCCTCAGCGATATCGCGGCGGTACCAGACGACCGGGTGGTGGCCGGTGTCGCCGACGCCGGAGAGCGCGGACTCCGGGGGATACGGCACGGTGATCGTGCGGACCGTGGGTCGGCCCGGCTCGTTCCACGACCCGGTCAGGCCTTCGTCGCCGTCGTCGTACTCGAATCCCCACGTGCCATCGAGGCTGTGCCACGCAGGTCGGACGAGCTGCGGTCGCGGATAGGTGCCGTCCTGGCGGCTCGGTCGGGAGAAGACGTCTTCGGCCATGACGACATCATGGCCTAGGTTTCTAGCGCTGTAAAGCCGCGCTCGTCACCCGGGGGTCGTCTCGCGGACGGAGATCGAATGAGGGACGATGCGATGACGACCGACGCCCTTGTGCCCTTCGATCCTCTCGACCAGCAGCCCCAGCGCCGTTTGCGCGAGCGCGTGCTTGTCCGGTGCGATCGAGGTCAGAGCCGGGGAGCTGTAACTGGCCAGATGCGTGTCGTCCCACCCGAGGACGGCCACCTCTGCCGGGACGGAGCGCCCGGCGGTCGCGAGAGCTTTGAGGGCGCCGATGGCGAACTTGTCGTCTCGGCAGAGCACGGCATCGAAATCGACGCCGCGGTCGATGGCGCGCAGGAGTGCGACGCGGCTGTCTTCGATCGAGAAGCCGTCGACGGGCAGGATGAGCCAGGGGTCGGGACGGATCCCCGCGGCGATGAGGCGATCCTGGTAGCCGAGCAGTCTCTGGCCGGTCGAGCCCGTGATGTCGTCGCGGACCGTGCCGAGGAAGGCGATCCGTCGGCGACCCGCGGTGAGGAGCAGGTCCACCCCGTCTGCGGCGGCGGCGACGTTGTCGATCATGACGTGGTCCGTCGTGACCGGCATCGCGGCCTCCCCGAGCAGCACCAGGGGCACGTCCGGCGCCAGCCTCGCAATTTCCATGGTGCCCATCTGAACCGGATGGAAGATGACGCCATCGACCAGGCCGGCTTCGCGATCGTGGAGCACGGCGCGCTCGGCCGAGGCGTCGCTGAGGGTCTGCTCGAAGATCACTCGATAGCCGAGGCCCGTGGCTTCTTCGGCGATGCGCCGTGAGAGCTCCGAGAAATACGGATGATCGATCTCGGGTATCGCAAGGGCGATCATTCCGGTGCGTCCCGTCGCGAGGCGCCGAGCAGTCAAATTCGGTCGATAGCCGAGTTCGTCGATGGCGGCCTGCACACGGGCTCGCAGCGCCGGCGCGACGTGCGGGTAGTCATGGATGACGTTGGAGACGGTCTTCATGGACACGCCGGCGCGCTCTGCCACGTCGATCAGACGAACTCGCTTCACGCGGCCCCCTTTCGTCGCCATCCTAGGGTCCACCCTTCGCGCACTGGTCTAGCGGAAAAATTTACAGCGCTGTACAGTGGCGTTCATCGTGGCACCCACAGCTGAGCCGCGCGACGTGTTTTCAACGAGGAGGACTCCATGACAAGGCCACACCGACGAGCACAGGGCCGGGCGGTGCTCACCGCCTCAGCGATGCTGGCGACCGCGCTGGTGTTGAGCGCCTGCGGTGGCGGTGCGCCGTCATCGGGCGGGGACTTCACCGGCGAGTACGACGGACCGGAGGTGACGCTGTCGTTCTGGAACGGGTTCACCGGCGGCGATGGACCGTTCATGCAGCAGATGGTTGACCAGTTCAACGAGGAGCACGACAACATCACGGTCGAGTCCAACACGATGCAGTGGGCCGACTTCTATCAGCGCCTGCCCGCCGCCGTGACCGCCGGCGAGGGCCCCGACGTCGGCGTGATGCACTTCGACCAACTCGGATCCAACGCCGCACGGCAGGTCATCCTTCCCCTCGATGACATGGTCGATGAGCTCGGCTTGACTGGTGACGACTTCACCGAGACGGTGTGGGAAGCCGGCGAGTACGACGGTCAGCGGTACGGAATCCCGCTCGATGTGCACTCCCTGGCGATGTACTACAACACCGAGCACTTCGCCGCGGCAGGCATCACGGAGGCCCCCACCGACGAGGCATCGTTCATGGCGGCCCTCGACGCGCTTCAGGCAGCCGGATATGACACGCCGTTCTGGATGCCTGCGCGGTGGCCCGGGCACCTGATGTTCATGACCCTCGACTGGCAGTTCGGGGGCGAGCCCTACGCGCAGGACGGGTCGGAGGCGACATTCGCCGATGAGTCGGGAGTTCAGGCGCTGGACTGGATGCGCGGCATCATCGATGAGGGATACAGCCCGGAGGATGTGGCGATCGACGCGCAGTACGTCGCCTTCAAGAACGGCGAGACGTCCATCACGTGGGACGGGATCTGGCAGTTCAACGACCTTGAGGAGTCTGGCCTGCCCTATGCCGGCGCTCCCGTCCCGAACATCGGCGGCCAGGAGTCCACCTGGGCATCATCGCACCAGTTCTTCCTGCCGCGTCAGGACGACGAGAATCGCATGAACGCCGCGAAGGTCTTCATCGCCTGGATGAGTGAGCACTCCGAGGACTGGGCCGGGGCGGCCATGATCCCTGCCCGCCAATCGGTCCTCGACAGTGGGGCGCTGGAGGGCATGCCTCAGGCGCCCATCGCCGAGGCGCTGGACAGCATGCGATTCACGCCGACGGCGCCCGGCATCGGAACGGTGACCACCGAGACGCTTGAGGTCGCTGTCGCAGACGGCGTCCTCGGCGCCGGTGAGCCGGCCGAGGTGCTCGAGGAAGCGCAGGGCCGCGCGACACAGCTGATGGAAGAGAACCTGGCCACCTTCGGGCAATGAGTCAGACGACGCTTCCCACCCGCGCGGGCGCACTCGCCGAGACGAGTGCCCCCGCGCGGCGGCTGCGCGACCATGGTCGCGCGACGCCGTGGCTTTTCCTCGCGCCCTATCTGCTGCTCTTCACGGGGTTCGTCATCATCCCGGTCGTACTCGGCCTCTGGATGAGTCTGCATCAGTGGGATTACACCCTGCCGTTGAAGCCGTTCGTGGGGCTGGACAACTACATCGACCTGTTCACACCCGGGTCGACGACGTCGGGCATCTTCTGGCAGGCGATGCAGGCCACGGCGATCTTCACCGTGTCGAGCGTTCCGTTCCTGCTCGTCATCCCGCTCCTCGTCGCGCTGCTCATGAACGCGAAGTTCCCCGGCCGGAACTTCTTCCGCGCGGTGTACTTCGCGCCCTACGTGCTGGGCGTCGCGGTCGTGGCGGTCCTGTGGCGGTACCTGCTCGACAACAACATCGGGCTGGTCAATTACTACCTGGGTCTGCTCGGTCTTCCCGACGACACGGCGTGGTTGACCTCCACCCCGGCGGCCTGGGTAGCGCTCGTCGGCGTCACGGTGTGGTGGACACTCGGGTTCAACGCGATCATCTACCTCGCCGCGTTGCAGGACATCCCGGTAGAGCTCTACGAGGCGGCCCGCATGGACGGTGCCGGCCGCTGGCAGCAGTTTCTCAACGTGACTCTGCCGGGGCTTCGCCCCATCCTGACCTTCGTCACCATCAACACTCTGATCGCCTCGGCGAACATGTTCGGACAGTCCTATCTGATGACCCAGGGCGGGCCCGGGCGCGAGACGCGGACGGCGATCTACCAGATCGCCGAAACCGGACTGCGGAACTTCCAGATGGGCGATGCCGCGGCGATGAGCTACATCCTGACGCTCTTTCTCATCGGCTTGAGCGTCGTGGTGTTCTGGCTGTTCCGTGAGCGCAGGGGGGCGCGCAAATGACCACTGTACGACCCGCGCCCGCTGGCGCGACAGCCACATCCCCGACGCCCGTGGACGCCGTCCCGAAGCGTCGCTCGCTGAGCCCGGGGCAGCGGGTCCGCGGCATCCTCCGCATGATCGCACTGATCGCGATCGCGCTCGTGTTCATCAGCCCGTTGGTGTTCATGCTCGTCACCTCGTTCAAGACGCGAGCGGATGCCACGAGCGTCCCGCCGAGCTGGATCCCCGAAGAGTGGACTCTCCAGGCGTACCAGACGATCCTCGGATCGGCGTCGACGCCGGTGTTCACGTGGTTTCTCAACAGTGTCACTGCTGCCGTGGCGAACTCGGTCCTGGTCGTGATCACGGCATCGCTCGCCGCATACCCGCTGGCTCGCATGCAGTTCCGCGGCAAGAACCTCGTCTTCGGCGCCATCATCGCCACGCTCCTGGTGCCTCCGGTGATCCTCGTCATCCCGAACTATCTGATCGTGAGCGAGCTGGGTTGGCTGAACTCCCTCATCGCCGTCATCGTGCCCACGGCCGCCGGCGCGTTCGGAGTATTCCTCATGAGGCAGTTCTTCCTCTCGATACCGGTGGAGCTGGAGGAGGCGTCGCGACTGGACGGGGCCAATCGCTTCCGCACGTTCGTGAGCGTGGTGCTGCCCCTGGCCAAGCCGGCGCTGGCCACTCTGGGGCTGCTCGCGCTGCTAACCAACTGGAACGACTTCCTCTGGCCCGTCTACGTGCTCTTCAGCCCAGACGTGCAGACACTTCCCGCCGGCCTGTCGACTCTGCAGTCGGCGAACGCGGTGCGCTACGACCTCCTCATGGCCGGAGCCGTGATTGCCAGCGCGCCCGTCATCCTGCTGTTCATCGCTCTCCAGCGCTTCATCGTCGAGGGAGTCTCGCAGTCGGGGATTAAGGGATGACGCGACGACGCGGCGTCGCCGGTTCGGCTCTCTGTTTCGCCCTGGTCGTCATGGCGAGTGGCTGCGCGGCTGCGCCGACCCTCGAGCCAGTCCTCCGTGAGGACTTCGCCGATCCCGATGTTCTGGAGGTGGACGGTGGCTACGTGGCGTACTCCTCCGACGGAAACCGCAGGAATGTGCCGGTCGCGACCTCCGATGACCTGCGCTCGTGGGAGTTGCGGGAAGACGCGCTTCCCGACCTGCCTTCGTGGATCATCCCCGGGAAGACGTGGGCTCCCGAGGTGACGGAGATCTCGCCGGGTCGATTCGTCATGTACTTCACTGCGACGAACTTCCGGCCGACCTACCAGTGCATCGGGGTCGCGGTCGCAGACGACCCTCTTGGGCCTTTCACCGTGCAGGGTGAGGAGATGCTGATCTGCCCGCCCGATGAAGGCGGCGCGATCGATGCGTCGACCATTCAGGTCGACGGTGACTGGCACCTGATCTGGAAGAACGACGGGAATGCCATCGGCGTCGACACCTGGCTTCAGACGGCGCCTCTCACGCCCGACGGTCTTGGGCTCGCCGGTGAGCCCGCCCGGATGATCAAGCAGGACCAGGAATGGGAGGGTGACCTCATCGAGGCGCCGACCGTCGTCGCGCACGACGAGGGCGGCTTCACGATGCTGTACTCGGCGAACTCCTACGGCGGGGACGAGTACGCCATCGGCTACGCCGTGGCCGATACCCTCGAAGGCCCGTGGCAGAAGGCTGAGGGTCCGTGGATCTCGACGGAATCGCTCGACGAGAAGGTCAGAGGTCCCGGCGGACAGGACGTCGTCACCGGGCCGGACGGTGATTCATGGCTGCTGTTCCACGGGTGGGATTCCTCGTACACCTACCGGATGCTGCACGTCGCACCGCTCACCTGGGAGGCGCGCTCGCCGCAGCTCGGGTGAGGACGATCACGCCCCCGCCCACGGGATCTCGCCGTCGGCGTGGAACGCGATCCCCTGTCGGCGCCAGAGCGGGGCGAGGCCGCCGACGCGCTGCCGGAACGACTCCCAGGTGCGGTCGGGGGAGAACCCGAGAGGGGCCGACCAGGCCGCCTCGGCCACGGCGGCCAGACGGGGGAACATCATGGTGTCGAGGCCGGCGAGGTCCTCGATGGTCTCGGTCCACACGGCCGCCTCGACGCCGACGATGTCGTCGTCGGCGATCCCCTCGATGATCGACGCCGGATCCCATTCGTAGGCGCGACGGACGCTCGTCGGGCCATTCGCCCAGGTGAGGCCGCGAGGGGTGTCGTGGTCGTACTTCATGTCGAGGTAGACCGCGTCGGCGGGGGAGAGGATGACGCCGCTCGCGCGGCGCACGAACGCTCGGGCGGCATCCGCGCTCTCGGCGTCGGGGGTGGTGAGTCCCCAGTACTGTCCGACGGTCTCGGGGGCGAGGTCGGCGCGTCCGGCGTCGTGCCAGGTCACCGGCACCTTGCCGAGGTCGGCGACGAGCTGCGTGACGCGGGAGAGGAAGGCGTCGTACTGGTCTGGGTCGGTGCCGAACGCCTCATCGCCGCCCACGTGGAGGTAGGGCCCGGGCGTCAGGTGGGCGAGCTCGCCGAGGACGTCGGCGACGAACTCGAACGTCGCCTCGTCGTCAAGTCTGAGTGAGGAGAACCCCACGCCCAGCCCGGTGTAGGGCTCGCCCGCCACGGGGAGGGCTTCGCCGCGGCCCGCGGCTTCGGCGGCGAGGTCGGGGGTGACCACCGGATCGGCGGCGAGCCGGGGGTAGGCGAGACCGACGGCGTGCGTGTGCCCGGGCAGGTCGATCTCGGGGACGACGGTGAGGTGCCGGGCGGCGGCGTACGCGACGATCTCCTGGTAGTCCTCGCGGGTGTAGAAGCCCCCGGGGCCGCCGCCGATCGCGGAGCCGCCGCCGGCGGCGGTGAGCGACGGGTGGGAGCGCAGGTGCAGACGCCAGCCCTGGTCGTCGGTCAGGTGCAGGTGCAGATGGGTGAGCTTCAGGCTCGCCGCTCGGTCGATGACGGCGCACACGTCCGCCACCGGGAAGAAGTGACGGGCGACGTCGAGCATGAGTCCGCGGTGCGCGAAGCGGGGCGCATCCTCGATCCGGACCGCGGGGACGGCCCACCCGTCGGCGGCGGGCCTCAGCAGCTGGCTGAGGGTGTGCAGACCCGCGGCGAGGCCGACCGCGTCGGCGGCGGAGATCTCGACGCCGGTGTCGGCGGCGACCAGACGATAGGCGCCGCCCGCCCCGATGTCCGAGGCGTGCGCGAGAGTGAGCGCGGGGGAGGCGGGACGTGCGTCGACGGGCAGGTCGAGGGTCTGTGCCGTGGCGGCGGAGAGGATGCGGCGGGCCGCCGCCGCGGCATCCGGATCCGCGGTCAGCGGGGTGCGCGCTGTCAGCAGGAAGGGCCCGTCGTCCACGGTGAGGAGCGATGTCGGAAGCGGAACGAGGGGAGGAAACGCCGGCATGTAAGGATCCTTTACAAATGCGTGCTCGACCAGCCTATCGGCTGCGATCGACTATGCTCGGGGTGTCGCGACTGGCGTTGAGGTGGGCAACCACCGGGGAGCGACCGGGAGTCATCCGTCCGCAGAAGCATCCGACCGCACGCCTGGGCCGATGTCCGATCCGCCGCTGTGGAAGGAGACCGCTGTGTCCGATCCGATCTTCACCGCCCCTCTCGCCGAGGTCGATCCCGAGATCGCCGATGTGCTCGAGCGCGAGCTCGACCGCCAGCGGGGCTTCCTCGAGATGATCGCGTCCGAGAACTTCGTGCCCGTCTCGGTGCTTCAGTCGCAGGGCTCGGTGCTGACCAACAAGTACGCCGAGGGATACCCCGGCCGTCGCTATTACGGCGGCTGCGAGGTCGTCGACGTCGCCGAGGAGCTCGCGATCGAGCGCGCCAAGGCGCTGTTCGGAGCCGGGTTCGCGAACGTTCAGCCGCACTCGGGCGCCACGGCGAATGCGGCGGTGCTGCACGCCATCGCCCGCCCGGGCGACACCCTCCTCGGCCTCGCACTGGATCAGGGCGGTCACCTCACGCACGGGATGAAGATCAACTTCTCGGGGCGGCTGTTCGACATCGTCGCCTACGGCGTCGACCCCGAGACCTCGCTGATCGACATGGACGAGGTGCGGCGCCTGGCCGTGGAGCACAAGCCCAAGGTCATCATCGCGGGATGGTCGGCCTACCCCCGTCAGCTGGACTTCGCGCGGTTCCGCGAGATCGCCGATGAGGTAGGCGCCTACCTGTGGGTCGACATGGCCCACTTCGCCGGCCTCGTGGCCGCAGGGGTCCACCCCTCGCCCTTCCCGCACGCGCACGTGGTGTCCTCCACCGTCCACAAGACGATCGGCGGTCCCCGCTCGGGCATCATCCTCACCGACGACCCGGACCTCGCGAAGAAGATCAACACCGCCGTCTTCCCCGGCCAGCAGGGCGGACCGCTCATGCACGTCATCGCCGCGAAGGCGACCGCGTTCAAGCTGGCCGCGACGCCGGAGTTCCGCGAGCGGCAGGCGCGCACGCTCCGCGGAGCGAAGATCCTCGCCGACCGGCTCATGCAGCCCGATGTCGCCGCGGCGGGTGTCGCCGTACGCTCCGGAGGCACCGACGTGCACCTCGTGCTCGTCGACCTCCGCGACGCGGCGATCGACGGCAAGCAGGCGGAGGATCTGCTCCACGACATCCGGATCACCGTCAACCGCAACGCCGTCCCCAACGACCCGCGCCCGCCCATGGTGACCTCGGGTCTGCGGATCGGCACCCCGGCGCTCGCCACACGTGGGTTCGGCGACGCCGAGTTCGCCGAGGTGGCCGACGTCATCGCGCTCGCGCTCCAGCCCGGAGCCGACGTCGAGGCCCTGCGGGCGCGCGTCGCGGCCCTCGCCGACGCGTTCCCGCTCTACCCCGGCCTCACGCAGTAACCCGCGACCCGCTCCGCGGAATCCCACTCACCGGGCACCCGCCCCCCGGCGCCCCGCGCCTTCCCGCGAGAATGCATGTGGACGCCGAGGACGCGGGTACACCCCGCACTCTCGGCGCGCAGACGCACTCTCGCCGCAGGGACGCAGAAGGAGAGACGACATGACGGCACAGAAGCTCGACGGCAAGGCCGCCGCCGCGGCCATCCGCGCGGAGCTGACCGAACGGGTCGCGTCGCTGAAGGCGCGGGGCGTAACGCCCGGCATCGCCACGGTGCTCGTCGGTGCCGACCCCGCCTCGCAGCTGTACGTGGGGATGAAGCACAAGCAGTCGGTGGGGATCGGGATGAACTCGATCCAGCGGGAATTGCCCGCGGATGCCACGCAGGAGGACGTCGAGGCCCTCATCGACGCGTTGAACGCCGATCCGGAGTGCCACGGCTACATCGTGCAGCTGCCGCTGCCGAAGCACCTCGACACCGACGCGATCCTCGAGCGGATCGATCCGGCGAAGGATGCCGACGGCCTCCACCCGACGAACCTCGGCCGTCTGGTGCTGAACGTCAACGCGCCGATCACGACGCCCCTGCCGTGCACCCCGCGCGGGGTGATCGAGCTGCTGCTTCGCAACGACTACGACCTCAAGGGCAAGCACGTCGTCGTGGTCGGCCGGGGTGTCACTATCGGGCGCTCGATCGGTCTGCTGCTGACCCGCCGCGAGATCAACGCCACGGTGACCCTCACCCACACCGGCACCCCCGACATCCCGTCCTTCCTCCGCGAGGCCGACGTCATCGTCGCCGCTGCGGGAGTCAAGCACCTCGTGCGGGCGGAGGACGTCAAGCCCGGCGCCGCCGTGCTCGATGTCGGCGTGACCCGCGAGGACGATCCCGAGACCGGCGCGCAGCGGGTCTACGGCGACGTGCACCCGGATGTCGCCGAGGTCGCCGGCTGGCTCTCGCCGAACCCGGGCGGGGTCGGGCCGATGACCGTGGCCCTCCTCATGACGAACGTCGTCGAGGCCGCCGAGCGCTCGCTCGAGGCCTGACTAGCGTCCCCGGGCTCCCGCAGGCCCCGCAGCGCCGTCCTCCCGCCACAGAATCACGCCGGGATCACGGCGCATCCCCGAACCCCTGTGGCGTTCGCGCGATTCTGTGGGCGACGGGGCCGCCGGCGAAGGTGCGAGCGACGGGCTGCGGCGACGAGGGCCACCGCCCGCCGCCGCGGATTACCGTAGAGGCATGGACGACACCGCGCGTCGCGCGATCGACCGGGCGCTCATGCCCCTCGTCGTGTCGACGGGGGCGTGGGGCGTCGTCGACGCGCACTGGCTCCCCGGGCCGGACGGCACCCCGGTGGTGTGGCTGCGCACCCGCACCGAGATCGAACGGGTCGCCCTCGAGGCCCAGCCGTGGGTGGAGGCGCAGGTGCGGGTGATCCTCACGAGGTTGAGCGTGGACTATCCGATCGTCGCCCGCACCCGCTTCGAGATCACGTCGCTCGAGCGGCAGCGGAACCTCTTCGGCGACGGGCTCCCGGCGTGACGCCGGACCCGCGCCGCTGCCCGACCTGCGGCGATCCGCTGCGGTTCGAGATCCTCGACGACGAGCGGTTCCTCGTGGCGTGGTCGTGCCTGAGCTGCGGAATCATCCGCACCACCGAGCCCGTGTGACCCTCAGGTCGTGAATCGCGAGAGGAACCGGCGCGTCCGCTCCTCGCGCGGTGCGACGAGCACCTCGCTCGGCGGACCCTCTTCGACCACGCGGCCCTCGTCGAGGAAGAGCACCCGATGGGCGACGTCGCGCGCGAAGGCCATCTCGTGGGTGGCCATGAGGATGGTCGCCCCCTCCTCGGCGAGGGACTGCACCAGCTCGAGCACCTCGCCGACGAGCTCGGGATCGAGCGCCGACGTGATCTCGTCGAGGAAAAGCACCTCGGGGTCGGTCACCACGGCGCGCACGATCGCGGCCCGCTGCTGCTGACCGCCCGACAGGCGGTCGGGGTGCTCGCGCGCCTTGTCGGCCAGCCCGATCCGTTCGAGCAGGGCCATCGCCTTCGCGTCGGCGTCGCGCCGCGGCATCCGGTGCACCTTCCGGGCGGCGAGCGTGACGTTGTCGATCACCGACAGGTGGGGGAAGAGGTTGTAGTGCTGGAACACGGCGCCGAATCGGGCGCGCACCCGGTTGCCGTCCACACGCGGGTCGGAGATGTCCTCCCCCCCGAGCAGGATGACGCCGTCGTCGATCGTCTCGAGGAGGTTCAGGCACCGCAGCAGCGTCGACTTGCCCGACCCGCTCGCGCCGATGACCGCGACGACCTCGTGCACGGACAGATCGAGCGACACGCCGCGGAGCACCGAGCGGTCGCCGAACGACTTCCAGATCCCGTCTGCCTGCAGGAGTGCGGTCACAGGATCGATCCCATCTGCTCGCGGCGCTGCAGCCGCGCGGTCCACCAGTCGGCCAGGCGGATGGTGGGGATCGCCAGCAGCACGAACAGCACCGCCGCGACGATGTACGGCGTGAAGTTGTACGACAGCGACGTCTCGATCTGCGCGGCCCGCACGGCGTCGACGGCGCCGATGACCGAGACGAGCCCGACGTCCTTCTGCATCGCGACGAAGTCGTTCATGAGGGGAGGCGTCATCTTGCGCAGGGCCTGCGGCATCACCACGAGCCTCAGCGTCTGGGCGTACCCGAGACCCATCGCCCGTGCCGCGAGTCGCTGCGAGGGATGCACCGCTTCGATCCCCGCGCGGATCACCTCGCTCACGTACGCCGAGTAGGTGATCGTGATCGCCGCGGTACCGAGGATGACCGGGGGGATGCGCTCGTTGAGGAGCCCCGGGATGCCGAAGCCCACGAGGTAGAGCACGATGATCAGCGGGATGCCGCGGAAGACGTCGGTGTAGCCGGCGGCGAGGGCTCGGAGCGGGAAAAAAACCGCGCCCCGCAGGGTGCGCAGGAGCGCGATGACGGTCGCCCCGATCGCGACGGTGATCACCGACAGCCCCAGCACCTGGAGGTTCAGCAGGAACCCCTCCCAGACGCGCGGGAGCGACTGCCATGCCGTCTCGGGGTCGAAGAAGGATCGCCGCACCGACTCCCACCCGGGGGTGTTGACGACGGTGAGCCACACCACGACCGCGAAGACGAGGGTCGAGATGACGGCGATCAGCACCGACCGGATCGACTGGCGCGCGCGGTAGGCGCGACGCTCCTGCTCGAGCGCGCTCGGCTGATGGATGTCGGCGCTCACGCTTCGACGCTAGCCGACCGGTCCCGGCCCGGACTCACTCGAGCAGTGTGACGCCGGCGCCCTCGCCCAGCCACTCCTGGGTGATGGCCTCGAGCGTGCCGTTCTCGCGCAGGGCGTCGACCGCGGCGGTGACCTGCTCGGTCAGCGGCGAGTCCTTGGCCAGCACCAGCCCCCACTCATCGGGGATGCCGGCGGTGGGGAGCTCGCCCACGATGAACGAGTTGTCGATGTAGACGCCGGTGGCGTAGTACGCCGTCGGCGTGTCGAGGACGAGCCCGTCGATCTGCCCGGCCTCGAGGGCGGCCTTGGCGTCTTCGTTGGTGTTGTAGAGCTGCGCAGGGGTGTCGGGCTGGACGACCTCTTCGATCGTCTGCGCACTGGTCGACCCGACCATGGCGCCCAGCAGCAGACCCTTGGTGTCGGCGAGCGAGGTGACGCCCTCGGCGGCCTCGTTGCCTTCGATCGCGACGATCGCCTGGCTCGCGGCGTAGTAGGGCGAGGAGAAGTCGACGTTCTCGGCGCGTTCGGGGGTGATGGAGTACTGCTGGATGTTGATGTCGAAGTCCTTCGGCCCCGGCGCGATCGCGGCTTCGAACGTGGTGCGCACCCACTCGACGTCCTCGGGGGCGAAGCCCAGCTCCTCGGCGACGGCGTAGGCGACCGCGGCCTCGAAACCCTCGCCCGAGGCCGGATCGTCATCGATGACGTACGGGTAGTACGCCGGCTCGCCCGTGGCGATCGTGAGTTTGCCGGGGGTGATGTACCCCTCGTCGGCCGGTGCCGACGACGCGTCGGAGCCGGTGTCGGTGTCGCCCGAGCCGGTGGCGCAGCCGGTGAGGGCGAGGGCGGCCACGGCGATGCCGGCCAGGGCCAGGTGCAGGCGGGAACGGGTTCGGGACATGGCTGCCTCCAGGTACGGGAAGGCGCAGCCCGCGTGCTGTCGCGGAAGTGCGCCCCTCCATCATCCTGCGAGAGAGCGGATGCTGCGCCGCCGCGCGTCGCTTTGTTACACGCTCTTCATGCGCGGCAGCGTCCCGAATTCCGCGCTCGCGCGGAGATCCTCCCTCACGCGGATGCCGCGGGGCGATCCGGTCCGCGGGAGCGCGGATCCCCGCGTGGGCGACGCGAAAGTGCATCCGCGTGGGCGGCGCGAAAGGGCAGCGACCCGAAGCGCAGAAGCGCAGGACGGCGCGGTCAGAGCTCGTCGAGCATGCGGCGCTGTTCCTCGGTCAGGCCGTCGCGCAGCTCCTTCCGACCCTGCGCGGTGGCGCGGGAGTCGGCGACCGCCGGCCGCGGGCCTGCGGCATCCACTCGCGCCGTCTCCGCCGCGGCACCCGCGGGCGTCGAACGGGTCGCGCGATCGTAGAGGGCGCCCGCGTGCGCCTCGACCCGGTCGTCGATGACGTCGTAGATCGCCCAGCCGATCATGAGCAGCACGGGCGGGAGGATCCATCCCCAGAACCACCCTCCGATCGACACTCCGGTCAGGAGCACCGTGGCGATCCAGACGATGAAGGCGACCGCGAAGGCGACCAAGAACTCCGCCACCTTCTCGCCCACACGGGTGCGTCTGTCGGCGGAGCGGGCCGCCATCCCGCCGAACCACCGGGAGAGCAGCGGCTTGATCCAGATCACGATCGCCGTGAGAACGACGCCGGCCCACAGGGCGGCCCACCCGACGCGCGCCGGAGTGAGGAAGCCGATCACCAGCAGCACCGCGATGTTGAACACCAGCAGCGAGACGAATCGCACGACCCAGGTCTTCATGGTTCCAGCGTGCCACGCCCGCTCCGCGCGGGCCACGGTGTCAGCGCAGCTGCACGGGCTGGGTGAGGTCGTCGTCGGGGAGCACGTCGGCGACGGCGGTGACGGTCATCGTCCCGAGCGCGACCGCCCCCGAGATCGTCGTGAGGAAGGCGGTGTCGGCGGCGTCTCTGCCCGTCGCGATCCGCACGAGCGTGCTGCGAGGAGCCAGGGTGGTCGCATCGACGACGTACCACGCGCCGTCGATGTGCGCTTCGGCGACCGCATGGAAGTCCATCGGGTGAAGCCCCGGCGCGTAGACCGAAACGAGGCGTGCCGGCACGTTCCGGGCGCGCAGCAGCGCGACAGTGAGGTGGGCGAAGTCGCGGCAGACACCCTGGCGCGCCAAAAAAGTGCGCATCGCCCCGTCGGTGGGAAGGCTCGACCCGCTGACGTAGGCCAGGCGGGTTCCGACCCACGACGACACCGAGGTCAGCAGCTCGGCCGGGTCGGATATTCCGACGAACTCGGCCGCGGCGGTCGGGAAGAGGGCGTCCGACTCGGCGTAGCGGCTCGGACGCCGATAGCGGACGAGCTCGGCGGCGCTCGCCGTGGCGGGCGCCGCCTGCCCGACGACCGTCGCGGAGTAGTCGAGCGCAAGGGCGCCGCGCCCGACGACGACCCGGTGCAGCCGCGTGCCGTGCTCGTCCTCCAGCTCGTCGGCGTCGACCCGTTCGCCGTCGAGGGTCACCGTCAGCTGCTCGCGCTCGCGGGGCACGCCCGCGGCCACGGCGACGGAGAACACCAGTTCGGACGGCTCGATGATCTCGAGCTCGAGGTTCGCGCCCACATCCCGTTTCATACGCCCACTCTCGCGGGCGCAGGCGCCGCTGACAACTCGCCCGGCGCGGCGCCTGCCCGGTGGGGGATGACGAGAGGGTGTGATACGGATGACTCGTGATCACCCTCACCCTCGACGACGGCGTCGCGGAGATCGTCCTCGACGCTCCCGATCGACGAAACGCGCTCGCCCTCGACGATCTGACCGACCTGGATGCCGCGTACCGACGCGCCGCCGACGCGGGCTCTCGCGCCCTGGTACTGCGCGGCGAGGGCCGCGTGTTCTGCGCCGGCCGCGACATCTCGGGCGTCGATCCCGACACCGACGACGTCACGGGGTACCTTCGCGCGGTGGAGCAGCTGATGCGCCGGATGGCGGCGCATCCCGCGCCCACGTTCGCCGCCGTGCAGGGCGCCGCCCTCGGCGTCGGACTCGGCCTCGCGATCGCCACCGACGTCGTCTACGTCGCCGAGACGGCCATGATCGGCTCGCCTTTCGCGCAGCTCGGTGCGCTGCTGGACTCCGGCGGCCACGCACTGCTGTTCGATCGACTCGGCCCGCACCGCGCGCTCGACCTCATCTACACCGGCGATCTGCTGACCGGAACGGAGGCCGTCGCGGCCGGGCTCTTCAGCCGCGCCGTGCCCGACGCCGACCTGCTGACGTTCACCCGCGAGCGGGCGCGGGCTGCGGCATCCGGTCCGACGCAGGCATTCCTCGCCTCCAAGCGGCTCATCGCCTCCCTTCGCGACGAGCGGCTGTGGCAGGTCACCGCCGCCGAGACGGCCGGGCAGGAGGCGCTGCGCGCCACCGACGACTACCGCGAGGGGTTCGCGGCGTTCCAGCAGAAGCGTCGCCCCGTCTTCCGGGGCGCCTGACCGGCCCGCGAGACAGCCGCGACAGCGTCGACCAGCCGCGACTCAGCCGCCGAGCGCCTCGCGGATCACCGTCGCCGACCGCTGCAGTCGCTCGGCTATGCGATCGGGTTCGTGCCCGCTGGCGACGTACACGACCGCGATCGCCGCAGGCGGGCGAGCCGGCAGGGTCAGCGGCACCGCGACGGCGTGCACGCTCGGCAGCACCTCGTCGTGGCTCGTGGCGTATCCCCGTCGCGCCGCTTCGCGCACCTCCTCGACCAGCGCCTCCGCCATCCCCGCCGGCCGGGCGCGCTCGGGAAGCTGCGCGAGGATCGCCTTCCCGGGGGCGCCGACGATCACCGGATGCCGCGTCCCCGGCCGCTGCGCGACGGCGGCGACGGCGTGACGGGGTTCGACGCTCACGAGCGTCACACATTCGTCGTGGTCGAGCACGGCGAGGAAGCACGTCATCCCGAGGTCTCCCGCGACGGACGTGAGCTCGGGCAGCGCCTCGGCCTGCAGGTCCTGGGCGACCCCGGCCGCGAGCGCGGCCATCCGCGGCCCGAGCGTCAGGCGTCCGGTGCCGTCCCGCACGACGAGGCCGTGCTGCTCGAGCGTCCGCACCAGCCGATAGGCGACCGAGCGATGCACCTCGAGTCGCTCGGCCAACTCGTCGATCGTGAGGGGGGCGCGGGCATCGGCGAGCGTCTCGAGGATGCGGATGCCGCGACTCAGCGTCTGCGACGCGGGCGCGCTCTGCGCGGCATCCGTCATGGCTACCCCTCCCGACAGACCTTGCCGCTCCGGCCGGCCGTCGTCTACCATCTGTTCCATAGTAGAACGGTGCGTTCGAATATAGAACAACAAACCATCACCACGGCATCGCACCGCCGCGCCGACTCCGACATCGATGTCGAGGAGAATCCATGCAGTTCCACCATCACGGCTACGTCTCCGGCGATCCCCGCCTCCAGCCCGCTGCCGGCACCGGAATCGATCGGCCCGATGACCTCCCCGACGTCGTCGACGTGCTGATCGTGGGCTCGGGGCCTGCCGGAATGCTGCTGGCCGCGCAGATGTCGCAGTTCCCGAGCGTCACCACCCGGCTCATCGAACGGCGCGAGGGGCGGCTTCCGCTCGGACAGGCCGACGGCATCCAGCCCCGGAGCGTCGAGACCTTCCAGGCCTTCGGCTTCGCCGAGCGGATCATCGCCGAGGCGTACAACATCGGCTGGATGAACTTCTGGGGCCCCGACCCCGCCGACCCCTCGCGGATCACCCGGACCGCGCGCACCGAGGACTACGGCTACAAGATCAGCGAGTTCCCGCACCTCATCGTCAACCAGGCGCGGGTGCTCGACTACTTCGCCGAAGCCGCGGCGCTCGGCCCCGCCCGCATCGCACCCGACTACGGCGTGGAGTTCCTGGGCCTTGAGGTCGACGCGGCCGCCGACGAGGGAGCGCACCCCATCGAGGTGCGCGTCCGCCACGTCGCCGGGTCCCGCGTGGGGGAGGATCGCACGATCCGGGCGCGGTACGTCGTCGGATGCGACGGGGCGCGCAGTCGCGTGCGCGAAGCGATCGGGCGGACCCACGTCGGCAGCACCGCCCAGCACGCCTGGGGGGTCATGGATGTGCTCGTCGACACCGACTTCCCCGACTGGCGCATCAAATGCGCGATCTCGGCCGAGGCGGGGAACATCCTCCACATCCCGAGGGAGGGCGGGTACCTCAGCCGCATGTACATCGACCTCGGCGAGGTCGCCTCAGACGACAACCACCGCGTCCGCGCGACCCCGATCGAGGAGATCATCCGCCGCGCCAACGCGATCCTCCACCCCTACACGATCGAGGTGAAGCAGGTCGCCTGGCACAGCGTCTACGAGGTCGGGCACCGGGTCACCGACGGCTTCGACGACGTCGCTCCGGGCGAGGCCCGCGACCCGCGGGTCTTCCTCACCGGCGACGCCTGCCACACCCACAGCGCCAAGGCGGGGCAGGGCATGAACGTCTCGATGCAGGACGGGTTCAACCTCGGGTGGAAGCTCGGTCACGTGCTCACCCGCCTCGCCCCGGCATCCCTCCTCCGCACCTACGACGCCGAACGCAAGCCCGTCGCCCAGCAGCTGATCGATTTCGACCGGGAGTGGTCCTCGCTCATGGCCCGCAAGCCCGCCGAGATCTCCGACCCGCAGGATCTCGCGACCTACTACCTGGGCACCGCCGAATTCCCGTCGGGCTTCATGACGCGCTACACGCCCTCGCGGATCGTGGGGGATGCCGCCCACCAGCGGCGCGCGGAGGGCTTCCCCGTGGGGATGCGATTCAAGAGCTCCGAGGTGGTGAAGGTCGCCGACGGCAACCCTGTGCACCTGGGTCACCACGCCAAGGCCGACGGTCGCTGGCGCGTCTACGCCTTCGCCGACCGGCCGGCGGCCGGCGAGCTGTCGGCGCTGACCGGGTGGGCCGAGTGGCTGAACGCTCCCGACGGGCCGGTCCGCCGCCACACCCCGGCCGGTGCCGACCTGGACGCCGTCTTCGACGTGAAGGTGATCTACCAGCAGCGGTTCGACGAGGTCGAGCTCGCGGCGGTGCCCGCGATCTTCCGGCCGCGCTCGGGTCCGCTCGGACTGGTCGATCCGGAGAAGGTCTTCGCCGCCGCCCCGAGCGCCTGGACCCGCACCGACATCTTCGACGAACGCGGACTCTCCCGTGATGGCGTCGTCGTGGTGGTGCGTCCCGACCAGTACGTCGCCGCAGTGCTGCCGCTCCAGGCCGCCGCCGAGCTCGACGCCTTCCTCTCGGGCGCCTTCCTCGCGCAGCGCGAGGTGGCCGCCGTCGGCGGGGCGTCGCGCTGAGGCATCCGACCACCGCAGGGCGTCGTGCACCACCGTGCACACCGGGGCAGCCCCAGCTGTACGCGATGTATATCGGAACCGGCGCCGACGCCCGGGCACAATGACCACGACCGCCCCTATCCCGAGGAGTCCCATGACCGCCGACCGTGAAGCCGCCCTGCTCGCCGAGGTGCCCGACGGGCTCTTCATCGGAGGGGTGTGGCGCCCCGCCTCGGAGGGTCGCACGCTCCGCGTCTTCGACCCCGCCACCGGCGAGGCCGTGAAGACCATCGCCGACGCCTCGGTCGCCGACGGCACGGCCGCACTGGATGCCGCGGTCGCGGCGTTCCCGGAGTGGTCGCGCACCCCGGCGCGCGAGCGCGCCGAGCTGCTGCGTCGCACCTTCGACCTCCTCCAGGAGCGCAAGGAGGACATCGCGCTCCTCATGACGATCGAGATGGGAAAGCCCCTCGCCGAGGCGCGGGGCGAGGTCGTCTACGGCGGGGAGTTCATCCGCTGGTTCAGTGAGGAGGCCGCTCACGTGCAGGGCCGCTACGGAGCGAACCCCGAGGGCACCGGGCGCATGATCGTCTCGCAGCACCCGGTGGGTCCCTGCTACCTCATCACCCCGTGGAACTTCCCCCTCGCCATGGCCACCCGCAAGATCGCGCCGGCGCTCGCGGCCGGTTGCACCGTGGTCATCAAGCCCGCCGAGCTCACCCCGCTCACGACGCTGTTCTTCGTCAAACTGCTCGAGGAGGCGGGGCTTCCGGCGGGTGTCGTGAACGTCCTCACCACGTCGAGCTCGGGGAAGGTGTCCGAGCCGATCATCCGCGACCCGCGGCTGCGGAAGCTCTCCTTCACCGGGTCGACCCCGGTGGGGCAGCGGCTACTCGAGCAGGCCGCGGAGGGCGTCCTCCGCACCTCGATGGAGCTCGGCGGCAACGCACCCTTCGTCGTCTTCGACGACGCCGACCTCGATAAGGCCGTCGACGGTGCGATGGCAGCGAAATTCCGCAACATCGGCCAGGCCTGCACTGCCGCGAACCGCTTCATCGTGCATCGCTCCGTCGCCGACGAGTTCGCACGGCGCGTCACCGAGCGGGTGCAGAACTTCCGGATCGGTCGCGGCACCGAGGACGGCGTCACGATCGGTCCGCTCATCGACGATCGCGCGGTGGCCAAGGCCGCCGCGCTCGTCGAGGATGCCGTCGGCCGCGGCGCGCAGCTGCGCACCGGCGGCAAGGCCGTCGACGGGCCCGGCACGTTCTACGAGCCCACGGTGGTCTCGGACGTGCGGCCAGGCAGCGACATCCTGCGCGAGGAGATCTTCGGACCGGTGCTCGCGATCATCCCGTTCGACGACGAGGACGACGCGGTGCGCATCGCCAACGACACCGAGTACGGCCTGGTGTCGTACGTCTACACCGAGAACCTCGCCCGCGGGCAGCGCATGATCGAGCGGCTCGAGACCGGGATGATGGGCCTGAACATGGGGGTCGTCTCCAACGCCGCCGCCCCGTTCGGCGGGTGGAAGTTCTCCGGCCTCGGCCGCGAGGGCGGCGCCGAGGGCATCCACGAGTACCTGCAGACGAAGTACACCCTCACTCCGAACCCGTTCGCCTGAGACGCGGCGAGGCGCCGGGTGACGGGTGCCTCCGCCCTGGGCGAACGACGGCGCCGAGGCCGTGTGGGCGGCGCACACTGAACGCATGTCGGACGACGCCGCTCTGGATGCCTACTCGACCGTCGTGGTGAGGGTCGCCGAGACCATGCTCCCCTCGGTCGCGGCCGTCGAGGTGCGCTCGCGACGGGGTGCCGGGGCGGGGAGCGCCTCGGTGATCTCCGACACCGGGCTGCTGCTGACGAGCGCCCACGTGGTCGACGGGGCCGTGTCGGTGTCGGCGAGCTTCGCCGACGGTACGGCGGTCGCCGCCGACATCCTCGGAACCGATCCGCTGTCCGACCTCGCCGTCCTTCAGGCCCGCGATCGCACTCCTCCCGTGCTTCCGCTCGGAGACGCCGCCGGACTCCGCGTCGGCCAGCTCGTGGTCGCCCTCGGCAATCCGCGGGGCCTTGCGGGAAGCGTCTCGGCGGGGATCGTCTCGGCGCTCGGCCGGTCGCTGCCGACCCGGGCAGGGCGGGTGATCGACGAGGTGATCCAGACCGATGCCGCACTCAACCCCGGTTCGAGCGGCGGGGTCCTCGCCGACAGTTCCGGGCGCATCGTGGGGGTGAACACCGCGGTCGCCGGGGTCGGTCTGGGGCTTGCCGTACCCATCAACACCACCACCCGCGAGATCATCGACGCCCTCGCGCGCGAGGGCCGGTTCCGGCGGGCCTGGCTCGGTATCTCGGGCACCCAGGTCGCCCTGCCCGCCGACGTGGCGGAGCGGGCGGGCGCCACCTCGGGAATGCAGGTCGCCGACGTGATCCCGGGCAGTCCCGCGGCGCGCGCCGGCGCCCGCCCGGGCGACATCGTCCTGACCTTCGACGGCGCGCCGGTGCGGACGGCCACCGACCTCCAGCGCGCGATGGTCGAGGCGGCGATCGGCCGCCGCATGGAGCTCACGGTCTGGCGGCGAGGCGCACTGGTCGACATCGTCGTCGAGCCGGAGGAACTCGTCGCCCGCGACTGACCGCGCTCGGCCGCGTGTGTCGGCCCCGCATCCCGCGCCCCGCGGCTCGCCTTTGCCCGGCCCCCGACGAATTTCCCCGCAACGGCCCCCGGTGTTCCTGGCGACGGTAGCGTTCCCCTGAAACACGAAATCAGGTGCGAGTCCTCGCCTTCTGGCACCGAACCGTCGACACCCTGGAGTGATGTCATGACGCTTTCCCGCCGAGGATTCCTTTTGGGTGCCGCCGGTGCGGTCGGGCTTCCGATCCTGCTCGCCGGCTGCGGGTTCGTCCCCCAGAGCACGCCCACCCAGCGCACCGGGACCCTGACGTTCACGACGTGGGGAACCGACGCCGAGCTGGCAGGCTTCCGCAGCGCCATCGCCGCCTTCGAGGCGGCGAACCCGGGCCAGACCGTGACGCTGAACGCGGTGCCGTACGAGCAGATGTTCTCCAACATCGATGCGCAGCTGCAGGCGGGGAACCCGCCCGACATCTTCCGCGTGCCCTACTACACGTTCGGCGCCTACGCGGGCCGGGGCCAGCTGCTGGATCTCACGTCATTGCTGTCGTCGGATCGGCAGGCCCAGTTCACCGAGCCGGCGTGGGCGGCTGTCCAGAACCAGGGCGCGGTGTTCGGCCTGCCGCACCACACCGACACCTCGGCCATCCTGGTGAACCTCGACATGCTGGCATCCGTCGGGATCACCGAGGTGCCCACGAGCATCGACGACGCCTGGACCTGGGAGGAGTTGACCGCTCTCGGCGAGCAGCTGCGCGGCTCGCTCCCCGCCGACCGGTACCCGTGGGCGTACAACTGGCAGGGCAACGGCGTGACCCGCTGGCTCAGCCTCCTTTTCCAGGCCGATGGGGCCTTCCTCGAGGCCGACCAGGTGACGCCCGCCATCGACTCGGACGCGGCGCGCAGGGCCGTGGAGTTCTCGAGCTCGTTCTTCCGCAACGGGTTCGTTCCCGACAACAACACCATCGGCTCCTCCAGCTACGCCAGCGAATCGTGGTTCTCGCAGTCGGTCGCGATGGTGTGGTCGGGGGCGTTCCAGATCCCGGATGCCGACAGCACCGCCGCCTTCGAATGGACGGCGACCTTCGCCCCCCGCGACGTCCGCGGCGGCGGCGACTTCGGCGGCAATGCGCTCGTGGCCACGGCCGACACCGCGCAGCCGGAGCTCGCCGCGGCCTTTCTGGAGTTCATGACCGATGCCGAGCAGATGCGGTCGTTCTGCCAGACCGCGTCGCTCCTGCCGACCCGGGGCGATCTCCTCAACGACGACCTCCTCTTCGACGTCCGGCCCGAGCTGGCACCCGTCTTCGCCGCGCAGGCGGGCGTCGTGCAGCCGCAGGATGTCGCGCAGGTGGCCTCGCCGTCGATGTCGGCGATCATCCCGGTGCTCCAGGAGCAGCTCGACCTCGCCTTCACCGGCGCGCAGGATCCGGCCACGACGGTCGAGAACCTGCAGACCGGAATCGCCGCGGCCACCGGGGCGTGAGGGTGGCGCGCCCGCGGCGGGCGGGAGCGCGGAAAGAGGCGGCGGCCGCCTACGCGTTCATCGCGCCCAACTACCTGCTCCTGCTGATCTTCGTCCTCATCCCTCTCGTGGGTGCGCTGCTGGTGAGCCTGCAACGCACCGACGGCTTCGGCGAGGGCACCTTCACCGGGCTCGACAACTACGCGCGGCTCGCCTCCGATCCGCTGTTCTGGCGGTCGCTCGCCAACACCGTGGTCTTCACCCTGATCGTGACACCGGTGTCGATGGCGATCGGCCTGTTCTCGGCCGTGATGCTCAACGCAGCGCTCCCCGCCCGCGGTGTGCTGAGGTCGCTGCTCATCCTGCCGATGGCGGTCTCCGGCGTGGCCACCGGGCTCATCGGCGTGCTGATCTTCGACCAGAACTCCGGTGCCCTCAACCGGATCGCCGAGGTGCTCGGCCTTCCCTCGGTGGACTGGCAGTCTCAGCCGATCCCGGCCTTCGCGTCGATCGTCATCGCCACCGTGTGGTGGCGCACGGGCTTCAACATGCTCATCTACCTCGCGGGCCTGCAGGGCCTCGGTCCTGACCTGTACGAGGCTGCCCGCCTGGACGGTGCGAACGCCCTCCAGCGGTTCTTCGCCGTCACCGTGCCGCTCCTCGGCCCGACGACGTTCTTCCTCACCGTGCTCAACGTCATCTACTCGTTCCAGGTGTTCGACCTCGTGTTCGTCCTGACCGGCGGGGGCCCGGGCGGGGCGACCTCGGTACTGGTGACCTACGCCTACGAGACGGGCTTCGTCACGCGCGATCAGGGCTACGCCGCCGCGATCGGCATGGTCCTCTTCGTCTTCGCCCTCGTCTTCGCCGCCGCGCAGTGGCGTGCGAGCCGCACGAGGGACCTGGTCGAATGAGCGCCCGCACCCGCCTCTCGGCGCGCGGCGCGACCGCCGCGCGCACGGTCGTCGTACTCGTCATCGGGCTCGTGACGATCTCGCCGCTGTACTGGATGGTCGCCGTCGCCTTCTCGACCCGCTCCGAACTGCTCGGGGGCGGCGAGTTCCGTCCGTGGCCGCGAGAGGTCACCCTGGACAACTTCGTTCGCGTGTTCGAGTCGTTCCCCGTGGCGACCTGGTTCGGAAACTCCGTGGCGATCTCGCTCGTGGTCACCGCGCTGTCGACGATCACGAGCCTCCTCGCCGGCTACGCGTTCGCCCAGCTGCGGTTCCCGGGCTCCACCGTGCTCTTCTTCATCGCCCTGGCCACCCTCGTGCTGCCCGTCCAGGTGATCATCGTGTCTCTCTTCCGCCTCATCACGGGCCTCGGTCTGTACGGCACGTACTGGGGAGTGATCCTCCCGAGTGCGGCGACGGCCTTCGGCCTCTTCCTGGCACGGCAGTTCATGCTGGGGATCCCGCGCGAGCTCATCGAGGCCGCACGGCTGGACGGTGCCACCCACCTGCAGACCTTCCGCCGGATCATCCTGCCGATGTCCCGGCCCCTCATCGCGGTGCTGGTGTTCATGGGGCTCCTGCAGTCGTGGAACGACTTCGCCTGGCCGCTCATCGCGCTCCGCGACAATGAGCTCTTCACCCTCCCCATCGGACTGCTGTTCCTCCAGGGGCAGGCGGGTAGCGACTACGGAGCGACGATGGCCTTCGCCCTCGTGAACGTGGTACCCATCGCGCTGGTGTTCCTCTTCTTCCAGCGCTACTTCATCGCCGGATTCGCCCGGAGCGGCATCCGGTAGCCCTGGCGCCCGGCGCCGGGCAGAATGGACAGGGTGGACCGGCCCCTCGGACGGAGGCTGACCTCCCATCGGCTCGGCGCACCCGCGCGCGACGCGATCACGGCGGCCGAGCACATGCTCGCCGTCCAGGCGCAGGATTTCGTCGGAGGGCGCTGGGCGCTCGCGGTGCGGACGCAGGGGGAGCCCACCCTCGCTGCGCTCGACGGGCTGTTCGACGCCGGTCTGCTCATCCGCTCCTGGACGATGCGCGGGACGCTCCACATCGTGCCGGCGGCGGATCTCCGGTGGATCCTGCGGGCGACCGGCGATCGACAGCTGGCGCGCGCGACTCCGGTGCTGCGCCGGGAGGGCGTGGACGAGACGGTCCTCGAGCAGGCCGGAGTCGCCGCTCGGAAGGCGCTCGCGGACGCGCGCCGGATGACCCGTGCCGACCTGTTCGCCGTGTGGGACGCGGCAGGCATCCCGACGACCGGCCAGCGGGGCTACCACCTGCTGTCCGCGCTCGCCGTGCGGGGTGTGCTGTGCCTGGGGCCGCTGCAGGACCGGCCGAGCGGCGCGGGGCGGGAGCAGACCGTCGTCCTCGTCGAGGATCTCGACACGGCGTCCGCCGACCCCGCCGACCCGGTCGTCGAGCTCGTCGTCCGCTACCTCCGAGGTCACGGACCCGCCACCGCGCGGGATGCCGCCTGGTGGACGGGGCTGTCGCTCACGGTCGTCCGTGAGGCGATCGGACGCGCCGAAGGCCGGGTCGCCGTCTGGCGGGACGGCGCCGACCCCCTGTACATCGACCCCGATCCTCCTCCGTCCGCTCCGAGTCCCCGGGTGTTCGCCCTGCCGCCCTTCGACGAGTACTACCTCTCGTACGACGATCGGTCGATCGCCTGCGCAACGGCGCACCTCGACCGGGTCGGGCCGTCGAAGAACGGCATGGTGCGTGCGGTGATCGTCGCCGGTGGCCGGGTCGCCGGGCTGTGGGTCCCCGCGCGCGGCGCGAAGGGCATCGAGCTGCTGGACGCCGACCTGCTGACCGCGGCCGAGGCGCGCGCGGCCGTCGACCGATTCACCGCGTTCCGCGCGGCGTGAGCGGTCGCTCGCGGCCTCTGCATGCCACACTGTGGCCGTGACGACAGCCGGCGCAGGGGAGCGGATGCGGCGACGCCGCGTCATCCGGATCATCGCCGTCCTGGTGACGAGCGCCCTGGTGTACGCCCTGGTCGTCGCCCTCTACGCCGCCAACAGTCGGACGGCCCTCGGTGCGCCCTGCCCGGATGCCGGACCCGACGGCGCGCTGGTGCTCTCCCTTTCGCCCGAGAGGGTGGATGCCGTCGGCAACCGGATCGTCGCGACGCTCGACGTGGAGGACTTCGGTGAGGTCGCCGACCCTGCGACCGGACTGCTCGCCGACCCGCTCGTGCTGCTCGTGCAGGGGACGGCGGGGGAGCGTTCGGTCACGCTCGAGCCCGACCAGCTCCCGCCGTCGATCGCGCTCGACCTCATCACCGAGGGCGCCGTGGAGCAGTGGCCCTTCGACGCGCACCGGGCCGACTTCGCCATCGTCGCCCTCAGCGTGGCGGGATCGGGGGAGCGGGCCGTGCCGATCTTCCTGTGCGGCACGGCGCGGGTGCCGGGGTGGACCTTCGCGTCGGCCGAGCTGCCGGGGAGTGACGACCTGGTGGTCGACGGGGTGCCGGTGGCGCAGGTGCAGATCGTCGCCTCGCGGGCGGCGGCCACGATCGCGTTCGGCATCGTCCTGCTCGTGCTGATGATCGTCCTCCCCGTGCTCGCCCTGACCGTGGCGATCGCGGTGCGGCGCGGTCGTCGGCGGGCCGAGGCGACCCTGCTCAGCTGGATCGCCGCGATGCTCTTCGCCACGATTCCGTTGCGGACCTTCCTTCCCGGGTCGCCCCCGATCGGGTCGTGGGTGGACTTCCTCATCGTGCTCTGGGTGGTCGCCGGGCTCGTGGCCGCTCTCGTCGTGTACGTGCTCGGGTGGATGGCGTGGTCGGCGCCCGGCCCGGCGGCGGTCGGCGAGGCGGCGGACTCCCCGACCGTCGGCGGCGGTCTCGGCGACGGCAGCGCGGCGCCGTCGGACTGACTACTCCGCGGGGGAGTGACGTTCGAGGAAGGCGTACACCTCGGTGTCGTCCACCCCCGGGAACGCGCCGCGCGGCAGGGGCGAGAACATGTGCTGGTGCACCCGCGCGCTCGGCCAGGCCTTACCGCTCCAGCGTGTGGCGACGTCGGCGGGCGGGCGACGGCAGCACGACTCGTCGGGACAGGTGGACGTCGCCCGGGTGGACGTCTCGCGGCCGCGGAACCACTTGGCGTCGTCGAAGGGCACGCCGACGGTGATCGAGAACTCCCCGTCGCCGGTCACGCCCGTCTGCGTGGAGCACCAGAAGGTGCCTGCCGGGGTGTCGGTGTACTGGTAGTGCTCGGTCGTGCGGTTCTGCTCCTCGAACGCCGAGCGCGCCGACCACTGCCGGCACACGATCTGTCCCTCGACCGACCCCGTGACATCCATCGGAACGGGGAGGTCGTCGTTCTCGTAGACGCGGGAGATCCCGCCGTTGCCGTCCACGCGCAGGAAGTGGAGGCGGATCCCGAGGTGGTGGGTGAGGAGGTTCGTGAGGCGCATCGCCGCGGCCTCGTGCGTGACACCGAACGCGTCGCGGAAGTCTTCGACGGCGAGGTTGCGGTCCTTCTTCGCCTGCTGGAGGAACGACACCGCGGCGGTCTCGGGCATGAGGCAGCACGCGGCGTAGTAGTTGATCTCCAGACGCTGCTGCAGGAAGTCGGCGTAGTCGGTGGGGCGCTCATGACCCAGCAGCCGGTGGGCCATCGCCTGCAGGGCCATCGAGCGCAGTCCGTGCCCGCCGGGGATGGAGGCGGGCGGCAGGTAGATGCGGCCGTGCTCAAGGTCGGTGACCGAGCGCGCGGAATGCGGCAGATCGTTGACGTAGATCAGCTCGAAGCCGAGCTGCTCGGCCATGATGCTCACGGTGCGGTGGGTGAGGGCCCCCGAGACGTGGCCGGCGGCCTTCAGCTGCTTCTCAGCGAGCCGCTCGATGTCGGGGAGATAGTTGTCGGCGTCCCGCATCCGCACCCGCAGCTCGGTGTTGGCCCGGCGGGCCTCCTCGGGCGTGGCGATCGCCTCGCGCTCGCGACGCTGCAGCTCGCGATGCAGGGCGAGGACCGACTCGAGCGTCTCGTCGGTCATCGACTTCGTGACCCTGATCGGTGCGACGCCGAGCTGGCGGAACACCGGACTCGCCTGCGCCTGGGCGAGCTCGATCTCGAGCGCCGCCCGCCGGTTGGGTGGCTCGGTGGAGAGCAGGTCGGTGACCTCGACTCCAGTGGCCCCGGCGATCGCCTGCAGCAGCGACAGCTTGGGCTCGCGCTTGCCGTTCTCGATGAGGCTCAGCTGGCTGCCGGCGACGCCGACCTGCTCGCCGAGCTCGTCCAGCGTCAGACCGCGGGCGACGCGGTGGTGCCGGATGCGGTGGCCGAGCGTCGTCAGATGCAGCGGTGCGGACGAGGTCGCGGTGGGAAGCGCCATGATCTTGAGGATAGCGAAAGAATCAATGTTCTTGCGCCGAAGATGCTCATAAACCCGCTGTCATGCAGAGCCATAGTGGAGGAACACCAGGTTTCACGCCGACCTCAGGGAGCATTCATGGCTATCGCCGACATCTTCTCGCGCACCACGTCCGACGCCGCCGTCGCCGGAGGCTCCCGCGTCTACGGCGCCCGGCCGACGATCATGGGCGACGGGATGGCGGAGCTGGAGGCATGGGTGGAGGAGATCGCCACGCTGACCCAGCCCGACCGCATCCACTGGGTCGACGGGTCGCGCGGAGAGAACGATGCACTCCTGCGCCAGATGGTCGACGAGGGGAAGCTCATCAAGCTCAACCCCGAGTGGCGCCCGGGCTCGTACCTTGCCCGTTCGCACCCGAGCGACGTCGCGCGCACCGAGGCGCGCACCTTCATCGCCTCCGAGCTCGAAGAGGACGCCGGCCCGACGAACAACTGGGCGCCGCCGGCAGAGATCCGCGCCACGATCACGCCGCTGTTCGAGGGATCGATGCGCGGGCGCACCATGTACGTCGTGCCCTTCTCGATGGGGCCGGTCGGCGGTCCGCTGTCGCACATCGGGGTTCAGGTGACCGACAGCGCCTACGCCGTGGCATCCATCGGCATCATGACCCGCGTCGGGACGGCGGTGCTGCGCGAGATCGCCGCGGGCAAGCCGTGGGTCAAGACGGTCCACTCGGTCGGCGCCCCGCTGAAGCCCGGCGAGCCCGACGCGGCGTGGCCCTGCAACGACGAGAAGTACATCGTCCACTTCCCCGACACCCTCGAGGTCTGGTCGTTCGGCTCCGGCTACGGCGGGAACGCCATCCTGGCGAAGAAGTGCTTCGCGCTGCGAATCGCCTCGGTGATCGGGCGCGACGAGGGCTGGCTCGCCGAGCACATGCTGCTCATCCGCGTCATCGATCCGGCCGGGCGGGCCTACCACGTCGCCGCGGCGTTCCCATCGGCCTGCGGCAAGACGAACCTGGCGATGCTGCGCCCCACCATCCCCGGATGGCGCGTGGAGACGCTCGGCGACGACATCGCCTGGCTCCGCCCGGGTGAGGACGGACGCCTCTGGGCGATCAACCCCGAGGCGGGCTTCTTCGGTGTCGCCCCGGGTACGGGCGAGTCGACCAACGTCACGGCCGTCGAGACCCTGTGGGGCAACACGATCTTCACCAACGTCGCGCTCCGTCCCGACGGCGACGTCTGGTGGGAGGGCCTGACCGACACCCCGCCCGCCGAGCTCACCGACTGGGAGGGCAACCTCTGGACGCCCGAGAGCGGCCGGCCCGCGGCGCACCCGAACTCGCGCTTCACCGTCGGGGCGGCCCAGTGCCCGCAGATCGCCGAGGACTGGGATGCGCCGCAGGGCGTGCCGCTGGACGCGATCCTCTTCGGCGGGCGCCGCGCCACCAATGTTCCGCTCGTGGTCGAGGCGACCGACTGGACGCACGGGGTCTTCATGGGCTCGACGATCTCGTCCGAGCGCACCGCCGCGGCGGAGGGCACGGTCGGCGAGCTGCGGCGCGATCCCTTCGCCATGCTTCCCTTCTGCGGGTACAACATGGCCGACTACTTCGGCCACTGGCTGCAGGTCGGGCAGAAGCTCCGCTTCGACCGCGCGCCGCGCATCTTCCAGGTCAACTGGTTCCGGAAGGGCCCGGACGGCCGGTTCCTGTGGCCCGGCTTCGGCGACAACGCCCGGGTCGTCGACTGGATCATCCGTCGCATCGAGGGCGAGGTCCCCGCGGTCGAGAGCCCCGTCGGGCGCCTGCCCCGCATCGAGGATCTGGATGTCGAGGGCACCGAGGTCTCGGACGAGGACCTGCAGCGCCTCTTCGCGATCGACCCTCAGTCGTGGCTGAAGGAAGCCGACCTGACGGAGGAGTTCTTCCGCACCTTCGAGGGGCGGATCCCCCCGGCGCTGTACGCCGAGCTCGCGGCCCTCCGCTACCGGCTGCAGCGCGTCTGAGTCGGCGCCCGCCGACGGATCAGCGGGGGAGGTGTTCGGCGACCTCGTAGAACAGGTGCACGACCTGACGGCCTTCGACGACACGACTCTGCCGGAGGCGCACGGGTGAGCCATCGAGTTCGTCGAAGAGTCGGATCCCCTCACCGAGGAGCACCGGGACGAGGTGGATCCACAACTCATCGAGCAGCCCCGCTCGCAGGCATTGCATCGCGATGTCGCCGCCCGCGACTCCGACGGGTCTGCCGTACCGCGCGGCGGCTTTCGCCTGAGCGATCGCGCTTTCTACACCGTCGGTGACGAAGACGAACGGTGAATCCCGGTCCTTCCACTCGTCGGGTATCCGATGCGTCACGATGAAACTCGGTATCCCCATGGGGTCATCGCCTCCCCACGCCTGCGCGTCATCGAAGGTGACGCGGCCCGTGACGTTGGCGCCGAGCTCGAAGGCGTCGCGCACGATAGGCGCGCTCGCCGCGTCGACGTGGAACGTCAGCTCGATGTTGGGCATCGTGACCGCCACGTCACCCCCCTCGTACCAGGCGTGAACCTCATCCGTCGAGTGATCCGGCGTCGCGACGAAACCGTCCAGCGACATGGACATCTCGACGACGACCTTCGGCTCGCTTCCGCTCATCGTCGAACCCCCGACGTCCTCATCGCAGCATGGGTGGGCCCCTCGACCCCTACCCTGCCCCCGATCACGCGCGGGGGCAAGGCTGAAAGACGCACCTCGGAGTTCAGACCAGGAGCTGGTGACGGGCGAGGTCGCGGTAGAGCGGCGTGGTCTCCACCAGCTCGCCGTGGGTGCCCTGGCCGACCACGCGGCCGTGGTCGAGAACCACGATGAGGTCGCTGTCGACGACGGTCGACAGCCGGTGGGCGATCACGATGAGGGTGCGGCCCGCCGCGACGGCGTCGATCGCGTCGCGCATGCGCTGCTCGTTGAGGCCGTCCAGTGACGAGGTCGATTCGTCGAGGAGCAGGATCGGCGGCGCCGCCAGCAGCGCCCGCGCGATCGCGAGACGCTGACGCTCGCCCCCCGAGAGCATCACGCCGCTCTCGCCGACCGGAGCGTCGAGGCCGAGCGGGCTGCGCTCCAGAACCTCGCCGAGGTTGACGGCCCGCAGAACGCGCTCGCAGTCGGTGTCGGTGGCGTCGGGTGCGGCGAGGCGGAGATTCTCCGCGAGCGTGCCCGCAAGGGTCGGGGCGTCCTGCTCCACGTACCCGAGCCGGGCGCGCAGCGCCTCGCGATCGAGCGTGCGGACGTCCTGCCCGTCGAGGAGGATCGCCCCGCCGGTGGGGTCGTAAAAGCGCTCGATGAGCGCGAGGGTCGTGCTCTTCCCGGCGCCCGATGGTCCGACCAGCGCCACACGCGCTCCGCGCGGCACCCGGAACGACACCCCGCGCAGCACCTCCGCGTCGGCGGCACCGGGCAGGGTCGCCGCAGCTGCGGCATCCTGATCCCCGTCGCGCACCACCTCGAGGGAAGTCGTGCCGACGTGCGCCGATTCGAGGAGGGCCTTGGCCTCCTGCTCGGCGCTCCGGCGTGCCGCGATGACGTTCTCGGGATACGAGAAGCGCACATCGACGAACTCGATCGCCGCGGGCTCGCTGTCCGCAGCGGGTACCGGGACGGCGGCGAGGTCGGCCGCGATGCGGGCGTCGTCGGCGGTCTCGGTCGGCAGGTCGAGCACTTCCTGGATGCGCCCGAGTGCGCCCAGTGCCTGGTTCACCGAGGTGATGGCGCCGAAGAACGTCGCCAGCGGGCCGACGAGGAGGAAGAGGAAGATGACGAAGGTCACCAGGCTCGCCACCGAGATCGCTCCGGATGCGACGCGGAATCCGCCGAGTCCGAGCACGACCAGGAGTGACACCTGGAGGGCGATGCCGGCGACCGGCACCACGAGGGCCGAGACCTTCGCGATGCGGACACCCACGTGGTACACCTCGGTCGCGACGCCGGTGATGGCCTCGGTCTCGCGGTCGGTGGCGCCCGCCGCCCGCACCGTGCGGATCGAGCCGATAGCGCGCTCGACACCCGAGGCGAGCTCGCCCACCTTCTCCTGCTGCACCTGGGTGGCGCGGCGGATCCGGCCGCTGAGCAGCACCACCGCGGTGACGGAGGCGCCCAGGACCAGCACGATCGCACCGAGGAGCGCGGGGTCGATGATCGCCATGCCGATCACCGCGCCGACGAAGATCAGCGAGTTGCCGACCGCGTCGGCGAGCCCCTGGGTGAGAACGGCGTAGAGCAGGGTGGTGTCGGTGCCGACCCGTGAGACGAGGTCGCCGGTGCGGCGCGAATCGAACTCGCTGATCGGCAGGCGGAGGATGCGCGAGACGAGCTTCCGCCGGCTGGAGTAGACCACGGCGGTGCCGGTGCGCTGGAGCAGGTAGTGCTGATACCCGCCGATGAGCGACGCGGCGACCACGAGCGCCACGATCCCCCAGACGAGGAGCCCGAGGGTCTCGCCGTCCTGGACGCGCTCGATGACCTGCCCGACGAGAACGGGCTGTCCGAGCGTCGCGACCGCACCGATGATGCTGAGGATCGCGACGACCACGAGCACGCCGCGGTGCTCGAGGAGGAAGGGGATCAGCTGCTTCAGGCTCGCGTGGGGGCCCTCCTGGGCGGCGCCGCGGCGGCCGCGGCGGCGGGAAGGGCGGGTGCTGTCAGACATGGGATGCTCCGGGGGAAAGGCTCACCTACGACCGTACTTCTTGTGGGCTGCCTGTTTGCTCACACCGAGTGCCCCGGCGATGGCCTGCCAGGAGTATCCGAGGGTACGCGCCCGACGCACCTGCACCTCTTCGGCCCGCGACAGCTCGACGCGGACCCCCGCGAGTCGTCGCAGCTCGGCGATGGGTTCGGGATCGGGCGCGGACCCGATCAGTGTGCGCAGGTCGTCGCTGGACACGGTCTCTCTCCCTCTGGGTCGCGGCGCGGGATCTGTCGTCAACCGTAGGTGACGTCTTGTGCCATTGTCAACCGAGGTTGACGTGCGTCCACGCCCGCGCCGATGCCTGCGCCGCCCCCACCCCCTCTCCTTGCTCGTTCGTCGCAGATGTACGCGATCGAGGGGGATAGGCGTGCATTTGCGACGAACGAATCGGATAGGACGAGGTCCGCTTCTCGTGCGACGACCGCCGTCTCCGCGGCGCCCGCACGGCTGGCCCTACACCGCCGCCCCCACACCGCCGCCCCGCCGCCCCCGCAGCGGCCGCCCCCACACCGCCGCCCCGCCGCCCCCGCAGCGGCCGCCCCCACACCGCTGCCCCACACCGCCGCCCTCGCACGCTGCCCCGCACGGCTGCATCCGGCCGCCCTACCCGGCCCACAGCCGCTCCCTCGCGGCTTCGTTCGTCGCAGATGTACACCGGAGCGCGCCTGTGGAGTGCATATGCGACGAACGACGCGGGGAACCAAGGAAAAGGGCGGCGAACGACGCGGCGGAGGCAGAGACAGGGAATGGATGCCGCGGCCCGGCGGAAGAGCAGGAGACCGGATGCCGCGGGACGGCCGGTGAGCGCGACCGCCGTGTCGGAGCCCGCGGGTAGGGTGGTCCGGTGCCTGAGCCCGTGATCCGCGCCGAGAACCTCGTGAAGACGTATTCGTCCAAGGGGAAGGCCGACTTCGTCGCCGTCGACGGGCTGTCGTTCGAGGTTGCACCCGGCGAGTCCTTCGGGCTCCTCGGCCCCAACGGCGCAGGCAAGTCCACGACGATGAAGATGATCGGCGCGGTGTCGACGCGGACGCGCGGGGAACTGAGCATCCTCGGTCTCGACCCCGACCGATACGGGCCCGAGATCCGCTCGCGCCTGGGCGTCGTGCCGCAGCAGGACAACCTCGACGGCGAGCTCAACGCCCGCGAGAACCTCTACATCTACGGCCGGTACTTCGGTCTGCCCAGCAAGGTCTGCCACGAGAAGGCCGACGAGCTGCTGGCGTTCGCGCAGCTCGAGGACAAGTCCAAGAGCAAGGTCGAGCAGCTCTCGGGCGGCATGAAGCGGCGGCTCACGATCGCGCGCGGCCTCATCAACGATCCGCGCATCCTCCTGCTCGACGAGCCGACGACGGGTCTGGACCCCCAGGCGCGTCACGTCCTCTGGGATCGACTGTTCCGACTGAAGGAACGCGGCACCACCTTGGTGTTGACGACCCACTACATGGACGAGGCCGAACAGCTCTGCGATCGGCTCATCGTCGTGGACAAGGGACGCATCATGGCCGAGGGGACCCCGGCCTCGCTCATCCGCGAGCACTCGAGCCGCGAGGTGCTCGAGGTGCGTTTCGGCTCCGACCGCAACGAGCAGGTCGCTCCGCAGCTGCAGGGGCTCGGCGACAGCGTCGAGGTGCTTCCCGATCGCATCCTCGTCTACACCGACGACGGAGAGCGGGCCCTCGAGCGGGTCACCCGACTCGGTTTCGAACCGATCACCTCTCTCGTCCGCCGCTCCAGCCTCGAGGACGTCTTCCTGCGCCTGACGGGAAGGTCGCTGATCGAATGAGCGCGGAACCGACGAGCGACCAGGCCACGGCGAAGATCGCGCAGCCGAGCCTGGACGAGCTGCGCGCCGAGGCGCTGGCGTGGGGTCGCAAACCCCGTGCCTACGGGTCGTGGTACGTCACCGAGCACATGGTGCGGGCGATGCGCGCCTACGGGTGGACGATCGTGGTAGGCGCCCTCGGGCAGCCGATCGTCTACCTCCTCGGCCTGGGCCTCGGGCTCGCCGCCCTCATCGAGCAGGATGTCGTCGACGGCGGCGTCTCGGTCGACTACGTCGTCTTCGTCGCCCCGGCGCTCCTCATGACGGCCACGATCGCTGTCGCCAGTGAGGAGTTCACCTACCCCGTGATGGCGGGGTTCAAGTGGCGGCGGTACTTCTACGGGTTCAACGCCTCGGCCCTGTCGTCGCCGCAGATCGCCAACGGCGTCATCCTCGGCGCGACGGCCCGCATGGTCGTCGTCGCTGGAGCGTACTACCTGTTCCTCTGGGTGTTCCAGGCGATCCCCGACCCTCAGACGGGCTGGATCTCGATCTTCATCTCGATCCTCGCCGGGCTGTCCTTCGGCGTCCCCCTCATGGCCTACGCCGGACGGCTCGAAGAGGACCGCGGGCAGCTCCCGCTCGTCCAGCGCTTCATCTTCATGCCGATGTTCCTCTTCTCCGGAACGTTCTACCCGCTGTCGAACCTCGGTGCGCTTCAGGTCGTGGGGTGGATCTCGCCACTCTGGCACGCCACCGAGCTCGGGCGCCTGGTGACGTACGGCCGGAGTGAGAGCCTGCTCATGATCGTCGTCCACCTCGCCTACCTGATCGCGCTGACCGTCGTCGGCTACGTCCTCGCCCGGCGCGTCTTCACCCGGAGGCTCGCACGATGACGGCGACGATGCTCCGACCGCAGATCCGCGCCGGCGGGGTCCGCGCCCTGTGGGCCGGCAACCCGCAGGCCGTCGTGCAGCGCGGACTCATCGCGGCGCGTTCGTCGAGCTGGGTGGTGGTGCTGTCGGGCTTCTTCGAGCCGGTGTTCTACCTCCTCTCGCTGGGCGTGGGATTGAGCGCGCTGATAGGCGACGTGCAGACCGCCTCGGGTCTGGAGGTGTCGTACGCCGCCTTCATCGCGCCCGCGCTCCTCGCCGTCTCGGCGATGAACGGCGCGGTCTACGACTCCACGTGGAACGTCTTCTTCAAGCTCAACTACGGCAAGCTCTACGAAGGCATGCTCGCGACGTCGCTCGGCCCGCTCGATGTCGCCCTCGGCGAGATCCTCTACGCGCTGCTGCGGGGCCTGGTGTACGCCAGCGGCTTCATGGTGATCATGCAGATCGCGGGGTTGAACCTGTCGTGGACGGCGATCCTCGCCCTCCCCGCGGTGCTCCTCATCGCGTTCGGCTTCGCCAGCCTCGGCATGGCGATCACGAGCTACATGAAGGCGTTCCAGCACATGGACTGGATCAACTTCGTCATGCTGCCGATGTTCCTCTTCTCGGCGACGTTCTACCCGTTGAGCGTCTATCCCGAATGGCTCATCCCGGTCATCCAGGCACTCCCGCTCTGGCACGGGGTCGAGCTCATCCGGGGTCTGACGCTCGGTGATCTCAGCTGGGGCATGCTCTGGCACGTGCTGTACTTCGCGGTCATGATCACCGTCGGCCTGATTTTCACCACGAAGCGGCTCCGCGCACTCTTCCTCGACTGACGACACCCCTCGCCGTACACTCGACGCCACTGCGTCGGATCGCAGCGCGCCCCCGTCACCGAAGGGACTCCGTGGACCTCGCCACCCTCCTCGGCTTCGCCCTCGCCGCGGTCGTCACCATCGCCATCCCCGGGCCGACGGTGCTCCTCGCCCTGGCGAACGGATCCCGGTACGGAGTCCGGCGGGCCACCTCCGGGATGCTCGGTGCCGTCGCATCCGACATCGTCCTCGTCGTCGCGGTCGGCGTGGGTCTGGGGGCGCTGCTGCTGGCGAGCGAGGTGGCCTTCACGATCGTCAAATGGGTGGGTGTGGCCTACCTCGCCTTCCTCGGGATCCGGATGCTGCTGGCGCGCGGTGCGCTGCTGCACGGCGACCCGGCGGCCGACCCGCGCGGCTCGCGCCGCGCGCTGTTCCTCCGCAGCTTCCTCGTCGCGGTGACCAACCCCAAGGGGTACCTCTTCGTCGGGGCGCTCCTGCCGCAGTTCATCGATCCCGCCGCATCGCCGCTGCCGCAGTACGTGCTCATCGGTGCGGTCTTCTGCGCGCTCGACTTCGCGATCATGTTGGGCTACGCGGTGCTCGGCTCCGGCGTCATCCGCTCGCTCAAGCGTCGCGGAGCGGTGTGGCTCGAGCGTGTCTCGGGCGCGGTGCTGCTCGGGCTCGCGGCATGGCTCGCCACCTCGCGCCGGGCGCCCGCCTGAGGCTCAGAGCGAACCGGTGGCGCCGACACCGAGATCCTCGTCGTAGTCGACGTTCTTCGTCTCCGGCGCGAGCGCGAGGGCGATGAAGGTCAGCACGCCCATCGCCGACAGATAGAGGCCGACCAGCCACGGGTTGCCGCCGCCCAGCTGCCACAGCGCCACCGCGATGATCGGCGCGACGGCCGCGCCGAGGATCGATGAGACGTTGTAGGCGATCGCCGACCCCGAGTACCGCACATTGGTCGGGAAGAGCTCGGGGAGCACGGCGCCCATCGGCCCGAAACTCCAGCCCATCAGCATGAACCCGAGGATGAGGAACGCCTGGGTCAGGGCTCCGGTGAATTTCGGGTCCGCTGAGGGCAGCAGGAAGATCGAGAACGACAGCCCGAACACGATGATGAGGCCGGTGATCCACATCAGCAGCGTCCGGCGGCCGATCGAATCGGCAATCGGACCCGACAGCAGCGTGAAGATGCCGAAGAAGACGACGCCGATGATCTGCATGATCACGAAGTCGGTGTAGCCGAAGCCGAGCCCCGGATAGAACTGCGCGGCGAAGGCGGCTTCGTCGAAGACCCGGCCCGACGACTCGGCGGCGGCGCGCGCCGCAGCGCTGGCCGTCTCGAGGTCGGCGGGTTTCGTGCCGTACGACAGGGTGAACTGCGTCATCAGGTAGAACAGCACGTAGGTGGCGAGCATGATGAACGTGCCGAGGATCGCCTGCCGCCAGTAGCGGCGCAGGACCGTGCCGACGGGGAAGCGGCGGATGACGCCCTTCTGCTCGGCCTTGACGAAGGTGCCCGACTCCACGAGGCGCAGGCGCACCCACAGGCCGATGATCACCATGACGGCGGAGAAAAGGAACGGCACGCGCCATCCCCACGCCAGGAAGGCATCCGATCGCAGCGCGGGATCCTCGGGATGGGGGAGGAGGAAGTAGATCGTCAGGAACACCGAGTTGGCGATGATGAACCCGAGCGGCGCGCCCAGCTGCGGGAACGTGCCGTACCAGGCGCGCTTCCCCTTCGGCGCGTTCTCGGTCGCCACGAGCGCGGCGCCCGACCATTCGCCACCGAGGGCGAAGCCCTGGGCCAGCCGCAGGACGAGCAGCAGGAGGGCGGCCCACCACCCGATGTCGTTGAAGGTGGGAAGGCACCCGATGAGAAACGTCGCGATCCCCATCGTGAGGAGGGATGCCACGAGCGTGGCCTTCCGCCCGAAGCGATCGCCGAAGTGCCCGAAGATGACCGCGCCGAGCGGCCGGGCGACCATCGCCGCACCGAAGACGCCGAACGAGGCCAGGAGAGAGGTGGTGTCGTTGCCCGTGGGGAAGAACAGCAGAGGGAAGACCAGCACCGACGCCGTCGCGTAGACGTAGAAGTCGTAGAACTCGATCGTCGTGCCGACGAGGCTCGCCGTGATGACGCGGGAACGCGGGTTCGCGGGAGCGGGTGCGGGGGTGGGAACGGCGGCGGAGTCTGCGGTCTGCGTCATCGTCTCACCACAGCACGGCGATGGCGGCGTTGGCGAAGGTCAGGACGCCGATCGCCCAGAAGAGGGCGGGCGGCGTGGCATCCGTCCTGCGCTGGCGGGCACGCGCGATGCCGATCACGGCGCCGATGGCGAGGAGGATCACGAGCTTCACGCCGATCTTGGCGTAGTTCAGCTCGATGCCCGCCGGCCAGGGGGCGGCCAGGATCAGCCCGGCGACCCCGGCGATGAGCAGACCCCAGTCCATGACCCGGGTCGCCTGACGGCGGCGCGAGACCGCCTCGACGACCCAGGCGCCGAAGAGCACTGCGAATCCCACGAGATGGACGAGCACGACGACGTGGCGCAGGAATTCCATAGCTCAGAGGTTAAGGCTCCGCCCGCGCCGCCGCCAGGAAGGCGCGCCTCAAGCGTCCCCCCGCTCATCGCGCCCACCCCGGCCCTCCCGCGAGAGTGCGTCTGGGCGCCGCGAGTGCGGGGTGACCCCGAATCCTCGGCCTCCCGATGCACTCTCGCGAACCGAGACGGCGGCGGGGGATCAGCCGCGCAGGGCCCGGAGCACGAGCGCAGTGCGCAGGGCGGCGTCGGCGGCCTCGGCGCCCTTGTCCTCCTTCGACCCGTCGAGCCCCGCGCGGTCGAGACCCTGCTGCTCGTCGTCGAGGGTGAGGACGCCGAACCCGACGGGCTTGCCGGTGTCGAGAGCCACGCGCGTGAGCCCGTCGGTCGCGGCGGCCGAGACGTACTCGAAGTGCGGGGTGCCGCCCCGGATGATCACGCCGAGGGCCACCACCGCGTCGGCTCCGGCGTCCAGCGCGGCCTTCGCCGCGACGGGCAGCTCGAACGAGCCCGGGACGCGCACCATGCGGTAGTCGGCGCCGGAGGCGTCGAGCACGCGCTCGGCCCCGGCGATGAGGCCGTCGGTGATGGTGGCGTGCCAGGTCCCGGCGACAACGACGACCTGCAGGCCCGCGGCGTCGATCTCGTCGACCGTGATCGGTGCTCCCTTGCCGCTCACGCGACCCCCTCCTTCATATGGGCGATGGCCTCCGCCAAGTCGCCCTCGTCGATGATGTGCCCCATGCGGTCCCGCTTGGTGGTCAGGTACTGGTGGTTGTTCGGCCCGACGCCGACGAGCAGCGGAACCTGCTCGACGACGTCCAGCCCGAACCCGCGCAGCTGCGCGACCTTGTCGGTGTTGTTCGTCAGGAGCCGCACCTTGTCGATGCCGAGGTCGGCGAGGATGCCGGCGGCCGCGGCGTAGTCGCGAGCGTCGGCCGGGAGCCCCAGGGCGAGATTGGCGTCCACGGTGTCCATGCCGCGCTCCTGCAGGCTGTACGCGCGCAGCTTGTTGATGAGGCCGATCCCGCGCCCCTCGTGACCGCGCATGTAGATGACGACGCCGCCGTCCTGCTCGATGGCGTCGAGCGCCGCCTCCAGCTGCGGGCCGCACTCGCACTTCAGCGACCCGAAGGCCTCGCCGGTGAGGCACTCCGAGTGCACGCGCACGAGCGGTGCCTCGTCGCCGAGCTCGCCCGAGATGACGGCGAGGTGGTCGGTGCCGGTGATCCGGTCCTTGTAGGCGCGGAAGCGGAACTCGCCGTGCGAGGTCGGCACCGTCGCCTCGGCGCGCAGGCTCACCCGACGCCGCTGGGCGCCGTGCGACGACGCGTCGAGCGGGTCGACCTCGTCGAGGTGGGCGATGAGCTGCTCGATGGTGATGAGGGGGATGCCGTCGCGGGCGGCGAGCTCGATCAGTCCCGGCATCCGCATCATGGATCCGTCCTCGGCGACGACCTCGGCGATCGCCCCCACCGGCGGGAGGCCGGCTAGCTTCATCAGCTCCACGGCGGCCTCGGTGTGCCCGGCGCGTTCGCGCACGCCCCCGTCGACCGCGCGCAGCGGCAGGATGTGCCCCGGGCGGATGACCGAGCTCGGGGTGGACTCGACGTCGGCGAGCACGTTGAGGGTGTGGGCACGGTCGCTCGCACTGATCCCGGTCGAGATCCGATCGGCGGCGTCGACGCTCACGGTGTACGCGGTACCGCGGGCGTCCTCGTTCACCTCGACCATCGGCGGGAGGTCGAGCCGGTCGGCCCAGTCGGCGGGCATCGGCGCGCAGACGAAGCCGCTGGACCAGCGCACCGTCCACGCCACCCACTCGGGGGTGGCCAGCTGCGCGGAGAGGATGATGTCGCCTTCGTTCTCGCGGTTCTCATCGTCGACGACGATGACGGGCTTGCCCGCGCGGAGCGCGTCGAGGGCGTCGGAGAGGGGGGAAAGGCTCATCGGGAGCCTCCTTCGTTCGGGACGGCGGGCGCCGTCGGGGGGAATGCGAGAAGGCGCTGCACGTGCCGCGCTAGGATGTCGGTCTCGAGGTTGACGGCGTCGCCGGCCGCGCGGGTGCCGAGGGTGGTGGCCTCGAGCGTCTCGGGGATGAGCGACACCTCGAACCACGGCTCGGCCTCGCCGGGTACGCTCACCGCGCTGACGGTCAGCGAGACCCCGTCGACGGCGATGGAGCCCTTGTCGACGACGAGAGGGGCGAGGTGCGGGGGCAGGGCGACGCGGACGACTCGCCATTCGTCACCCGGGCGCACCTCGACGACGGTTCCGGTGCCGTCGATGTGACCCTGGACGATGTGACCGCCCAGCCGTCCGTGAGCGGCGGTCGCGCGCTCGAGGTTCACGGCGCGCCCGGCCGCGACCCCGGCGAGGGTCGACATGTCGAGGGTCTGGCGCATGACATCGGCGGTGAACCAGTCCTCGCCGCGGTCGACGACGGTGAGGCACACGCCGCTGACGGCGATGGAGTCGCCGTGCCCGGCATCCGACACCGCCTTCGGAGCGCGCACGGTCAGCCGCAGGCCGTCGCCGGACGGCGCGACGGCGGTGACGGCGCCGATCTCTTCGATGATTCCGGTGAACATCAGTCGTCCTTCGCGTTCGCGGGAGAGGGAGCAGTCGTGGGGTGCGCGACGAGGAGGAGGTCGTCGCCGAGGCGCTCGACGGACGAGAGCGTGAGGCGAAGGGCCGCGTCGATCGTCGCGACGCCGATGTCGCCGAGCGCCAGACGTGGTCCGCCGAGGAGGGCGGGCGCGACGTAGGCGAGCACCTCGTCGACGAGACCCGCGCGTACGAAGGCAGAGGCCAGGGTTGGACCCCCCTCGACGAACACGCGCTGCACGCCCTCTCGACGAAGATCGTTCAGCACCCCGGGAAGATCGCGCGACGAGAAGAACAGGGGCTCCCGAGGGTGACGGCGCACGGCTGCCCCGGCGGGCGTCGGCCGCTCGCCGATGACCACGGGGCGCGGCTGATCTGCACGCAGTGCTCCGTCGGGGTCGCGGGCGGTCAGCGAAGGGTCGTCGGCGAGCACCGTGCCGGTCCCCACGACGATGGCGTCGGCGGCGGCCCGGCGGCGGTGGACGTCCTGCCGGGCGGCGGGCCCGGTGATCCACTGGCTGGTGCCGTCGGATGCTGCGGCACGGCCGTCGAGCGACTGCGCCCACTTCACCGTGACGTGCGGACGCCCGAGGCGCTGCACGGTCAGCCAGGAGGAGAGGAGCTCGCGGCCCTCGTCGCCGAGCACGCCGGCCTCGACCTCGACGCCCGCCTTCCGCAGGGTGTCGGCACCGCCGGCGGAGACGACGCCGGGGTCGTCGACCGCGTACAGCACCCGGGAGACGCCGGCAGCCAGGAGTGCTTGCGCGCACGGCCCGGTCCGGCCGGTGTGGTTGCACGGCTCCAGGGTCACCACGGCCGTCGCGCCCTGCGCCTCGCCGGGCGAGAGCCGGGACAGCGCATCGACCTCGGCGTGCGGCGTGCCGGCACCGCGATGCCACCCCTCGGACAGGATGCGGCCGTCGGGCTCGAGAATGACCGCCCCGACCTGGGGGTTGAACCCCGCCGGCCCGTTGACCGCCAGCGCGAGAGCACGATGCATCGCATCGCGCTCGACGTCTCGCACCGTCATCCGTCTTCCCTCGTCCATCCAGTCGACCCATAGGGGCCCCGGGGCACGGGAACGACAGGCGCAGGCGCCTGACGTGCTTCCTCCCATCCGGACTCGCGAGGACCTTCCCCCGCATCACCGTCGGTTCCGGAATTCCACCGGATCAGGTCGGGCGACATCCTCTCGGATGCGACGCCGTCGCTCGCGGACTATCACCGCCGGTTCGGATTCTCACCGACCCCGGAGCACGTTGCTGCTCACGAGTGTACTCAACGCCGCCTCGGCGGATTCATTCCCGCACAGGTGCGCGCGAGGGGCTATCCTCGCGCGCGCTCGCGGCGAGGTCGCGCGCCGTGGACTCGTCGAGGATGACGTCGGTGATGAGTCCGGCACGCAGGGCCCCCCGGAGGCTCGGCACCTTGGCCCGGCCGGCGACGATTCCCACGCGCCGCGGGGCGCGACGCAACACCGAGAAGTCCGGCCCCGTCGCACGTTCGTTCAGCGGGATGCCGTCGCTCGACCCGTCCGCGCGATAGAACACGGTCGCGACGTCGCCGACCACGTGCTCGCGGCTGAGGGCCCGATAGTCCTCGGCGTCGAGGTAGCCGCCCTGGTAGACGTGACTCGGCACCTCGGCGAACGGGGACCCGACCCCGAAGACCGCCAGATCGAGGCTCGCCTGCATCTCCAGCACCCGCCGGATCGACCGCTCGCGCCAGAACGCCCGCTTGGTCTCGGGGTCGTCGAAGAAGGCCGGCACCGGGAACTGGTGCACCTGCGCCCCGAAGGCGTCACCGAACCGGCTGAGCAGCTCGCTGGCGTACATGATGCCGGTCGTGCGCATGTTGCCGGCACCGTTGAGCTGGACCACATCGGCGTTGTGCGTCACACGCCGCGGGAGGTGCCGGCTGACCGCGCCGATCGTGGATCCCCACGCGATCCCCACGCTCTGGTTCGAGTCCACCCAGCTCGCCAGCGTCCGCGCCGCCGACAGCGCGACGCGGTCGAGGCGCTCGACATCACTCGCACGGTCGGGCACCGGCACGATGTGCGCGGTCACCCCGAAACGCTCGCGGATGTCTGCGGCGAGCCGGCTGGGGCCCTCGAGCGGGGAGTGGATGACGATCTCGACCAGTCCGGTCTCGCGTGCCTGACTGAGCAGACGGGAGACGGATGACCGCGACGTGCGCAGCTCGCGGGCGATGGCGTCCATCGTGAGGTCCTGCATGTAATAGAGCTGCGCGGCGCGCAGCGCGTCCCTGGTGCGCTCGGGCAGGACGGTCTCTCCGACATCGGGCGAATCCGGCATCATCCTCTCCTTTGCACATATGTGCAAGATGATTGCACTGACGTTCGGGCGGGTTCAGGATGTATTCATCCAGATGATGCGGTGCCGCGCAAGGGGACACCGTGAGAGGAGTCCCGATGAGCAGCCAGCCCGCCACCTCAGAGCCCACGTCGCAGCGCGCCGAGGTGCGTGCGATCGCCGCGGATCCGACGGCCGACGTCGTCATCGTCGGTGGCGGTATCAACGGCATCGCGACCTTCCGGGATCTGGCGCTGCAGGGGGTCAAGGTGATCCTCGTCGAGCGGGACGACTTCGTCTCGGGCGCCTCGAGCGCGTCGTCGCACATGATCCACGGCGGCATCCGCTACCTCGAGAACGGCGAGTTCCGTCTCGTGCGCGAGTCGGTCGTCGAGCGCAACGCGCTCATCAAGACCGCGCCCCACTACGTCCGGCCCCTGCCGACGACGGTGCCGATCTTCTCCACCTTCTCAGGTCTGTTCTCCGCCCCGCTCCGCTTCATCACCCACAAGCAGGGGAAGCCCTCCGAGCGCGGCGCGCTGCTGATCAAGGTGGGGCTGACGATCTACGACTTCTTCTCGCGCGACGGCGGATCGGTGCCGCGTCACCGCTTCCACGGGCGCAAGCGTTCGCTCTCGGAGCTGCCGGCTCTCAACGGCGACGTGAAGTACACCGCCACCTACTTCGACGCCAGCATGCACGACCCCGAGCGGCTCGCCCTCGACGTCCTCTACGACGGCCTGGCCGCCGGCCCCCACGCGCGGGCGGCGAACTACCTGTCGGCGGTCGCCATGTCGGCATCCGGCCTCCGGGTGCGCGACGAGGTCACCGGCGAGGAGTTCGACATCACCTCGGACGTCGTCGTCAACGCGTCCGGCCCCTGGACAGACCTGACCAACGAGTCCCTCGGTCGCGACACCTCCTACATGGGCGGCACGAAGGGCTCTCACATCGTGCTCGACAACCCCGCGCTGCGCGACGCGACCGGGGGGCGTGAGATCTTCTTCGAGCACAAGGACGGACGCATCGTCCTCATCTACCCGCTCAAGGGCCGGGTGATGGTGGGCACGACCGACATCGACCACGACATGCGCACCCCCGCGGTGTGCACCGAGGAAGAGGTCGACTACTTCTTCGACCTGATCACGCACGTCTTCCCCGACATCCCCGTCGACCGCTCCGAGATCGTCTACCGGTTCGCCGGGGTCCGCCCGCTGCCGCGCCACGACGACACCCAGCCCGGTTTCGTCTCGCGCGACTACCGCGTCGAGCAGGCCACCGCCGCCGGTCGCCCGCAGACGACGGTGCTCAGCCTTGTCGGCGGCAAGTGGACCACCTTCCGCGCCCTCGGCGAGCAGCTCTCCGACCGCGTCCTCGACATCCTCGGCCGCCGCCGGGTGCGCAGCACCGCGGGGCTCATGATCGGTGGCGCCGACGGCTACCCCCGCACCCAGCGCGCCCGCGCCACCTGGGTCGAGAGCCACCGCGGCCACCTCGCCGCGGCGCGGACCGATCAGCTCCTGGAGCGGTACGGAACCCGCGCCGCCGCCCTCATCGAGGCGCTGCCCGAGGACGACCGCGCGCTCCGGACGCTCCCCGACTACAGCACCGGCGAGATCGCCTACCTCACCCGCACCGAGTACGTGGTGCACCTCATCGACGTGCTGCTTCGTCGCACGAGCGTGGCCTTCGTCGGCGCGGTGACGATGCCGGTGCTGGAGGAGCTCGCCGAGGTCGTCGGCGACACCCTCGGGTGGGACACCGAACGGCGCGGCGAGGAAGTTCGCGCGAGCGCCCGCTTCCTCGCGGAGCGGCATGGTGTCGATCTGACGCAGGACGCCGTACTCTCATGATCGTCATGACCGCCGCTCCGGCGTCGGTCATGTCGCCCCGGTCGCCGGGCGGCGCGCTTCCCGGCGACTCTTCCTGACGCGGCATGGGGCCGCACGACGAAAGAAGGTCAATGTGGACAATCTGGGTATCGTCTTCACCTCGGAGGTGATCGGCACGATGCTGCTGACCCTCCTGGGTTGTGGCGTCGTCGCCAACGTCGCTCTGACGAAGACCAAGGGCTTTGCCGGCGGCTTCCTGCTGGTGAACTTCGGCTGGGGCCTCGCGGTCTTCGCCGGTGTCACGGTCGCCTACATCTCCGGTGCTCACCTCAACCCCGCCGTCACGCTCGGGCTCGTCGCCAACGGCGCGACGGAGTTCGGCCAGGGCGTCCCGGTCGGACCCCTCTCGATCCTCGTCTACATCGGCGCGCAGCTGATCGGTGCCTTCATCGGTGCGGTGCTCGCCTGGGCGGCCTACAAGAAGCACTTCGACGCTGAAGAGGACGCGGCGACCAAACTCGGCGTCTTCTCCACCGGTCCCGCCATCCGCACCTACGGCTGGAACCTCGTCACCGAGATCATCGGCACCTTCGTCCTCGTCTTCGTGGTGATCGGCTTTGGCCGCAACGGCGACCCGTCCGGCCTCGCGGCCCTCGGCGCCCTGCCCGTCGCCCTCCTCGTCGTCGGCATCGGCGCCTCGCTCGGTGGCCCCACCGGATATGCGATCAACCCGGCGCGCGACCTCGGCCCGCGCATCGCCCACGCGGTGCTGCCGATCAAGAACAAGGGCGGCAGCGACTGGAGCTACTCGTGGGTGCCGATCGTCGGACCGATCATCGGTGGTGTCCTCGCCGGGTTCGCCGCGATCCCGCTGATGCCGATCCTCGGCTGAGTCCCGGCATCCGCTGCCTCAGGGCGCGGCGGCGCGTCCACCCGCATCACAGACGACACATCACCAAGCGACACACAAGGGAGTATCAAGCATGGCCGACTACATCCTCGCGATCGACCAGGGCACCACGTCCACGCGCGCGATCATCTTCGACAAGTCCGGCAGCATCATCCAGAGCGGTCAGCTCGAGCACGAGCAGATCTTCCCGCGCGCCGGATGGGTCGAGCACGACCCGATGGAGATCTGGCGGAACACCCGTGAGGTGATCGGTCAGGCCCTGTCCAAGGCCGACCTCACCCGTCACGACATCGCGGCGATCGGTATCACGAACCAGCGCGAGACCGCCGTGGTCTGGGACAAGAACACCGGCGAGCCGGTCTACAACGCCATCGTCTGGCAGGACACCCGCACCCAGAGCATCGTCGACAAGCTCGCCGCCGACGGGGGCACCGAGCGGTTCAAGTCGACGGTCGGTCTGCCGCTGGCGACCTACTTCTCCGGCACCAAGATCGTCTGGATCCTCGAGAACGTCGAGGGGGCGCGCGAGCGCGCCGAGCGCGGCGACCTGCTCTTCGGCACGACCGACACCTGGGTGCTGTGGAACCTCACCGGCGGCGTCGACGGCGGCGTGCACGCCACCGACGTGACCAACGCCTCGCGGACGCTGTTCATGGACCTCGAGACGCTGTCGTGGCGTGAGGACATCCTCGACATCTTCGGCGTCCCGCTGTCGATGATGCCCGAGATCCGCAGCTCGTCCGAGGTCTACGGCCAGGCTGAGAGCTCGAGCCTGCTGCGCGAGACGCCGATCGCCGGCATCCTCGGCGACCAGCAGGCCGCGACCTTCGGCCAGGCGGCGTTCGAGCAAGGGGAGGCGAAGAACACCTACGGCACGGGCAACTTCATCATCTTCAACACCGACACCGAGATCGTCCACTCGCAGAACGGGCTGCTGACGACGCTGGGATACAAGCTTGGCGACGAGCCGGCGCACTACGCCCTCGAGGGTTCGATCGCTGTCACCGGTTCGCTCGTGCAGTGGCTGCGCGACAACCTCGGTCTCATCTCCTCCGCCCCGGAGGTGGAGACCCTCGCCGCCTCGGTGGACGACAACGGCGGTGCGTACTTCGTGCCGGCGTTCTCGGGCCTGTTCGCGCCCTACTGGCGCTCCGACGCCCGCGGTGCGCTGGTCGGTCTCACCCGCTACGTCAACAAGGGCCACATCGCCCGGGCGGTGCTGGAGGCCACGGCCTTCCAGACCCGCGAGGTCATCGACGCGGTCAACGCCGACTCAGGAGTGCCGCTGACGGAGCTGAAGGTCGACGGCGGCATGATCGCCAACGATCTGCTGATGCAGTTCCAGGCCGACATCCTCGGTGTGCCGGTCGTGCGGCCGGTCGTGGCCGAGACGACGGCGCTGGGGGCTGCCTACGCCGCCGGTCTCGCCGTCGGATTCTGGTCGGGCCTCGACGATCTGGCCAAGAACTGGCAGGAGGACCGGCGCTGGGAGCCGAAGATGGACGAAGCCGAGCGCGAGCGGCTGCTGCGCAACTGGAAGAAGGCCGTCACAAAGACCTTCGACTGGGTCGACGACGACGTGTCGTGATCCACGACTGAGCAACGGGGAGGTCGCTTCGGCGGCCTCCCCGTGGCTGTGAGCCGGGGATGCTCACTTCAGGAGGCGCGAGAGCCGCCGGTCGGCGAGGATCTTCCCGCCCGTCTGGCAGGTGGGACAGTACTCCAGGGAGTTGTCGGCGAAGAAGACGCTCCGCACCTCGTCGCCGCAGACCGGGCATGCCTCCCCGCGCCGCCCGTGCACGCGCATCCCGCGCCGCTTGGCGTCCTTCAGGTCGGCGGGCGGCTTTCCGGATGCCGCGGCCAACGCCTCGGCGAGGGTCTCGGTCATCGCCTGATAGAGCCGGTCGATCTCGGCCTCGTCGAGGCCGGCGGCGAGGGCGTAGGGCGACATCTTCGCCGCGTGCAGGATCTCGTCGGAGTAGGCGTTTCCGACACCCGCGATGATCGACTGGTCGCGGAGCACTCCCTTGATCTGCGTGCGGCGTCCGGCGAGGAGCGCCGCGAACGCGTCGCGGTCGAAGGCGGGGTCGAGAGGGTCGGGGCCGAGCCGGGCGATGCCGGGGACTTCGGCCGGGTCGCTGACGACCGAGACGGCCAGCGACTTCTTCGTGCCCGCCTCGGTGAGATCGAACCCCGAGCCGTCATCGAACCCGACGCGCAGGGCGATCGGGGTCTTGCCGGGGCGGATCACGGTCGACGGCAGCGCGTCGTACCACCGCAACCAGCCGGCCTTGGCGAGATGGAAGACGAGGTGCGGGGCGGTGTCGTCCCCATCGCGGGTGGCGATGTCGACGAACTTGCCGTGGCGTTCGACACCGGTCACGGTCGCGCCTACGAGCGCGGTGATCGGTGGATCGTAGGTCTTCAGCGCGGCGATGTTCGCCACGGTGGCGCGGGTGACGGCGTGATCGGTCAGGCGGCCGCGGAGGAACTCCACGAGTCCCTGCACCTCGGGCATCTCCGGCATCCCCTCATCCTGGCACGCGGGGCCGGGCGGAGGTCAGGGGTTCAGCACCGGCCAGGGGACCGGGGTGCGAGGGTCGGAGCGGAGGATGCCGGCGACCCAGCCGTCGTCGCGGCCGCCCGGCCCGACGAGCGCTTGCCTCAGAAGGCCCTCGTAGCGGAAACCCACCGCACGCGCCGCGGCCGCCGAAGCGACGTTGCCCACGACCGCGCGCCATTCGACCCGGACGAGGTCGAGCCCCTGCGGGGCGAAGGCGAAGTCGAGGACCGCCGTCGCCGCCTCGGCGAGGAGGCCCTTCCCGCGGAACGGCGCCGACATCCAGTACCCGATCTCACCGCTGCCCTCGGTGGTGCCGAGTCGGTGCATTCCGATCATGCCCGCGAGGGCGCCGTCGTGACGGATCGCCCAGTTCGTCGACACGCCCTCGGCCCACTGCCGGGGGACGAGGTCGATGAACTTCTCGGCGTGCTCGCGGACGTAGGGCCGGGGCACGGTGGTGAACCGCTGGATGTCGGGGTCCTGACACGCGTGGAACACCGCGTCGGTGTCGGCCCGGGTCGGCAGCGAGAGCACCAGTCGCGAGGTGCGGAGGATGGCCGGCTGCATTCCGCCACCCTACGACGCGGGGACCAGTGCCGGTGGACGTCGGGGCGCGTCAGGCTGCGTCACGTTGCGCGGCGGCATCCGAGGTGACCTTTCCGCCACCGCGCTCGGGCGCCCGGCGTCGATGAGGCGCACATGGCGACGTTCGACCCGCCAACCCGACCATTTGCGCCCCCCCTTTGCGGTGGCGGTGGCGGCAGGTGGCGGGGCGTGGGCGGCAGTGTGTGGCGGGTGGTGGGGCGTCTGGGCACCGGCGTCGAGGTGGCGCGAACGTCGTCGCGGGTGGCCAGATGCGACCACTCGCCACCGCGATCGCGCGCCCGAGATCGGGGTGGCGCGAATCGTCGTCGCGGGTGGCCAGTCGCGACAATCTTCGCCACCGCGATCGCGCGCCCGAGATCGAGGTGGCGCAGATGGCGGCCTTCGGCTCGCCAACCCTACGACGCCGGTCAGGCGCGGCGGAGCAGTCCCACGCTGTCGTACACCTTCGACAGCGTCGCGCCCGCGACCTCCGCGGCACGCGCGGCGTTGGCCGCGAGCACACGGTCGAGCTCGGCCGGGTCGCTGAGCAGCTCCATCGCGCGAGCGCGCACGGGCTCGAACTCCGCGACCACGACCTCGGCCAGACCCTTCTTGAAGTCGCCGTAGCCGCGGCCAACGTATTCGTCCTCGATCGAGGCGATCTGGCGTCCGGTGAGCGCGGCGTAGACGACCAGCAGGTTCGACACCCCGGGTTTGTTCTCGCGGTCGTAACGCACCGCACCCTCGGAATCGGTCACCGCACGCATGATCTTCTTCGCCGTCACCGCCGGGTCGTCGAGCAGCCACAGCACGCCCGCCTCGGACTCGGCCGACTTCGACATCTTGGCAAGCGGATTCTGCAGGTCGAAGATGCGTGCCGTGTCCTGCTGGATCACCGGCATCGGCACCCGGAACACCTCGCCGTAGCGGCCGTTGAAGCGTTCCGCGAGGTCGCGAGTGAGCTCGACGTGCTGCTTCTGATCGTCGCCGACCGGCACGATGTCGGTCTGATACAGCAGGATGTCGGCGGCCATCAGCACCGGATAGGTGAAGAGGCCGACGGATGTCGCGTCCGACCCGTACCGCTGCGATTTGTCCTTGAACTGCGTCATGCGTCCGGCCTCACCGAAGCCGGTGATCGTCGACAGGATCCAGGCGAGCTCGGCGTGCGCGGGCACGTGCGACTGCACGTACAGGGTCGACTTGGCCGGCTCGATGCCAGCGGCGATGTACTGCGCGGCCGTCCGGCGCGTCTTCTCGCGAAGCTCTGCCGGGTCGTTCGGTTGCGTCAGCGCGTGCAGGTCGACGACCGAGAAGAACGCGTCGTAGGTCTCCTGCAGATCCCGCCACTGCATCAGCGCCCCGATGTAGTTGCCGATCTGGAGGGAGTCGGCCGAGGGCTGCATGCCGGAGTACAGACGCGCTTTCTTCACCCGTCAATCCTAGGCGGCCCGTCTCACCCGCCGTCGGCGAACGGCGCCACCGGCACCGGCGGTGCGGCGCCCACGAAAGCCACGATCTGATGCCCGCCGGGGTTCGTCTGCACCGGAACCTGCTCCCAGTTGTTCATCACCCAGACGTTCCCGGATGGGTCGACGGCGATGCCGGTGCTGCGCGTCAGCCCGTCGAACGCGTAGCCGGTGTCATCCGGAGAGATGCCCTCACCGGTCTCGAGCCCCCGAGGGCAGACCGACGGGTCGGCACCGCAGAACGCCGAAACCCGCTGACCGTCGAAGTTGGCCACCCAGACGTTGCCGACGCCGTCGACGGCGAGTCCCCACGGCAGCACCACGCCGCCTCCGGTGAACGGGCCCGCCACCGACGAACCGTCGGGGGCGATCATCGTGACCGACGGCACTCCGCGGCCCTCTTCCACGCGGTCGGGGCAGGGGAGGGTGATGCCACCGGAGTTGGCCGCCCAGACGTTCCCGGCCGCGTCGGCGCCGAGCCCCATCGGGCGGTCGAACGCACCGGTGAGGGGAGATCCTGCGATCGGTGTGCCGTCGTACCCGACCACGGCGACGGCGCTGTTGACCATGGCGCTGACGAACATCAGCTGTCCGTTGTCGATGACCGTGAAGGGCTGCTCGAGCCCGAGGCTTCCGAGGTTCCGCGCCTGTTCGGGGTCGCCGCCCGGGTACACCGCGACGGTGTCGTTGCCGCAGTTGGCGATCCAGACGTCGCCGTTACGCGCGACCTCGATCCCCTGCGGCCAGCTGAGGTCGCCCTGGGTGAAGCCGGAGCCGGGGGAGAGGAACTCGCCGTCGTCGAAGAGGGTCATGCTGTTGTGGAGCGGCTGCTGGTCGGCCGGGCATCCGGGCTCGGGGGCGGCGAAGCCGTAGTTGCTCAACCACAGCCGGCCGTCGGCGTCGAAGTCGATCCCGAACCCCGAGCCGCTGAGCCCGCCGCCGCTGTAGGTTCCGACGAGTTCCCCGTTCGGCGCGAACTCGAACATCTCGTCGCTTCCGCACACGGGGACGGATGGATCGTCGCCGTACTCGTAGTTGTTGTTGATCCAGATGTGACCGCGGGGGTCGATCGCGAAGTTGCCGGGCCCGTCCAGCGACTGCCCGTCGCCGTCGAAGCGCAGGGCGAGCGTCCACGCCGCCGGGGGATCGGACAGCCCGGGCTCCGAGCCCGACGCCTGCTGCGCCAGGTCGAACAGCGCCTGGGGCTCCGCCGATGGATCCCGGGCGATCGCGGCGAAGGCGCCCGCGGCCGAGGTGACGGGCGAGGCGCCCGCGGCGGTCTCGAGCAGGGACACGCACGCCGACTCCTCGGTGAGGCACGCCGACAGCATCGCGCTCAAAGAGGTGAAGGTGGCGAGGGTCGAGGTCTCCGACCCGTTCGGCGACGACGTCAGCACGTCGCCGAACTCGCCCGTGGCGAAGTCGGCGAGGTTCGCCGCCATCGCCGCGGCGTTGGCGAGCCACACCGCCTCGCCCGCGGGCAGCGCATCGCCGAAGAACTGCGCCATGCCGTAGCCGGTCGCCACGGTGGTCCGCTCGTTGAGCGTCACCTCTTCGCCGTCGTCGATCACGCTCGCCAGCAGCGCCGCCTCTCCACCGGCGGGGCGCGCATCCACGACGACGGGACGGGAGCTGTCGGAGGGGAGGTCCAGGGTGACCTCGCCCTCACCGTTCGTCGTCGCGGTCGCGAGCTCGCGCGGCTCGTCGCCGGCCACCTCCCAGGCGGTGACCTCCCAGCCCTCGACATCGACCCCGGCGATCACCGGTGAGATCACGCCGATGACCGCCGTCGTGTCCGCGGGCGGCGCCCCGGTGCAGCCGCTGACCCCGGCTGCGAGCGCCACCGCAGCCACAGCGGAGATCAGGAAGTGTGGGCGCCGCGTCATCGATCCCCCGATCGTCAGCCGCAGTCTAGCGAGCACCTGTCGGCCACGGTGCCGTCGGGCGCGACGCGCTCAGCGCCCGAGCGTGTAGTCGGCGATCACCGGGGCGTGATCGCTCCATCGGGTGTCCCACGACGGCGCGCGCACGACGCGATAGTCGCTCGCGCGCTCCGCGAGGGCAGCCGTCGCCAGGTGGTAGTCGATCCGCCATCCTGCGTCGTTGTCGAAGGCGCGCCCGCGCATCGACCACCACGTGTACGGACCGTCGACCTCGCCGGCCGCGCGGCGCCCGACGTCCACCCACCCGAGCCCGGTGCCGACCGAGCCGTCGTTCGCGGTGATCTGCTCGCCGACGGGCCCGGTGAACCGGTCGAAGTACGCCCGCTCGCGCGGGAGGAACCCGGCCTTCTTCAGATTCCCCTTCCAGTTCCGGATGTCGAGGGTGCGGTGTCCGACATTGAGGTCACCCATGATCAGGCTGAGCGGAGAGGATGCGGCAAGCTGCGGCATCCGCTCTTCCATGGCGTCGAGGAAGGCCCACTTGGCGTCCTGGCGCGGGGTGTCGGCCTCACCGGTGTGGACGTAGGCGCTGACGACGGTGAGGCGCTCATCGTCGACGTCGAGGTCTGCTTCGATCCAGCGGCCCGCCCACTCGGTGCGGTCGCCGTCCTCGGGGCCGAGCCCGCGGCGAACGGCCGCCACCGGCTCCCTGGTCGCGATCGCGACCCCGGCGCGCCCCTTGGCCACCGCCTCCTCGTTGACGATCTGCCAGCCGGGGAGGGCGGCCGCCAACTCGTCGGCCGTCGCGCGCACCTCCTGCAGGGCGAGGACGTCGACGTCGGCGTCGGCCAACCACGCGGTCATCCCCTTCCGGACGGCGGCGCGGATGCCGTTGACGTTGACGGTGGCGATGCGGATCCGGCGAGACACGCCCGCCAGCCTAACCGGCCCCTCCGACACCGACGGCCGGCCGCCGCGCCTCACTCCAGCAGCAGGGAGCGCTTGGGCGGGGGAGGCGGTGACGCCTCCAGGGCGGCGAGGTCTTCCTGCGCGCGGCGCAGGGTGCGCGCGGCGTTCCAGCGACGGAACCAGGGCGCGGTGCCGAGGTCCTTCTCGGCATCGCGCACCCGCACCCGGGCGGCCACGACGAGCGCCTCCCACTCGTGCTGGCGCCGCTCCTCTTCACTGAGCTCGGCCAGGGCGACGTTCCGATCGGCGGCGGCGACGGCGATCCAGGCTCCCGCGACGAGGATGACGATGCTGTTCAACCGGAACCACAGGAGGAACCCGATGAACACCGTGAAGGTCGTCAGCAGGGGGTTGGACGGGGTGTAGCGGAGGAGGAGCCCGGCCCCCACCTGGAGGACGACGATCGCAGCTCCGCCGAGCATCGCTCCGGGCCAGATCCGCCGCCAGCCGAGAGCGGCGCCGGTGAGGAAGCGGATGAGGGCGGCGAGGGCGGCGGCGTTGATCGCGAACGAGACGCTCAGCGACAGCAGTCGGGTGAGGAGGTCGGTGACGAGGCTCAGCGCCTGGAGTCCGAGGAGGTCGATGACCCCCTCCAGCGCCCACACGGCGAAGCTCGACAGCGTCGCGCCGATGAGCAGCGCGATGCCGAACACCAGCGCCGCGACGAAGTCACGGGCCTTCAGCAGCACATAGGGGCGCCGATCGAAGGGCAGTCCGAAGATGTCGCGCACCGCGCGACGGGTGAAGGTGATGAACCCGATCGCGGTCCAGATGACCACGACCAGCGCGATCGCACCCGTGATTCCCAGCGCGCCGGCCGACTGGTTCGCGACGTCGCTCACCTGTTCCGGGGTGACCAGGCCGTTCTCGCTGATGAGGTTCGGGATGTACTCGTTGATGATGTCGATGACGCGCTGGATCGCGGTGTTGGAGGCGCCGAGCCAGAGCCCGACGATCGCGAAGGCGAGGTAGATGACACCGAAGATCGCGAAGAGGGACTGATAGCTCACTCCCGCGGCGAGGAGGAAGCCGTTGTGCTGGAGGAAATGACGCCACACCCGCACCGGGAACCAGGCCAGAGTGCGCCGCGTGATCTCCGTCGCGCGGGTGATCGGCACGTCGAAGCGCTCGCGGAGCCGATCCTCGGTCTGCGCCCACCGCTCCGCGGCACGCGCCGAGCCCGCCGCGGCGTCCGGAACGGCACGCGTCGCGTCATCCGTGCCCTTGGTCACAGCCCCACAATATCGACGGCGTCACCCCCGGGCTGACACCGCACTCACGCGCGAAGCAGTGCCTGCTTCACTTCTGCAATGGCCTTGGTGACCTCGATGCCGCGGGGGCACGCCTCGGTGCAGTTGAAGGTGGTGCGGCAGCGCCACACGCCCTCCTTGTCGTTGAGGATGTCCAGCCGCACGTCGCCCGCATCGTCGCGCGAGTCGAAGATGAAGCGATGCGCGTTGACGATGGCCGCCGGGCCGAAGTACTGGCCGTCGGTCCAGAACACCGGGCACGACGAGGTGCAGGCCGCGCACAGGATGCACTTTGTGGTGTCGTCGAAGATCTCGCGGTTCGCGATCGACTGGATGCGCTCCTTGCCGGGCTCGGGCGTGGAGCTCGCCATGAGGAACGGCTTGATCTCGCGATAGGAGGCGAAGAACGGCTCCATGTCGACGACGAGGTCCTTCTCCAGCGGCAGGCCCTTGATCGCCTCGACGTAGATCGGCTGCGAGATGTCGAGGTCCTTGATGAGGGTCTTGCAGGCGAGGCGGTTGCGGCCGTTGATGCGCATCGCGTCCGACCCGCAGATGCCGTGCGCGCACGAGCGGCGGAAGGTCAGCGTGCCGTCGACCTCCCACTTGATCTTGTGCAGGGCGTCGAGCACGCGGTCGGTGGAGTACAGCTCCACGTCGTAATCGACCCAGCGCGGCTCGTCGTCGACCTCGGGGTCGAATCGGCGGATATTGAAGGTCACCAGGAACGACTGGATGCCGGTGTCCTCCGGCGCCTGTTCGACGCGGTCATCACCGTCCGCGACGCGATCGCCCGCGGCATCCGTCCGAGTGTCGAGAACCGTCGACATCAGTACTTCCTCTCCATCGGCTGGTAGCGGGTGATGACCACCGGCTTCCAATCGAGCGTGATGTGGTCGTCGGCGTGGGACGACGTGGGGTCGCCCGTGAGGTACGCCATCGTGTGCTGCATGTAGTTCTCGTCATCGCGCGTGGGGAAGTCGTCGCGCATGTGGCCGCCGCGGCTCTCCTTGCGGTTGCGGGCGGTCACGACGACCACCTCGGCGATGTCGAGGAGGAAGCCGAGCTCGACGGCCTCGAGCAGATCGGTGTTGAACCGCTTGCCCTTGTCGTCGACGTGGATGTTCTTGTAGCGCTCGCGGAGGTCGGCGATGACGTCGAGGACGTGTCCCAGCGACTCCTCGGTGCGGAACACCTGGGCCCCCTTGTCCATCTCCTCCTGAAGCTTCTTACGCAGCACCGAGATGCGCTCGGTGCCGGGGTTGCTGCGCAGGCCCTCGATCATCTCGCGGACGGCCCGAGCCGGGTCGTCGGGGAGGGGCACGAAATCGGCGGTCTGGACGTACTCGACCGCGTAGCGGCCGGCGCGCTTGCCGAAGACGTTGATGTCGAGGAGCGAATTGGTGCCGAGGCGGTTCGAGCCGTGCACCGACACGCACGCGCACTCGCCGGCGGCGTACAGGCCCGGGACGACCGTGTCGTTGTCGGCGAGCACCTCGGCCTTGATGTTCGTGGGGATGCCGCCCATCGCGTAGTGGGCGGTCGGCATCACGGGCACCGGCTCGACCACGGGGTCGACCCCCAGGTAGGTGCGGGCGAACTCCGTGATGTCGGGGAGCTTGGTCTCGAGGACCTCGGCGCCCAGGTGCGTGCAGTCCAGCAGCACGTAGTCGCGGTGCGGTCCCGCCCCTCGTCCTTCGGCGACCTCCTGCTGCATGCAGCGGCTGACGATGTCGCGCGGCGCCAGGTCCTTGATCGTGGGGGCGTAGCGCTCCATGAAGCGCTCGCCGCTGACGTTGCGGAGGATCGCGCCCTCACCGCGAGCGCCCTCGGTGAGGAGGATGCCCAGGCCCGCGAGGCCGGTGGGGTGGAACTGGAAGAACTCCATGTCCTCCAGCGGCAGACCCTTGCGCCACACGATCCCGACGCCGTCGCCGGTGAGGGTGTGGGCGTTGGAGGTGGTCTTGTAGATCTTGCCGAACCCACCGGTGGCGAAGACCACGGCCTTGGAGTGGAAGACATGCAGCTCGCCGGTCGCGAGGTCGTAGGCCACGACGCCCGCGGTCTGGACGGTGCCGTCGGCATCCTTCACCGTGATGAGGTCGAGGACGTAGAACTCGTTGAAGAAGTTGATGCCGAGCTTGACGCAGTTCTGGAAGAGCGTCTGCAGGATCATGTGACCGGTACGGTCGGCGGCGTAGCAGGCCCGCCGCACGGGCGTCTTGCCGTGGTCGGCCGTGTGACCGCCGAACCGGCGCTGGTCGATCTTGCCGTCGGGCGTGCGGTTGAACGGCAGGCCCATGTTCTCGAGGTCGATGACGGCGTCGATGGCCTCTTTCGCGAGGATCTCCGCGGCATCCTGATCGACGAGGTAGTCGCCGCCCTTGACCGTGTCGAAGGTGTGCCACTCCCAGGAGTCCTCTTCGACGTTCGCAAGCGCCGCCGCCATGCCGCCCTGGGCCGCGCCGGTGTGCGAGCGCGTCGGGTAGAGCTTTGAGATGACGGCGGTCTTGGCACCCGGGCCCGCCTCGATCGCGGCCCGCATGCCCGCGCCGCCGGCGCCGACGATGACGATGTCGAACTGGTGGTAGTGGACGCCGTCGCGAACGACGCTGTCGGAGGTCTGCGTGCTCACTGGAGGGTGTCTTCCGTTCTGGTGAGGGGGCCCTGGACCGCGACGCCGATCAGGCGCACAGCTCCTGCAGCCAATCGGCGCTGGTGCTGCTCAGGCCCAGGCACGGGTCGAAGGTGAACACCACGAGGGTGCCGAGGAGGATGAGGAAGGCCGCGGACGCCCAGAGGCCGTAGACCAGGACCTTCCGGGTGGTCTCGTTCGCGACGTAGTCGTTCACGATCGTGCGCATGCCGTTCGTGCCGTGGATCAGCGCGAGCCAGAGCATCGCGACATCCCACCACTGCCAGAACGGCGTAGCGAACTTGCCGGCGACGAACGCGAAGTCGATGCCGCGGATGCCCTCGCCGACCATGAGGTTGACGAACAGGTGGCCGAAGATGAGGACGATCAGCAGGACGCCCGAGGCGCGCATGTAGATCCAGCCCCACTTCTCGAGGTTTCCCCGACGGCGCTGCGTGGCGGAGCGGGGGCTGCGGGGTGCGGCGAGCAGGTCGGCGGTCATCAGTTCCCTCCCAGCTCGGCGAAGACGTTGATCAGGTGGCGCGGGGTGAAGGCGAGCATCGTGACCACCCAGAGCCCGAGGACGCCCCACCACAGCTGACGCTGATGACGGGTCGCCCAGCTCCAGAAGTCCACGAGGATGATGCGCAGCCCGTTGTAGGCGTGGTACGCGATCGCGCCGACGAGGGCGACCTCGCCGACGCCCATGACGGGGTTCTTGTAGGTGCCGATGACGGCGTCGTACGCCTCGGGGGAGACCCGGATGAGCGCGGTGTCGAGGATGTGCACCAGCAGGAAGAAGAAGATGGCGACACCGGTGATGCGGTGCAGTACCCATGACCACATGCCTTCGCGGCCGCGGTAGAGCGTTCCGCGAGGCACGGTCGAGGTGGTCTCCGAGACCGTCGGTGTGACGCGTGCTGGTGCTGACACGGTCGTCCTCCCTGAGTCGAACACGGTGCGGGGCAGGCGTTGCCCCTCGCGGGACACGGGGCCCTCACGGCGTCACACGGGCGCACCGCAATCCTATGGCGGGAGGTCTTCCGGCGGCGATGAGGCGAACCTAACTGTCTCGATATCGAGACAAGCGGATGCCGCCTCGAGGCCTTCGAACCCGCTCGCCGTGGCGCTGCGAGACAGGCTCGGAAACACGGGCCGGATACCCTGTCGCCATGCCTGAACCCATCTCCGACTTCTACGCCGTCATCCCCGCCGGCGGCATCGGCAGCCGGCTGTGGCCGCTGTCGCGCGCCGACGCCCCCAAGTTCCTCCACGACCTGACCGGGTCGGGGCAGACGCTGCTGCGCGACACGTGGGACCGGCTCGAGACGCTGAGCGGACCCGATCGCATCGCGGTGGTCACCGGGCGCGCGCACCGCGCCGCCGTCGAACGCGAGCTGCCGGGCATCCCCGACAAGAACGTCTTCCTCGAGTCCGAGCCCCGCGACTCCACCGCGGCGATCTGTCTGGCGGCCGCCATCCTGGTCCGCCGCGAGCCCGACGTCATCATCGGATCCTTTGCCGCCGACCACGTCATCCGCGGCACGCGGACCTTCGAGTTCGCGGTGCAGCAGGCCGTCGCCGTCGCGCGCGCCGGCTACATCTGCACCATCGGAATCCAGCCGACCGAGCCGTCGGTGGGCTTCGGCTACATCCGCAAGAGCGGCGAGCTCGACGTCGACGGGGCCCCCGAGGCAGCCGTCGTGGAGCGCTTCGTGGAGAAGCCCGACCTCGACACCGCGCGCGCCTACTACGCCGACCGCGCCTACCTGTGGAACGCCGGCATGTTCATCACGCGAGCGGACGTCCTCTTGGAGGAGCTCGCTGAGAACGAGCCCGAGCTGCACGCGGGTCTCCTCGAGCTCGCCGAGGCGTGGGACGACCGCGACCGCCGCGGTCCGGTCGTGGACCGCGTGTGGCCGACGCTGAAGAAGATCGCGATCGACTACGCCGTCGCCGAGCCCGCCGCCGACAAGGGCCGTCTCGCCGTCATCCCCGGCCACTTCGACTGGGACGACGTCGGCGACTTCGCGAGCCTCGCGAAGCTCAACAGCCACGGGGGGAAGAACGAGCTGGCGATCCTCGGCGGCACGGCGCGCGTCCTCGCCGATGCCTCCAGCGGAATCGTGGTGTCGCAGACCAACCGCGTCATCAGCCTCATCGGCGTGCAGGACATCGTCGTCGTCGACACCGAGGACGCGCTGCTGGTCACCACTAGCGAGAACGCCCAGCGGGTGAAGGGCGTCGTCGACGCGCTGAAACTCACCGGGCGCGGCGACGTGCTCTGACCGCGGCGCGACCCGCGCCGGGCGGCGATCGGCGGCATCCGGTCGTTTTGGTCACGCGCGTATTGCGTCTTTGTAACCTTTGGGTACGCCGGGCTCAGCACGTCTACCAGGGCGCCGTCACAGTAGGTAACTTTGTGCAGTCCCCGTGAAGGACGCGGGGCATCGATGTGGAGGCTGAGTTGACCATCTCACGCACCAAGAAGCTCGCTGGCGCTGCCGCCGCCGCGGGCCTGCTCGTGGCCCTGGCGGGCTGCGGCGCCGCACCCGAAGCAGCGCCGTCCGGAGAAGCATCCGGCGGGGGCGAGGCGACGTCCGACTTCAAGGCCTGCATGGTCTCCGACGCGGGCGGGTTCGACGACAAGTCGTTCAACCAGCTGGGCCTCGAAGGCCTGACCGCCGCGTCCGAGGAGCTCGGCTTCGAGATCGCGACCACCGAGTCGCAGTCCGAGAGCGACTACGCCGCGAACCTCGACAACCTCGCCGCCGAGGGCTGCAACTTCATCGTCTCGGTGGGCTTCCTGCTCTCCGCGCCCACCGTCGAGGCGGCTCTGGCCAACCCCGACATCGAGTACGCCATCATCGACGACTACGCCGACAACGACTTCGACGGCGAGACCGACGCCCCGAACATCAAGCCGCTCGTGTTCGACACGGCGCAGGCCGCGTTCCTCGCGGGCTACGCGTCGGCCTCGTACAGCGAGTCCGGCATCGTCGGCACCTTCGGTGGCGCCAAGATCCCGCCCGTCACCATCTTCATGGACGGCTTCCAGATGGGCGTGGAGTACTGGAACGAGCAGAAGGGCGAGGACGTCCAGGTCGTCGGCTGGGACATGGAGACCCAGGAGGGCCAGTTCACCGAGGAGTTCCTCGCGAACGACACCGCCAAGCAGGTCGCCCAGGGTCTCATCGACCAGGGTGCCGACGTGCTGCTGCCGGTCGGCGGCCCGATCTACCAGTCGGCCGCTGAGGCCATCCGCGACTCGGGCGGCAACATCGCGCTGCTCGGTGTCGACGCCGACGTGTACGAGACCGACCCGAGCGTCGCCGACCTGCTGCTGGTGTCCGTGCTCAAGGGCATGGATGTCGCGGTGAGCGAGGCCGCGACCGAGGCCGCCGACGACGCATTCGACCCGACCCCGTTCATCGGCACGCTCGAGAACGACGGTGTCGGCATCTCCTCCTTCCACGACTTCGAGTCGCTCGTCGACCCGGCGCTCGCGGATGAGCTGGAGGAGATCCGCGCGGGCATCATCGACGGGTCGATCGACGCCCGTTCGCCTGCATCGCCGTAACACCTCTTCGACACACACCGGGCGGCCGGACAGATGCGTGCATCTGTCCGGCCGCCTCACGACTCCATTAGATTGGCGGCTATGACGCTCGAACTTCGGGGCATCACCAAGCGGTTCGGCGCCCTGGTGGCGAACGACCACATCGACCTGGTGGTCAAGCCCGGAGAGATCCATTGCCTGCTCGGCGAGAACGGCGCCGGCAAGTCGACTCTCATGAATGTCCTCTACGGCCTCTACACCGCCGACGAAGGTGAGATCCTCCTCGACGACGAGGTGCAGAGCTTCACCGGACCCGGCGATGCGATGGCCGCCGGAATCGGCATGGTGCATCAGCACTTCATGCTCATCCCCGTCTTCACGGTCGCCGAGAACGTCATGCTCGGCCACGAGGACACCGGCTTCGCCGGCGCCCTCGACCTCGACAAGGCACGAGCCCACGTCCGCGAAGTGGCGGCGCGGTTCGGCTTCCAGATCGACCCCGATGCGCTCGTCGGCGACCTGCCGGTCGGCGCGCAGCAGCGCGTGGAGATCATCAAGGCGCTTTCGCGCAACGCCAAGGTCCTCGTCTTCGACGAGCCGACCGCGGTGCTGACGCCGCAGGAGACCGACGAGCTCATGGCGATCATGCGCCAGCTGCGCGACGACGGCACCGCGATCGTCTTCATCACCCACAAGCTCCGTGAAGTCCGCGAGGTCGCCGACCGCATCACGGTGATGCGCCTCGGGAAGGTCGTCGGTGAGGCCGAGCCCACCGCAACGAACGCGGACCTGGCGAACCTGATGGTCGGTCGCGCCGTCGAGCTCACGGTCCAGAAGCAGCCGGCCAACCCGTCGCCGGGAGGCCTGGTCGTACAGAACCTCCGGGTGCTCGACGACCACGACCAGATCGTCGTCGACGACGTCAGCTTCGAGGTGCGACCGGGGGAGATCCTCGCCATCGCCGGGGTGCAAGGCAACGGCCAGACCGAACTCACCGAGGCGATCATCGGCCTCCAGCGCAAGGTCACCGGGTCGATCCGCCTGGGTGACACCGAGCTGATCGGCAAGTCGGTCAAGCACATCATCGACGAGGGCGTGGGGTTCGTCCCCGAGGATCGCAAGGTGGAAGGACTCGTCGGCGAGTTCAGCGTCGCCGACAACCTCATCCTCAATCGCTCGAGCGGTGCGCCGTTCTTCTCCGCCGCGACGCTGCGCCGCGGGGTGCTCCGGGCCTTCGCCGAGGAGCGTATCGCCGAGTTCGACATCCGCACGCAGGGTCCCGACCTCGCCGCCGGGCGGCTGTCCGGCGGTAACCAGCAGAAGGTCGTGCTGGCGCGCGAGCTGAGCCGCGATCTGAATCTCTTCGTCGCGTCCCAGCCGACCCGCGGCATCGACGTCGGGTCGATCGAGTTCGTCCACAAGCGCATCGTCGCCACCCGGGACTCGGGCGTGCCCGTGATCGTCGTCTCGACCGAGCTCGACGAGGTCTCGGCGCTCGCCGATCGGATCGCGGTGATGTACCGGGGCAAGATCGTCGGCATCGTCCCCGGCGACGCGCCGCGCGAGACCCTCGGCCTGATGATGGCGGGCGAAATGCCCGCCGAGGCCGTCCCCGCGCAGGGGGTGTCGGCATGAGCACGCTTCCCCCCGAAGGCACAGGGCTCGGGCCGGGCGTCGACCCCGGCATCGCCCGCACCGCCCACGGTGAGCCGGCCGTCCAGACGCCCGCCGCCGACATCCCGCCGCCGCCGCGGCAGAACCAGATCATCCGCGAGATCCTCCGCAGCAACGCCGTCGCGACGATCCTCGCCATCGTGCTGGCGATGCTCATCGGGGGTGTGCTGGTCGCCTTCACCAACCCCGAAGTGCAGCGGACGTCGGGGTACTTCTTCGCCCGCCCGCAGGACACGCTCGTCGCGATCTGGAACGCGGTGTCCGGCGCCTACGCGGCGCTCTTCCGCGGAGCGATCTGGAACTACGAGGCCGAGTCGTTCGTCCGCGCGATCAAGCCCATCACCGACACCCTCAACTTCGCCACGCCGCTGATCGCGGCGGGCCTGGGCGTGGGCCTGGCGTTCCGCGTGGGCCTGTTCAACATCGGCGCGCGCGGCCAGATGCTCATCGGTGTGACGACCGCGGCGTTCGTGGCGACCGGGTTCAGCGCACCGCTGTTCATCCACCTGCCGCTGACGATCGCGGCCGGCATCGCCGGAGGGATGATCTGGGGCGGTCTGGTCGGGCTGCTGAAGGCCCGGACCGGGGCGAACGAAGTGATCCTCACGATCATGCTCAACTTCGTGGCGTTCTACTTCCTCTCGTGGCTGCTGAACACCCCGGGGCTGCTGCAGAGGCCCGGCGGATCGCAGCCGATCTCGTCGCCGACCCCCGCCTCGGCGCAGTTCCCGAGCCTCTTCGGTGCGCCGCTGACGGTGAACTGGGGCTTCATCGTCGCCATCGGCGCGACGGTCTTCGTCTGGTGGCTGGTGGAACGCTCGAGCCTGGGCTTCCGCATGCGCGCGGTCGGTGAGAACCCGTTCGCCGCCCGCGCGGCCGGCATCAACGTCGAGCGCATCATCATCTACGCGATGGCGTTCGCGGGGGGCCTTGCGGGGCTCGCCGGCGTCAACCAGATCTCGGGAACCATCACCAGCGGCTTCGGCAACGGCATCGACGCCGGTATCGGGTTCGACGCGATCACCGTCGCGCTGCTCGGCCGCAGCAAAGCCTGGGGCGTCTTCGCCGCCGGCATCCTGTTCGGTGCCCTCAAGGCCGGCAGCTTCACGATGCAGGTCTCCGAGGGCATCCCCGTCGACATCGTCGTGGTGGTGCAGGCGCTCATCGTGCTCTTCATCGCCGCACCGCCGCTCGTTCGCACGATCTTCTTCCTCCCGAAGGATCCGAGCGAGCTCTCGGCCGGGCGACGCGCGCGCCGTGCCGCCAAGGCGGCGGCGAAGAACCCGACCGCGCCCGCGCGCAAGGAGGAGGTGAACGCATGAGCACCGCAACCGTCAACCCCGCACCCGCCGAGGCCGACGAGGTCATCACGCGTCAGACCGTGCGCCAGCGACGCTGGAAGCTCGCGATCTCGCTCGCGGTCTCGACCGTCCTCATCGGCATCATGGCCTTCGCCTTCCCGCGCGACGGGGTCAGCACCTACCGACTCGGCGACCGCACCTCCACGGTCGACCTCGGCGACGTGGGGCTCCCGACCTTCGCCACCGTGGCGGTCTGCACGGTCCTGCTCGTCATCATGACGGGCTACGCGATCTGGGCGGCCTACACGTATCGCCGCCCGGGGCTGTGGCTCCCGATCGTCTTCGCGTTCGTCGCGGTCTTCGCCTTCCTCACATGGTCGGCCGCGGACGGGCTGGTGCCGGTGACGGGCCTGCTCTTCGGCGCCGTGTCGCTGTCGGTGCCGCTCGTCTTCGGTGCACTCGGCGGCGTGATCGGCGAGCGTGCGGGTGTGGTCAACGTCGCCATCGAGGCCCAGTTCCTGCTCGCGGCGTTCTCGTCGGCGATCGTCGCCTCGATCACCGGATCGTTCATCGCGGGGCTCCTCGCCGCCATGCTCTCGGGAGCGCTCGTGGCCTCGGTGCTCGCGGCGTTCTCGATCAAGTACCTCGTCGACCAGGTGATCGTGGGCGTCGTCCTGAACGTCCTCATCACGGGGCTCACGAGCTTCCTGCACGGGGCGCTGCTGACCCCCAACTCCGAGGCGCTCAACTCGCCGCCCCGCTTCCCGCGCTGGGCGATCCCGTTCCTCTCCGACATCCCGGTCATCGGTCCGGTCGTGTTCAACCAGACGCTGATCGTCTACATCATGTACGTCGCCGTCCCGCTCGTGGCGTGGGGCCTGTACAAGACGCGCTGGGGTCTGCGCCTGCGCGCGGTGGGCGAGCACCCGCAGGCCGCCGACACCGTGGGCATCCGTGTCAACCCGACCCGCTTCTGGAACGTCCTCCTCGCCGGCGCCGTCGCCGGCATCGGCGGGGCGTACTTCACGCTGGGCTCGGTGGGCTCGTTCGACAAGGAGATGACCGGCGGTCTCGGCTTCATCGCGCTGGCCGCCGTGATCTTCGGAGGCTGGGACCCGGTGAAGGCGTCGCTGGCCGCGCTGCTGTTCGGGTTCGCCACCAACCTGCGAACCCTGCTGACCAACCTGGGGTCGCCGATCCCTTCGGAATTCATGGCGATGCTGCCGTACGTCGTGACGGTTCTGGCGGTGGTCGGCTTCGCCGGCCAGGTGCGCGGACCGGCGGCGGCGGGCAAGCCGTACATCAAGGGGTGAGTGTGGCACGACGATCCGGACGCGGCTGGGACGCGTCATCCGACGACCATGACGATCAGGTCCCGGTCGACATCGACTGGGACCAGCTGAGAACCGTCGCCATCGAGGCAGCCGCGCGGGCCTACGCCCCGTATTCGCGCTACCGGGTGGGTGCGGCCGCACTCGTCTCGGACGGGCGCGTGGTGGCGGGGTGCAACGTCGAGAACGCCTCGTACGGCGTGACCCTGTGCGCCGAGTGCGGACTGGTCTCCGAGCTGCACATGTCCGGCGGGGGCCAGCTCGTCGCGTTCGTGTGCGTCAACGGCGAGGGTGAGACGATCATGCCGTGCGGTCGCTGCCGGCAGCTGCTGTTCGAGCACGCGATCCCCGGGATGCTGCTCGAGACCGTCTCGGGCATCCGCACCATCGATGAGGTGCTCCCCGACGCGTTCGGGCCCCGCGACCTCGAGGCGCGGCCGAGCCGCGAGTCGGAGCCGGTGCGATGAGCGGCGCTGCCGCACCCGAGCCCTTCGACGCCGTCGATGTCATCCGCGCCAAGCGCGACGGGGGCGCCGTTCCCGAGGATGCGCTGCGGTGGATGATCGACGCGTACACCCGCGGCTATGTGATGGACGCGCAGATGTCGGCGTTCACGATGGCGGTGCTGCTGAACGGCATGTCCCGCGACGAGATCCGCGTGATGACCGATGCCATGATCGCCTCCGGCGAGCGGATGAGCTTCGACGGCCTCGGCAAGACCACCGTCGACAAGCACTCCACCGGCGGCGTCGGCGACAAGATCACGCTGCCGCTCGCGCCGCTGGTCGCGGCGTTCGGCGTCGCCGTGCCGCAGCTGTCCGGCCGCGGCCTCGGGCACACCGGCGGCACCCTCGACAAGCTGGAGTCGATCCCCGGATGGCGCGCCGCGCTGTCGAACGACGAGCTCCACGCGCAGCTGCGCGACGTGGGGGCGGTCATCTGCGCCGCAGGCTCCGGGCTCGCCCCGGCGGACAAGCGCCTCTACGCGCTGCGTGACGTGACCGGGACCGTCGAGGCCATCCCGCTCATCGCGTCGAGCATCATGTCGAAGAAGATCGCCGAGGGGACGGCCGCCCTGGTGCTGGACGTCAAGTTCGGGTCGGGGGCGTTCATGCAGGACATCGACCGCGCCCGCGAGCTCGCCCGCACGATGGTCGGCCTCGGCACCGACTCGGGGGTCGCCACGACGGCGCTCCTCACCGACATGAACACGCCACTGGGCCTCGCGATCGGCAACGCCAACGAGGTTCGCGAGTCGGTCGAGGTGCTCGCCGGTGGGGGTCCCGCCGATGTCGTCGAGTTGACCGTCGCGCTCGCGCGCGAGATGCTCGCCCTCGCCGGTCAGCCCGATGCCGACGTCGAGGCCGCTATGCGCGACGGCCGGGCGATGGACGTCTGGCGCGCGATGATCCGCGCCCAGGACGGCGATCCCGACGCGGCCCTCCCCACTCCTCGTGAGACGCACACCGTCACCGCCCCGCGCGGGGGGACCGTCATCCGGATGGAGGCGCTGCCGTTCGGCATCGCCGCGTGGCGTCTGGGCGCGGGCCGTGCCCGCGCCGAGGACGCCGTCATCCACGCGGCCGGCATCGACCTGCACGTCAAGCCCGGCGACATCGTCGCCGAAGGCGCACCCGTCTTCACCCTCTCGGCCGACGACCCGGCGCGTTTCGCCCGGGCACTGGAGGCCATCGAGGGGGCGTGGGACATCGGCGACGACGCGCCCGCCGCGTCATCCCTCGTTCGCGAACGCATCACCGCCGACTCGATCTGACCCGCCGCACACCCCAACCCCCGGAGGAACACGATGGCCATCGATCAGCACGGTGACGCCCAGCTGGAGGGTGTGTCTCTGCGGAGCCTGCCCAAGATCTCGCTGCACGATCACCTCGACGGCGGGCTCCGCCCCGCCACCATCGTCGAACTCGCCGACGACGCCGACCTCGATCTGCCCGAGGACGACGCCGAGGCGCTCGGGGAGTGGTTCGCCGAGAAGAGCGACTCGGGGTCGCTCGTGGAGTACCTCAAGACCTTCGACGTCACCCTCTCGGTGATGCAGACCCGCGAGGGCCTGACCCGCGTCGCCCGTGAGTTCGTCGAGGACCTCGCCGCCGACGGCGTGATCTACGGCGAGGTGCGGTGGGCGCCCGAGCAGCACCTCGGCGGCGGCCTCACCCTCGACGAGGTCGTGGAGGCGGTGCAGGACGGCATCGAGGAGGGCGAGGATCTCGCCGCCGACGCCGGGCGGGACATCCGCGTCGGTCAGCTCATCACCGCCATGCGGCACACCGACCGGTCGCACGAGATCGCTCGGCTCGCCGTGGAGTGGCGCGGGCGTGGCGCCGTCGGGTTCGACATCGCCGGCCCCGAGGACGGGTTTCTCCCTTCACGGCACCGCAAGGCGTTCGACTACCTCGCCGGGGAGTTCTTCCCCGTCACGGTGCACGCGGGGGAGGCGGCGGGGCTGGAGTCGATCCGGTCGGCGCTTCTCGACGGACGCGCCCTTCGGCTCGGCCACGGCGTGCGCATCGCCGAGGACCTCGAGATCGTGCAGCGGTCGGGCGAGGAGGTGCTGGTCGAGTTCGGCGACCTCGCCCGCTGGGTGCGCGACCGCGAGATCCCGCTGGAGCTCTCGCCGTCGTCGAACCTGCAGACGGGTGCGATCCAGCGGTGGGGCACCGACCTCGAGGATCACCCCTTCGACCTGCTCTACCAGCTGGGCTTCGCGGTGACGGTGAACGTCGACAACCGGCTCATGAGCCGCACGTCGCTGACCCGCGAGCTCGCGCTGCTCGTCGAGGCCTTCGACTACGGGCTCGACGACCTCGAGGCGTTCCAGATGAACGCCGCGGCGGGCGCCTTCCTCCCGGTGGAGCAGCGCGAGGAGCTGATCGACCTCATCTCCGACGGCTTCGACCGCTGACGTCTGGCCGCCGGCCGCGTGCCGCGTCCCCAACTCCTGCAAAATCCACGGGCGTGGCCCGAAACCCCGGATTTCGGCCTGTCGGGACGCCATCTGCAGGAGTGAGGGACAGGGTCACCGCGCCCGGCGCGTGAGAATGACGGCTCGGATGGCGGTCGCCGTCGCGTCGTAGGCGAAGAGGAGGTCTTCGGCCAGCGGACGGATCGTGGTGTAGCCGAGCGCGGCGGCGGCGAGGTCGCGGCGGCGGTCGCGGCGCTGCGCGTCCCAGCCCTCGTGGTGCGCCCTGCTGTCGCACTCGATGATGAGCCACCCGTCGACGACGAAGTCCACCCGCCCGACGCCGGGGATCTGAACCTGGACGTCGACGCCACAGCCGAGCCCGCGAAGTATCAGGCGGACGAGCGTCTCCGGCCCGGACTCCATGCGGCGATCGAGGAGCCGTCGGAGGGTCTGATGACGATGCGGGAGGCGGCGGAAGACCTCGGCGATCTCCGCTTCATCGACGAGACCGAGGTGCCACGCGCTGTCGAGGGTCGCGATCGCGTCCCTCGGGGTCTGGCATCTCACGGCCTGAGCCAGCGCACCGATGAGGTCGGCGGCGAGGTTCTCGGAGATCGCTCGGTCGCTCCGCCAGTGGGCGGTGTACCCGGGTCGAAGCGGAGGGATGCGGCTGGCACTGCGGTCGAACTGGATGTGCAGTCCCGGGTTCTCCCTCACGAACACGCCGAGGGTGGCGAGCAGCGAGACGCAATCGAGGCGGCCTCCCGCGCGGCCGGCATCGAGGAGGTGCGGGTGGGCGCGCGGATCGGCGTACCGGCCCCTGCGGAGCCGGATGAGGCGTCCCTCCGACACCAACCGCCGGATCATCCGCTTGTCGAGCCCGCGCCGGGCAAGTCCCTGCGTGCTGAGGAAGGTGGCGGAGAGGGCCTGCGACGGGGTGAGGGGAGGGTCGACCACACGTCCATTCCACGGGCGCGGACCCGTCGCGGGTCGTCGCGCGGGCGATCCGTGGACAGGGTGCGTGGTTTCCCTGGTGTGCAGGAGTGATGGGTGCGACCCCGCCTTTCCCGAACTCCTGCAGAATCGGCCTCGCGCGTCGAAGGAGGGTGATGTGGGGTCGGCCGGTGATGTTCTGCAGGAGTTCGGGACAACCCGGCCGGGGCGGGCCGGGATCAGGCCGGGCGCGCGGCGGTCAGCGGGGGAGGGCCGCGACCAAGGGGGCGAGGAGGCCCGCGAGCTCCGCGCGCATCTCGGGCAGGGTGATCGAGCCCTCGTTGTCGCCCGCCTGCGGGCCGTACGCGCCGAAGGCGGCGTGGTTGGCCCCTTCGATCTCGGTCATCACCGCGTCGTCGGGCAGCAGCGGCCGCGCCTCGGCGATCTTCTCGGGGGTGGAGAGCCCGTCCTCGCTGCCGGCGATGCTGATGACGGGGAGATCCGAGTCCGAGATGTCGCCTGCGCAGTACGACGCGAACAGCGCCAGAGCGTCGGCGTCGCCGGCGAGCTGACAGGCCCGTACCCCGCCGAGCGAGTGCCCGCCGACGATCCACTCCTGGACACCGGGCACGAGGTCGGTGAAGCTCGACAGCGGCCGCAGATCGAAGAACGCCAGGTTCAGCCAGGGCTTGGTGATGACGACCGTCACGCCGTCCTCGGCCACGACGTCCGTCATCGTCGCCGCGTACGCCGCAGCCTCGACCTTCGCCCCGGGGATGTAGACGAGGCCCACCTCTCCCGCTCCGCCGGACGGCTCGAGGATGACGGCCGTCGAGGTGTCGGTGAACCGGATGCCGGGATCGTTCTGCACGTCGGCGAGCGGGCCCGCTTCCGCCTGCATCACCCCGACCTGGCTCCACACGACGAGGCCCCCGACGGCGAGGAGGAACAGCACGCCGATCGAGCCGAGCACCCAGGCCAGCACGCGCCGCCACCGGCGCCGCGGGTGGGGTGCCGCATCGGACGACGCGGGGGACCCGTCTGCAGCCCTGTCGGAAGACCCGGATGACACCCCCCGAGCGTACCGCCGCCCGAGTGTTCCCACCCCGAGCCCGCGACCCCGCGGCGCCCGAGCTCAGCCCGCGAGCGCCGCCTGCCGCGCGGCGACCGCGTCGCGCACGCGCGCGTACAGCGGGTGACTCCGCTCGAGCCCGGTCACCGCGGCGGTCACCGCATCGGCGTCCTGCTCCCGCAGCATCGCCTGCAGTTCCACCGCCTGGGGGTCGTCAGGGTCGTCGAACGCCAGCGCGGCGGCCATCGCCGCAACGAGCGCGTCGACCGGCAACCCCCGCTCGGCGGCTTCGGCCGCCGGCCCGACGAACCGCTCGTTGCGCGAAAGTTTCCGCAGCGGCTGCCGCGCGACCCGGCGCACGTGATCGGGGAGGGCCGGGTTGGCGAAGCGCGCGAGGATCGTGGCGCGGTACTCCGCCAGCTCTTCGGGGGCGAACTCGTGCTTGGCGATCAGCACCGCCGAGGTCTCCTCGAGCGCTGCCGCCACCCGCGCGGCGATCGCCGGGCCGGCGAGGGCGTCGGCGATCCGCTCGACACCCGCCTGCGCGCCGAAGTACGCCGTCGCCGCGTGCCCGGTGTTCACGGTGAAGAGCTTCCGCTCGATGTACGGGGCGAGGTCGTCGACGAAATGCGCCCCGGGGATCGCGGGCGGGTCGTCGCCGAACGGATGCCGCTCGATCGCCCATTCGAAGAACGGCTCGACCGTGACATCCACCCCCGCTCCGGCGGGTTGCTCGGGCACGATCCGGTCGACCGCCGTGTTGGCGAACACCGCGCGCTGCTCCAGTGCCGCCCACGCCTCACCCGCGGCTTCGACCATCTCGTCGCGGAGCAGGTCGGTGGCGTTGATCGCGTTCTCGCAGGCCATGATCTGCAGCGGCGGAGACGACGGGTCGCGCAGCGCGAGACCCGCCACGAGGTGCGGCGCGACGAAGCGCAGGATGGTCGGACCCACGGCCGTCGTCACGACGTTCGCGCCCGCGACCTCCTCGATCACCTGGTCGGGATGCTCGGCACTGTTGATCGCCCGGAACCCCGTGACGACGTGGTCGCGCCCGCCCTCACCGACCTCGTGCACCGTGTATTCCGACACGGCGTTGATGGCGTCGACGAGCGGCCCCGCGACATCCGAGAAGACCACCTCGTAGCCGCCCTCGTGCAGCAGCAGCCCGACGAAGCCCCGCCCGATGTTCCCGGCGCCGAAGTGGACCGCCTTCATTCCACGCCCGCCGCGACGGCGTCGTAGAGCTCCTGCGCGGTCGAGACCGCCTTCAGTCGCGCCACGTCATCCTCCTCCGAGAACAACAGCGCGATCCGCGAGAGGATCTCGAGGTGCTCGTCGCCCTTGCCGGCGATTCCGATGACGAAGGTCACCCGCTCGCCGTCCCAGTCGACGCCGCCGTCGTACCGCACGACCGACAGGCCAGACTCAAGGATGGTGTCCTTCGTCTCGTTCGTACCGTGCGGGATCGCCAGCTCGTTGCCCATGTAGGTCGAGACCGTCTGCTCGCGCTGCTGCATCGCATCGAAGTAGGCGCCAGTGACGGCACCGACCGACTCGAGGATCTCGGCGGCCTCGCGCATCGCCTCCTCGCGGGTCGCGCTGCCGGAGTGGATGCGGACCTGCCCGGGGGTGAGGACCTCACGTGCCATGATTTCGCCTTTCGCTCGTCTCGTCGTACGTCGTTGTCGCGGTCTGGATGACGGATGCCGGGAGCCGCGCGTCCACGCGCCGGCCCCCGGCATCCGGGTCGATCAGATGCTCACGCACCATCCTTGTGCTGATCGCGCACCAGTTCCACGACCTCGTCGTACCGCGGCGAGTTCATGAAGTTGTCCACCGACACGTGGATCGCGTTCGGCGTCTGCCGCCGAGCCCGATCGGTGAGCTGGTTCTGCGTGATCACGAGGTCGGCGGAGTCGTCGAGCGCGGCGATGGCCTTGTTGACCACGGTCACGTCTTCGATCCCGGCCTTCTTGATCTTGTTGCGCAGGACGCTGGCGCCCATGGCGGAGGACCCCATGCCGGCGTCGCAGGCGAAGACGATGCTCTTCACCTCGCGCTCGGTCATGACCGCCGGCTCCACGCCGCCGCCGGCCTGGGTGGCCGCCCCGCCGCGCAGGTTCGACAGCGCGTCAGACGACTTGCCCTTGGCCGCCTCGGTCTGGGTGATCGCCGCGCCGAACGCGTCGTCGGTCGCCGCGAGGGCCTCGAGGTCGCGCTTGCGCGAAGCTCGGAGGATGACCGCGGCGATGAGGAACGTCACGCCCGCAGACAGGATGACCGACAGGATGACCGCGAAGTAGGCGCCGTTCGCGGTCTGCAGCAGCACCGCGATGATGCTTCCGGGAGCTGCCGGCGCCCGAAGCGCCCCACCGAGCAGCATGTTGGTGGTGACACCGGTCATACCGCCCGCGATGAGCGCGAGGATGACCGCAGGCTTCATCAGCGCGTACGGGAAGTAGACCTCGTGGATGCCGCCGAAGAACTGGATGACCGCGGCCCCGGGCGCCGACGCGCGCGCCGCGCCCAGTCCGAAGATGGCGAACGCCAGCAGCAGGCCGAGGCCCGGGCCGGGGTTGGCCTCGAGGAGGAAGAGGATCGACGCGCCCTGCTCGTCGGCCTGCTGGATGCCGAGCGGAGTCAACACGCCGTGGTTGATGGCGTTGTTGAGGAACAGCACCTTCGCCGGCTCGATGATGATGCTCGTCAAGGGCAGCAGGTTCGCCGAAACGAGGAAGTCCACGGCGTTGCTCAGGGTCGACATGAGGCCGTTGACCAGCCACGCGATCGGGTAGAAGCCGACCACGGCCATCACGAAGCCCCAGATGCCGGCCGAGAACATGTTCACGAGCATCTCGAAGCCGGCGCGGATCTTGCCGTCCCAGAGGCTGTCGAGCCACTTCATCGTGTAGGCCGCCAGAGGCGCCATGATCATCGCGCCGATGAACATGTGCACCTGACCGAGCTCCGACGCGCCCTCGGGGAGGGTGGCGTTGAAGTCCGCGACCAGCTTGTCCGACCCGGCGATGGCGCCCATCACGGCGATCGAGGCGACCACGCCGCCGCGCACGCCGTAGACGATCGTGCCGCCGGTGTAGGCGATGATGATCGGCAGCAGGTAGTGGATGAAGGGTCCGACGATCGTCGCGAGGTCGGCGTTGGGCGTCCACCCGACCTCGATGAAGAACGCGGTGAAGATGCCCCACGCGATGAGCGCGGGGATGTTGGGCATGATCATGCCCGACAGGAACGTGCCGAAGCGTTGGACGCCGACCCGCACCCCTCCCGGCTTCTTGGCCGGCACAGACGTCGTTGTCATTGCTGTGTCTCCTTCATTGTCGTTGCGGCTCCGCGTTCGGTGGCGAGGAGAGCCGCGTCTCGGGCTGCCGCGGCGTCATCCGCGGCGAGGGCTGCCTCGGCGATCGCACGGGCGTCGTCGAGGGTGTACTGCAGGAGGGTGGCGCGCACGTCCGCGAGGGCGCTCGGCGCCATCGACAGGCTCGTCGCGCCGAGCCCCACCAGCACGACCGCCAGCAGCGGGTCGGCAGCGGCTTCGCCGCAGATCCCCACGGGCTTGCCGTGTGCGCGGCCGGCGTCGCCCACCTCGCGGATGAGGCGGAGGACGGCGGGATGCCACGGGTCCTGGAACCCCGCGACCGAACCGAGCAGGCGGTCGGCGGCGAGGGTGTACTGGGTGAGGTCGTTCGTGCCGATGGAGGCGAAGTCGGCGTGGGCGAGCACGCGGTCGGCGAGGAGCGCCGAGGAGGGCACTTCGACCATCACGCCCGCGGTCCTGATGCCGTACTCCTTGGCCAGCGACGTGAAGTACGTCGTCTCCTCGACGGTGGCGACCATCGGTGCCATGACCCACAGGTCGGCCGGGCCCTCGGGGGAGCGCCGGGTTGCGGCATCCGCCTCTGCCAGCGCCGTGAGCTGCTCGCGGAGGATGTCTTCGCTCGCGCGGAGCGCGCGCAGGCCCCGGAGCCCCAGGGCGGGGTTCTCCTCGTGCGCGTCGTTGAGGAAGGGCAGGGGCTTGTCGGCGCCCGCGTCGAGCACGCGCACGACGACCTTCTTGCCGGGGAACGCCCGGAGGAGCTGCTCGTACGACGTCCGCTGCTGCTCGACCGTCGGCGCCGAGGAGGCGCTGAGGAAGAGGAACTCGGTGCGGAACAGTCCCACGCCCTCCGCGCCGAGCGCGACGGCCTCGGCGGCGCCCTCGGGCTTGCCGAGGTTCGCCAGGAGCGGTACCGGGGTGCCGTCGGCGAGGGCGCCCGCCGTGATCGGCGCCGAGGCGGCGTTCGCCCGGGCGTCGGCGCGAGACCGCGCCCGCTGCAGCTCGTCGTCGGTCGGGTCAGCGGTGACCACCCCGGCGGCGGCGTCGACGATCACGCTCTGGCCCTCGGTGAGCGAGGCGGCGCCTGCGGCGCCGACGATGGCGACGATGCCCTTCTCGCGGGCGAGGATCGCGGTGTGCGAGGTGGGGCCGCCCTCGGTGGTCACGAGCGCGAGCACCTGGTCGAGATCGAGCAGGGCGGTGTCGGCGGGGGCAAGGTCCTTCGCGACGAGGACGAACGGATGGCCCGGCTCGGGCACACCCGGGGCGGCGACGCCCCGCAGCCGTGCGATGACACGCTGGGCGACGTCGTCGAGGTCGGCCGCACGCTCGCCGAGGTAGCCTCCGACGGCGGTGAGCTGGTCGCGGAATGCGGCGAACGCCTCGAACACCGCGCGCTCGCCGGTCTTGCCCTCCGCCAGGCGCGTGCCGATCTCATCGGACAGGGTCGGGTCCTCGGCCATCATGGCCTGCGCCTCGAGCACGTCCTGCGCGGCGCCCCCAGCCTGCTCGGCGCGCTCCTCGAGCTCGCGGGCGACCGCGCCGACGGCTTCGTCGACGCGCGCCCGCTCGGCGGCCTCGCCGATGGTGCTCGGCTCGTCGGCGGGAGCGGGGAGCGGCTCGGCCATGCGCGCCACCGGTCCCTGGGCGACGCCCAGCCCGATCCCGACCCCGCGGATCTCGGTGCGTGCCACGGTGCTCACGCTCACGCGGCGTCGTGGTCGGTGGTGAGCAGCTCGCTGAGGGCGTCGAGGACGCTCTCGGCGTTGTCGCCGTCGGCGGTGAGGGTGACGTAGTCGCCCTGGTCGACCCCGAGAGAGATGACGCCGAGGATGCTCGCCGCGTTCACCGGCTCACCCGAGCCCTTGGCCACCGTGATGGGGATGCCGGCCTCCTTGGCCGCCTGCGCGAAGAGCTTGGCGGGGCGGGCGTGCAGCCCGTGCGACGATCCGATGCGCACCGTGCGGGTCGTGGGGGCCATTGGGGATTCCTCTCCTCGGTTTTCGGTGGGGCTGACTCGGGGGGAGTCAGGTACGGGCGGGGTCTTCGGCCCCGGCATCCGTCAGGGTCTCCGGCGACGTGACGGCGACCGCGCGACGGACGAGCTCCAGCGTGCGGCTACCGTCGAGGTCGGCGAAGACGTCGTCGGGCAGCAGGACCACCGTCGTCCTCCGCGGGGCCGCGGCCTGTTCGATGTGCGGGAGCGCGTCGAGCAGGTGCGGTCCGACGAGGATCACGTCGGCGGCATCGAGGTCGATCGGGAGCGACTGCTCGGTCCCGGCCACGGCGGTCCAGGGGAGTCCTGCATCCTGTGCGGCGCGACGCACACGCTGCGCCACGAAGGTGCTGGACGCACCCGCTCCACACACGACAAGGATCCGCATCGATCCGCCCTCCTCGTGAGCGATTCTTGTGAAGACGCTGAGTGCCGACAAGTCACGCGTTCTTCCGCCCGGGCGGAAAGCGCCGCCTGCCGCCCGGGCCCGGCGCGCCGGGGCGTGGTTGACTGGTGGTCGATCCGGACCGCGGCACGGCGGCTCGGCGAAGGGGTGCCCGTGACCAGAGCCAGGCAGGATCGACTGCTGACGCTGCTGCTGCGTGACGGTGCCTGGGCGACGGCCGCTACGCTCGCCGACGCGCTCGGGGTCACCCCCCGCAGCATCCGCTCGTACGTGACCTCGGTCAACGCGCGCGTCGCCCCGGGCATCGCGATCGAGTCGGGTCCGCTCGGCTACCGGGCGGGGCCCGAGGGGGCGGCGGCGCTGCGCGCGGGCGGAGGGACGGATGCCGGGACGCCGCGCGATCGCCTGCACACCGTGGTGCGGAGCCTCCTCGATTCCGACGCCGGCATCGATCTGTTCGACACCGCGATGGAGCTGCACGTCAGCCCCGCCACACTCGAGGCCGACCTCGCGCGGGTGCGCGGCCTCCTCAGCGGCACGGAGTTGACACTGGAGCGCTCGGCCGCGGTCGCGCGGCTGCGGGGCGGCGAGATGGCCCGACGTCGGCTCCTCAGCCGGCTCGCGCACGACGAGATGGATGCCGGCGCGTTCGACCTCGGCTCGCTGCGGCGGAGCCTTGCCGGCACCGCCGTCGATGCGGACGCGTTCGGTGCGTTCAAGTCCGACCTCGTCGCCGAGCTCGGCGCCCTGGGGTACTACGTCAACGAGCTCGGGATCGCCGACGTCGTCATGCACATCGCCATCGCCGCCGATCGGGTCGCCCACCGGCATCCCCTCTCCCACGACCCCGCGGCGGGCGATGTCGCCGGCGCCGATGTCGCCGCCGTGATCGAGCGCCTCGTGCAGCAGCACTTCGCGGTGCGGCTCGGGGAGGGCGACGTGCAGCACCTCGCGGCCCTCGTGCTGACCCGGGTGATCGCCCCGGGCGGCGAGGCCGTGCAGACCCGGGTGCGACCGTCGCTGGATCCGCAGGTCGAGGCGGCGGTCCGGGCGGCCGTCGGCCGTGCCGCCCGGGAGTTCCTCGTCGACATCGACGACGAGGACTTCATCATCCGGCTGGCGCTGCACGTGCAGAACCTCCGCCACCGTGCGCAGGATCAGGCGTGGTCGCGCAATCCGCTCACCCGGTCGCTGAAGTCGACCTACCCGATGATCTTCGAGCTGGCGGTCTACATCGCCGGCGAACTCGACGCCGAGCTGGGATTCCCTCTGCCCGACGACGAGATCGCCTACATCGCGATGCACGTCGGCGGCCGCCTCGAGCGGAGCCGCCAGAACGCGCAGCTGCTCACGGCGACGATCGTGTGCCCCGGCTACTACGAGCTGCACGAACTGCTGCGCTCGAGCGTCGACCGTTCGCTCGGGCAGGCGATCGAGGTGGTCGGCGTGGAGACGCGGGTCGACCCCGACTGGGAGAACCTCGGCACCGACCTCGTGCTCACCACGATCGACGCGCCGGTCGCGGGGGAGCGGATCGTACGGATCCAGCCGTTCCTCACCGACGCCGATGTCGAGCGGGTGCAGGCGGCGGCGGGCCGGGTGCGCCGCGCGCGGCGCCTCGCGCGGCTGCGCACCGAGCTCGAGCGCTACTTCCCGGCTGATGCGTTCGTGCGCGGACTCGATGTGGACGACACCGGCGAGGAGGGTGTCATCCGGCGGCTCGGATCGATGCTCGTCGACCAGGGGATCATCGACGACGACTACGTCGAACGGGCGATCCAGCGGGAGCGCATGTCGTCGACGGCGTTCACCGACGCGCTCGCCGTCCCCCACGCGATCGGGATGACTGCGTCGCGCACCGCCATCGCCGTCGGGGTGGCGGAGGGATCGATCCCCTGGGGCGACTCGCGCGTGCAGGTGGTCGCCCTCGTGGCGTTCTCCGAGGGCGACCGCGAGGCCTTCCAGACGGTGTTCGAGCAGCTGGTGGAGGTCTTCTCCGAGCGGGAGAGCGTCGCGCGGATCGTGCGGCGGGGCACCGACTTCCCCGCATTCCTCGACGAGCTCGTCGCGGTCATCGACGGGTAGCCCCCTCGGCGCGCGCCCCGAACTCCTGCACAATCGGCGCTCGTCGCGCCGGAACGGCGTTTCGGCCGGCTTTCGGCGGAGTTCTGCAGGAGTCAGGGACAGGGGTGGCGGCAGACCCCGCGCTCAGCCGCGACGCAGCCGCGCCTCGAGCCCCAGCCGTACGGCGGGCCACTCGTGGGGGAGGATCGAGTACACCGCGGTGTCGCGCAGCGACCCGCCCGGCCCGAGGCGGTGGTTGCGCAGCACCCCGTCGAGCTTCGCGCCGAGCCGTTCGATCGCGGCACGCGACTGACGATTGTGGAAGTGTGTGCGGAACTCCACCGCGATGGCGTCGCACGCCTCGAAGGCGTGCCCGAGCAGCAGCAGCTTCGCGGCGGTGTTCACGGCGGTGCGCTGCACGGCGGGGCCGAGCCAGGTGTAGCCGATCTCGACGTGGCGGTTCGCCTGGTCGATGTTGCAGAAGGTGGTCATCCCGACGGCGTCGCCGGTGTCGGCGCGCACGACGGCCCACGGGTTCATATCCCCGCGCTCGGCCCATGCCGTCCGCTGCGCGATCTCGGCCTCGACGCCCTCCGGCGAGGGGACGGACGTGTACCACGCGTGCTCGAGCCCCACCGCGGCCCGCCGCAGGCCGTCGGCGTGCTCCGCCGCGAGCGGCTCGAGCCGCACGTGGTCGTTCTCGAGGGTGACGGGGTCTGTCAGCAGCACGACCGACCCCTCCTCGGGCTCGGTCTCACTGAGCTCGCGCGCACCGGGCGTCATCCGCCCTGCACCTGCGCGAGGAGCGCCCGCGCGCCTGCGGCGAGGTCGGCGACCCGGGTCGCCGCGTCGGCGGCGGACGAGCCGCGGACATCGAGGTAGAGCTTCAGCTTCGGCTCGGTGCCGCTCGGACGCACGATCACCCGGGCGTCCTCGGCGAGCCACAGCCGCAGCACGTCTCCCGGCGGCAGGTCGCCGAGCCCGTCGCGCAGGTCCTCGAACCGCTCGACGGCGACCGTGCCGATGCGGACGGGCGGGTCGGCGCGGAGCGCCGCCATCACCCGGTCGATCGCCGACAGGTCGTCCACGCGCACCGAGATCTGGTCGCTGGCGAAAAAGCCGAAGGTCTCGTCGAACTCGCGCAGCACGTCGGCGAGCATCCGCCCCTCGGCGCGCGCGTCGGCGACGATGCCGAGAAGGGCGATCGCGGCGGAGATCCCGTCCTTGTCGCGCACCGTCTCGGGGTTGACGAGGTATCCCAGCGCCTCCTCGAAGCCGTAGACGATCCCCGGCGCGCGAGAGATCCACTTGAAGCCGGTGAGGGTGGCGTGGAAGTCCAGGCCGTAGTGCCGCGCGACGGCTTCGAGCCCGGGGGAGGAGACCAGAGAGCAGGCGAGGGATGCCGCGGGCCCACGCCCCGCATGGGTCGAGGCCTCGCGCGCGGCCCGCCAGCCGAGGAGCAGGCCCACCTGGTTCCCCGTGAGCCGGCGCCAGCCGCCTTCGGCAGCCGGGTCGGGAAGAGCCACGGCGAGCCGGTCGGCGTCCGGATCGTTCGCGACGACGAGTTCCGCGCCCGCGGCGCGCGCGGTGGCGAACGCGAGGTCCATCGCTCCGGGCTCTTCGGGGTTGGGGAAGGCCACGGTGGGGAAGCGTCCGTCGGGGGCGGTCTGCTGCTCGACGAGCACCGGCTCGGGGTAGCCCGCCTCTGCGAGGATCTTCGACAGCGTCTCCCAGCCCACGCCGTGCATGGCGGTGTACACCCAGCGCAGGCCCGCAGCCCCGGGCCCCGCGGGGGCGACCTCCGCCGTCGCGCGAACGTAGGCGTCCACGACGCCCTCGTCGGCGAGCTCCCAGTCGTCCGAGCGCGGCAGCTCGTCGACCCGCAGGGTGTCGGCCACCCGCTGGATCTCGGCGGCGATCATGGCATCGGCGGGGGCGACGATCTGCGATCCGCCGTGGACGCCGCCGAGGTACACCTTGTAGCCGTTGTCGTTCGGCGGATTGTGGCTCGCCGTGACCATCACGCCCGCATCGGCGCCGAGGTGGCGGACAGCGAACGCGAGCACCGGGGTGGGGAGGAGCCGGGGGAGGACGACCACCCGCAGCCCCATCGCCGCCATGATCTCGGCGGAGTCGCGCGCGAAGACGTCGGAGTTCCGGCGCCCGTCGTACCCGATCACGACGAGCGGCGCATCCCCGCCGTCTCCCGCGCCGGTTGCACCCGCCGCCGCCCTCACGTACGCCGCGAGCCCCGCCGCAGCCTGCGAGACGAGCACCCGGTTCATCCGATTGCTCCCCGCCCCGAGCTCTCCGCGGAGCCCCGCAGTGCCGAAGGCCAGACGCTCCGAGAAGCGGTCGCCGAGGTCTGCGGTCGCGGCGGCGTCGCCGGCCTCGGCGCGCGCGATCAGATCGTCGAGCTCGGCGCGGGTCTCGTCGTCGGGATCCTGCGTGCGCCAGGCGCGGGCGCGCACGATGAGGTCGGAACCCTCCGGCAGAAGTGCGGTCACAGCTTCTCCACCACCCGCGCGAGCAGCGACGAGATCACCGGCTCGGCGTCGCGCCCGGCCTCGAGCACCTCGTCGTGGCTCAGCGGAGTGGTCTGGATGCCCGCCGCGAGATTGGTGATGAGCGAGAACCCGAGGATCTCCATGCCGGCCTGTCGGGCCGCGATCGCCTCGAGGGCGGTGGACATGCCGACGATGTCGCCGCCGATGCGCTCGGCCATCCGGACCTCGGCCGGGGTCTCGTAGTGGGGACCCCGGAACTGGCAGTACACCCCCTCGTCGAGGGTCGGGTCGACCGAGCGCGCGATCTCGCGCAGCCGCGCGGAGTACAGGTCGGTGAGGTCGATGAAGGTCGCGCCTTCGAGCGGCGAGGCGGCCGTGAGGTTGATGTGGTCGCTGATGAGGACGGGCTGCCCCGGATGCCACGTGCGGCGGATGCCGCCCGCGCCGTTGGTGAGCACCATGATGCGCGCCCCGGTCGCGGCGGCGGTCCGGACGCTGTGCACGACGCGGCGCACCCCGTGGCTCTCGTAGTAATGCGTGCGTGCTCCGATGACGAGCACCCGTCGGCCGGCGGGGGTGAGGATGCTCCGGATCGTGCCCACGTGACCCTCCAGCGCGGGTCGGCTGAACCCGGTCACCTCGGTGGCCGGAATCGTCGCGACGGTCTCGCCGAGCAGGTCGGCGGCCTTCCCCCACCCGCTGCCGAGGGTGAGGGCGATGTCGTGGTGGTCCACGCCCGTGTGGCGGGCGATGTCGTCGGCCGCCTGGGCGGCGACGGCGAACGGATCGGCGTTCGGGTCGTCGAGCGGATGGTCGCTGGGATGATGCATGAGATCACGATACGGACCAGATCCGACGCCCTGCCACTTCCCCGCCCCCGATCGGGCCCCCGCGGCTGTTTGAATGGAGGCATGTCGTTGAGCTTCGAGCGGACCCAGAGCGTGGCGATCCTGGGCGGCGGTCCCGGCGGGTACGAGGCGGCGCTGGCCGCCGCACAGCTGGGCGCCGAGGTGACCCTCGTCGAGCGTGCGGGCGTCGGCGGGTCGGCCGTCATCACCGACGTCGTCCCCTCGAAGACCCTCATCGCCACGGCCGACGCCGCCGTGGCGATCTCTGAGGCGAGCGACCTGGGTGTGCAGCTGTTCGCCCGCGGCGAGACGGGAAAGCCCCTCAAGCCCGAGATCGCGATCAACCTCGCGGCGGTGAACAAGCGGGTGCTGTCGCTCGCGCGCCAGCAGTCCGACGACATGCGGGCATCGCTCGTCGAGGCGGGGGTGCGCATCATCTCGGGCCACGGTCGACTCGAGGGGCGAAACGAGGTCATCGTCTCCACCGACATCGGCGGTACCGATTTCGACCGGGTCGAAGCCGACACCCTCGTCGTCTCGGTCGGCGCCTCGCCCCGTCAGCTGCCGAGCGCCAAGCCCGACGGGCAGCGCATCCTCACCTGGACGCAGCTCTACACGATGAATGCCCTCCCCTCGCACCTCATCGTCGTGGGATCAGGGGTCACCGGGGCCGAGTTCGCCTCGGCCTACATGAACCTCGGTGCCGAGGTCACGCTCATCTCGAGCCGCGACCAGGTGCTCCCGGGAGAGGATGCCGACGCCGCGACCGTGCTCGAGAAGGTGTTCAAGCGCGGCGGGATGACGGTGCTGTCGCGGTGCCGCGCCGAGAGCGTGGTCAACACCGGAGACGGCGTCCAGGTGACCCTGGGCGACGGTCGCGTCGTCGAGGGGAGCCACTGCCTGATGGCGGTCGGCGCCATCCCGAACACGGCGGGGATCGGCCTCGAGGAGGCCGGGGTGCAGATGACCGACTCCGGTCACATCCAAGTGAACCGTGTGGCGCGCACGAGCGTGCCGAACATCTACGCCGCCGGCGACTGCACCACCTTCGTGCCGCTCGCGTCCGTCGCCTCGATGCAGGGTCGCACCGCCGTCTTCCACGCCCTCGGCGACGTCGTCATCCCGCTGGAGCAGCGTCGGATCACCTCGAACATCTTCACCGCCCCCGAGATCGCCACCGTCGGATTCCAGGAGAAGGACGTCACCTCCGGTGCCGCCGACGGGCTCGTGCTGAAGCTGCCGCTCTCGGCCAACCCGCGGGCGAAGATGATGGGCGTGCGCGACGGGTTCGTGAAGCTGATCGCGCGCCGTGGAAGCGGCACCGTCATCGGCGGGGTCATCGTCGCGCCGCGCGCCTCGGAGCTGATCTACCCGATCGCGATCGCCGTCGAGCGTCGCCTCACCGTCGATCAGGTCTCGCGTGTGTTCGCCGTCTATCCCTCGCTGTCGGGCAGCATCACCGACGCCGCGCGCGCGATGCACATCGTCGACCGGCCGATGGACGCCGCCCAGGTCTGACCCGCCCGGTCGTTGAGCGAGCGCAGCGAGTCGAAACGCCCCCCACCCCTAGAATTCCCCCTGTGCCGATCAATCCCGCGGCGCGCTCGGCGCCCGGCGCCGACGCCGCCCCCGCAGCATCCCGCCCGATCGATCCTGCGCTGCTGACGATCCCCGACGGCGCGGTCGATGTCACCGTCGTCCGCGAGATCGACGGCCTGAGCTACATCGATCCGGACGACCCGGCGATGCCCTCCTACCGCGTGATCGCCAACAACCGTCAGCCCGTGGCGCTGCGCGACATGATGATCCTCCCGGTCCGCACGGGCTACATCGGCCAGGATCGTCTCAAGCCCGATCCCGCGCTCGTGCCGCCCACCGGGGCGGAAGCGGTGCCCGACGTCGACGTCGACACCGTCTACTTGCCCGTCCGCGACGGGGTCGCCTCGGCCCTCGTCTACCGCCCGCAGGGCGTCGCGCCCGGAGACATGCTGGGCGTCATCCTGTACGTCCACGGCGGCGGCTTCACCGTCGGCTCCGCGGCCGACACCGACTACATCACGCGGCGCCTGGCGAAGGACAACGGAGTCATCGTCGTCTCGGCCAACTACCGGCTGGCGCCCGAGTACCCGTTCCCGACCCCGCTCGACGACGTCGCCGACCTCTACGCGTGGCTGCGAACCGACGCCGGCCGAATCGGCGGAGACCCGGGGTGGGTGGCGGTCGCGGGCGACTCGGCCGGGTCCAACTTCGCCGCGGCGCTTCCGCTTCTCGTGCGCACGCGCGGGCTTCCCGCCCCCGACGCGGTGCTGATGTACGGCGCGTTCGTCGACTTCGTGCAGGAGCGGTGGCCGTCGTTCCAGGCGCAGGCGCCGCGGGGGATCGTGTACGACAGCGCGTTCTTCGGGTTCATCCGGGGGGCGTACCTGCCGACGACGGACTGGACCGACCCGCTCGCGAGCCCGATCTACGGCGACCTCGCCGGATATCCGCCGACCTTCCTCGCCACCGGCACCCACGACCCGATCGTCGATTCGGCGAAGGCATTCGCCGAGGCGCTCGCCGCCGAGGGCGTGCCGGTCGACGGCTACTTCCCCGAGGGCATGCCGCACGGGTTCTACTTCTTCCCGGGCGTGCAGTCGCCCGAGGGTGATGTGGCCTTCGAGCGCACGGCGGCCTTCCTCGCGCGGCATCGCGCCGCGTAGCGGGCCGCGCGCCGCCTCCCGCCGCCTCCTCACCGCGATCCGTCATTACGTGCGGCCTGGCGCGGCGTCGCACCGCACTTTTCGACGGGTCGCGCGAACGAGGGGGTGGTGCGAACGAGGGGCTCGTGCGAACCAGCGGGTCGCGCGACGGGGGTGTGTGCGCGGGGGCGCGCGGAGGAGGGATGCTCGGGAGCGGCCGCACCGCACCGCGCGCGCCCGCGCTACGCGATCGTCAGGAGCTGGTGTCCGGCCGCGACGGTCGTGCCGGGGTCGGCGTTGATGGATCCGACGGTGCCGTCTTTGTGCGCCTGGATGGGCTGCTCCATCTTCATGGCCTCGAGCACGACGACGAGGTCGCCCTTGACGACCTGCTGACCCTCGGCCACGGCGACCTTCACGATGGTCGCCTGCATCGGCGCCTTCACCGCGTCGCCCGAGGCGCCCGCGACGGCCGAGGCGGTGTGCGAGCGCCGCGAGGGCGGCACGGCGGCCGGTCGCCCGTTCGTGTGCGAGGTGGTGGCGACCCGGTCGGGAAGGCTCACCTCCAGACGCTTGCCGCCCACCTCGACGACGACCGTGTGGCGGCCGTCGCCAGCGGCGGGGGCGTCGAGCTCGCCGTCCCACGGCGGGATGTCATTGTCGAACTCCGTCTCGATCCAGCGCGTGTACACCCCGAACGCGCCGTTCTCAGCGGTGAAGGCGGGGTCGCGGACGACCTTGCGATGGAAGGGGAGGACCGTCGGCAGCCCCGCAACCTCGAACTCGTCCAGGGCCCGCCGCGCACGCTCGAGCGCCTCGTCGCGGTCGCGACCGGTGACGATGATCTTGGCCAGGAGCGAGTCGAACGCGCCCGAGACGCTGTCGCCGGCGGTGACGCCGGAGTCCAGGCGCAGGCCCGGCCCTCCGAAGGTCTTGAACACGTGGATGGGGCCCGGCTGCGGGAGGAACCCGCGACCGGGGTCCTCGCCGTTGATGCGGAACTCGATCGAGTGGCCCACCGGCGCCGGGTCGTCGTAGCCGAGCTCTTCGCCCTCGGCGAGCCGGAACTGCTCGCGCACGAGGTCGAGCCCGGTCACCTCCTCCGAGACGGGGTGCTCCACCTGCAGACGGGTGTTGACCTCGAGGAACGAGATGGTGCCGTCGGCGCCGATGAGGAACTCGCACGTCCCTGCGCCCAGGTAGCCCACCTCGCGGAGGATGGCCTTGGAGGCGTCGTAGAGGATGCGGTTCTGCTCCTCGGTGAGGAACGGCGCCGGGGCCTCTTCGACGAGCTTCTGGTGCCGGCGCTGCAGCGAGCAGTCGCGGGTGGAGACCACCACGACGTTGCCTGCGCTGTCGGCCAGGCACTGCGTCTCGACGTGCCGCGGCTTGTCGAGGTACTTCTCCACGAAGCACTCGCCGCGGCCGAAGGCCGCGATCGCCTCCCGCGTGGCCGACTCGAACATCTCGGGCACCTCGTCGAGAGTGCGCGCGACCTTGAGGCCGCGTCCGCCGCCGCCGTAGGCGGCCTTGATCGCGATGGGCAGTCCGACCTCCTCGGCGAACGCCACGACCTCGTCGGCGCCGGCGACCGGCCCGGGGGTGCCCGGCGCCAGCGGGGCGCCGACCTTTTCAGCGACGGCGCGGGCGGTGACCTTGTCGCCGAGGGCCTCGATCGCCTCGGGCGACGGCCCGATCCACACCAGGCCCGCGTCGATGACGGCGCGGGCGAACTCGGCGTTCTCGGCGAGGAACCCATAGCCGGGGTGCACTGCGTCGGCGCCGGAGCGGCGGGCGACCGAGAGGATCTTCTCGATCGACAGGTACGTCTCGGCGCTCGTCGAGCCGTCGAGCGCATACGCCTCGTCGGCGAGGCGGGCGTGGAGCGCGTCGCGATCCTGGTCGGCGTAGACGGCGACGGACGCCTTCCCGGCGTCGCGGGCGGCACGGATGACGCGGACGGCGATCTCGCCGCGGTTTGCGATGAGCACCTTGGCGATTCGAGGCATGGAGGCCAGCCTACCGACGCGGATGGTCGGTCATTTGACTGGTTCGTACAAGAACCGTCGAGAAACGTGGGCGTCCAACCACAATCGGCCGCTCACTCCTCGGTCGTCCAGAGCGAGGTCCAGGTGATGCCGTGGCGGGCGATCAGGCGCCGGAGGGTCGACAGCGACATCCCGACCACCGTCGAAGGGTCGCCCTCGACCCGTTCGATGAAGGCCCCGCCGAGGCTGTCGACGGTGAACGCGCCCGCGACCTGCAGCGGCTCGCCGGTGGCGACGTAGGCGTCGATCTCCGCGTCGGTGACGTCGGCGGCGAAGCTCACCGACGCTTCCGCGACGGCGTGCTCCTCATGTGCGGCCACGCCCGGGGCGATGCGGAACACGCTGTGGCCCGAGTGCAGCACGCCCGTACGCCCGCGCATCGCCCGCCACCGGGCGACGGCGACGTCGGGCTCGTAGGGCTTGCCGAGGATCTCGCCGTCCAGCTCGAACATCGAGTCGCCGCCGATCACGACGCCGTCGAAGGCGGGATCGTCCGCGACCACGCGCGCCGCGACATCCGCCGCCTTCCGCCGCGCGAGCAGCAGCACGTGCTCCTGAGGGCTGAGCGTGCGCCCCTCCGCGGTCTCGACGGCTGCGATCACCGCTTCCTCGTCGACATCCGGGGCGAGGGTCTCGGGCTCGATACCGGCGCCGCGCAGCAGCATCAGACGGGCGGGCGACGTCGAGGCGAGGAGCACGCGCATGACACCCACGCTAGCGAGGGAACGGGTCGCCGTCGGTCATAGAGTGGTCGGATGGATGTCGGTGACCACCTCGATCTCCGTATCGACGACGTCGCCCACGGCGGCGTGTTCGTCGCCCGCCACGGCGCAGGCGAGGGGGAGCGCGGCCGCGTCGTGTTCGTCCCCGACACCCTCCCCGGCGAGGAGGTCCGCGCGCGACTCGTCGACACGTCGAAGAAGGCGTTCTGGCGCGCGGAGGTCGTCGAGGTCCTGCGCGCCTCGCCCGACCGGCGCACCCATGTCTGGGCGCAGGCCGACCTCTCGACACCCCCGGCGAACCGCCCGGGCGGCGCCGACTTCGGCCACATCGCCCTCGAAGCCCAGCGCGCCCTGAAGAAGCGCGTGCTCGAGGATGCGCTCCGCCGCATCGGTGGCGCCGAGCGCGAGGTCACGATCGCCCCGGCAGGGATCGCAGGGGAGAGGGAGACCACGGATGCCACGCGCTGGCGCACCCGCGTGAGCCTCCATGTCGACGCCCGCGGCGCCGTCGGCCCGTACGCCGTGCGCAGTCACCGGGTGGTGCAGGTCACCGAGCTCCCCCTCGCCACCGCCGAGATCGAGGAGGCGATGTCGTCCCTCGGGAAGGTGGAGCCCGGCCGCGTCGACCTCGTCCGGCCCGCGGACGGTCAGGTGCGCGTCATCCGCCGTCCCGAACGCGGGCGCCGTGCGCCGGATCGCTCGCCCGAGGCTCGCGAGGTCGTCACGGAGCGCGTCGGTGATCGGGTCTTCCACGTCGACGCGGGCGGCTTCTGGCAGGTGCACCACCTGGCCGCTGTGACACTCACCGAAGTCGTCACGCGGGCTCTCGGCCGCTCGCGAGCCTTCGACCCCGAAGCCCTCCACCTCGATCTCTACGGCGGCGTGGGGTTGTTCGCCGCGGCCCTCGGCGACCTCGGCGGACCCGGCTCTCGGGTCGTCAGCGTCGAGTCCGACGCCCAGGCCACCGCGCACGCGACGACGAACCTCCAGGCGTGGCCGGCGATGCGGGCCGAGACCGGGCGTGTGGACCGCTGGCTTCCCCGGTTCGCGCACGACCTCGCCCGCGCTGATGCGGAGGCCCTCTCGCGAGGCACGATCCTGCTCGATCCGCCGCGCGCGGGTGCCGGGCGCCAAGTCGTCGACGCCGTCGCCGCCCTCGCGCCCGCCGCCGTCGTCTACGTCGCCTGCGACCCCGTCGCGCTCGCGCGCGACCTCCGCACCTTCCGCGACCACGGCTACGACACCGCCCTCGTCGAGGCGATCGACCTCTTCCCCCATTCGCATCACGTCGAAGCCGTGGCGGTGCTGACACCGGTCGCGCCTCGTGGATAGCGGGGTTCCGCGTGGATAGAGTGCTGACATGACCCGCGTGGCCCTCATCGACGACCACGAGTCGGTGCGCCTGGGGCTCGAAGCCGCCTGCGATCGCGTCGGCAATCAGACCGTGGTGTTCTCGGGCAGCTCGGTCGCCGAGTACATCGACTGGCGTGCCTTCAGCGCCTCGTCGCCTGCGGACGTCGTGGTGCTCGACCTCACTCTCGGCGACGGCACCACGGTCTCCGAGAACGTCCGCCGGCTCGTCCACGACGGCTCGAGCGTCATCATCCACAGCGTCGCCGATCGTCCGGAAGCCGTGCGAGAGGCGCTGCTGGCGGGGGCGGCCGGAATCGTCAGCAAGTCCTCCCGCATCGACGACGTCACCGCCGCCATCGACACCGTCTCGCGAGGGGAACCGCTGAACAACGTCGAATGGGCGAGCGCGGTCGAGGGAGACCGGGCCTTCGCAGACGCACAGCTGTCGGCGCGCGAGCGCGACGTGCTGCGCCTGTACGCGGCCGGCCTGCCGCTGCGCGCCGTCGCCGAGCGGCTCGGTGTCGCCTATTCCACGGCCAAGGAGAACATCACCCGGGTCCGGGTGAAGTACGTCGAGGTCGGACGGCCGGCCCCGACCAAGCTCGATCTCATGCGTCGCGCGATCGAGGACGGCATCCTCACCCCGCCGGCGGCTGACGGATCGGTCGGCCATGAGCGTCGGCGCTGAGGCGCAGCGGGCGGTGCCGCCCGAGATCGCCGGGCGCGTCCCGCAGGGGCCGGAGGGCGCGGCATCCCTCGGCTCGTTCACCCGCCGCCGGGTCGAGCGGGTCCTAACCATCGCCATCGCGATCGGATGCCTCATCCTCGGCGCCCAGGCTTTCGTCGACGCCCTCGGGCCCAGCGATGAGGCCCCCGGGTGGCACGTCCCGCTGATGGTCCTCACCTTCGGCCCGCTGGCGGCGATGCTGATCGCCTGCGCGGTGGGGCGCGGCGTGCGCTTCTTCGCGTCCCTGTTCTGCATCAGCTACGTCGTCGCGCTCGCCCTGTGGCCCGCGGCGACCGTCGGACAGCCGTCGGATCCCACCACGCAGCCGTGGATCTGGTACCTGGTCAACGTCGCCACCGTGGCATCCGTGGTCGTCGTGCCCTTCCTGTGGCAGGTCGCGTGGACCCTCATGGTGCCGATGTTCTTCGGGTCGGTGCGCATCCTCCAGACCGATGCGGCCCCGCAGCTGTGGATCCCGCTGGTGCTGGACGTCTCGTTCGCCCTCATCCTCGGGATGATGCTGATCACCCTCGGCCGGGTGTTCCGGCGGATCGCCGCCGACGTGGACGACGCGCGCACCAAAGCCGTCGCCAGCTATGCCCGCGCCGCAGCCGCCAACGCCGCGGAAGAGGAGCGGATCGCGGTGGCGGCGCTCATGCACGACAGCGTGCTGGCCGCCCTCATCGCCAGCGAACGGGCCGAGACCGAGCGTGAGCGCACGCTCGCGGTGGCGATGGCCCGCGAGGCGCTGACCCGCTTCGCCAACGCCGAGCAGGGGGTGGAGGAGGGGAGCGACGAACCCACCGACGCTCACACGCTCGCCGACGCCGTCGAACGCGCCGCCGAGAACCTGGGTGCTCGGCCCGCGCGCAGTCGCGACATCGAACCGGGAACCCCGCCGCTTCCGGGGCGCGTGGCCCGGGCGCTCACCCTCGCCGCGACCCAGGCCGTCGCGAATGCCGTCGAACACGCTCGCGGCGCGGGACTCGCCGTCCATCTGTCGGGGCGAATGGACCGCATCGCCGTCGTCGTCTCCGACACCGGGCAGGGCTTCGACCTGCATGCGATCCCGGATGACCGCCTCGGCATCCGGGCCTCGATCGTCGCCCGGGTGGCCGCGGTCGGCGGGGTCGCGATCGTCGAACCGACACCGCAGGGGACCACGGTGACCCTGGAATGGCGGCCGGTGACCGCATGATCAGCGTCCGCAGCATCCTCCTCGGCCTGGCCTTCGCCTTCACCGCCTACCTCGCGGCCCGCGGGCTGTGGTGGACCGAGGACGTGCAGAACCCCTCGCTGGTGATCGCGGCGCTGCTGCTCTACCTCCCCACCACCTGGCTCTGCATCTTCTGGGAGCCGCGCCTGGCCGCCGACGACGACGACCCGGTGGAGAGCTCCGTCACCGCCGGTGTGCGCGGTCCCACGCGCCTGCCGGTGTGGATCTCCCTCCTCGCCATCGCCAATGCCGTCGTCGTTCCTGCGGCGATCTCGATGGGGGTCACCGACGACATCCGCACCGAACCGTTCGCGACCTGGTACCTCGGGGGGATCGGCGCTCTCATGACGATCGTCATGGCCCGCCGCCGCCCGCTCTTCGCTTGGCTCGGCACGGTGATCCTCGCGGCGCTCTCGGCGCTGTGGATGGGCCCGCTGAACGCACTCGCGCTGGGGCTCGTGGGATCGGTGGTGTGGGTGGTCGTGGCGCAGCTGCTCATCCGCGGGCTCGACCGCGCGGCGCGCGACACCGCCCAGCTCGCCGAGCTTCAGCGGGTGTCATCGGCCTGGCAGGCGTCGCAGCTGACCCGCCAGCGCGAGCGACGCATCCAGGTGCAGCGTGCCCTTGCGATCGCGGGACCGCTCCTGACCCGCACCGTGTCGACCGGCGGTCGCCTGACTCCCGAGGAGCGACTCCAGGCGCGGCTGGCCGAGGGTCGACTGCGCGACGACATGCGGGGGCCGCGCCTCCTGGATGACGACGTGCGCGCCGAAGTCGAACGCCTCCGGCGGCGCGGCGCGTCGGTCACCATGCTCGACGAGGGCGGCCTCGACGGCATCGACGAGCGTTCGCTGGCGATCATCCGCTCGGAGCTCGCCGAGACGCTCCGCTCGGCCACGTCTGACCGGCTCTACATCCGGACGTCGCCGCACACGCGGGTCGCGGTGACCGTGGTCGGTCGCTCGGGCACCGAGAACGGGCTGTCCGACGAGGACGCCGTCGACCTGTGGCGCGAGATCGATCACCCCGGTCGCTGACAGCGGCGGGTCGCCCGCACGCGTCGTCCTCACACCCCGCCCACAGTCTGCGACCGCCGACACATCCGGGGGGAGGAGGCGAGGGGCGGCGAAGCCGCCCGCCCCTCGCCTGAGCGAACGGTTACCCGAAAACCGTTCGCGCAGCCAAACCGCTTGGACCGTCGAAGAGACGACGGGCGGTCGGGCCGAACGCAGAGCGTTCCAGCTCCTCCAGTATGCAAGGTCCGAAACGGTCTGTCTGTAGGTAGTTTGGGGGACAAATGGGCGATTTCGGGACTTTTTTTCAGCCCGCGTAGCGTCCCCAGCCCACCTCGCGACGCAGGGGCTGACGAAGCCCGCGCTGCGAGAGCGACCAGGCGCTCCGGGCGGCACGGTCGTCGGCCACGGCTTCGGCCGATTCGGCGGCGTACTCTTCGCTGACCACGGCGATGAGCGCCGCGAGCTCCTCTTCGGTGGGAGCGCCCCGGCGCACGTCGATCGCCACGGGGGGCAGGGGCGCACCGGGTGCGCCGGGCGTGTCCGTCGCCTCGGAGGGGATGTCGGGAGCCGCGCTCACAGCGGGATGTTCCCGTGCTTCTTCGGCGGCAGGCTCGCGCGCTTTCCCCGCAGCGAGCGCAGCGCCTTCGCGACGGCGACCCGGGTCTGGGCCGGTTCGATGATGCCGTCGAGCTCGCCCCGCTCGGCGGCGAGGAAGGGGGAGGCCACGTTGTAGGTGTACTCGTTGGCGAGGCGGGTGCGCACCGCCGCGACATCCTCTCCTGCCTCCTCCGCGCGCTTGATCTCGCCGCGGTAAAGGATGTTCACCGCGCCCTGGCCGCCCATGACCGCGATCTCGGCGGTCGGCCAGGCGAGGTTGACGTCGGCGCCGAGCTGCTTGGAGCCCATCACGATGTAGGCGCCGCCGTAGGCCTTGCGGAGGATGACGGTGACCAGCGGAACGGTCGCCTCGGCGTAGGCGTAGAGCAGTTTCGCGCCGCGGCGGATGACGCCCGTCCACTCCTGGTCGGTGCCGGGGAGGTAGCCGGGCACGTCGACGAGGGTCAGGATCGGCACCGAGAACGCGTCGCAGAAGCGCACGAACCGGCTCGCCTTCTCGCCGGCGTCGATGTTGAGGGTTCCCGCCATCTGCGACGGCTGGTTGGCGATGACGCCGACCGTGCGGCCCTCGACCCGGCCGAATCCGATGACGATGTTCGGGGCGAAGAGGGGCTGGACCTCGAGGAAGTCGCCGTCGTCGACCAGGTGCGAGATCACCCCGTGGATGTCGTAGGGCTGGTTCGCCGAGTCGGGGATGACGGTGTTCAGCGTGCGGTCGGCGTCGGTCGTCTCGAACTCGAACGCCGTCTCGTACACCGGCAGCTCCGACATGTTGTTGTCGGGGAGGAATCCCAGGAGCGTGCGGGCGTAGTCGATCGCGTCGTCCTCGTCCTCGGCGAGGTAGTGGGCGACCCCCGACCGGGTGTTGTGCGTGTGGGCGCCGCCGAGCTCTTCCATCCCTACGTCCTCGCCGGTGACGGTCTTAATGACGTCGGGGCCGGTGACGAACATCTGGCTGGTCTTGTCGACCATGATGACGAAGTCGGTGAGGGCGGGGGAGTACACCGCACCTCCCGCGGCGGGGCCCATGATGATCGAGATCTGGGGGATGACGCCGGAGGCGGCGGTGTTCAGTCGGAAGATCTCGCCGTACTTGCCGAGGGCGACAACGCCCTCCTGGATGCGCGCGCCGCCGGAGTCGAGGATGCCGATGACGGGCATGCCGCCGCGCAGGGCGAACTCCATGATCTTGATGATCTTGTCGCCCGCCACCTCGCCGAGCGAACCGCCGAAGGTGGAGAAGTCCTGCGCGTAGACCGCGACCGTCCGGCCGTGGATCGTGCCGGTGCCCGTGACCACCGAGTCGCCGTAGGGGCGGGACTTGTCCATGCCGAAGGCGGTGGTGCGGTGGCGGACGTATTCGTCGAACTCGACGAACGAGCCGGTGTCGACGAGCAGCTCGATCCGCTCGCGGGCGGTGAGCTTGTGCTTGGCGTGCTGCTTCTGCTGCGCCGTCGCCTCGGCGTCGAGAACGGCCTCCTGATAGCGCGCCCGAAGGTCTGCGATCTTGCCGGCGGTCGTGAAGAGGTCGGGCTGATCGGTCACGGGTTCCACCCTATCGGCGGGGGCCTGCCAGCCCTTGGAGGGTTCGCACAAGCGGTTCGGGGTTGCCCTGTGCGCGGCCCACGGCGCCCGCGGCATCCGTCCGTCGACGCCGCGCCCTGCGGCATCCGTCCTTCCTCCGCGCGCCCGCGGCATGAGACCGTCCCCCTTCCCGCGCGTGGCATCGGTCCTTCCCTCCCCTCCCCCCCGGGCGCCCGCGCCCGCGCCATCCGGCCGTTCCCCTCCCCGCGCGCGTACGATCGGCCCGCACGCGTACCTTCCGGGCCCTTCTGTACTCCGCTCGACCGATCGTCCTCACGCCAGCGCCCCGCGGGGCGCGAGGTGAAGGCCCTGCGCGAGTGCGCGCAGCACCTCGGCCTGCACTCGCGGCCAGTTGTGCACGATGTCGACATAGTCGAAGCGGAAGACCGTGTACCCGAGGGAGCGCAGGAGCCGGTCGTGGCGGATGTCCTTCCGCCGCTGCGCCGCATCGGAGTGATGCGCGAACCCGTCGATCTGGACCACCAGGCGATCTCCTATGAGACCGTCGACGGGTTGACCCCCGATCACCACCTGCTGCAGGACGCCCACGCCCACACGCCGCATCCCGTCCACGAACAGCGTCTCGAGGCCCGAGTCCGAGAGGGCCCCCGCGGTGTCGGCCAACTGGCGTGCGGCCGTGGTCTTCCAGGCGACCGCGCGGAGATGCGCGGATGCGACGACGCCGCGCTGGAGGGCCGACTCCCACACGACGAGGGCGTCGGCGAACGGGAGGCAGGCCGTGACCGCGGCCAGGACGTTCTCGATCGCGTCGACGAGTTGCCGCGCCGGAGCGAGAGTGACCGCCTGCGAACGGTGGAGCCGCGCGACATCCGACACGCTGCTCGAATGGGGCGGGAGGCGCACATGCGGGCGGGTCGTGCCGTCGGGGCGCCACAGGCCGAACGCGTCCGTGGCGCTCACGCAGGTCACGACGCCGCCGAGGGTCGCCGCGTGGCGCAGCCGCGAATCGAGGTCGGGCGCCACCACCCAGGTGCGTCGCAGGAGTTCAAGGCCCTGCTCGGTCATCGCTCGGCGGAGGGCGTCCGGGCGCCATCCGGTCTCGAGGAGGCTGGCGCGGTGCAGGTACCCCTGAGAGGGGAGGATGATGCGTCGCATCCGGTCAGCATCGCGACGTCGCAGGGCGGTCGACCGTGCCTCACGGCGATCTGGGGATGACTCGGCGCCGGCGCCACATGGGCAGGAACGGATGCCGCGACGGCGCCGTCTTCCGCGCGCGTACGACCGGCCGAGACGCGTACACCGCGCGCGCAAGGTCCGCCTGCCGGCCGATCGTACGCGCGAGGAGGGGGAGAAGAGGAGTGACCGCGCCTTATGCAAGCCCCCGCGCGCAGTGACCGCCCCCGCATAGGGTGAAGGCATGCCGATCCCCACCGACGGGTATCCCCGCGCCGCCGCCGTGAGCCCCCGCGTTCAGATCACCGAGTCCACCGACTCCACTAACGCCGACGTCCTCGCGGCCGCCGCGGCCGACCCCGACGGCTGGCCGCACCTGTCGGTGCTCCTCACCACGGACCAGCGCGCCGGTCGCGGCCGCCTCGACCGCAGCTGGACCACTCCGCCCGGCACTGCGCTGGCCCTGTCGGTCGTGGTCCGCGTGCCGGCGCTTCCCCTCGAGTCCCGCGGCTGGATCCCGCTCGTCGCCGGTGCCGCGATGGCCCGCGCGGTCGGCGCGCAACTGCGCGGCACGCCGCACTCGGCCACCCTCAAGTGGCCGAACGACGTCCTCGTCGACGGGGGCAAGGTCTGCGGCATCCTCGCCGAGGTCGTCGGAGGCGATCCCGACACCGTCGTCGTCGGCGCCGGAGTGAACACGCGGATGACCCGGGCAGACCTCCCGGTCGACACCGCCGTCTCGTTCGCCGCCCTCGGACTCACCTGCGACGACGACCGGCTGGTCGCCGACTTCCTCACGGCTCTGGACGAGCAGCTCACCGCACTCGTCACCGCGCGAGGCGATGCCGCGGCATCCGGCGTCTCGGGCGAGGTGAGCGCCCTGTGCTCGACCCTCGGCGCCGACGTCGCCGTGCAGCTGCCCGACGGCACCCGGCTCACCGGCCGCGCGGCGCGGCTCGACGCCGACGGACGGCTCGTCGTCGAAGACGCCACCGGCCGCGAGACCGCGGTATCTGCCGGAGACGTCGTGCACGTGCGCTGAGCCGATCGCGGGCCAGACCGCCGCGCGCCGGGTGTGGTGCGCCGGAATGTCCGCCGCTGCCCCGACAATGGGTGTATGACGCACCCGACCAGCATCGCCGGGCGTCCCGCCACTCCCGCACCGGGGGTGCCGACGCCCGAGCTGCGGATCGCGCGGGTGCGCTCGCACGCACGGAGGCTCTTCTGGTCGGCCCTCATCCTCATCGCGGTCTCCGGGGCGACCGGGTTCTTCTGGGGCAACCTCCCGGCGCCGCTGGAGAACTGGATGCTGCTGACCGCGGCGGCCGTTGTCGTGTTCCTCCTCGTGCTCCTTCCGTTCGTGGCCTGGTGGAGCCGCGTCTACACCATCACCACGCGCCGGGTCATCGAGCGTTCCGGCATCCTCGCGACCCGTCGCCGCGACCTTTCGCACGTCCGCGGCTACACCATCCAGGTGCGTCGCGGCATCCTGCAGCGGATGTGGGGAGCCGGGACCCTCACACTCTCCAACGGCGCCGACGAGCCGCTCCGGATGAAGAACATCCCCGGCGTGGTCCTCGTGCACGAGGTGCTCGTCGACCAGGTCGAGGTCAACCAGATCCTCGCGCATCGCGACGCGCAGGCCCTCCCTTCGGGTCCGATGCCGCCCGCGCCCCCTCCGCCCCTCCCGCAGCTCGGCTGACCTCCTTCATCCGGGTGATGGCGGGCGCCCGCGCGCGGACCGCGTCTGCGCAACCGACGTGGACTGCGCCAAGATGGAAGTTCGAGCGGAAGGATGTCCATGACCCTGCGAGTCGGAGTCGTCGGCGGTGGACAGTTGGCGCGCATGATGATCGCGCCGGCGGTCGAACTGGGTGTGGAGCTGCGCGTGCTGGCCGAGGACGACGGGATGTCGGCGGCGCTCGCCGCGACCGCGGTCGGCGATTACCGTGACGCCGACACCGTTGTGCGCTTCGCCCGCGACGTGGATGTCGTCACCTTCGACCACGAGCACGTGCCGCAGGATGTCCTCGGCGCTCTCGTCGACGCCGGCATCGCCGTGCGGCCCGGGCCGCACGCGCTGCGGTTCGCGCAGGACAAGCTGCACATGCGGCGACGCCTGGACGAGCTCGGCATGCCCCAGCCCGACTGGGCGGCGGTCAGCGACGCCGCCGGGATCGAGGCGTTCCTCGCCGAACACGGCGGCCGCGCCGTGGTGAAGACGCCGAGGGGCGGGTACGACGGCAAGGGCGTGCGGGTGGTGTCGTCGGCGCACGAGGCCGACGACTGGTTCACGGCGCTCGCCGAAGACGGTCGCGGCGGCGAGCTCCTCATCGAAGAGCTCGTGCCTTTCATTCGCGAGCTCGCCCAGCAGGTCGCGCGCCGCCCCTCGGGCGAGGTGCGGGCGTACCCGCTCGTCGAGACCGTGCAGCGCGATGGGGTGTGCGCCGAGGTGCTCGCTCCCGCGCAGCGCACCGGCGAGCGCGAGCAGCAGGTCACCAGCGAGATCGCCGTCGGCATCGCCGAGGGACTGGACGTGTCAGGGATGCTGGCGGTCGAGCTGTTCGAGACCGCCGACCGGGTACTCGTCAACGAGCTCGCGATGCGACCGCACAACAGCGGTCACTGGACCCAGGACGGGGCCGTCACCAGCCAGTTCGAGCAGCATCTGCGCGCCGTGCTCGACCTGCCGCTGGGCGACTCCTCGCCCAAGGCGACGTGGACCGTGATGATCAACATCCTCGGCGGGCCCGCCGAGGGCGGCCTCGTCGAGCGATTCGGCGACGCGATGGCACGCCACCCCGAGGCGAAGGTGCACACGTACGGCAAGTCACCGCGGCCCGGACGCAAAGTGGGGCACGTCAACGTCTCGGGCGACGACCTCGACGACGTCGCCTACGCTGCGCGGGCGGCAGCGGCGGTGTTCGTGGACTGAGCCGGCGCTTGCGCGCCGACGGCACCTCAGCACCGGCGCTTGCGCGCCGACGGCACCTCAGCACCGGCGCTTGCGCGCCGTTGCGGGCTTCTTCCAGTTCGGCGCCCTACCCTTGTCGGGTGACTGGGTCTTTCGCGAGCGCTGAATCCGACGCGCGCACCGCTCTGCATCACGACACCCCGCTGCACGCGGCCACCGATCCGCTGGTCGGCGTGGTCATGGGGTCCGACTCCGACTGGCGAGTCATGAGCGACGCCTCCCAGGTGCTCACCGACTTCGGCATTCCGCACGAGGTCGAGGTCGTCTCGGCGCACCGCACGCCCGACAAGCTCATGGCCTACGGGCGCGGGGCGCGGTCCCGCGGCATCCGGGTGGTCATCGCCGGCGCCGGAGGCGCCGCGCACCTGCCGGGCATGCTCGCCTCGGTCACCGCCCTTCCCGTCGTCGGCGTGCCGGTGCAGCTGGCGACCCTCGACGGACTCGACTCGCTGCTGAGCATCGTCCAGATGCCCGCAGGCATCCCCGTCGCCACCGTGTCGATCAACGGCGCCAAGAACGCCGGGCTCCTCGCCGTCCGCATCCTGGGCGCGAGCAACCCCCGCATCGCAGAGCAGGTCGAGGCATACGCCCGTGACCTCGAAGCCGCCGTCGAGGAGAAGAACCGTCGCCTGAAGGACTCGCTGTGAGCGTGGCGAGCCCGCCGCGCACCGCGGCGCACGGGTCATCCGGTGCGCGCAATCGCGTGCTCGAAGAGCGCCCCCTGCGCTTCCCCGACGCCGGCTCGCCCGCGATGATGACCAAGCGCGGCTGGTGGCTCGTCGGACTGAACTTCCTTCTCCCCGGCTCTGCGCAGGTCGTCGCCGGCAATCGCCGCCTCGGCCGGGTCGGCATCACCGCCACCCTGGTGTCGTGGCTCCTCGCGGTGGGCGCGGTCCTCACCTCCACCTTCGCGCAGACGGTGTTCCTCACCCTCGCGACCAACTGGTTCGTGCTCCTGCTCATCCAGGGGATCCTCATCGCCTACGCCGCGCTGTGGATCGTGCTGACGATCGACACCCTGCGGCTCGTCCGGCTCGTCCGCACCGGCCGGGGTGCCCGCTTCGGGATCGCCGCGTTCGCCGTCGCCCTGCTCGTCGTCGCGAGCGGCACCGTGGGCTACGCCGCGCAGGTCACGGGCACGGCGCGCGACACCCTCGGGGCAATCTTCGGCGTGAGCGGCCCCTCCGTTCCTCCCTCGGACGGGTACTACAACATCCTGCTCCTGGGCGCCGACAGCGGCGAGGGACGCGATTCGATGCGGTTCGACAGCATCTCGGTCGTGTCGGTGAACGCCGACACCGGTGCGACGACGATCACCGGCATCCCTCGGGACATGCCGCACTTCCCCTTCGCGCCCGGGCCGATGCAGGACCGCTATCCCGACGGGCACCAGGGGTTCGCCGATCCGAGCTGCGGGTGGGGGAGCGGCATCAACCAGCTCCGCACCGAGGTCGAGGTCTGCCAGGACGGCAACGCCCTCTACCCCGACGCCGTCGCGAACGGCTCGGCTCCCGGGATCGAGGCGACGAAGGATGCCGCCGAAGGCATCCTCGGGATCGAGATCCCGTATTACGTCTTCATCGACATGCACGGCTTCGCCTCGCTCGTCGACGCGCTCGGCGGGGTCGAGATCGAGGTGACCGAGCGGCTGCCCAAGGGCGGCGGGCCGCAGTACGACGGACAGCCCGCCGAGGAGTGGGCGATCGGCTGGATCGAGCCGGGCCTGCAGCGCATGGACGGCGACACCGCCCAGTGGTACGCCCGTTCGCGCTACACCACGAGCGACTTCGACCGGATGCAGCGTCAGCGCATTCTGCAGCAGGCGATCCTCAACCAGTTCACGCCGCAGACGGTGCTGACCCGGTTCCAGGACATCGCCGCCGCCGGCGCCGACATCGTCCAGACCGACCTGCCGCAGTCGCTCCTGCCCTACCTCGCCGACCTGGCGCTGAAGGCGCAGGAGCAACCGGTCACGACGATCGAGCTCATCCCCGAGTTCGGCATCGACGAGTACGACCCCGACTACGCCTACGTGCAGGAGCTCGTGCGCAACGCCCTGCATCCGCCCACCCCGACGCCGACGCCGGAGGGCTGATGACCGCCACGCTCCGAGTCATGCTCGACCAGGTCGCGGTGCCGACCGATCACGATCTCGCCGAAGCATCCCGCGAACTCGCACGCGCGCTCGTGGCCGGGGCCCCCTCGGGGACCGACGTCGAGGCGGTCGTGCCGGCGCAGACGGATGCCACGGCGCTGCGTGCCGCCGTCCCCGGCCTCGCGGGGGTGCATGCTGCGGCGCTGCCGCGCCGCGAGCTCGCCATGGCCGTGCAGCTGGGCGCGCCGACGGGCATCGGTGGTGGGATGATCCACTCGCCGACGCTGCTCGCGCCGCTCGTCCGCCACGACCGGGTGCACAACCACGACCAGACGGTCGTCACGGTCTGGGACAGCCGGGCCTGGGATGCGCCGGGAGAGCTCTCGCGTGGAGCGCTGTCGTTCCAGCGGGCGATGATCAAGCGCGCCGCCAAGCATGCCGACGCCGTCGTCGTGCCGACCCATGCGCTCGCACGGCGGATCGCCGGGGTCGTGAACCTGGGGGAGCGGATCCGCGTGATCCCCGGCGCATCGCCGCTCGGCTTCGCCGTGCCGAACGACGAGGTCGGGCGCCGGCGTGCCCTCGACCTGCCCGAGGGGTTCGTGCTGCTCGCCGGGTCGGCATCGCGCGCCTCGGACGGGCTTGCGGTCGGGCTGGGCGCGGTGGCGCGGTCGGGCGTGGATCTGCCCGTCGTCGTCATCGACGCGCCCGAGGGGGAGGAGCCGGCGATCGCCGACCTCGCCGAGGCCGCGGGGCTGCCGGAGCGTCGCCTGCACGTGCGGGGCGCGCTGGAGACCTGGGACCGGGCGGCCGTGTTCGGTGCGGCGCTGGCGTTCCTCGCGCCGTCGCGGCGTGAGGCGTTCCCCTGGCGCGTCGTGGACGCGCTGACCCTCGGCGTGCCGGTGCTCGCCGCGGCATCCGATTCGCACGCCGAGGTGATCTCGGACGGCGGTCAGCTCGTCGACGAGTCGGAGGACGCTGTGCTCGGTGAGGCGCTCGGCGCTGCCCTGGCCGAGGCGCTCGGGTCGGTGTCGGCCGCCGAGCGGCTGGGCGTCCTCGCCGCTGATCGTGGTCGGGCGTTCTCGTGGGCCGGCTCGAGCGATCGTGTCTGGCAGCTGCACGCCGACCTTTGAATCATCAGGTGTGTCGCGCGATGCTACGGTGTCTGGCGGATCGGGTTTCCCGTCCAACGGCAATAATCCGCGACTCTCAGACGACCAGGGGCCTCGATAAATGGGTGGATCGACAGATGGCCGCGTACTGATCACCGGCGGCGCAGGGTTCATAGGGTCTCGCTTGGCCCGTCGACTGCGTGACGAGGGTCGCGATGTCGTCGTCCTCGATTCAATGTCGCCGCAGGTTCATGGCGATGTACCTGCCGACGAAATGGCGGCCCTTCACGAGTTGCGGACCGTCGCCGACGTCATCGTGGGGTCCGTGACGTCTGATTCCGACCTCCGCCAAGCTTTACGAGGGGTCTCGGAGATCGTTCATCTGGCCGCGGAGACGGGCACGGGCCAGTCCATGTACCAGATAGACAAATACGTGTCCGTCAATGTTGGGGGCACGGCGAAGATTCTGGACCTCCTCACCAGGGAACCGCACGGTGTCAAGCGAATCGTCGTCGCATCGTCGCGGTCGATCTACGGTGAGGGGTCTTATCGAACCGAGGACGGTCGCACAGTTCACCCACCGCATCGCGCGGAGACCGATCTGGAGGTCGGGGACTTCGACGTCCATATGCCCGGAGAGGGCCGCATCGAGGTCATTCCCACGGCCGAGGACGCGCGACTCCACCCATCCAGTGTCTACGGGATCACGAAGCAGATGCAGGAGTCGCTCGTGATGACCGTCGCCCCTACCTTGGGGATCGAACCGGTTTCGCTCCGATACCAGAACGTCTACGGGCCTGGGCAATCGCTGCAGAATCCGTACACCGGCATTCTGTCCATCTTCTCCACACGCATCAGACAGGGACGGGAGATCCGGATCTTCGAGGACGGGCTCGAGTCACGGGACTTTGTTTACATCGACGACGTCGTTGCCGCTACCGCGCGGGCGGTGTCGCATCCTGACGCCGCTGGCGAGGTCTTCAACGTAGGCTCTGGTGTCCCGACAACGGTGCTCGAGGTGGTCGAAGCACTCTTCGACGCGTACGGGGCACGCGTCCACGCGAAGGTCACCGGGGAGTTCCGACTCGGCGATATCCGTCACAACATGGCAGACACACGCCGGATCCGCGAAGTCATGGACTTCGAAGCCCGCGTTACATTCCGCGAGGGTGTGCAGAGATTCGCGCAGTGGGTGATGAACGAGCCCATCGGTCGAGACGAGCTGGAACGGTCGCTCCACGAGATGACGCAGCGAAATCTCCTCAAGACCTCCCGCGCTGAGAAGCGCTGAGCGCAACGGCTGTCGCGGGGGTGACGGAAGCGATTCACTCGATCCGATTAGGGTTGACGCCATGTCTCGCGTGAGTGTGGTCATCCGGACGAAGGATCGGCCCTGGTTTCTCGCCCGCGCGCTCAAGGACGTCGCATCACAGCGGTTTCCTGTCGACGTCGTGGTTGTCAACGACGGTGGCGACGCCACGACGGTGGAGTCTGTTGTCGCGGGTAGTCCGATGGACGGCCGAGCGCGGGTGATACACCTCCCTGCAGGAGAAGGTGGCCGTTGCCGCGCAGCGAACACCGGAATCGCCGCGTCGAGAGCAGAGTTCGTCGTCCTTCACGATGACGATGACCTCTGGCGAGATGGATTTCTCGCGTCTTCGGTGCAATGGCTCGACGAACACCCCGACGATATCGGCGTGATGTGCCGAACGGAGATCCGCTACGAGAAGCTCGTGAATGGAACGTGGACGACCGTCGGAATTGCGCCCTTCTGGCCTGAGCTCGCGCGCATCTCGTTGTCGGAGATGCTCGAAGTGAATCGGGCGGTCCCCATCAGCTTCCTTTACCGAAGATCCGTCCACGACGAGGTCGGCGGATACGACGAGACGCTCGACGCGGTGGAAGATTGGGAGTTCACACTGCGTGTCCTCTCACGACACACGATCGGCTTCATCCCGGATGTCCTCGCGATCTGGACGCAACGACCCTCGGCCGCGGGCGCCGAGGCAAACAGCATGTTCGCGCTGTCGGCTGAACATCGGCGCGATGACTCGCTCGTGCGAGACAGGGAATTGAGAGAGTGGGTCGTGCGCGAGGGACCTGGGCTGCCTCTCATGATCGCGGGCGAGTTCGCCCGCCTGAGGGTCGAGCTCGAAGCGACCATCATCCGTGAGCTGAGTCGCTACAGCCCAATCATGGCCCTTGGCAGGAGGGGAGTGAGGGCCTGGAAGAGACGCCGGGGAACGCGGGAGTGATGAGACCTCTGCGACGACTCTGGCGTACCGCACGATCGGCCCCTTTTGTTGGCGCGTTCCTTCGCGGCGTGGACCGCCTGTGGTGGATCCGGGTGATCGCAGGCAGTCGGCTCGTCGATGCCGACTACTACCGAGCCCAACGCGGATGGCAGGTCGGTGGTGTTGCGCGCGCGACGCTGGACTACGTGTGGAGCGGGTTCCGAGAAGGTGTGTCGCCCAATCCGCTTTTCGACGAGCATCACGCAGGTGCGGGGCTTCCGGATGAGGGGAGGGTTCCTGCGCTCTACGCGTACCTCGTCAGCGACAGGCGAACTGTTTCCGTGCACCCTTGGTGGGACGCTCCGGAACACGGGGAGGACGACTCGCTCGGGGCGCTCGAGCAGGTGTGGGCGAGTTCGACCGATCCGACGATCGTCGCGCACATCGCAGGGCGCTCGATACCGGTGTCCATATCGGAGTGGCGACGTCTGGTCCTCTCTGCATTTTCGGGAGCGACGAACGCGGTGGGAGCTCCCTTCCGTGTTCGCAACCTGATTGTGCGCTCCATCCGTAGCGGGGGGATCGACGAGTACGCGAAAGTCGCCGCAGCCCTCGACGTTGCTTCGTCGGAGTGTGCCGTCCGCCTGATCTGCCTGGATCCCACGCCTTCGACGTGGTCCGCTGCCGCGCTTGCGGCCGCGCTCGTGCCCGAGACCGAAATCGTCCGCACATCGTCACCAGCCATTTCGGCGCGAGACCTTCTGATCTCGTTGGCGGACCGTGTCGAGCAAACGGTGGTTCTGACCGATCCTCGTGCGGTCCTGGGGCCGCGCGATTACCGCGAACTCCTCGATCACGGGGCCGACGAGCTCGTCGCCCCGGTGATGCTCGCCGTCGACGGGACTATCGATTCGGTCGGCGCGGTGCCCGTGTCCGACGCTGGCCGAGAAGGCATCGCGCGGCTCCTGGCGGGCCACCCCACCGAAGATCTCGCCGGCTTAGGTGGCCGAGCCATGCGGGTCCCCCTCTTGACGGGTTCCACTTTGGCGGTCCCGGCAGGTCTGCTCCGATCCTTCGATGAGTCGCCTTGGAAAGTAGAGAATCTCGGGCAGGGGCTCAGCGTGGCTGCTCATCGCATCGGTGTGCCTGTGACTGTTCTCACCTCGATGACGACGAGGTTGGACGATGCCGGAACTGAGTGGGACGAATCCGGCGACGTCGGGCCGTCGTCAGACATACCCGTCGACCGCGAGGCTGCGACCGCATTCTTCGAGGCGGCGGGATTCACGCTCGAGGGTTGGACCTGGTCGAGCACCGGCGCTGCTCGGCCGCGTCTGCGTCGGGTCAGCGACGCCCAGCGGTGGGCCATCAAGACGTGCGCCCCTGCCGGGCCAAAGGGCGAGGTCTGGGGAGACACTCACTTCGCGCGAGGCTTGGCAAATGCGTTGCGCCGGCTCGGTCACGAAGTCGTTGTGGACGCATTCGACGCAGCGAACCGGCCCACGACGTACCTCGACGATGTCCACGTGGTGATCCGAGGCCCCCGTCCGATCACGCCTCCTCAGAACGGCGTCCGAGTGGAATGGATCATCAGTCACCCAGACGAGATCACGAGGGATGAGCTGGCTCGATTCGATCTCCGATTCGCGGTCTCACCTGGATGGGCAGAACGGGTGACCGCTGAATGGGGCGTCTTGGTGAACCCGCTTCTGGAAGCAACGGACGCCGATCTCTTCGCGCCACGCGGGCACGCTCGCGGCGATGACATCGTGTTCGTCGGCACGGCCCGGGGAATACCGCGACCCTCTGTCGTGGCGCCGATCAACGCCGGTCTGAAGGTCATGGTGTACGGGCCTGATTGGCGTGGTTTCATACCGGCGAGCGCCATCGCTGCCAACACGATCCCGAATCGAGATCTGAGCGAGAGATACGAAACAGCCAAAGTCGTCCTCAACGATCACTGGCCGGCGATGCGTCGCGAGGGCTTCATGGCGATGCGGCCCTTCGACGTCGTCGCGGCCGGCGGCCGAGTCATCAGCGAGTCGGTGCCTCTCCTGCGGGACGTCTTCGAAGGTGCGGTCGTGGAGTACGAAGACGTCGACCAGTTGATCGAGCTTCTCCAGGGTGACATCGACGCCCTGTTTCCGGCGGAGTCCGAATTGCGGGCGATCGCACAGCGAGTTCGGGTCCATCACTCCTTCGATGCGAGGGCGGCGGACCTCGACGCGGCGGTGAGGCACTTCACAAACTCCGCCAGGTAGACTCCCCGGTTGAATGTGTACCGGCGGGCGCTCGACCGCGCGCAGAGAATCTGCAGGAGCAAGGAGTTTTTTGGTGGGCGAACGAGTCGGCGAGCTCTCTGCGTTTCCCTCGAACGGGCGGCGCATCATCTTCTACCTCTACTACGATCCGCAGGGCATCGTGGACGACTACGTCCCCTACAAACTCGAGCGGCTCCGCCCCTTCGCGGACCACATCTTCATCGTCGTGAACGGCCACCTCACAGATGAAGGTCGTGCCAGGTTGGAGTCTGTGTCGGACACTCTCTGGCAGCGGGAGAACGTCGGGTTCGATGTCTGGGGGTACAAGGAAGCGCTGGCACACTTCGGTGAGGACAAGCTCGCGGAGTACGACGAACTCATTCTGATGAACTACACCTGGTTCGGGCCCGTCAACCCGTTCGAGCCCGTGTTCCGCAAAATGGATGCCCTCGCCCTCGACTTCTGGGGCATGACGATGCACGACAAGCAGGTTCCCAATCCCTTCACCCGGAAAGGCGTTCTGCACAGTCACATCCAGTCGCATTGGATCGCGGTCCGAAAGAGCATGTTCCTCAGTGAGGCGTGGCGATCATACTGGCGCGATATGCCACCGATCGTCTCTTACGTCGATTCGATTTTGAGTCACGAGTCGAAGTTCACGCATTACTTCCGTACCCGTGGTTTCGACTATGAAGTGGCTTTTCCCCTCACCAACTATTCGACCTGGCACCCCGCCTTCTACGACGCGGAGGCCTTGCTGGACGATGGTTGTCCGGTCCTCAAACGCAGACCGTTCTTCCACGACCCGCTGCTGCTGGATCGTCACTCCATCGTGGCGAAGCGCTTTGCGGAGAAGGCATCGGCGCTCGGCTATCCGGTGCAGATGATCTGGCGGAACATCTCCCGCAATTCTCAGCCCAAGGCATTCAATACCAATGCTGCGATGATGGAAGTCATGCCCGACGTCGTGGCGGACTACGACGAGGACAACCCCCTCAAGATCGCCGTCGTCGCTCACATCTACTACGTCGACCTCACTGCGGAGATGCTCGACTACACCGCGACCATTCCGAGTGACTACGACTTATTCGTCACCACCACCGATGAGACGCGAGCCAACGAGATCCGCAAGATCATGGACGAGCATGAGGATCCGAATCGGCGAACGGTCGAGATCAGGGTCCTTCCGTCCAATCGGGGTCGGGATATGGGTGCCTTCTTCGTCGGTTGCGCCGATGTGATCAGCGACGACTCTTATGACGTCATCTTCAAGATCCACTCGAAGAGGACTGAGCAGGAGGGCAAGAACGCGGGCGACCTCTTCCGTCGGCACCAGTTGATGAACCTTCTGAACTCCCGCGGCTACACCTCCAATCTCCTCGGGCTGTTCCAGCGCGAGGAGGGTCTGGGGATGGTATATGCGCCGACGATCCACATCGGGTATCCGACCCTGGGGCGAGGCTGGTTCGGAAACAAGGACGCGGCGAAGGAACTCGCGGACGAACTCGGCATCCACGTTCCCTTCGACGAGCCCTCTCCGCTCGCACCCTACGGATGCATGTTCGCCTTCCGGCCTGAGGCGCTGCGTTTGCTCACTCAGGTCGATTGGCAGTATGCGGATTTCCCGTCGCCGAAGGCGCACAAGGACGGAAGCGTAGCCCACATTCAAGAACGACTCTTCAGCTACGCAGTCGCTGAGCTGGGGTTCTACACCAAGACCGTGGCGACGACGCGGTACGCGGCGATCAGCCACACCTCTCTGGAGTACAAGCTGGACCGGATCAGCGCCAATATCCAGGGGTATGCCATCGATCAGGTCCACGTCCTCGACGCGTCAGGTGACTTCCTTGGGGGTGGCCCGTTCGGCTACGCCCTCGCATACGCGCGTCTTCACTACCCTCGTTGGTACCCGCTGATCGAGAACGTCTATCGCCCGTTGCGCGGCGTCTACCGCCGCACCCGGTACGCGATCGATCCTCGCTACCGTCGATGGCGCAAGTCGCTGAAGGGCTCCCCTGTCGATGAGGCCATCGACGAGATGGACCTTCTGTGACCACCCTTGCCGAAGCCTTCAACCCACGAAGGAATTCAATCGGGTTCCTCCGGTGGCTGATGGCCTTCATGGTGATCTTCTCGCATGCGGGGCCCATCGCGGGCTTCTACGGCGGTGCTGACCTCGGCACGCAGTGGAGCGACGAGCAATCACTGGGTGGCGTTGCCGTCTGCGGTTTCTTCTTCCTCTCGGGCTTCCTCATCACTCGCAGCAAGATGGGGTCCACGAGCACGCTCAGATTCTTCTGGCACCGGTTCTTGAGGATCTACCCCGGGTTCTTCTTGATTCTGATCGCGACCGCGTTCGTCTTCGCGCCCATCGCGTGGATCCGCGAGAACGGCAGCTGGGACGGCTTCTGGAACGCTACGAGTGAGTCGCCCTTCACGTACTTCTCGAACAACTTCACTCTTCTGCTCGGACAACTCAACATCGCAGGCATGGGGACCACCACACCGCTTTACGTGGATCACGGGATCCTCGACTGGAACGGTTCGGCGTGGACACTCGCTTTCGAGTTCGCCGCATACATCCTCGTTGCGCTGCTGGGTGTTTTCGGCGCGCTTGCCAACCGGATCGTAGGGGGTATCGTCGCCGGCGGCATCCTGCTGCTCTCCGCGATGCAGTGGCTCTCGATCGGGAACCTCCCGGGGTTGAGCTTCGTCTTCGCCGACTTCCGACTTCTCCTGCTGCTGGCTCCCTTCGCCTGGGGGATGCTGTTCTGCCTATTCCGCGACAAGGTCCCGATCGACGACAGGATCGCGGTTGCCTGTCTTATCGTTGCAGTGGTCACCTACGCTCGCGGGGGGTGGCTCGTGGTCGGGCAGTTCGCCTTCTGCTACGTCTTGATCTGGTTCGCGATCCGCGTGACCCGGCTCTCCGGCTGGGACCGCCACGCCGATCTGTCCTACGGGATCTATATCGCGGGATGGCCCTTGATGTGGCTCGCGACCTATTTCCAAATCGAGGAGTGGGGCTGGGTCGCCTACCACGTCATCGTCGTCGTCGCCTGTCACGTCTATGCCTACCTCAGCTGGCATCTGGTGGAAAAGCCCGCCATGACCCTGAAGCGCTGGACGCCGCGGTGGGGGGAGTGGGTGCTGCAGCGGACCAGTTCATTCCGGTCGTGGTGGGGTGATCGATCGCGTACGCGCCTCGTCCTGACGAGATCGGAGATGGCGCGGTGACCGATCAACCAGACGTCCAGAGCCATGGCCCCGGCGCGCCTGCACCGCGTAGATGGTGGCGGCGCGCGTCGTATGCGCCGCTGACGGTCCTCGGCGTCGCTTCCGTAGCGGCGCTCATCGCGGGTGCGTCGGTCTCGGCCCGCCTCGACCAGCACCCCGTACCTGTCCCGGCGGAGCAGTCCGACTCAACCGACGAAGTCTGCCGACCTGCAATGGAGCCGGCCACGCAGGAACCCTGGCTTGAGGGTGACGGCAGTGCGGAGCGGGTGTGGCAGGAGAACGCCGCTGAAGTCGCACAGCCGTATCTTGTCGGACCCAACGGATGGATCTTCTGGAGCGACTACATCGAGCAATACGCGTCGCAGGCTGTGGGGCGGGACACATTGAGCGAGTCGGAGTTGAATCGCTGGGTCGATTACTACAGCTCGATACGCGACGGCCTGGCCGCGGAGGGCGTCGATTTCCAGATCATCGTCACGCCGTCGACTTCGAGCATCTATCCCGAGCAACTACCCACCTGGATGCAGGAATTGCGCGGCTCCACTATTCTCGATCAGTTCATGGCGGTCGAGGGGGACCTCCCCGTCATCGATCTGCGTGCGAGCTTGATCGCCGAAAAGACGTCGGATGTCAATCTGTTCAGCTGGAGCAACAGCCACTGGACCGATTTCGGCGGCTACGTGGGGTGGAAACAGATCGCGCGCTGCGTGAACGCGATGAACCCGGAGGATCCCGCGATGCGTGTACCGGCGATCTCCGGGTATGAGGTGGTGGGGGACTTCAACGAGTGGGCGAGCTTTGGCGTGTCGAGTCCGGGCGCGGACTGGGCTGTCCCGAGGTTCTCCGAGCCGATGCAGGATGTGACGTTCACAGATAAGGACGGGATCACCAAGACAGTGCCCGGGGACTCCGTGATGGATGCCAGCTGGCTTCCGCTCCAAACGACCGTCGCCGAGCCGTGGACGGGGAAGAGTGCCCTGATCATCCGCGATTCGATGGGGGGCGCGATCTCGCCTTATTGGGGCCAGGCCTACTCTCCAACGTGGCAGGTTGGGCACGACTACACGGATTTCTCAGCGTGGCCGAACTATCGGGATCTCGTTGCGCAGCACTCTCCTGATGTCGTCGTTCTGCAACTCGCCGAACGACATCTCATCAATACACCGCCTGCGGGGGCCGCGTACTAGCCTGAAACGCGTGACGGCGGCTTCAGGACATTCCTCGTGCGATACGTCCGGCTGCTGATAACGGCAATGCTGGTGGTCATACTCACCGGCTGTGTGCCCGAACCTTCATCGACCCCTTCGACGTCCTCGACACGAAGCTCCGCTGGCGCTGATCGTCCGGCGCCGACGGACAATGAGACCGCGTCGACAGCGCAACCGGGGGGTTCCACCGCCCCACCGGCGTCGCAGCCTCCGCCAGAGGCGCAGCCTTCCGGGCCGGAAGCTCCGTCGAGCTTGGCCGGAGTAAGCATCATCACCGCGGAGCTTGAGGAATCGGGTCTTGAGGTAAGCGGGATCGTCGTCGGGCGGACGGACCCCACCGGAGTCTGCACCGTCACGGCTTCGGCGGGAGGGACCGTTCGCGCGACGCAGGCTTCCGCGACTCCGAATGGCGAGAACTCGTATTGTCCTGTTCTCCGCATCCCTCGCGACGCCCTGACTTCCGGCGACTGGACGGTCGTCCTCTCTTACGAGGACGCCACAGGCGCGACCGGGGAATCATCTCCGATGACGGTGAGCGTCCCGTGATGCGTCAGTCACTCCGTCGCCGCAGGGCAGCGCTCACGGTCCTCGCAGTGATGTTGGCGATTCTCGTCCCGATCACGGGACCAGGGCAGTCAGCGTCGGCTGCGTCGGCGGCCGACTGGGACGCCGGTTACATCATCGATGACACGGTGTTCTACGACTCGAATGCGATGACTGCGGCCGACATCCAGTCTTTTCTGGAGAGCCGCGTCGCATCGTGTGCATCCGGCTTCACCTGCCTGAAGTCCTACGGACAGTCGACGGCATCGATAGCAGCGGATCGTTACTGCGACGGCTACTCCGGATCTTCCTATCAGACGGCGGCTCAGATCATAGACTCGGCTGCTCGCAGCTGTGGGATCAGCCAACGAGTGCTCCTGGTTCTCCTGGAGAAAGAACAGAGCCTCGTGACGTCCCGCGCCCCGTCGAAGAACGCCTATGCCGCGGCAACGGGTCAGGGGTGTCCCGATACCGCCCCCTGCGACGCCTCTGTGTCGGGCTTCTTCTACCAGGTCTACTACGCAGCGCGCCAGTTCGAGATCTATCGCTTGAATCCTGACTCGTTCGGCTACCGGGCGGGACGAACGAACAACATCCTGTACAGTCCGACCCTGTCCTGCGGAACCAAGAGTGTGTACATCGCCAATCAGGCGACGGCGTCCCTCTACATCTACACGCCCTACACGCCGAATCAGGCTGCACTCAACAACCTCTACGGCACGGGTGACGCCTGCTCGAGCTACGGGAATCGCAACTTCTGGCGGCTTTTCACCGACTGGTTCGGAGACCCGCGCCGCTATACGGTCCTCGATGGTTTCGCGTCGTACTACAACGCAAACGGCGGGGCGTCGGGCCGCATCGGAGCGCCCGTGTCCTACGCGGTGTTCGTGGAACAGAACGGTCAGGGCTGGTATCAGCGCTTCTCCGGCGGCACGCTCTACGGCAGTTACCAGGGAGGAACCGTCTTCATACCGCGCGGTCCTCTGCTCGATGGTTACAACAGAGAGGGCGGGCCGTATCAGGCAGTCGGGTGGCCCAATGGGGAGCAGGAGTGCCGCAGCGGCAACCGATGCGCACAATCCTTCGTGGGGGCGTGGATGACCTCCACGCCCACATACGGCGGTCATGCGCTCTGGGGCGGGATCAAGGACCATTGGTTACAGAGCGGTGGTCTGGCCGGCGGGCTCGGCGTTGCGGTCAACACCATGGTCTACTCGACCCCCGCTGCGGGGGTGGCGTGGGTGCAGAACTTCGAAGCGGGCATATTGGTGCAGAGCGCCGCAGGCTTCGTTCTCGTGCCGTACTCCCCGATACAGCAGGTGTGGACAGCGGGTGGGAGTGGGCAGGGCCAGCTCGGCTGGCCTACGACGGCTTACGCCTGCGAGGCTGCGGGCTGCTTTCAGCGTTTCACCGGCGGTGCTGTGACCGACCACCCCGTTTATCGCGCGCACCCGATCGTCGGACCGTTCGCAAACGAATGGCTGTCTCGCGGCGCCATGTCGGGCCTGGGCGCCGCGCTGAACACGCAGTCCTCGAGCTCGGTTTCCGGTGGTGGGTCGAGACAGAACTTCGCCAGCGGCGTGCTCGTGGAAAGCCCCGCCGGGCGATTCCTTGTGCCGTACGGAGGTATCGAACGACTCTGGACCGGAGCGGGAGCACAGGCGGGTGGCGACGGCTGGCCCACAGGGGCGCAGGCGTGCACCGCCGCCGGCTGCACCCAGACCTTCCAAAGAAGCGTCTTGTCGTCCTCATCGTGGGGGAGCTTTGCCACTTTCGGATCCCTGGCCTCCGCGTGGAGGTCGTTGGGTGGTATGGCAGGCCCAGGGCCCGCGGTCAACTCGATCCGATTCGGGTCGGCGAGCGGTGGTGGCTGGAGTCAGCACTACACCACTGGCATCCTCACGCAGCGGGTCGGCTCTGATCCCGTCTTCAGCGCGTACGGCCCCATCATCGATATGTGGTACCGGTACGGCGCGGAATCGACATGGCTCGGCTGGCCCACTGCCCCCGCCACTTGTGATGCTTCAGGGTGCACCCAGCAATTTCAGAACGGAGTCGCTCGGTCCAACGGCGGTGGCGTGTCATTCAGCCGTTCGTAGCGAATTCGACGTCTGCGGCCACTGTCCCGACACTTCGCTCGCTTCCATCGATGTGAATCATCGCCGCCTGCCACGAGATGTCGGAATCGGAGCGCCCGAGGTCGGTTGCGCGGGCGTTGACGTAATACTCGCCGACGCCCAGATGTAGGGAGCGGATCGAGAAATCGACATCCCTCGAATCGCCGGCTTCCAGGGGCGTCAGATCCTGCTGGAGTCGGTCACTGCTCGTGCCCAGAACGAATTGGCCGTTGGGAGTATCTATGCCGAATCCGACCGTCCAGTCGTCCACGCGCTCCGTCGCGGTCACCCGTATGCGGAGCGTCAATTGCGCGCCCTGCGTGAAGTGATCGGTCGATCCTCCGTCGCGCCCGATCGCGCTCACGGAGGAGACGCGCAGAACACGGGACGCCTCGGCGTTCTCTTCCTCCTCCTCGGATTCTTCCTCTGCAATCGCTGCGCTCGCGCCGACCCTGCCATGTTCCAGGATGTCGCGCAACGCGGAGAGACCGCCTTGCGCGTTCCCGTGGAAGGCAACCTTGCCGCGATCGAGAACGTACGTCTCATCGCATAGCTCGGCGATCTGAGAGGACGCGTGGCTCACGATGATGATCGTCCGGCCTTCGCGCTGGAAAGTGCGGATCTTGTCCATGCATTTGCGCTGAAAGGCCTCATCGCCCACCGCCAGGACCTCGTCGACGAGGAGGATGTCCGGGTCGGTATGCACGGCGACCGCGAAAGCGAGACGCATGTACATTCCCGAGGAGTAGAACTTCACCTCCGTCTCGATGAACTCGCCGATACCGGAGAACGCGACGATCTCGTTGAAGCGCGCCTCCGTCTCCTGACGGCTCAGCCCCAGTAAGGACGCATTGAGGTAAACATTCTCGCGACCGCTGAGTTCGGGATGAAAGCCAGCCCCCAGCTCGAGCAAGGCCGCCACTCTGCCGCGGACGAGGACCTCGCCGGTGTCCGGGCTGAGAATCCCGCCGATCAACTTCAGCAACGTGCTCTTGCCCGACCCGTTGGCGCCGAGGAGACCGACGGTCGTCCCGGCCTGAATCGACAACGAAAGGTCGTCCGTAGCTGTGTGGACCTTGCGGTGACGTCGAGCCTTGAAGTAGCTCAAGACACGATCCTTGATCGTGTTGTCGGTGCGTACGACGAAGGACTTGGACACGTGTTCGATCCGCACGACTTCGGGTTGCGCCATGGTGGAGGTCATCACAGCTCCTGAGCGAGGCTGCCCTGCATGCGCTGGAACAGCAGGTGGGCGAAGCCGAGAAGAACGAGCCCCACCAGGGCGGCGATCAGCATGCGCAAAGCGAGGTCGGGCGGGTAATCGCTCGGTGTCCCCCCCGACCATATCGCCCGGTGGAATCCGAGGACGGCGAGGGTCAACGGGTTGTTCGTGTAAACCTCCAGAGCCCACTCGGGCAACCGGAAACGCGCGATGACGTCGGCGACCATCTGCCAGGAATAGACGATGGGAGACGCCCACATCAAGAGGGTGAGCATGATCTCGGTGATGTACTGCACGTCGCGCAGATACACATTCAGCGCGGAAAGAAGGAGCCCGAGCGTCAGGGAGTAGATCAGCATCAGTACGATCGCCGGGATGAGGTACAGGAGCCCAAACGGGTCAGGCCATTGCTGGAATACCACGACCGATCCGATGAGGACGATCATCTGCATGCCGAAGAGGAAGATGGCGCCCCCCACGCTCGCGAGCGGGAAGATCTCGCGCGGAAGATAGATCTTCTTTACCAAGCCCCCGTTGTTCACGATCGAGCCGGCAGCAGCTCCGACAGACTCCGAGAAAAGCATGTAGATCGTCAAGCCCGAGAAGATGTAGATGCCGAAGTTCGGCACCCCTCTCGCGGCTCCGAGCACCTGACCGAGGATCAGGTAGTACGTGAGCAGCATGACGAGTGGCCGAATAAGCGTCCAAAGGAAACCGAGCGCGCTCCCGCGGTAGCGAACCTGGAGGTCTCGTTTCGTCAGCAGAACGAGCAATTCGCGGTGCTGGGCGATCTCCCTGAGGCGGTGCTTGGGTGATCTGGAGGTCCCACCCACTGGTCGCATCGGGAGTTCGGCCAGTCGGGCGTAGCGGGCCTCAGCTGTCATCTGACGGGCTCCGCCAGGCAAGGGTCATGGACACAACAAGAATATACTTGACCCCATCATGGGGTCTTCTCAGCAAGCGGTCAGCGTCGTCGTCACAGGAGCAGCGGGATACATAGGACGACACGTCGTCTCTGCTCTCCTCGACCGCGGGCACGCGGTGGTCGCCGTCGTCCGGCCGGGCCGATCCGGGGAGGTCGATCCTCGCGCGCGCATCGTCGAAGCCGACATCCTCGCCCCGGACTTCGATCCGGTGACAGTCTTCGAGGAGGTTCCCGATGTCTTCATCCACCTCGCTTGGCAAGACGGTTTCTCACACAACGCACCCTCGCACATGCTGGCGTTGTCGTCGCATTACCGTCTCATCACGGCAATGGCCGACCTCGGAGTCCAAAGGATCAGTGTGCTGGGGACCATGCACGAGATCGGATACTGGGAGGGGGCTATAGATGCGGACACGCCGCCCAGTCCGCGCTCACTGTACGGGATCGCGAAAAATGCGCTTCGGCAGGCGGTGTTGCTCAGCCTGCCGGGGCAGGCCGAGGTGGCGTGGCTTCGCTGCTATTACATCTACGGCGATGACCGCCGCAACAACTCGATCTTCACCCGGCTGCTCGAGGCGGTCGACCGGGGACAGGACACGTTGCCGTTCACGTCGGGACTCAACAAGTACGACTTCATCGAGGTGCACGCGCTCGCGGAACAGATCGCTGTCGCTTCACTCACGTCCGGCGTCTCCGGGATCGTGAACTGCTCCTCGGGCAACCCCGTCTCCCTCGGCGATCAGGTGGAAGCCTTCATCCAGGAGAACCGCCTTCCGATCTCCCTTGAGTACGGTGCGTTCCCGGATCGTCCTTACGACTCGCCAGCGGTCTGGGGGGATGCCACGCGGATCCGGCAGATCATGACCGACGCCGGCGGCATCTCCGGTCGGTGATTGGCCGCGGGCAGTGGGCCCTGAATGCCCTTGAGTAGGATGGGCCGGTGGCACTCGAATACGGAAAGCCCCTGCAAGCGCACACCACCCCGATACCCGGACTTCTCCTGATCGACATCCCGGTCCACGGCGACAACCGTGGCTGGTTCAAAGAGAACTGGCAGCGCGAGAAGATGATGGCCATCGGCCTTCCCGACTTCGGGCCGGTTCAGAACAACATCTCCTTCAACGACGCCGTGGGAACCACAAGGGGAATCCACGCCGAGCCCTGGGACAAGTTCATCTCGATCGCGTACGGATCGGTTTTCGGAGCGTGGGTTGATCTTCGTGCCGGCGACGACTTCGGTTCGGTGTTCACCGCCGAATTGGACCCCTCGACGGCGATCTTCGTACCTCGAGGCGTGGGTAACTCTTATCAGACCCTCGAACCCAACACCGCCTACACGTATCTGGTCAACGACCACTGGAGCCCGCATTCGCAGGGCGAATACACCTTCCTGAATCTCGCCGACGAGGATGCCGCCATCGCGTGGCCGATCCCGCTGAGCGAAGCGGAGCTGTCAGAGAAGGATCGCCTGCATCCGCGGCTTCGCGAGATCTCGAAATGACGCGGACGGTGCCGGCGTCGACCGGCACGAATGCGGAACACGTGTCGTCTCGAATCGATCTGTTCGTCCTATCGCTCCTCGTGCTCGTCGGAACCGTTGTCACCTGGTTCAGGGTGCCGGATGACCATCGGGACCGAGTGTGGGCCGAGGACTCGAACATCTTCCTCGGCGAGGCTCTCGATCAGGGGCCGCTGGCGGTTCTCTTCAATGGTTACGCGGGGTACCAGCATTTCGTTCCGCGACTTGTGATCGCCGGTCTCTTCCCGTTCCTGGACCTTGAGGCCTATCCGGTCGTCATTTTCGCGGTGTGCTCGGTGCTCACGGGGTTGACTGCTGGAGCTGTGTATTGGCTTTCCCGTGACCTCGTGCCGTGGCAGCCCGGACGTGTGGCGCTGGGGCTGATCACAGTGGTCATACCGCTCGCAACGCAAGAAACGATCGGCAACCTGGCGGATCTTCACACCTACGCCATGTGGCTGACCCCTTGGCTGCTGCTCTATCGACCGCGGAGCTGGTGGTCGAGCGCGGGGTGGGCCGCTGTAACCTTCGCGGTGGTGATGACCGAGATCCAATCGGTCTTCTTCATCTTCCTGATCTTCTTCCGTCTGAGAAGGGATGAACGCCGGTCCTGGCCGATCATCGGCGCATTCGTGGTCGCCTCCGCCCTGCAACTGCTGACGGCCATCACCGTTGACCGCGGAACGGGCAATGGGCCGCTGAGCATCCCATCGACCGTGATCGGTTGGATGATCAACTCGGTCATGCCGCTCGTCACCGCCGACCCGGACACCATTCGAGCCTGGGTTCTCGACTACGGACTGCTGGTCGCGCTGGTGATCCTCCTCCCCATCACCGCCGCCGCCGCTGTGGCGCTCATCTGGGGAAACGGTGACCAGCGGCTCCTCACCGTGGCGTTGCTCCTGGGGTCAGCCGCGATCTACACCGGGAGTGCCTGGGCGAACAGCGATGTGTGGTTCATGTACGCGGAGGAGGGGCTGGACAGTATCGCCAACCTCGTCGTCAACATCAGGTACGGCGTCGCATCGGGAATGATGCTCGTCGCGGTAGTTCCGATCGCCGCGGCTGTCGTCCTGCGTCGATATCCGCGGAACGCGGTCGTTCGGATTCTGGCGTGGCTATCCACCGTCGCTTTGTTGCTCATCCTCGCCAACGGGAGCCTGTATACGATCTCCCTCCGTGACTGGGTCGATCGCTGGTCGCCCGCTGTCCGGGAGGCCGTCGTCGTTTGCGGCAACTCCAGCGCGCCGGAAGCGGTGACTCTGCCGGTCGCGCCGGATCGCTCGATCGACATCCTGTGCGAGGACATCTTGGCCCACACGTCCGGCTGATCGGGACTCCCCGCGCCGGTCAGTGTCGGAAGATTCGCTCGAATCCCCACTGCGTGACTCTGACCATGGCCTCTTTGACGATCGCGCCGCTCATCTTGGATTCACCGGCTTCGCGTTCTCGAAACTCGATGGGCACTTCGACGAGTCCGTATCCCGCGCCGATGACGCGGCGTGTGAGATCGATCTGGAAGCAGTACCCGCGTGATTCGACGGACTCAGCGAGGATCTGCTCGAGGACGTCGGAGCGGTAGACGCGGTACCCAGCTGTCACATCCCGGATGGGAAGACCCAGCATGGTACGTGCGTACCAGCTGCCTCCACGGCTGATGATTTGCCGCGTCCACGGCCAGTTGACGACAGAGCCGCCGCGTACCCATCGTGACCCGATCGACCCGCCGACCCTACCTGTCGTGTCCGTTGTTACCGCGGAGATGAGGGCGGGAAGCCGCTCTGGCGGGTGTGATCCGTCGGCATCGAGCTCGATGAGGAGGCTGTAGCCCTGCGAAATGCCGTAGGAGAACCCCGCCAAATATGCGGCACCCAGACCGTTCTTCTCGGTGCGATGGAGCACGTGAACGCGATGGTCCTCCGAGCTCAGGCGATCAGCGATCCGACCCGTCCCATCGGGGCTGCCATCGTCGACGACAAGTACGCGAACCGAGGGTGCCGCTGCGAGGACACGGGAGACGATCGACTCGATGTTCTCGCTTTCGTTGTATGTCGGGATGATGACCAAGGCGAGCGGATCAATGCGTTCTTCAGACACGAAAACCTCTGGGCTGATCGATGGAAGGACGTCGCTCAGTCGAGCACGTCAGAGTACTCGGAGCCAGCTTCGTCCGCCGCCCGCAGTCTACGATGCATCACGAAAGCGGCGAGTGCGGCAACTCCCGCGGTGAGCAGATCGCCCGCCGTGAACATCGCCCGCGAAACCAGCGCGACCGCTGATGCCTCTGCAACGGTGAGGACGCTCCCCGTGATCGCGATGATGACAGCCTCTCTCACCCCTGCGCCCGAAGGGAGGATGAACGCGAACAGGCTCGCCGTGAACCCGAGCCCAAGTGCTGCGGCGAGGAGGATGATCTCGCTGAATGGCAGCTCCTCGGGCATAAGGAGCCAGAGGTGGAGGCCGTACAACACATAGGAGCCGACCGACCACCCCAACGCTCCGACCGTGGTGGTCATCCGGACGCGCTTCTCCAGCGGGGGTCGGCGGAACAACCGCAACACGAGGTTTGCGAGGAATGTCATCACGGCAGGGTGCAGGCAGGCCAAGCCCACGGGGAGAAGCAGGAAGAGCCAGAGCAGCTGGGGGTAACCCTCGGAGAGGTGCGGGAGAACGACCGCTCCCAGAATCAGGGACGCCACCACGCCCACGCCGGCCGCGTAAAGCGATGCGACGAGGACCCGGGCCCGGGCCACGCCATACTGTCGCCCCAGTTCCATCTGCAGCACATACGCCCACGCCGAACCTGGGACGTACTTACCGAGCTGACCGACCAGCATGATCTGAGCACTTCGAATGAACGGGACACGGTGACCCAACCCGTGCAGAAGGGTCACCCAGGCGATCACGTTGAGGACCATCCCGAAGAGCAGAATCAGGAACGAGGCGGCCAGTGCCCACGGGTTCATCTGCCCGATGATGGGTGCGACATCATTCCAGATCGTGGCGAAGTACCAGATCGCGAATCCGATGACGGCGACCACCAGAACCCACCGCAGGATTTTCAGTCCCCGAGAGATGAGCGCGCGTCGCCGGCCGACCTCGGGCGTCACCTCTGATGCCGGCTCCGACCGGCTCTCGTCAGCACTTTCCGGCTGAGGAGGCGTCACGTAATCACTGCCTCTTCGTCGCGTAGAACGCTTCGACGCCGACTTTGGAGGGACCCCACCAATCCTCATTTTGCCGATACCAGTCGATGGTGGCGGCAAGACCGGCCTCGAAGTTGTCGTACTGCGGCCGCCAACCCAATTCGGACCGCAGCTTCGTCGAGTCGATCGCATAGCGAAGGTCGTGACCCGCACGGTCGGTCACATGGTCGTAGGCGTCCGCATCCTGGCCCATCAGAGTGAGGATGAGCTCGACGACATTCTGGTTGCTGCGTTCGCCATCGGCTCCGATCAGGTACGTCTCGCCGATGCGTCCCTGCTCGAGGATCGTCAGTACGGCTGAGGAATGATCATCGGCGTGGATCCAGTCGCGGACGTTCTCCCCTTTGCCGTAGAGCTTCGGCCGGGTGCCACGGAGCACATTGGTGATCTGACGCGGAATGAACTTCTCGACATGCTGGAAGGGACCGTAATTGTTGGAGCAATTGGAGATCGTCGCCTGCACGCCGAATGATCGAACCCAGGCCCGCACAAGCAGGTCGCTGCCGGCCTTGGTGGAGGAGTAGGGGCTCGACGGGTTGTAGGGCGTGGACTCGGTGAAGCGCGCGGGGTCGTCCAATTCCAGGTCGCCGTAGACCTCGTCGGTCGAGATGTGGTGGAACCTGCGATCGTGACGGCGAGCTGCTTCGAGGAGCGTGTACGTGCCGATGATGTTGGTGTCGAGGAACGGACGCGGGTCGTGGAGCGAGTTGTCGTTGTGCGACTCAGCTGCGTAGTGGACGACGGCATCGACCTGCGCGAACAGGCCGTCGACGAGGTCGGCGTCGGCGATGTCGCCCTCCACCAGGTTCACCCTGTCCGACGGCAAGTGCGCGAGCGAGGCCTTGTTACCGGCGTAGGTGAGCTTGTCAAGGACAGTAACGTGATCGTCGGTGTGGGCCACCACGTGGTGGACGAAATTCGAGCCGATGAATCCGGCGCCGCCGGTCACCAAGAGTTTGCGCGTCATCAGCGTCCTCTTTCCAGAACATCGAGGAGGTACCGGCCGTAGCCGGACTTCAGCATTGTCGCGGCTCGCTGCCGCAGCTGTTCGTCCGTCAGGAGCGACTGCCGCCAACCGACTTCCTCCGGAACGCCGATGCGCACCCCGGTCCGACGCTCCATGGTGCGCACGTAGTCCGCCGCGTCCGTCATCTGATCGAAGGTCCCCGTGTCCAACCACGCAGTGCCGCGAGGAAGCACCTCGACCTGCAACTGTCCGCGACGCAGATACTCGCGATTCACGTCTGTGATCTCGAGCTCACCTCGGGGACTCGGACTCAGGGATCTCGCGATGTCTACGACGTCGTTGTCATAGAAGTACAGTCCGGGGATCGCGTAATTGCTCTTCGGTTCCGTTGGCTTCTCCTCGAGAGACACCGCGCGTCCACTGGAATCGAACTCGACCACACCATAGGCCTCGGGCTCGGCAACCCAGTAGGCGAACACGGCGCCACCGGAAATGCTGGAGAACCGCTTCAGCCGGGTGCCAAGTCCGGGTCCGTAGAGCAGGTTGTCACCGAGCACGAGGGCGACGGTGTCGTCGCCGATGAAGTCGGCCCCGATCACGAAGGCCTGGGCGAGACCGTCGGGCGACGGCTGCTGAGCGAACGAGATGGAGATGCCGAACTGCGAACCATCGCCGAGGAGTCGTTCGAAGGCGTCAGCGTCATGCGGTGTGGTGATGACCAGGACCTCGGTGATCCCCGCGAGCATGAGCGTGGACAGGGGGTAGTACACCATGGGCTTGTCGTACACCGGGATGAGCTGTTTCGACACGCCGAGGGTGATCGGGTGCAGCCGTGTGCCTGAACCGCCCGCCAGAATTATGCCTTTCACGATCGACCATCCTGCCAGAGGAAGCCTGAAGAACCCTCCAGCCCCCGCGGTCGGTGCCTGTCCCGCGGTGTTACTGTCTGCAAATGCCCACCCGCGCCGGCAACGAACCCTTTCACCGCGAGTCCGAACACGCCGACGTTCAGCACACGCTGCAGCGCTGCTGGGCTTCCGACGATCCCCGCCGTTCAGCCCTCTATTTCCGCGGTGGAGCGCCCGAATCACGGGATTGCGTCAGATTGGAACCCGGCGAAACCGTGTCGTTCGCCACCTACTTCGGGGCGTTTCCCGCGGGCTACTGGTCCTACCACGACCACATTCGGAGAGTGCGTGCGAGCCTCGACCTCGACTGCCACGCGGTGGTCGACGTGATGGCGACGGACCAGGGTGGTCGAGTAACCCGCGTAGCGCGGCGGACCGCGGAGCCGGGCGCTTTCGGCTTGGATGTCGCGTGCAATCCCGCCATGGGGTGGATGTGGCTGGAGGTGACGGCCGCAGACGAGGCTGTCAGGGTTTCGAATGTCCGCTGGGAAACCCCCGATCCTCCTCGTGCGCAGACCACTGCGACCGTCGCCATCACCACTTTCGACCGACACGATGACTGTACGCGGCTGCTCGAGAGGCTGGCTGCCCCGGAACTCACCAGCCGCGTTGCGCGGGTGATCGTTGTCGATCAAGGAAGGGTGCCGCTGGGGACCTCACCTGACTACGATCGCGCGGCGGATGCACTGGGCGATCGGCTGACGGTGATCGCACAGCTGAACATGGGGGGCTCAGGGGGGTTCAGTCGGGGGATGGTGGAAGCGCTCGGGCTCAACGATTCTCATGTGCTTCTGCTCGACGACGACGTCGATTTGGAGCCAGAGTCCGTCCTCCGTCTGATGAGGTTCGCCGATCACGGCCCAGCCGAGATGATCATCGGCGCCCAGATGCTGCATCTGACCGAACCCACCGTTCTTCACTCCGCGGGCGAGAAGATTTCCCGAGGGGTGTTCTGGTGGCACCCGGCGGATTCATCCCTTTCGCGGCTGGACCTGGCGCGCGCCACGATCGAGAACACCCCCGAGCTGAGTCGGCGTCTAAAAGTCGACTTCAACGGATGGTGGATGTGCCTGGTCCCGGTCTCGATCATCAGGAGAGTGGGAGCGGCCCTCCCGTTCTTCATCAAGTGGGATGACGCGGAGTTCGGGTTGCGGGCGACGGAAGCGGCTGTCCGAACGGTGTCGCTCCCCGGTGCTGCGCTCTGGCACGTGCCCTGGACGGCAAAGGACGACGGGCTGGATTGGCAGGCCTACTTCCAACTGCGAAATCGACTTGTCACCGCGCTTATTCACGGCGAAAAGACCGGAAGTCGGGTGCTATGGCAATCTCTTTTGCAGGACGTCAATCATCTGCTGTGCGCCCAATACGGGTCCGTCCGCCTGAGAAACCAGGCGATCGACGACATCCTCAGCGGCCCGGATCACCTCGACCGAACGCTCCGCGCAGGTCCCGCCAGGCCCGCGCGCATCTTGGCCGCGGTCGGTCAGGTGGTCATCTCAGAATCCGAGCTTCCAGAGGTCCCGCGCCGGGTACCGCGTCGCCCAGTGGGCGTGCGCACGCGGGTGGTCCGTGCACTCCGCGTCGCCGTCCACCAAGTGAGTCGTCCGAAGGCGGCGCAGCCCGGGGTGCGCCTGGCGCGCGAGCATGGGAAGTGGTGGGTATTGGGTCTCCTCGATGGCGCGATCGTGGACGCGGCGGGGGGGAGCGGCGCGTTCGTCACCCGCCGGAGTCGAGCCGAACTCTTGGGTCGCCTCCGCGACGCGATCCTGCTCCGGGCACGGGCGTGGGTGCGGTGGTCGCACATCTCCCGTGAATACCGGGCCGCGGCGCCGACGCTGGCATCACCCGAGTCGTGGCGACGACGCTTCTCGGGCAACGGGGTCCCACTTCCGTAGACTGAAGAGGAACCCCGAGAGCACCCGAAAGGCTCGAACACGCATGGATCTCCTCGTCGTCGGCTCCGGCTTCTTCGGTCTCACGGTGGCCGAACGTGCAGCCGCGGCTGGACGCAAAGTCACCGTCATCGAGCGCCGGCCGCATATCGGCGGCAACGCCTACAGCGAGTGGGAGGCCGAGACGGGGATCGAGGTACACCGGTACGGAGCACACCTGTTCCACACGTCGAACGCGACTGTATGGGCGTACGTCAATCGATTCACTTCGTTCACGCCATATGTCCACAGGGTCTTCACGACGCATCGGGGTGTCGTATACCCCCTCCCGATCAACCTCGGGACCATCAACCAGTTCTTCCGAGCCGCATTCTCGCCAGCACAGGCGCGTGACCTCGTTCGCAGGCAAGCTTCGGAGTTCGATCCGAAGAACGCACGCAACCTCGAAGAACGTGCGATCGGGCTCATCGGACGTCCGCTCTACGAGGCTTTCATCAGGGATTACACCGCGAAGCAGTGGCAGACCGATCCGCGGGACCTTCCCGCCGAAGTCATAAGCCGTCTCCCCGTGCGCTTCACCTATGACACCCGCTACTTCAACGACGTCTGGGAGGGCCTCCCGGTCGACGGGTACACAGCGTGGCTCGAACGCCTCGCAGACCACCCCAACATCGAGGTGAGGCTCGCGACAGACTTCTTCGACGAGTCGCATCCGTTCAGCAAGGGAGCCACCGTCGGGAGGCTGCCGATCGTCTACACCGGACCTGTGGATCGCTATTTCGGCTACCAGGCGGGTGCGCTCTCCTGGCGCACGTTGGACTTCGAACAGGAAGTCGTTGAGGTGGATGACTTCCAGGGGACGCCGGTGATGAACTACGCCGACGCCGAGATTCCATTCACGCGGATCCACGAGTTCAAACACTTCCACCCGGAGCGGTCGGCGAGTTATCCGCCGGACCGGACCGTGATCATGCGGGAGTACTCCCGGTTCGCAACAGGTGATGACGAGCCGTACTACCCGGTCAACACACCTGAAGACCGCGCGCGGCTCCTCGCCTATCGCGACCTCGCGTCCAATGAGAAGGATGTGCGCTTCGGTGGGAGGCTGGGCACATATCAATACCTAGATATGCACATGGCCATCGGCGCCGCCCTCTCGATGTGGAATAACCAGCTCGCGTGAGGGACGCCAGTTGGTGGGCGGTCATCCCCGCGGTCGCGGCGGCCATGGGCATGCTCTTGTTACCTGGGCTCATCGGCCTCGCCCCGCTTCGAGGGGGAATGGTCCCGCGGGTCGCCTTGGCTGGCCCTCTCTCAGTGCTCTTGATCGGGATCGCGGGCGTAATCGGGTCTGTGGTCGGCCTGCCCTTCATGGCATGGCACCCCTTCATTCTGGCCGCGGTGGTCGCGATCGGTGTGCTTCTGTTTCGCCGATCCGGTGGTCCGCCGCCGTCGAGAACCCGTCGGCGCACAGCCCTCGTCTTGACCTGGCTCGCAGCCTCTGCCCTCATCGCCGCGGTCGCTTTCGCGGGCACGCCTAGTCCAGCGCTTGTGAGCCAGAGCTACGACAATGTGTTCCACGTCTCCGCGATCGCACGCATCCTCGTCGATGGTGACGCCTCATCACTCACATTGCGCACGCTGATCGAGACTGATCGCGAGTTCGCCTATTATCCGGCGGCCTGGCACTCGACTGTCGCGTCGGTGGCGCAACTGACAGGCCAGGCGATCCCCATAGCCGTCAACGCGACGTGGATCGCTGTGGCGGCGGCGGTCTGGCTGCCTGGTGTCGCCTGGATCAGTCACGCGTGCCTGCCGCGGATCAACGTCTCGACCGCGGCTCTCGTGGCTCTTCCCCTCGGTGCAGCGTTCGGATCGATGCCCTACGCTCTCCTGACCTGGGGGACGCTCTATCCGACGTTTCTCGCCACAGCGCTCCTCCCTGCCGCGGTCGCTGTGCCAGTCATCGGCTGGCGGCTGGGTCGTGCGAATCGACCGGGCGCTCGGCGCGCTCCTCTCGCATGGACCGTTCTCGGGACGGCGGCGACGCTCGCGGCGGTCGCATTCTCGCAGCCTCGCGTCCTCGCGAGCTGGGCGCTCATCATGTCGGTTCCCACGATCTTCGTAGCCGTCGGTATGGCCCGCAGAGGACTTCGCGGTTCCGGGGCCGCCCGACGTCGCGCGATCGTTGCCCTCGCACTCTCGACGGCAGCCTCGGTCGGGGCGGCTACCGTGGCCGCCTGGTATGTCATCGCCCGCTTGGGTCTGTTCGAACGGCCCCTCGAGGAGCGGCTCGGTGGTCCGCAAGCCGCCGCCGTACAGAACATCGGGACGGGTGTGTGGCAGGTCGTATCCCAATCGACTCTCACTGGTGTCGGCGCCATTTCGACAGCCCCGTCCGTGCTTCTCGCGATCGTCGTCATCGCTGGAGCAGTGGTCGCGTGGCGCGCCCGCCGGAGTCGTTGGTTGGTCATCTCCTTCGGCCTGCTGGCGTTGCTCTACATCCTCGCTGCGGGTTCGGATGATGTGTTCTCCAAGCTGTCCACAGCGGTGTGGTACAAGGACAAGTTCCGGCTCTCCTCCGTGATGCCGGTACTCGGTGTACCGCTCGCCGTCCTCGGAGTTCTCAGCGCGGGACGGCTATGGTCACGCCTGTTCCGGCGTCCGTTGCTCGTGCCCTCCGCGTGGGTCGTTGCTGCGACCTCAGCCGCCACCCTCACCGTGACGGGTGTGACCGGTTCCGTGTCGGCGGTGTTCTCCATGCCGGAATCGAACGCACGTGTGGAAGTGGTGTCTCGAAGCCAAATCGAATTCTTTGCGTCCCTACCGGACTACGTTCCGGAGGGTCAGAAGGTTCTGGGTGACCCTTGGGACGGCTCGGCTTGGACGCTCGCCTTCGGCGCGCGCGAGCCGGTGTTCCCCCACGTCAACGGACAATGGGATCCCGCCCGCCTGATACTCGCGTGGAACCTCGCGAGTATCGAGACCGATCCAGCGGTATGCGCCGCACTCGATGAGTTGAGGGTGAGGTACGTGGTATTCAACCCTCACGAGTTCGGCGGCGGAGATCCGGCAGGGAATCATTTCCCCGGACCGCACGCTGCCGTCGAGGCCGGGTTGTTCACTGAGGTGGCCACGGACGGTGAATCGAAGCTGTACCGGATCGATCAATGCGGGGCGCTGCCTGCTGACGCGTTGCCCGCGCCCTAGGATCGATCCGTGACCACAGCGACCGTCGGTGCCCCCGGGTCTCCGCGTCGCTACCTCCACTCGCTGTGGCTGCTCTCGGCCCGCGATCTCCGGGTGCGATACGCCACGAGCGCCCTCGGCTACCTCTGGTCGGTCCTCGACCCGCTGGTGATGAGCCTCATCTACTGGTTCGTCTTCACGCAGGTCTTCCAGCGCACCGTCGGGCACGAGCCGTACATCGTCTTCCTCATCACCGCACTGCTGCCGTGGGTGTGGTTCAACGCGGCGGTGTCGGACTTCACGCGTGCCTTCAACAAAGACGCACGATTGGTCCGGTCGACGTCCATCCCGCGGTCGATCTGGGTCAACCGCATCGTGCTCAGCAAGGGCGTCGAGTTCCTCTGCTCGCTCCCGGTGCTGGTGGGGTTCGTCGTGGCCGCCGCATTCACGAGCGCAACGCCGGTGGCGCTGAACTGGGGTCTGCTGCTCTTCCCGGTCGCCATCCTGCTGCAGACGATGCTGCTCGTGGGCCTGGGGCTCATCGTCGCGCCCCTGTGCGTGCTGTACTCCGACCTGGAGCGCACGACCAAACTGATCCTCCGCGTGCTCTTCTACGCCTCGCCGATCATCTACTCGGTCTCCGACCTGCCGGGGATCTTCCCGCAGCTCGCCGCCTTCAACCCGCTGTCGGGGATCTTCACCCTCTACCGGTTCGGCTTCTTCCCCGAGGTCTGGGACACACTGTCGGTCGTCGTCGGCGTGGCGATGAGCGTCGGCATCCTGGCTCTGGGGCTCTTCGTGTTCCGCCGGCTCGAACGCCCCGTGCTGAAGGAGCTGTGATGACGCACGCGATCGAGGTGGCGGATCTCGGAGTCCGGTTCCGACGGAACCGTCGAGGAAGCCGGAGCTTCAAAGACCTGTTCGCCGGCTCGAACCGGCGCTCGAGGCCCGGCGAGTTCTGGGCGCTTCGCGACGTGAGTTTCACCGTCGCTCCCGGCGAGTCGATCGGCGTGGTGGGACGGAACGGCCAGGGCAAATCCACGCTGCTCAAACTCGTCGCGGGCGTCCTCCTACCCGATGAGGGCTCGGTACGGGTCAACGGGGGAGTCGCCCCGCTGATCGAGATCACCGGCGGATTCGTCGGCGACCTGACCGTCCGCGAGAACGTGCGCCTGACCTCGGGACTGCACGGGATGCCGCGGGCCGAGGTCTCGCGCCGCTTCGACGGCATCATCGATTTCGCCGAGCTCGGCGACTTCGTCGACACCCCCTACAAGCACCTCAGCAACGGGATGAAGGTGCGCCTGGCCTTCAGCGTGGTGTCGCAGCTCGAGGAGCCGATTCTGCTGGTCGACGAGGTGCTCGCCGTCGGCGACAAGGCGTTCCGCGAGAAGTGCTATACCCGGATCGACGAGCTGCTCGCCGACGGGAGGACGCTCTTCTTCGTCTCCCACAGCGAGCGAGACCTTCGCCGCTTCTGCGAGCGGGGGCTGTACCTCGACAAGGGGCGGCTGGCGATGGATGCGTCGATCAACGAGGTGCTCGACCGGTACAACGCCGATTACAACGGCGGCTGACCCGTTTCGACTTGCTGCCCTCGCTCAACGACCGGCAGCGGCTGACAGCGGCGGCATCGGCGCCCAGGAGGCGTCGTTCGCGATCTTCCGGCCGTCGCGCAGCCCTCGGAAGAGGTGCGACGTGCCGCGGACCGTCCGCTCCACGAAGAACAGCCGGATCAGCTCCTTGCCGAACGTGAGCGCGGTGCCGAGACCGAAGAGCAGCGGGCTGTAGACCCCGAGGGAGCGGTAGTAGCGCTTGATGTGCGCCCGGTTGCGCATGATGTAGTACCGGTAGGCGTTGCTCGAGGCGTTCATGTGGCGGATGCCCATGTCCCACTGCCGGATCTCGCGCGTGCGGCGCAGCACGAACTCGTCGACGATCACCGAAGTGGTGACCCGGGACGCCAGCCAGCCGTACATCTGGTCGTCCCAGTAGATGAAGAACCTCGGGTCGGGCAGGCCGATCTCGGTGACGATGTCGCGGTGGATGAACATCCCCTCGAAGCATCCCGAGTTCATCTCCTTGAACCCAGAGGCGTCGAAGCTCGCGGGGGCGAACGGGATCGGGATGGCGAGGGGCTCGGCGATGCGGTACTGCCAGTAGAACTCGCTGCCGTCGTAGTCGTAGCGGCGCCCCTGGATGCTCCTGAAGCGCGGCGCCCACTTTCCCATCTTCGCCAGGCCGTCGGGGATGACTTCGACGTCGTCGTCCATGAGCCAGATCCAGGTCGAGCCGAGGTCGTAGGCGACCCGCATGCCCTCGCTGAAACCGCCGGAGCCGCCGGTGTTGGTGTCCATCCGGCGGTAGACGAGCTGGGTGCCGAGCCGCTCGCGGAACGACTCGACGACGTCGCCGGTGTCATCGGTCGACGCGTTGTCGACGATCACGACGTGGCCGGGCTTGGGATCCATCCGCTCGATGCTCTCGAGGAGCCTGGAAAGAAGCCCCGAGCGGTTGAAGGTCACGATGGCGATCGTCGCCGTCGCCGGGGAGAACTGTTCAGTCACGGTCTGTTCCGGGCGTGCATCGGCGAGTGTCATGGCGCGAGGATTCTAACAGCGGCGCATCCGAACTCCGGGTGAACGCCCCGCGCCTCGCCCTCACCGCTCCCGCGGCACGTCGAAGACCGGCAGCCCGGGACCGATGTCGTCGGGGCTGCCGAGGCGCTCCCGCCACGAGCGGGACTGCCCGGCGCGCACGGCGCAGAGGACGAGCATGAGCCACCCGATGCCGAACAGGGTGAAGCTCTCGAACAGCGAGTCGATGAGGAGCGCCACGAGGATGAGGGGCGTCCAGGCGTAGATGACCGAGCGGCGCTCGCTGGCGTCGAGCCAGGCCCGCACGAGGGCGGCCGTGCAGAAGGCCAGGAACAGCAGCAGCCCCACCCAGCCGACCTGGAGGAGGACGTCGAGATAGGCGTTCAGACCGGTGGCGTGGGTCGTGCGGGTGAGGAAGTTCAGCGCGTTGAAGGGGTACTCCTCGCCGTCCCACGGGCCGAACCACCCCTGCCCCTGGACGGGCCGGAAGCGCATGAGGTCGACCATCCGGTTCCACAGCTCGACCCGGATGGAGAAGTCGGTGCCGGCCCCGAGCAGAGTCACGATCGGCTGGCGCGCGACGTAGCCGACGCCGATCCCGATCACCACGAGACCCCCCAGGGCCCACTGCACCGCTCCTCGGCGCGAGGGGGGAGTGCGTCGCACCAGGGCGAGGGCGGCGGATGCGAGCCCCACCCCGACGGCGAGGACGAGCACGGTGGGGGAGTCGCTGAGCACCGCGAGGGTTCCGGCGAGGATGACGGAGTACAGCGACATCCCGGGTCTGACCGACTGCGTGCGGTACTCGATGAGGAAGGTGATGAGGGCGAGCACGGCGACGAATCCCAGCACGTTCCGGGTGCCGAAGATGCCCTGGACCGGTCCGAGCTGGGCGATGTTCCCCTGGACGCCGAGGAATCGGAACGGGGTGTCCAGGAGGATGCCGCTGAGGATCTCGACGCCGAGCGAGATCGTCAGGAGCACGCGCAGCACGTCGCCGAGGGCGCGCGCGGTCTGCAAGGTGTCGCGGACGTGGCCGAGGGTCACCGCGAGGAACGCGACGGCGACGAAGGACAGCCACCCCCAGAACGATCCCACGGGGTCCGAGCTCCAGAAGATGCTGACGAACGTCCACCCGGCCAGCACGATCAGGGTCGTCGGCACGAGTCGCAGGAGCGAGATCTCGCCGCGGCGGACGAAGAGCATCGCCCCGCCGAAGAGGCACAGCACGGCGATGATCGTGACGTAGGTGACCCGTCCGGTCATCCGCTCTATCAGGTGTCCCAAGAACACCGCGCCCAGGACGCACAGCGAATAGGCGCGCGCGAAGGCCGCGGACCCGAGCAGATGCGACAACCAGCCGTGGTGCAGGGCTCCGGATCCCGCCGACGTCACAGTGCCGGTTTCGTCTCGGCGTCGGGTGTCGCGGCCTCGCTCGGGACGGCGTCCGGATCGGCGCGCGTCGCGCCCTCCTGCCGCGCCGATCGCGCCCGAGGACGCAGGGTGTCGGCGCGGACGGCGTCGAGCAGGAGTTCGCCGCGCTCGATGGCCAACGAACGCTCGGTCGGGCCGACCCCGATGTGCGGCGTCTGCTTGATCTTACCGCCGAGCATGACCAGGAACATCCATCCCCACATCAGCAGCGGCGTCGACTCGGCGACCCCCTGGACGAGCAGGATGGCTCCCACCAGGGTCGGCAGGAGCGTGAGCGGCGAGTAAGGCCGGTCGGCGCGGAGGTCCCACCGGGGCCGGTCGACGGCGAAGAACCACGCTCGCCAGATGAAGGCCAGCAGCGCTGCGGCGAAGATGACGACGCCGATGATGCCCAGCTGCAGGTAGACGTCGAGCCACATGTTGTGGGCCTGCATGACGGTCTCGCCGTGGTCGACGATCCACCGGTCGAACAGCGGCTCCCAGGGCAGCCACGGCGTGGCGAACCCCCATCCCACGATCGGGTGCTCGCCCGCACGCTCGAGCACCGCCTGCCAGATGCCCTGGCGGCCGGTCAGATCGCTCTCGCGCCCCACGGCGCGGAACAGCGCATCGCGGAAGACCCACAGCGACACGCCGCCGCCGATCGCGATGACGGCGTACGCGATGTACCAGCGCGTGCGCTCGCCGGGGCGGCGGGCGCGGCGCATGAGCAGCACGGTGATGAGGACGATCAGGGCGAGGACGCCGGCGAGGAAGGCCGTGGCCGAAGCCGCCCGCACGTAGAGGAATGCGGCGAGGGCGATCCAGCCGATGAGCAGCATCCGGCGGGGGGCGTGGGCGGCGAACCGGATCGCGAAGACGATGATGCCCAGAAGCGCCACGGGCCCGAGGAGGTTGGCGTTGCCCATCAGCCCCTGCAGACGCCCGCCGTCGAAGAGGTTGTCGCGCGACCAGTAGACGATGGGGTCGTAGTCGACCGCCGGGTCGGGGAGGACGAAGCCGGGAAGCAGGGGGCCCTGCACGAACAGCGACACGGCCAGTTCGAACAACAGCGACAGGCCGAGCACCCACTTCAGCGCCGACGCGACGGCGCGCACGAGCTCGCGCCACGTGAGCATCGCTCCGACGAACAGACCCTGCAGGGTGGTCAGTGCCAGCAGAAGCCAGGTCAGGACGGACGTTCCGAGCCAGGCCGACCAGGTGATCGACAGTGCCGCCCAGGCGACGTACGCCAGTGCGAACCACGGCAGTCGCCGCCACTGGAACGGCGGGCGGATCACCGTCCACGCGATCACCGACACCACCCCGGCCGAGATCATCAGCACCCCGGCGCCGGCGTCGCCCAGGATGTTGACCCAGCCGACGCTCGCGAGCATGGACGCGAGCACGAAGATGCACCAGGCGCGAAGGAGCAGGTGCCCCGTCTTCTCGCGAACGGGCGGGCCGGGGCGTGCCGCGACCGGATGCTTCGTGTGGACGGCCATGGTGAGTTCAGGCTACCGGCGGCCGGCCTCCTAGGCTGGACCCATGCTGGTGCCGATCGCGAACGATCCCCGCGACTACGCGTGGGGATCTGCCACCCTGCTCGCCGAACTCGAGGGGCGCGAACCCTCCGGTCGCCCCGAGGCGGAGGTGTGGTTCGGAGATCACCCCGGCTCGCCCGCCCGGGTCGCCGACGGCCGATCACTGGACGCCTGGCTCGCCGAGGAGGGGCGGTCGGTCGGCGCCCCGGAACGGCTTCCCTACCTGCTGAAGCTCCTCGCCGCGGCATCCGCCCTCTCGATCCAGGCGCACCCGACCACCGCGCAGGCGCAGGAAGGGTTCGCGCGGGAGGACGAGGCGGGGATCCCGGTGGATGCCGCGCACCGGACCTACCGCGATCTGAACCACAAGCCCGAGCTCATCGTCGCCGTCTCCGACGAGTTCGTCGCGATGGCCGGGCTCCGCGACGTCGCCGCGACCCGGCGTCTGCTGGCGGAGCTGGGCGACCCGGCCGCCGCGCTGCAGGCGGCGCTGGCGGCATCCGACCCGGCGGCGGGTCTGCGCGAGGCGTTGACCTGGGTGTTGTCGGGCGCCACCCGTGACGACCTCGACGGGCTGCTGGCCGCCGTGAAGACCGCCCGCTCGGCGGAGTTCGCCGACGAGCTCGACAACGCCCGACGGCTGATCGACGAACACCCCGGGGATGCCGGTGTCGTCGTCGCCCTGCTGATGAACCTCGTCACCCTGCGCCGCGGCGAGGGGCTGTTCGTCGACGCCGGAGTACTGCACGCGTACGTGCGCGGCCTCGGCGTGGAGATCATGGCGGCGAGCGACAACGTGCTGCGCGGTGGCCTGACGCCCAAGCACATCGACGTCGACGAGCTGCTGTCGATCGTCGACACCACGCCCGGTCCGGCGGACGTCGTGCGGGCGCGCCCCGAGGGCGAGGGCGTCGCGCGCTACGACGTCCCGGTCTCCGACTTCGCGCTGAGGACGGCCGAGGTGCGGGGGAGCGCCGTGGCGGTTCCCCTTTCGGGCATCGCGCTCGTGGTGGCCACCGAGGGAGAGGTCACGGTGGCCGGGGGCGGCGGCGACGCCGTGCCGCTCCGGCCCGGCCGCGCGGTGCTCGTGGCCCCCGACGAGAGCGCGATCACGGTGCACGGCACCGGTCGGGTGTTCCTCGCCGAGCCCGGCAGGTGAGAGTTCTCTCATCTCCCTGGGAATCCGGGCGGGCGTGACCGAACCGCGACACGCCGACGGCGCGTCGTGAAGATTCACCCGCCGGTTGAGGGTTTACGATCTGCGACTTGACCGCGGCGAACTACACCGGTGTAATTACTCGTACACGCAGCAGGGCGTGGGTGACAGGTGGGAGAACCAGATGGCGGCGCAATACCGTTCCGGCGTTCCCGACAATTGGTTCGTCGATCCGGTTCAGCTAGGGGTCCCGGGCGTTCGTCGCCCCGTCGTCGAAGACGAAGAGACCCAGCTCGGCTGGCAGACCGACGCGCTGTGCTCGCAGACCGACCCCGAGGCGTTCTTCCCCGAGAAGGGCGGCTCGACCCGCGATGCCAAGCGCATCTGCTCCTCGTGCGATGTGCGTACCGAGTGCCTCGAGTACGCGCTGCAGAACGATGAGCGGTTCGGCATCTGGGGCGGACTGAGCGAGCGGGAGCGCCGCAAGCTCAAGCGGCGGGCCGGCTGACGACGACGAGGGGATGCTGCGGCGTCCCCGTCGTCGTCTTCGCGGCGCGTGCGACCCGGCCACGAGAGCTTCGCCGCCTAGGCTGACCAGGTCATGCCCGCGAGAGTCCACGCCTTTCTCGTCGTGCGCCCGGACGGGCGGACGACGGCGGCCCCCCACCTGCGTCGCACGCTGGCTGCGTTGCGTCAGCAGTCGCGCCCCGTCGACGCTCTGACCATCGTGCTCTGCGGCGACAGCGCGGGACTGTCCGAGATCGCTGCGGCGTCGGGCGCCGAATCGGTCATCACCGCCTCGGCCTCGACCGGATTCGCTGCTGCCACGGCGCTCGCCTCGCACCGTCTCGACGGCGACGCGGTGTGGCTCCTGGCGCAGGACACCGCTCCCGAGCCCGACGCGCTCCACCAGCTCGTCGGGGCTCTCGAGCTCGCGCCCTCGGTCGCCTTCGTCGCTCCGAAGCTCGTGCGGTGGGATGACCGCAGCGAGATCGTCTCGCTCGGTGTCACGATGACCCGGCTCGGCCGCACGGTGGGGCTGGCCGACGGCGAACTCGATCAGGGTCAGCACGACGCACGGCAGGACGTGCTCGGCGCCGACGTGCGGGGCCTGCTCGTCCGCGCGGACGCCTGGCGGGCGCTCGAGGGCCTCTACCCCGCGCTCAGCGGCGCGGACGAAGGACTCGACCTCGGTGTCCGGGCGCGCCTCGCCGGGTACCGGGTCTCGATCGTCCCCTCGGCACTCGTCGCGACCGAGGGCGACGGCGTCGCAGGGCTCCCGGCCCCCACGACGCCGCGTCGGCGCCGCCGCCGCGCCTTCGCCACCCGAGCGGCGGAACTGCACCGCCGTCTCGTCTACGCCCATCCGGCGGCCGTCCTCGCCCTCTGGCTCTCGACCCTGCCCGTCGCGCTGTGGCGCACCGCGGCGCACCTGGTCACCAAGCAGCCCGAGCGCGTGTTCCCCGAATGGGGGGCGGCGGTCGCCGCGATCCTCCGGATCCCCCAGGTGGCGCGCGCCCGCCGTCGCATCCGTCGTACCCGTCAGGCGTCGTGGCTGCAGCTGAACGCCCTCCGGATCTCGCAGAGCGAGCTGCGCGAACGTCTCGACGACGAGGCCGACGCCGAGACGGCCACCGACTCCGGCGCCTACGTCCGCCGCGATCTGCACTTCTTCACCGGCGGCGGCGCGTGGCTGGTGCTCGGCGCGCTCGTCGTGTCGGTCGCCGCGTTCACCGCCCTCTTGGCCTGGCCGGTGATGGGAGGCGGCGGTCTGCTGCCGCTGCGGACGACCCTCGCCGAGCTCTGGGCCGACGCCGCCTTCGGCCGGCGCCAGCTCGGTCTCGACGTCGTCGGCCCCGCCGACCCGTTCGCCACGATCCTCGCCGTCGTCGGGAGCCTCTGGCCGGGCGACCCGTCGCGGGCCCTGGTGCTGCTGTGGATCCTCGCCCTGCCGCTCGCCGCGACCGGCGGCTGGTTCGCCGCCACGCGGGTCACTGAGCGCGGCGGACTCCGCATCCTCGGCGGCGCCCTCTGGGCGCTCGCCCCGGCGTTCCTGGCCGCGCTGACCGAGGGGCGCCCGGCGGCCGTCATCCTCCATCTCCTGCTGCCGTGGCTGTTCTACACCGGCTCGGTCGCCCATCGCTCCTGGGCTGCTGCGGGGGTCGCCTCGCTGCTGCTCGCAGCCGCGATCGCCTGCGCACCCTCGCTCGCGCCCGCGCTCGTCGCGCTGTGGGTATTGGCGCTGCTGCTGGTGATCATCGTGCGCTCGGGCCGTGGCACGGCTCAGCTGATCTGGACGCTCGTCCCGACCGTCGTCGTGGTCGCACCGCTGGTGTGGTGGCAGGGGATGGCGGGCCAGTGGTGGGCGCTCGTCGCCGACCCCGGACTGCCCTGGGCGGGGTCGCAGGTCGGCGCCGACGTCGTCGGCCGCAGTCTGCTGATCGCCGGCCTGCCGTCGCCGGACGCCGGCGACTGGGCGACGATGCTCGAGGGGGTGTGGGTGTGGTGGGTGCCGCTCCTGGTCGCTCCGCTCGCCGTCCTGGCGTTGTTGGCGCCGCTCACCGCGCGATGGGCGACCGGGATCGGCCTCCTCATCGTCACCGCCCTCGGCATCGTCACCGCCTTCATCGCGGTGGGCGTCTCGGTCTCGGTGGTGCAGGGCCAGAGCGTGCCGCTCTGGCCGGGCGCCGGCCTGAGCCTGGCGTGGATCGGGATGGTCGGCGGGTCGCTCGTGGCCCTCGATGCCGGGTTCGCACCGCGCATGCGCGGCGCGCGGGTCGCGGTCGCGGTCACCGCCGGACTCGCCATCGCGGTGCTCGCCGTCCCTCAGCTCACCGCGCTCACGCGCGGCACCGCCGAGCTGACCAACGGGCCCGACAGCACGCTCCCCGCCTTCGTCGCCGCGGAGGGCGGCGACGATCCCGACGTCGGCACGCTGGTGCTCACCCCCCAGAACGGCGGCGGCGTGGCCGCCGGGGTGGTCTGGGGCGAGAGCGAGACCCTCAGCGGCCAGAGCACGGTGGCTGCCACGCGGGCGGCGCCGACCCCCGCCGACGAGACCGTGGCGACCCTCGCGGTCGACCTCATCTCCACGACCGGCGAGGGCTCGGTCGCCGATCTCGCCGCGCAGGGGATCGGCTTCGTCGTGCTCGCACCGGCCGCCATCCCCGAATCCGACGCCGCCCGCGCGTTCCGCCTCGACGCCGTTCTCGCCCTGGATCAGCGCGACGGACTGGACAACGCCGGTGCCACCCCGAAGGGGGAGCTCTGGCGCGTCACGGGCGAGGTCGCCGAGCGACCGGCACTGCCGGCATCCGCCGCCGATCTCGCGCGGCTCATCGTGTGGGCCGACCTCGCCGTCCTCGCCATCGCACTCCTGCTGGCGGTGCCCACACGCGCGTCGCGTCGCGCCGCGCGTCGCACGCCGCGCATCGTCGGATTCGGAACGACCGGCGCGGCCGTGGGGGAGGAGCGATGAGCGATCGCCGCAGGTTCCGCTGGGCGGCGACGAGCGCCCGGATGCTGGCGGGCACCCTCGCCGCAGCCGGGTTCGTCGTCGGCATCGTGACCCTGTCGGCCGTGCCGTGGCCGACGGTGGAGCGCGCGCCGCTCGCCCTCTCGGTCACCCCCGAGCCCGACACCGTGACCCTCGCGTGCCCGGGCGGGCTCGTCGCCCTGGGGCGCACCGCCGAGAACGCGCTCGGGCTGAGTCAGGCGGCGGTGGCCGCGGTGACCAGCGGGGGAGGAACGGATGACGCCGCGCCGGCGTCCCGGGTCCTCGAGACCGAGGTGCCCGAGGCCGTCGGGCCCGAGGCGTTCACCGTCGAGCCCGTGGACCGCGAGGTGGGGGCGCTCGCCGCCGCCGGCGCGGCGACGGTGTCCGACCCCGATCTCTCCGGCTTCGCTGCGTCGGCATGCCGTCCGCCGCTGACCGAGTCGTGGCTGGTCGGGGGATCGGGGACGACGGGGGCCTCGGACCTCGTCATCCTCACCAACCCCGGCACCGTCCCCGCGACCGTGCAGCTCACCCTTTTCGGGGCGTCCGGCGAGCAGCAGCCCGCCGGAGGCGCCGACATCGTCGTGCGGGCGGGTGCCCAGCGGATCGTGCCCCTGGCGGGTCTGCTGCTCGGGGAGGAGAGCCCGGTCATCCGGGTCACGGCCACCGGCGCGCCCATTCAGGCGTCCCTGCAGACGAGCGTCACCCGCACCCTCCAGGCTGCGGGCATCGACCAGATCGGTCCGATCGTGGCGCCGGCGACCGAGCAGGTGATCGCCGGTGTGGCGGTACCCGCCGCGACACAGGGTGAGGCGCCGCAGGGCGAGGGCGCCGAGACCATCGTGCGGGTGATGGCGCCCGCCGCGGGGGACGCGGGGCCGATCTCGGCGACGGTCACCGCCACCGACGCGGCGACCGGCGCGGGCGTCGGTTCGCCGGTGACCGTCACCCTCGAGCCCGGCGTGCCGCTGGAAGCGGAGGTGAGCGGTCTCACCGAGGGGGAGTATGTGGTGCGCGTCGAGGCGGACGCTCCCGTGGTGGCCGCCGCCTGGCACACCAGCGGCTTCGTTCAGGGGAGCGACTTCGCGTGGTTCACCCCGGCTCCCGAACTCGGCGCGACGGCGCTCGTCGCCGCCCCCGCGGGCCCCGCGCCCGTGCTGACCGTCGTCAACAGCGGCGACGAGCCCTCGTCTGTCACCGTCTCGACGCTCGACGGTGCGGTGATCCAGACCCTGGACCTGCCCGCGGGCGGGTCTGCCGTGGTCCCCGCCGATGCCCGCTCGGTGCTCGCCATCGAGACCTCGGGTGGTGTGATCCACGCCGGCCTGTCGCTGTCGGGCGACAACGCACTGGCCGGCTATCCGGTGTGGCCGTCGGACGCGGCCGCGCCGCCCACCGTCGTCTACCCCTGATCCGGCGCCCGCTCAGAGGAAGCGGAAGCGCTCGGGGCCGAGGTCCCAGGGGTCGCGCTCGAGGTACTCGGCCGCCGCACGGAAGACGCAGCTCTCGATCATCATGCGGCGGTGGAGGTCGTCGTTGCGATGCAGATGACCGAGACGCTCGATGGGGATCCGGTAGAGGATGATCCGCTTGCGCTCGCGCGAGACCACCCAGCGCGGGATGCCGTCGGCGTCGGTCGCGGGCGGCATGTCTGCCATCTCGAAGCTCACCTCGCGCAGCTCCGGCCACGCCGAGCGGAGGAACTCCGCGACCGATCCCACCGCGAGGTCGAACCTCTCGACCCGGGTATCCAGGGGCGGAAGCGGCGGGCGCACGACGGGGCTGCGGCCCTCCCGGCCGTGCCGGCCGTGACGGTCGGGGCGGGAGTACGCCTGCGCGCTTCGTCCTCGACGCCAGGCCATGCGTTCATCCTACGGCGCGGCATCCGTTCGGTGTCGGGGGTCGTGACTAGCGTGAGGGACGATGCGCGACAGACTCTGCTCCAAGGTCGGCTGCGCCCGTGAGGCGACGTCGACACTGACCTACGACTACGGCGACCAGATGGCGGCGCTGGGGCCGCTCGGGCGGACCGGCGACCCGCACGCGCACGACCTCTGCGCGATCCACACCGAGCGGATGTCGGTGCCCAAGGGATGGGTCGTCGTGCGGCACGAGACACTGCGCGTCTGATCCCTTCGGGACACGCTGCGCGGGCGCGCCGCGTCCGACCGACCCTCGCCGGCCGGCCGAAAGCGGGGCCGTGGGAGAATGGGTTCATGGCCACTCCCACCGTCGCCGCCGCGCCCGCGGCATCCGATTCCGTCGCTGTCACCGCCGAGGACGCTCGCTCGATCGACTTCACCGTCGCCGACCTGACGCTCGCACCGGCGGGGCGCCACCAGATCCGCCTCGCCGAGAACGAGATGCCCGGGCTCATGGCCCTTCGCGAGGAGTTCGGCCCGTCGCAGCCGCTGCGCGGTGCGCGTATCGCCGGTTCGCTGCACATGACCGTGCAGACCGCGGTGCTCATCGAGACCCTCGTCGCCCTCGGCGCCCAGGTGCGCTGGGCCAGCTGCAACATCTTCTCCACGCAGGACGAAGCGGCCGCCGCCGTCGTCGTCGGACCGACCGGCACCGTGGACGATCCCGCCGGCGTTCCGGTGTTCGCCTGGAAGGGCGAGACGCTCGACGAGTACTGGGCGTGCACCGACCGCATCTTCGACTGGTCGGCCGAGGGCGCCGCGGGCCCGAATCTGATCCTCGATGACGGCGGTGACGCGACCCTCCTCGTCCATAAGGGGGTCGAATTCGAGAAGGCGGGAGCCGTGCCCGACGCCGAGGCGGGGGCATCCGCGGAGTACCGGATCGTCCTGGACACCCTCCGACGCAGCCTCGCGCGCGACCCGCAGCGATTCACCCGGATGGCCGCCGACCTCATCGGCGTGACCGAGGAGACCACGACGGGTGTGCACCGCCTGTACGAGCTCGCGGCCGCCGGAACGCTGCTCTTCCCCGCCATCAACGTCAACGACTCGGTGACGAAGTCGAAGTTCGACAACGTCTACGGAATCCGCCACTCGCTGCCCGACGGGCTGAACCGCGCGACCGATGTGCTCATCGGCGGCAAGGTCGCCTTCGTGGCGGGCTACGGGGATGTCGGCAAGGGCGCCGCCGAGGCGCTGCGCGGTCAGGGTGCCCGCGTCATCGTCGGCGAGATCGACCCGATCTGCGCGCTGCAGGCCGCCATGGACGGCTTCCAGGTCGCGCGGCTGGAGTCGGTTCTCGACCAGATCGACATCGTCGTGACCGGGACGGGCAACACCGGCGTCGTCACCGTCGATCACCTCCTGGGGCTCAAGCACCTGGCGATCGTGGCGAACGTCGGCCACTTCGACGACGAGATCGACATGGCAGGGCTGGAGTCGCTCCCCGGCGCCGAGCGCGTGGAGATCAAGCCGCAGGTGCACGAGTGGCGCCTGCCGAACGGGCGGAGCGTTCTGGTCCTCAGCGAAGGGCGTCTGATGAACCTGGGCAACGCCACGGGGCATCCGTCCTTCGTCATGAGCGCGTCGTTCACCAACCAGGTGCTCGCGCAGTTGGAGCTCTACACCCGCCGCGAGGAGTACCCGACGGGCGTCTACGTGCTGCCGAAGGCGCTGGACGAGAAGGTCGCGCGGCTTCACCTGCCGGCGCTGGGCGTCGAGCTCACCGAACTGAGTCCCGCCCAGGCGGCGTACATCGGTGTGCCGGTCGAGGGGCCGTACAAGCTGGATCACTACCGGTACTGAGGCTCCTGAGGGTTTCCGGAGCGGATGAGGCGGCTCAGCGCTCCGGGAAGCCGCGGGGCGCCGCGTTCTCACCGGCGGTGAGGGCGGCCACGCGCCGGGACTCGAGCGTGAGCGCGCGGTACTCGCGGTCGCGGCGGATGCTCGCCACCGCGCGAAGGAGACTCTCGGGGTCGGTCGCGGGGAGCGGTGAGACGTGCGCGGCCACTTCGTTCGCCAGCGACGCCGCGACGCGCGCCCGAGCCGCCGGCTCGAGGTTGACGGCATTGCGGACGAACTGCGCGATGCGCCGGGCGAGGGGGTCGGGCAGGCGCGCGACATCCGCGATCGACGACCAGCCCTCCAGCGCCGGCGGCATGCCGGGAGCGGGGGCGGGAAGCCGCGGGGTGCGGGTGCGTTCGGCGTAGGTGCCGGCGAGCAGATCGCCGAGTCGTTGCGAGCGCGGCGTGAAGGCGCCGACGATCGCGGCCAGCGCGCCGAGGGTGAACCAGATCTCCAGAACGCCGACCAGGGCGCGGATGAACGCCTGGCGGAACCCCGAGGCGCCGCCGTCGCTGCGGACGATCCGTCCGCCGACGGCGAGTTTGCCGACGCTGCGCCCGCGCATGGCCGTCTCGATGACGGTGGGGAGGACGACCAGCACGATGACGATGACGGCGATCGTGAGTATCGGGGTCACCACCGGGTCGAGGGCCCCTGAGGCCGTGAGCCAGCCGGCGGCGATTGCGAACAGGATGAGGATCGCGGCACCGATGAGGACGTCGATGAGCGTGCCGAGCGCGCGGAGGAAGAACCCGATCGGCTGCACGTCGAGGGCGACGGCCTCGCCGGTGAGGATCTCGTCCTGATCGATCTCGACGATCTGCGGGCGGACGGCTGCGCCGTGTCGCAGATCGCCTCCGGCGCGCGGGGGAGACGTGGTCGCCGAGCCGTCGGAGGGCATGACTACAGTGAAACACATGGACCTCGACGCCCTCACCGCTGCGCGGCGCGAGGAGTGGGCGAGGCTGGACGAGCTGAGCAGGCGTCGCCGCCTGACGGGCGCCGAGGTCGACGAACTCGTCGACCGCTACCGTGCGGCCTCGGCGGATCTCGCCGAGATCAAGACCACCGCGGGGCGGACCCCCGAGGGAGACCACGTCTCGACGATCCTCGCGCGGGCGCGGCAGCGGCTGACCGGAGGGCGCGAGAATCCCCTGCGGCAGATCCCGCGGTTCTTCGTGCTGCAGCTGCCGGCAGCGCTCTACCGGCTGCGGTGGACGACGCTCGTGATCGCGCTGTCGTTCATCGGCATCGGCGCCGTCGTGGCGTTCTGGATCTCGTCCGACCCCGCGCTCGTGGCGACCCTCGGGCCGCAGGCACAGCTGGAGTACTACGCCGAGGAGCAGTTCACCTCGTACTACAGCGAGAACCCCGCGGCGGCGTTCGCGGGGACGGTATGGACCAACAACGCCTGGATCGCGGCGCAGTGCGTGATGTTCGGCATCACCGGATTCTGGCCGGTCATGGTGCTGGTGCAGAACGCCGTCGGCGTCGGAACCGCCGCGGCGATCATGCTCGCGTTCGACCGCGGCGACGTCTTCCTCCTGTTCATCCTTCCCCACGGTCTGCTCGAGCTGACGTGCATCTTCGTGGCCGGGGCGGCGGGGCTGCACATCTTCTGGGCGTGGGTCGCGCCGGGTCGCCGGCCGCGCGGCGAGGCCCTCGCCGCGGCGGGGCGTTCGCTCGCGACGGTGGCGATCGGTCTCGTGCTCGCGCTCGCGGTCGCCGGTGTCATCGAGGGCTTCGTCACGGCGCAGCCGTGGCCGTGGCCGGTGAAGATCGGCATCGGCGCTCTCGCGCTCGGGGCGTTCCTGGCCTACATGCTCGTCGTCGGTCGTCGGGCCGCTCGACTCGGCGAATCCGGCGACATGACCGAGTTCGAAACCGGCACGCCCACCCTCGTCGCCGGCTGAGGGGGCGGCGCGCACGAGCGCGAAGGTGGCGCAGATGGTGGCCTTGGACCTGGGAAGGTCGCCAGGTGCGCCACTTCCACGCGGGGTCGGGCCGCGGAGGTGGCGCAGATGGTGGCCTTGGGCCCCGCAAGGTTGCCAGATGCGCCACTTCGATGCTGGCGGATGCGGCGGGGTGGCGGATTTGGTCGTGCGGCGCGGTCCCGAGCGACCATCTGTGCCACGCCGATAACGTCGGGGTGATCGGGGTGGCGGGATTGGTCGCAAGTCGCGCTGCGACGCGACCATCTGTGCCACGCCGATGGCCAGCGGATGCAGCAGCGCGAAGGTGGCGCAAATGGTGACCTTCGACGGCTGAAGGTCGCCAAATGCGCGACTTCGATGGGGGCGGATGCGGCGGGGTGGCGGAATTGGTCGGGTCGCGCGTTGCGGGGCGACCATCTGTGCCACGGCGATGGCGGAGCGGTGGCCGAAATGGTCGTGCGGCGGGGTGCCGAGCGACCATCTGTGCCACGCCGATGGCCAGCGGATGCAGCAGCGCGAAGGTGGCGCAAATGGTGACCTTGGGCGTCTGAAGGTCGCCATATGCGCCACTTCCCTCTGGCGCGGGACCGCGGAGGTGGCGCAATCGGTCGCCTGACCCGCTCGAGGGCGAACATCTGCGCCACCTCGACACCGACCCGCAACGCGCCCGACACCGCGAGTTCTTTTGATCGACTCAAAAGAACCCGCTAGGGTCGGAACGTGACCTCGAACACCGCTTCGTCCTCCCCCGACGCGCTTCGCGCGGCGGGACTGCGGGTCACGGATTCGCGTCGCGCGGTCCTCGACGCGCTCACCGAGGCGCCGCACTCCAGCGCCGACGAGCTCTACCGGCGCGTCGCGCAGCGCACCCCCCAGACCAATCTGCAGTCGGTGTACAACGCCCTGGCCGATTTCGTCTCCGCGGGGATCGCGCGGCGCATCGAGCCGGCCGGTCGCCCCGGTCTCTACGAGCGACGCGTCGCGGACAATCATCACCATCTCGTGTGCACGTCGTGCGGCACCGTCGCTGACGTCGACTGCGTCACCGGCGAGGCGCCGTGCCTCGTCCCGTCCTCCGCGCACGGATTCGCCGTGCACACCGCCGAGGTGACGTTCTGGGGGCTGTGCGCAGACTGTCTGGCCGAAGGCGCGGCAGCCGACGACACCGCCCCCGCGGCACCGGCGCCGCGCCCCCCGGCGACGCGGCCGTGACGGCGCGGGCTTCGGCCCGGCATCCGCTCTCGCGTCCACCCGCCCACCGTCCCCCCTGCCCCACCCCCTGAGGAAGGAAACACATGACGCATCACGACGACGTCAGCACCGCCACCGACAGCACCGACATCGACACCGGCATCGGCGGCGAGACCGAGGTCGACCAGGCCGTCACCGTCACCGACGAGCCCGATCAGCAGGCCGGATCTTGCCCGGTGGTCCACACCGCGATGCCGCACCCCACCGCCGGCTCGGCGAACCGGGTGTGGTGGCCGAATCAGCTGAACGTGCGGATCCTGGCGAAGAACCCCACCGAGCGCGACCCGCTGGGTGCCGACTTCGACTACCGCGCCGCGTTCGAAGCCCTCGACCTGGCCGCCGTCAAGCGTGACATCGCCGAACTGCTTACCACCTCGCAGGACTGGTGGCCCGCCGACTTCGGCCACTACGGCCCGCTGATGATCCGCATGGCGTGGCACAGCGCCGGTACCTACCGGGTCACCGACGGTCGGGGCGGCGGCGGTGCCGGTCAGCAGCGCTTCGCTCCGCTGAACAGCTGGCCCGACAACGTCAATCTTGACAAGGCGCGCCGCCTGCTGTGGCCGGTGAAGAAGAAGTACGGCCAGAGCATCTCGTGGGCAGACCTCATGATCCTCGCCGGCAACGTGGCGCTGGAGGACATGGGCTTCGAGACCTTCGGCTTCGCCGGCGGTCGTGCCGACGTCTGGGAGCCCGACGATAACGTGTACTGGGGCGCCGAGACCGAGTGGATGGGCAGCGACAAGCGCTTCTCGGGCGAGGGCCGTCAGCTCGACAAGCCGCTGGGTGCCACCCACATGGGCCTCATCTACGTCAACCCCGAGGGGCCCGAGGGCAACCCCGACCCGATCGCGGCGGCCCACGACATCCGTCAGACCTTCGCCCGCATGGCGATGAACGACGAGGAGACCGTCGCCCTCATCGCCGGCGGTCACACGTTCGGAAAGACCCACGGCGCCGCGGCCGACTCCGCTCTCTCCGACAACCCCGAGGCCTCTCCGCTGGAGGAGCAGGGCCTCGGATGGCGGAGCTCCCATGCCAGCGGCAAGGGCGATGACACCATCACCTCGGGCCTGGAGGTGACCTGGACCTACCACCCGACGCGCTGGGACAACGAGTTCTTCCACATCCTGTTCGCCTACGAGTGGGAGCTGATGAAGAGCCCGGCCGGAGCCCACCAGTGGCGGCCCAAGAACGGTGCCGGCGCCGACATGGTGCCCCTGGCGCACGACGGCTCGAAGCGTCGCGAGCCGCGCATGCTCACCACCGACCTGGCGCTTCGGATGGACCCCGAGTACGAGAAGATCTCGCGCCGCTTCCTCGAGAGCCCCGAGGCCTTCGCCGACGCGTTCGCCCGCGCCTGGTTCAAGCTCACCCACCGCGACATGGGACCGCGCGACCGCTACCTGGGCCCCGAGGTGCCCGAGGAAGTGCTGCTCTGGCAGGACCCGGTGCCCGCCGTCGACTACGAGCTCATCGACGCCGCCGACGCGGCCGCGCTCAAGTCCGACATCCTCGCCTCGGGGCTCACGGTCTCGCAGCTCGTCGGCACGACCTGGGCCGCGGCATCGTCGTTCCGCGGCAGCGACAAGCGCGGCGGCGTCAACGGTGCCCGCATCCGCCTCGCTCCGCAGAAGGACTGGGTCGTGAACAACCCCGCGCAGCTGGCCGAGGTGCTGCCCGTCCTCGAGGGCATCCAGCAGCGCTTCAACGAGGCGCAGCAGGGCGGCAAGCGGGTCTCGCTCGCCGACGTCCTCGTGCTGGCCGGCAACGCCGGGGTGGAAAAGTCCGCGTCCGAGGCGGGGGTCGCCGTCGAGGTGCCCTTCCGTCCGGGACGCACCGACGCCACGCAGGAGATGACCGACGCCGACTCGTTCGCCTGGCTCGAGCCCGTCGCCGACGGCTTCCGCAACTACTACGGGCCCGAGGCGACGCTCCCCGCCGAGTACCACCTGCTCGACCGCGCCAACCTTCTGACCCTCACGGCACCCGAGATGACGGTGCTCGTCGGCGGCCTGCGGGTTCTCGGAACGAACTGGGACGGCTCGGACCACGGCGTCTTCACCGACCGCCCCGGTGTGCTCACGAACGACTTCTTCGTGAACCTGCTCGACCTCGGCGTGACCTGGAAGCCGCTGGACCCCGGGTCGCACGCCTTCCAGGGACGGCGGGACGGCAGCGGCGAATCCGTCGGCATCGGCACCCGTGTCGACCTCGTGTTCGGCTCGAACTCCGAGCTGCGCGCGCTCGCCGAGGTGTACGCGAGCGACGACGCCACAGAGAAGTTCGTGCGCGACTTCGTCGCCGCGTGGACCAAGGTCACCGAGCTCGATCGCTTCGATCTCGTCTGACGCCGCCGGCGGGTCATCCGCCGCACGAATCGGGCCCGCTCTCCTCAGGGAGGGCGGGCCCGATCCCGCAGGTGGGGGACGAGGGGATGACGCGCGCCGCCGTCAGCGCGTGCGCGCCTCCTTCTGCGCGGGCGGCGCGGGCTTCTTCTCGAACAGCGCCCGGTGGAGGAACCCCGCGAGAAGACCTCCGACGATCGGGAACACCACGAAGACCCACAGCTGCAGGAACGGCTCGGCGCCGCCGTAGACGGCGGTCGCGATCGATCGCGCGGGGTTGACGGAGGTGTTGTCGATCGGGATGGTCGCGAGGTGGATGAGGGTGAGCGTCAACCCGATGGCGAGCCCGGCGAAGCCCGCGGTGCCGCGCTGCGGGTGGGTGACGCCGAGGATCACGATGACGAAGATCGCCGTGAAGAGCACCTCGGTGATGATGGCGGCGCCCAGGCCGTATCCGCCCGGCGACAGCGCCCCGAACCCGTTGCTGGCGAAGCCGCTGTCCTGGGCCTGGGCGAGCCAGTCGCCGGGTCCGAACAGGCCGATGAGCACGATCAGCGTCGTGCCGACGAGTCCGCCGACGATCTGGGCGATGAGGTAGGCGGGCACGTCCCGCCATGCGAACCGGCCCGCGGCGGCGAGCCCCAGGGTGACGGCGGGGTTGAAGTGCCCGCCCGAGATCGGGCCGAACGCGTAGATCCCGGCGATGATCGTCAGACCGAACGCGAGGGAGACCCCGACGAACCCGATCCCGAGGGAGGTGCCGTTCTCGCTCACGCCGAAGTCGGCGGCGAACAGCGCCGCCGAGATCGCCCCGAAGACGAGCAGGAAGGTTCCGAGCGCCTCGGCGACGAGCTTCGTGGCGGTGGTGGGCGCGGTGCCGCCCGCGGCGGCGGTGTCATCGGACATGCAGGACTCCTCTTTTCAGGCATGAGCGTAGCGGCGGGCATGCGCAGGGGACGGGCGCGCCGTGGGATGTGACCCTCCGTGTCGCCCGGCGCTGCCGCGCGGCGACACGGGGTGCGTCAGAGCCGCCCCGCGGCCTTAAGCGCGAGGTAGCGGTCGGCGACGGCGGGCGGCAGGTCGTCGGGCGAGGCCGCGATCGGCTCAGCACCGGCGCGGCGTACGGCCGCGGCGACCCGCTCGGCGTCGCGCGCAGCGCGCGCGTAGGCCGCCTGCCGGTACAGCTCGTCGGTGTCGGGCCGCGGGTCGGGCGGCACCGGGTCGTCGGTGACCGAGGCGACCACGACGCGCGTGCGGGCGGTGAGCGCCGGGAGCGACCCGAGGAATCCGCGCGCCGCCTCGGGGGCGTCCTGTGCGGTCAGCAGCACCACGAGCGACGGCCGGGAGGTGACCCGCCGCACCTGCGCGATCGCGGCGTCCCAGTCGGTGTCGATCAGCTGCGGATCCACCGGTGCCATGGCGTCGACGAGGGCGGGGAGGAGCCCCGGGCCGTCGATCCCCGTGACCCGCGCACGCACGAGCCGGTCGAACATGATCAGGTGCACGTGGTCGCCGGCGCGCGATGCGAGTGCCGACAGCAGCAGGGCGGCCTCCATGGCGGCATCCATCCGCACCCCGTCGCCTACGCGCGCGGCCGCGGTGCGCCCGGTGTCGATGATGATGACCACGTGCCGGTCCCGCTCGGGCCGCCAGGTGCGGAGCATCGTGGTCCCGGCGCGCGCGGTCGCGCGCCAGTCGATGGAGCGCACGTCGTCGCCGCGTACGTATTCGCGCAGGCTGTCGAACTCGGTGCCCTGCCCCCGCACCTGCACGCTGGTGTTGCCGTCGAGTTCGCGCAGCCGCGCGAGGCGGGACGGAAGGTGACGGCGGGAGGTGAAGGGCGGGAGCACCCGCAGCGCGCCCGGGGCGTCGATGCGCCGCTGCCTGCCGGCGAGTCCGAGCGGGCCGGCGCTGCGCACGACGAGGAACCCGGTGCGCAGCTCGCCGCGCCGGCGGGGGAGGAGCGGCACCCGCACCCTGCGGGATTCTCCGGGCGGGATGTCGATGCCCGCCCGCTCGAGCGGGGCTCCGGCCGTCGGCTGCCAGGCGTCCCGCACCCTGCCGCGCAGCGTCCGCGCGCCGGTGTTCCGGAGGGTCACGCCGGTCTCGACCTGCTGACCGAGGAGGCTCCGGGAAGGGACGTCGCGGGCGACGTCGAGCCACCGCGGGTCGGGCGCGGCCGCGGCATCCGTCAGCGCCAGTGCGGTCGAGAGCACCGCCCATCCGAGCATCGCCAGCCACGGGTCGACGCCGGCGATCGAGAGCAGGACGACCGGCACCACGCCGAGTCCGACGAGAAGGGGAAGGCGCCCGGTGACGTACACGCTCAGACCGGCACGCGGGTCTGCTGCACCACCGCGGTGAGCACCGCGTCGACCGAGACGCCCTCGAGCTCGGCGTCGGGGCGCAGCCGGATGCGGTGCCGCCAGGTGGGCACGAGCAGCGTCTGCACGTGGTCGGGAGTGATCGCGGGGTAGCCGCCGAGCCAGGCCCAGGCCTTCGCCGCGGCGAGGAGCGCCGTCGTCGCGCGGGGGCTCACGCCCAGCTGGACCGACGGGCTCTGCCGGGTCGCCTGGGCGAGGTCGACGACGTACCCGAGCACGTCGTCGGTGACGGTGACACGGGCGGCGGCATGCTGGGCCGCGACGATCTCGTCGGGGGCGATGACACGCTGAAGACCCGCGGCGCCGAGATCGCGCGGGTCGAACCCCTCGGCGTGGCGGCGGAGCACCGCGAGCTCGGCATCGCGCGGCGGCAGGTCGACGATGAGCTTCAGCAGGAACCGGTCGAGCTGCGCTTCGGGGAGCGTGTAGGTGCCCTCCTGCTCGATGGGGTTCTGCGTCGCCGCGACGAGGAAGGGCGACGGGAGCGGCCGCGTCACGCCGTCGGAGGAGACCTGACGCTCCTCCATCGCCTCCAGGAGCGCCGCCTGGGTCTTGGGAGGGGTGCGGTTGATCTCGTCGGCGAGGACGACGTTGCTGAACACCGGGCCCGGGCGGAACTCGAACTCGCCCGTGCGTGCGTCGTACACGAGCGATCCCGAGACGTCGCCCGGCATCAGGTCGGGGGTGAACTGGATGCGCTTGGTGTCGAGCCCGAGGGAGGTGCTGAACGCGCGCACCAGCAGCGTCTTGGCGACCCCGGGCACGCCCTCCAGCAGCACGTGACCGCGCGCGAGGAGGGCGATGAGGAGGCCGGTGACCGTCCCGTCCTGGCCGATCACGGCCTTCCCGACTTCGGTGCGTACCCGGTGCATCGCGTCGCGGAGGGCGGCGTCGTCGAGGACGGCGGGCGCGGGTGTCGGCGCGGCGACGCTCTCGGACGGCGAAGAGTCGGCGGTGAGAGGGGGCGGCTGGTCGGTCATGGGCGGTTCCTTTCGGGACGGACGGCGTCGCGGAGGGCTGCTTCGAGCTCGCGCAGGCGCGAGGCGACGACGGCGAGCTGGGCGTCATCGGTGGGGACGTCGTCGAGGAGGATGCCCCGGACGACGCGTCGATCGGCGGCGAGGCGGTCGGCGGCGGCGTCGGCGATCTCATCCGCCGCGGCGTTCGGGCCGAGGCCGAGGAGCCTCGCCATCCGCCGGAGAGCGGCGATCCGCAGATCGTCCGCGGCATGACCGGCGTCGCGGGTCTGGGCGTACAGGCGGGCACGGCCCTCGGCGGTCTCGGCGGCGCGCACCGTGACCGGCAGGCGCTCGCGCACCAGCGGCCCGAAACGGCGTCCGCGCCACAGGGCGGCGGCCACGGCGGCGAGGATCAGAAGGGCGATGGCGGGACTCACCCAGCGGGGCGTGGACTCGCCGAGCGAGGGGTCGGTGTTCTCCAGGTCGGTGTCGCCGAGCACCGGGTCGTACCAGACCACGAGCGGATGCCGCGCGAGGAGGTTCACGCCCAGAGCGGCGTTGCCGTCGTCGGCCAGCACCTCGTTGACGAGGACCGCGCGACCGTCGATCGCCGCGACGCGGCGACCGTCGGTCTCGGCGACGACGATACCCGCCTGCCCGTCGGCGGTGAGGTAGCAGCCCTCGGCGCCGTCGCCCGCGACGAACACCGCGCCCGGGGCGACCGGACCCGACCGCTCGGCGTCGGCGAGGTCGCACTGTGGGTCGAGCAGCGCGTCGGCTCGTCCGCCGACCGTCGTACCGGGGAGGAAGAGCCGGAGCGTACGGGAACGGGGGTCGATGAGGACGATGTCGTCCGCGGGGTCGGCGAGGCCTGCGAGCCCGTCGTCGGAGAGGGCGGGGGTGTCGGGAAGCACGAGCGTCGACCCGGTCGAGGCGTCATCGAGCGCGCGGGCGACGGCGTCGCTGCTGCGGGCCACCTCGACCTCGACACCCTGATCCCGCAGCACCTCCACGAGGGCGCGCGTTCCCGTCGGGCCGGCCGACTCGGGGTCGAACGCGTCGCGCTGGGCCCACTCGCCGAGCCCCGACAGCAGCGCGCCGATGCTGCCGACGGCGAGGAGGGCGATGGCCAGCGCGACCCAGCCGCCGACCCGCCGGCGTCGCGAGGCGGGCGCAGGGGCGGCCGAGGTGCCGGCATCGGTGCGGGGCGCGGCCGCGGTCATCCGCCCACTCCCGTTCGGACGGGGGTCGCCGGTCGCGCGGCGATCAGCTGCTCGTCCAGGCGGCGGAGATGCTCGTAGTCGTCGCGGGAGCCGGGGCGACGCAGGTAGCGGACGTCGTCGAACGCCGAGGCGCCGGCCTCGAGGTCGGTCGCGGCACTCGGGAAGACACGTCCCGCCGCCCGGGCGAAGGCGTGCACCGTCGCGCCCGGCGGCGTGCTGACGACTCCGCGCTCGGCGAGACCGCGCGCGAGCGCGCGGAAGCGCAGGATGAGCGCTTCGTCCCATCTCCCGGCGTCTGCGGCGGAGGCCGCCGCCCGGCGGAGGTCGTCGGCGCTGCGTTCGTCGGCATCTCCGAAGAGGGTGGCCACCGGCGCCGACGCGCGACGCCGCGCGCGGGGGAGGCCCCAGACGAGGAGGGCGACGATGATCAGGGCGGCGATCGCGATGGCCGCAATGAGGGCGAAGGCCGATCCCCAGCCGCCGGAGACGTCGGTCGAGAACAGCCCGCCGAGGAAATCCAGGATGGCGCGGGCGATGCGGTCGAACGCGGTCGGCTGGGCCTCGGCGTAGGCCGGATCGGACAGTTCCTGCTCGGCCCACTCCCGCGCCTCGTCACCATCGGGGGTGACGGGTGTCGCCGCGAGCATCCGCGCGACGACAGCGATCACGGGGTGTCGCGGTCGGCGGCGTCGCCGCCGGGCGCGGCCCAGCTCGTCGGCGGGGTGGCGGGCGGCGCGCCGGTCGGGGGTGCCGCCGGGGGCGGAGTCGGAGGAGCACCGGGTGCAGCCGGCGGCGCGGTGTATCCGGGCGGCGGGCCGTACCCCTGCGGTGCGGCATGCGCGGGCGGGGGTCCGTACCCCTGCGGTGCGGGGTAGCCCGGGGGCGGTCCGTACCCCTGCGGGGCCGGGTAGGCCGGTGCGGGAGGCCGAGGCGCGATCGCGCGTCCGACGTGGACGCGGTAGGGATCGGGCAGGTCCCCTCGCCCGGCGTCGCGCTGCTCGACGTAGCTCTGCAGGTCGAGATCGAGGCCCTCGCGCCGCATCCGGCAGTCGATGTAGACGAGGGCGGAGGCCGTGGACTGCACCACGACTGCGACCGCCTGGATCAGCAGCGTCACCACCTGGGTGAGCACGAGCCCGAAGATGAGGGCGACGATGGCCCCGGGCTCGGGGTCGCCTGTGGGGGAGATGATCGTCGACACGCCGCTGGTAAGGAGGCTGAAGGGCACGCTCACCACCTGAGCGAGCACCGAGAAGGTCAGCGACACCAGTACGAGGACACCGAGTCCGACCCAGAAGCGGCCCCGGATGAGAGTCCACGACCGCACGATCGCGCCGCGGATGGTCGCGTGCTCGAGGATGATCGCCGAGGGCGCGAGCATGAGCTTCGTCGACAGCCACAGCACGAGCGGGATCGCGGCGAGGACCGCGAGCACGGACAGGACGATGGCCACGGGCAGCACCGCGAACCCGATCGCGACGAGGATCAGCACGACCAGGGTCACCGCCACGACGCCGGCGGCGGCGAGGAGGAATGCGTAGCCGATGAGCCGCCACACCACGGGCTTCAGCTGAGCCCAGATCGCTCCGAGCGTGGGCTTCTCGGCGACCGCGCCCCGCGCGACCTCGGTCACGACGACACCCTGGACGATCACGCCGACGGCCCCGGCGAGAAGGCCGAGCACGACGCCGGCGACGAACACGAGGGCGATCGAGCCGGCGAGGACCGTGTCGAACTCCTCCGATCCCGGTCGCAGGGTGTCCAGGCGCGAGAACGCTCCGATCGCGATGGCCCCGATCGCGACGATGACCACGATGTACGTGACGGCCTGGATCCCCAGGGCGAAGCCGAGCAGCACCTTGGGGTTGTGCCGGAGTGCCGTGAACGACCTGCCGAGGATCGTGCCGAAGCTCAGCGGATGCAGTGGGATGATGCCGGGCCGGGATGCCGGCGTCCACGCCGGGTACGACGTCACGGGGCGGTCCTCCTCGCGTGGGCGGCCATGCGGTCGCGGTCGCGCCGCACCGGCTCCATCGTGTCATATCGGCGCGCCGGGGCCCGCGGACTCCCGGGCGATGCTCGGTGCACCCCCAGGCGGTGTCGACTAGTGTTGCTCAGAGCGTTCGACACCCGTGGCGTCTCGCCGTGCCCGACCGGACCCGAAGGACGAAAGACCCGATGACATCACGGATCCTGGTTGTCGACGACGACACCGCTCTGGCAGAGATGATCGGGATCGTCCTGCGCACCGAGGGGTTCGAACCCGCGTTCTGCGCCGACGGCGCCCGCGCCGTCGACGCCTGGCGCGAGGAACGCCCCGATCTCGTGCTGCTGGATCTCATGCTCCCCGGCATGGACGGCATCGAGGTGTGCACGCGCATCCGGGCGGAATCCGGCATCCCGATCATCATGCTCACCGCCCGCACCGACACCGCCGACGTCGTCCGCGGGCTCGAGTCCGGCGCCGACGACTACATCGTCAAGCCCTTCAACCCCAAGGAGCTCGTCGCCCGCATCCGCACGCGACTGCGGCCGACGGCCCAGACGTCGCCGGAGGTGCTGCGCATCGGCGACCTCACCGTCGACGTGTCGGCGCATGAGGTCCGGCGCGGCGACGAGCCGATCGCGCTGACCCCGCTGGAGTTCGAGCTGCTCGTCGCGCTCGCCTCCAAGCCCCAGCAGGTCTTCTCGCGCGAGATGCTGCTGGAGCAGGTGTGGGGCTATCACTACAAGGCCGACACCCGCCTGGTCAACGTCCACGTGCAGCGGCTGCGTGCCAAGGTCGAGCGCGACCCCGACAACCCGCGGATCGTGACGACCGTGCGCGGAGTCGGCTATCGCGCGGGCGCCGTGGCGTGACGGTCTGACATGAGGGCCGCATGACGACCGGTGCGGGTCCCCGCACGACGACCAGTGCGTCGCCGACCGTGGGCACAGGCACGGGATCGACGGCGATCGGTCGCCGGATGGCGCAGTGGCGCGACTGGCGCTCTTGGCCCGATCGCCTGACGAACCTGTGGCGGCGCTCGCTGCGCTTCCGCACCGTCCTCATCACCCTGGCGCTCACGGCACTGACGATCCTGATCGCCTGCGTCTGGATGGCCTTGGCGATCCAGCACGACCTCTTCACCGCCGGACGCGACCAGGCGACCGGCGGCGCGCTCCGGGCCACCCAGTCCGCCCAGGAGCGACTGGACTCCGCCGAGCCCGGGAACGACCCGGTGCAGCTCCAGCTGCTGATGACGACCCTCAGCACCGACCTCGCCGAGCAGTCCGGCAGCGACCGCATCGCGATCTTCCGCATCGACCGCGCGTCGCGCATTGCTCCCCAGGATCTCGTCACGCCGGGCCTCCCGGAGGAGGTGCTGAGCGAGGGCCTCCGGCAGAAGGTGCGCGCCGACGGCGACGTGCAGCAGTGGTGGCAGTCGGTCGCCCTCGAGGCAGAGGACGGCAGCACGGTGCCCGGCATCGTGGTCGGGCAGCAGCTCTCGTTCCCTGTCGTCGGCGCCTACGAGGTGTATATCGCCTACGACCTCGCCGGCGAATCGCAGATCCTCGCCTTCATCCAGGGCACGCTCTGGGTGGTCGGCGTGGGCCTGGTGATCCTCATCGGCCTGATCGCGTGGTTCGTCCTCCGGTCGGTGACCACCCCGATCGGAGAGGCGGCCGAGACCAGCGCGAAGCTCGCCAGCGGTGAGCTGAACGTGCGGCTCCCGGTGCGCGGACAGGATGAGCTGGCGACCCTCGGGCAGTCCTTCAACGCCATGGCCGACAGCATCGAGTCGCAGATCAAGGAGCTCGCCGAGCTCTCTCTCGTCCAGCAGCGGTTCGTCTCGGACGTCTCGCACGAGCTGCGGACGCCGCTCACGACCATCCGGCTCGCCGCCGACATGATCAACGATCAGCGCGACTCGTTCGACCCCGCCACCGCGCGCGCCGCCGAGCTGCTGAACGCCCAGGTCCAGCGTTTCGAGACCCTGCTCACCGATCTGCTGGAGATCAGCCGCTACGACGCCGGGTCGATCCAGCTGGAGCTCGAGCCCACGAGCCTCGCCCACCTCGCGGGCGACGTCATCGAGTCGATGAGCCAGCTCGCCGAGCAGCACGGATCGGATGTCCGCCTCGTGGCGCCGGGGGGATATTCCCCGGTCGACATGGATCCTCGTCGGGTGCGGCGCATCGTCCGTAATCTGCTGGGCAATGCCATCGAGCACGGCGAGGGGCGCCCGATCGTGGTCACCGTCGACAGCGACCAGCAGGCCGTCGCGCTGGGCGTCCGCGATTTCGGACTCGGGATGCGACCCGAGGAGGTCGAGCGCGTGTTCGACCGGTTCTGGCGTGCCGACCCCTCCCGGAAGCGCACGATCGGCGGCACCGGCCTCGGCCTGTCGATCGCACTGGGAGACGCGCGCCTGCACGGCGGGGAACTCGCCGTGTGGTCGGAGATCGGCCGGGGATCCCATTTCGTCCTCACGCTGCCCCGCCTCGCGCACGGTCTGCAGACCTCCTCGCCCATCGCCGTCGTCCCCGGCGACGACAACACCGCACCGCTGGACGCCCTCGGGCTCACCCAGCCGATCCAGGTGCTGTCCGAGACCGCTGCCGGCGCGGCATCCGGAAACGACCGTCGCTCGGGAGGCGCGTCATGAGAGCCGCTCGCGGACTGCGCGCCCTCGCGGTCGCTGTCGTAGCCGCCCTGGCGCTCACGGCGTGCGCGGGGCTCCCGCTCACGGGCACGGTGCAGGGCGGGCGCTCGGTGGGGGAGCAGCTGCCCGGACCCGACTTCCTGCGGCTGCCCGATCGGCCGCAGGCGGGTGCGACGCCGGAGGAGATCGTCGACGGGTTCCTGCGCGCCGGTGCGGGACCGGTCAGCGACTGGGCGCGTGCGCGCGAGTTCCTCGCCCCCGCCCTGCGCGACACGTGGGATCCGACGGCCGGGGTGATCATCGAACCCACCGGCACGACCCGCACCCCCCTCGCCGTCGGCGAGAACGCCGTCGAGGTCGCGGTCGCCCCCACGGCGACCGTGGACGCGACCGGGGTCTACGAGCCGGCGACCGGAGGCACGCCGCCCCTGCGGTTCGAGCTCCTGCAGCAGGAGGACGGGGAGTGGCGCATCAGCCAGGCGCCGGACGGCATCGTCCTGGACCGCGACTCGTTCGTCACCGCGTTCGACCGGTACACCCTGGCCTACTTCGACCCGACCTGGCAGTACCTGGTGCCTGATGAGCGGTGGTTCCCGACCACCAACGCCCCCACCCGCATCGCCGCCGCCCTGATCGAAGGGTCGCCGGTGGAGTGGCTCGCGGGCTCGGTGGTCTCGGCGTTCCCCGACGGCGTGGCTTTGAGCCCCACCGCGGTGCCGGTCTCGGTGGGTGAGGCGCAGGTGAGCCTGAATGAAGCGGCCCTCACCCTCGAGCAGCCGACCCTCGATCGGATGCAGACCCAGCTCGACGAGAGTCTCGCCTCGGCCGGGGTCACCCGGGTTCAGATGCGGGTCGGGTCGTCCGAGGTCGACGCGGCGGCGGTCGCCGTCCGCTCCACCCGGGTCGCCGCGCAGCCGCTCGTCGTCACCGCCGGCGGGTTCGGATTCCTCACCGGCGACGAACTCGATCCGGTGCCCGGTCTGTCGGACGCGTTGGAGCAGGCGGCGGAGGTCGACGCGCTGGCCCTCTCGCCCGACCGCGTCTTCGCCGCTTCGCGGTTCGCCGCGGACGGGTGGACCGGCAGGATCGACGCCGACGGCGACGTGCAGGTCTTCGACCAGCGCCCGGCACTGGTCGCGCCGACGATCGACGCGTTCGGCTATGTGTGGAGCGTTCCCGAGACCGCGCCCTCGGCGCTCCGGGCGTGGGTGCCGAGCGGGCCGATCGAGATCGCGAACGCGTGGCCGGGGGCGGCCACCCTCTCGGCGATGGCGCTCTCGCGCGACGGCACGCGTCTGGCCGCAGCCGTGACCGCCGGAGGGCGGACCACCTTGAGCGTCGCCGGCGTGATCAGAGACGGGGACGGCGTGCCCAGCGGACTCGGCGACCCCGTCGTGCTCGCCGATCTCGACGGTCCCGTGTCGTCCGTCGCCTGGCTCGACGACTCCTCGATCGCCGCGCTCATCGACGCGGGCAGCGAGCCGCGCCTGCGGGAGCAGGTCGTCGGGGGTGAGGGCACCGAGACCGCGGCCCCCGCCGGTGCCGACACCCTCGCCGGAGGCAACTCCGCCTCGACCCTGCGCGTCCACACCGATCAGGGGAGCCTCTTCATCCGCCGAGGGGCGAACTGGACGCAGACGGCGGAGGGCATCGTGGTCCTCGCGATTCAGCAGGGGTCGCCCCGCTGACTCCTCCCCAGGCTCGGGCGGGCGGGGGTTGTCCACCGATGGCCCGGCGTCGCACCCGCCGCGGGCCTGGGCGCGCCAGGCTGGCGGTATGCCGCCGGTGTCAGGGTCGATCTCGGCCTCTCTGTCCGCGTCGCTCGCCGACGCGCTCGCCCTCCTTCTCCCCGTCGACTGCGCCGGATGCGGCGTGGCGGACGAGGCTCTCTGCGACGGATGCCGCGGGTCCCTCGTCCCGGCACCGACACGGCGACTGCTCGACGACGAGGTGCGGGTCCACAGCGCCCTCGCGTTCGAGGGGGTTCCGGCCCGCGTCATCCGCGGTCTGAAGGAGGACGGCCGCACCGGGCTCGCCGTGCCGCTCGGGCTCGCGCTGCGCGCGGCCGTCCGCGCCGCGGGCGTGGCCGGTGAGGCGGTCCTCGTCCCGGTGCCGTCGTCGCGGCCGGCGTTGCGACGACGGGGTTTCGCGGTGACACCGCTCCTCGCCCGCCGGACCGGGCTGCCCGTCATCCCTCTCCTCGCACCGGCGCGCACGGTCGCCGACCAGCGCGGGCTCGATCGCGACGCCCGGGCCCGGAACGTCGCCGGCAGCCTTCGCGTGCGCGCGCGTCACACGGCGCGGGTGGGCGATCGCCCGATCGTCGTCGTCGACGACGTCCTCACCACGGGTGCGACGCTCGTCGAAGCGACTCGGACACTGCGCGCGGCGGGGCTGCCTGTGGCGGCGGCCGCCACGGTCGCGGCGACCCCCCGGCGCTCATCGGAAACTCGGAGCGGATCCGACCTCCGTCACGCGTGACACGCGGGCGCCCCGGCACTACGGTGGGGGGACACACGCACACTGCCGTGTATACAGAGGCGACTGAGGGTCTGCCCTTGTCCGGGCGGACCGGATCAAGGAGGTCTGACATGGAGAGCAGCATCGTCGGCGTGGGGGTCGGTATCACCGATCGGTTCCGGTCGGTCGTCGAAGAGAAGGCGCCCCGGATCGAACACCTCGCGCCGCGGGCGCAGCGGCTGGATGTCAAGGTCACCCACCGCACGTATCGCAACGGTCACATCGAGGACCACACCGTCGAACTCACCGTCACGGGCAAGGGCCCGATCGTGCGCGCGGAGGCCACGGACGCCGACAAGTTCACCGCCCTCGACCTCGCGGTCGACAAGCTCTGCGAGCAGCTGCGTCGCGCGAAGGACAAGCGCGTGGATGCCCGCAACCATCCGCGCGGGGCGAAGTTCGAGAAGGGCACGGGGGCGCTGGAGGGCATCGATGTCGAGCCCGCATCCGTCGATGTGCTGCGCGCCGTCGCCACCGGTGAGGTGCCGATCATCAGCGGCGACGCCGACGAGGAGGAGTACACCCCGGTCGTCATCCGGACGAAGGAATTCGACGCCGAGTGGATGACGGTCGAGGACGCCGTGGACCGCATGGAACTCGTCGGACACGACTTCTTCCTCTTCATCGACGTCCGCACCGACCGCCCGAGCGTGGTCTACCGCCGCAAGGGCTGGGACTACGGCGTGATCGCGCTGACCACCCAGGCGGAGCCTGCGCAATTGGTCTCCTGAGCCCCTGAGAACGTCGGATGCCCCGGGCGCGATTCGCCCGGGGCATCCTTGCGTCGTCGGTCAGGACGGCATCAGTCCATGAAGCCGTCGAGGAGGCTGCCGATCACAAGGCCCCCGAGGATGCCGCCCATCAGGCCGCTCCCACCGCTGTTGCCGCGTCCGCCGCCCCATCCGCCGCCGCCCCACTGGTCGGGACCGTTCTGCGGACGTGAGGAGTCGATGTCTCGCTGGGCGAGCTGGAGCGCTTCGCTCGCCAGGTGCGCGACCCGTCGCGACATCGTCATCGCCTGCTCGCGGTGATCTTCGTCGATGTCGATCGCCGCCGACGCGGAGGTGCCGAGGTATCGGTCGAGGTCGACTCGGATGCGCTCGGCCTCGGCGATGCGGGTGCGGGCGTCGGCGCCGATCCACCCGCGGTGGCCCGCGATGACATCCCGTGCGACGGCGAGCTGCCGGTCGGCGTCGTCGATCGAGTGCCGCACGTGGGCGATATCGGGGATCGGGCGCGCGGCGCGCTCGCGCGCCTTGGCGACCGCCTCGTCGAGGGCGGTGTTCGCCGTGCGCAGGCGGGTCAGCTGCGCGAACGGGTCGGTGTTGACGCCTGCGGCGGGAAGGGCGGCCAGCGCCGCCTGCAGTTCGCCCATCGCCTCGGCGACACCCGCGGTCTGGGGCGCCGAGCGTGCGGCGATGAGGTCGCCGCGGGAGTCCTCCACCACCGCGGCGAGGGTCGACTCGGCGCGCAGGGCCTCGACCTCGTACGTCTCGACGGCGTCGATGAGCGTCTCGGCGCGTCGCACCGCCTCGGTGCACGCCTCGAGCGCAAGATTCGCCTGCTCGCGCTGACCGGCCTCGCGGCGGCGCTCGGCGATGCCCGCGCTGTGCTCGGCGAACCCGAGGAGCTGCTCGGCCTCGGCGGGGTTCGCTTCGATCTGACGGAGCGCATCCGCCGAGTAGCGCGCCCCGAGCCGGGTCACGGTCTCGCGGGCCTGCGGCAGTCGCCCGCGCAGCCGTTCGGCGTCGCGCCGCACCCCGGCGATGATCTCCGGCGCGCGACGGGCCCGGGCGATCGGCTCGGCGAGCGCCTCGGTGCGGTCATCCAGCAGCTCCTCGGCCCACTCGCACAGCTGCACGATCCGTGCGTTGCGGGTGCGCAGCTCTTCCGGGGTGTCGGGGATCTCGTCGTGGTTGAGCTGGTGGAGGTGGAAGGCCTCGCCCATGTGGGTGCGCACCGACTCGAGCGCCTCGCGGAGGTCGCCGGTGGGGCCTGTGCCCAGCTCCGCCTCGGCGAAGGCGAGCTCGTCGGTGGTGACGCGGATGCGCTCGTCGGTGGCGACGAGGGCGGTCTGCGCCCGGCGGGCGAGATCGGCGTCCTGCGCAGCGAGTTCTTCGCGTTCCTTCTTGCGACTGCCCCAGAATCCGGCCATGGTCCGATCCTACGGTTCCCGCTCGAGCGGACCGCTGGAGAACGGCTGGGGAACGACGTCGGGAGCGGCCGCTTCGCCCACGGCGTAACCGGGCCCTGCCTCAGGGACGCGGAGGCCGCCCTCGCCGGGGCTTCTGGGTCGCCAGAGCGACGGTGAGGACGTGATCCGGATGCCGCGCCAGCACCTCGGCCGCGTGATCGAGCCACCCCAGCTCCGCCTCGAGGGCGTCCCGGCGGGCGGCCAGGACGAGGGACCGCGAAAGGGCACCCGCCTGCTCGGCGTCGTCCCGCTCGCGGCGCACCCGCGCCAGCTCGGCGGCCGAGGACCGGCGTTGCAGCGACACCACCGCAGCGACGTCGACGCCGGGAAGGCTCGCGGCCAGGGCGACCTTGGCTGCGACATCCTCGCGTCCGGCGCGGGCACGCGGGGACGGGGAGCCGAACCACTCCGCCACCGCCTCGGACCCCGCCGGGGTGATGCTCCAGTAGATGTGACCCTGCGCGTCGGGATCTCCTCGCTCAACCAGGCCGTCCCGCTCGAGCCGTTCGAGTGTCCGGTAGATCTGACCGACGTTCAGCGGGTGATCCGCGCCCGTGCGCCGGGCGTGCTCGGCGCGCAGCTGATAGCCGTAGCAGGGACCCTGATCGAGGATGGCGAGCAGGCTGTGCGGTACCGACATCCGTCTCTCGCTTTCGCTGCAGGGGCGGGCTCGAGTATATGCATGCCCGGCAACATCGGGGTCACCGCGATGCTCGCCCAGCCCACGCCAAGGTCACGGGTGGATAACATGGGGAGGTTCGCCCGACAGTATGGAGATTTGCGTGGCCAATCCTCTCGAGAAACTGCTCCGCGCCGGCGAGGGCCGGATCCTGCGGCAGCTGCAGCGGATCGTGAAGGCGGTCAACGCCCTCGAAGAGGATTACGCGCAGCTCACCGACGAGGAGCTGCGCGGCGAGACCGCAGAGCTGCGCACCCGCCACGAGGCCGGCGAGTCGCTCGACCAGTTGCTGCCGGAGGCCTTCGCCGCCGTCCGCGAGGCGGCCAAGCGCACCCTCGGCCAGCGCCACTACGACGTGCAGATCATGGGCGGCGCCGCCCTGCACCTCGGGAACATCGCCGAGATGAAGACCGGTGAGGGAAAGACGCTCGTGGCGACCCTCCCCGCGTACCTCAATGCCATCGCCGGCAAGGGCGTCCACGTCATCACCGTCAACGACTTCCTCGCCAGCTACCAGTCCGAGCTGATGGGCCGCATCTTCCGGGCCCTCGGCATGACCACCGGCACCATCGTCTCGGGGCAGAACCCGCAGGTGCGCCGCGAGCAGTACAACGCCGACATCACGTACGGCACGAACAACGAGTTCGGCTTCGACTACCTGCGCGACAACATGGCCTGGCGGAAGGAAGACCTCGTCCAGCGCGGCCACTTCTTCGCCATCGTCGACGAGGTCGACTCGATCCTCATCGACGAGGCGCGTACGCCCCTGATCATCTCGGGGCCGTCCTCGGGCGAGGCCAACCGATGGTTCACCGAGTTCGCCAAGATCGCGCGGACCCTCGAGCCGGGCGTGGACTACGAGATCGACGAGAAGAAGCGCACCGTCGGCGTGCTCGAGCCCGGGATCGAGAAGGTCGAGGACTACCTCGGCATCGACAACCTGTACGAGTCGGCGAACACCCCGCTCATCTCGTTTCTGAACAACTCGATCAAGGCGCTGGCCCTGTTCAAGCGCGACACCGACTACGTCGTCATGAACGACGAGGTGATGATCGTCGACGAGCACACCGGTCGCATCCTGGTGGGACGCCGCTACAACGAGGGCATCCACCAGGCCATCGAGGCCAAGGAGGGCGTGCCGGTCAAGGCTGAGAACCAGACCCTCGCCACGGTGACGCTGCAGAACTACTTCCGCCTCTACGAGAAGCTGTCGGGCATGACCGGTACCGCCGAGACCGAGGCGGCCGAGTTCATGTCGACCTACAAGCTCGGCGTGGTCCCCATCCCCACGAACAAGCCGATGGTCCGCAAGGACCAGTCCGACCTCGTCTACAAGAACGAGGAGGCGAAGTTCGCCCAGGTCGTCGAGGACATCGTCGACCGGCACGCCAAGGGCCAGCCGGTGCTGGTAGGTACCGTCAGCGTCGAGAAGAGCGAATACCTCTCCCGGCTCCTGGCCAAGAAGGGCGTCAAGCACGAGGTGCTCAACGCCAAGAACCATGCGCGCGAGGCCGAGATCGTCGCCCGCGCCGGGCGCCTGGGCGCCGTCACCGTCGCCACGAACATGGCCGGCCGTGGCACCGACATCATGCTGGGCGGGAACGCGGAGTTCCTCGCCGTGCAGGAGATGAAGGCCAAGGGCCTGGACTCGATCGAGACGCCCGACGAATACGAAGCCGAGTGGGATGCGGTGTACGAGGCCGTGCGCGACCGCGTCGGCGAAGAGGCGGCGAAGGTCGTCGAGACCGGCGGCCTCTACGTGCTCGGCACCGAGCGTCACGAGTCGCGCCGCATCGACAACCAGCTGCGCGGTCGGTCGGGTCGTCAGGGCGACCCGGGCGAGAGCCGGTTCTACCTCTCGCTCACCGACGACCTCATGCGCCTGTTCCAGTCGGGGGCGGCAGAGGCGATCATGGCGCGGACGAACTTCCCCGACGACGTCGCGATCGAGTCGGGCATGGTCTCGCGCGCCATCAAGAGCGCCCAGTCGCAGGTCGAGGCGCGCAACGCCGAGATCCGCAAGAACGTGCTGAAGTACGACGACGTGCTCAACCGTCAGCGCGAGGCGATCTACGCCGACCGCCGTCACATCCTCCAGGGCGATGACATCGCCGACCGGGTGCAGCACTTCATCGAGGACGCCATCAACGCCGTCATCGACGACCACACCTCGTCGGGCCACACCGAGAGCTGGGACTTCGACGCCCTGTGGACCGAGCTGAAGACGCTCTATCCGGTGGGTGTCACCATCGATGAGGTCGTCGCCGAGGCCGGCAATAAGGGCCGCATCACCCCCGAAGTCCTCAAGCGCGAACTGCTCTCCGACGCCCAGATCGCCTATCGCAACCGCGAAGAGACCCTCGGGTCACCGGCGATGCGCGAACTCGAGCGACGCGTCGTGCTGCAGGTGCTCGACCGCCGGTGGCGCGACCACCTGTACGAGATGGACTACCTCAAGGACGGCATCGGCCTGCGGGCGATGGCTCAGCGCGACCCGCTCATCGAGTACCAGCGCGAGGGCTATCAGATGTTCCAGGCCATGATGGGCCAGATCAAGGAGGAGTCGGTCGGCTACCTCTACAACCTGGATGTCGAGGTGCGGCGTGCCGGCGAGGGCGATCAGCCCGCCGAGGTCGAGGCCAAGGGCCTGGGAGCCGTGCCCCTGGAGGGCGAGCGGCTGCAGTACTCCGCGGCCAACGACGCCGGGGAGGTCGAGGTTCGCAACGAGCGCGGGCAGGTGCAGCAGGCGGCGACCAACCGGATCCGGCAGGCCGCGGCTGCGGCGACCGCGGTCGCCGAGCCCCCGCAGGCCGAGGCGCCCCGCGGCGCCTTCGGGCAGCGCACCGGCGGCGACGCCGCTGGAGGTCAGCAGCCCGCGCCCCAGAACCGTGCGGAGCGCCGCGCGGCCGGCAAGAAGCGCTGAGTCGCCGCCCGGTCCACGGGCGGGCGATTGGACGGTCTCCCCGGTCGGTTCCGGGCGGGGCGCCGCCGCTATCCTGAACCGATGACGCTCCTTCGCCCGCTCGACCAATCGCGAAAGCTCCGCGACGTTCTCTACGAGATCCGCGGGCAGGCCCTCGTGGAGGCGCAGCGGCTCGAGGCCGAGGGGTACAACATCCTGAAGCTGAACACCGGCAACCCCGCGGCGTTCGGGTTCGACGCGCCGTACCAGATCGTCCGGGACATGATCGATGCCGTACCCCATGCTCACGGCTACAGCGACAGCCGAGGGATCATGTCCGCCCGGCTCGCCGTGGTGTACCGCTACGAGCAGACCCCCGGGTTCCCCCCGGTCGACCCCGACGACGTGTACCTCGGCAACGGCGTCTCCGAGCTGATCACGATGACCATGCAATCGCTCCTCGACGAGGGCGACGAGGTGCTCATCCCCGCGCCGGACTACCCGCTGTGGACGGCGATGACGAGTCTGGGCGGCGGGACGCCGGTGCACTACCACTGCGACGAGTCAGCGGGGTGGCAGCCCGATCTCGAAGACATCCGCTCCAAGATCACCGATCGCACGAAGGCGATCGTGGTGATCAACCCCAATAATCCCACCGGGGCGGTGTACACCCGCGAGGTGCTCGAGGGCATCGCCGACATCGCCCGCGAGCATTCGCTGCTCCTGCTGGCCGACGAGATCTACGACCGCATCGTCTTCGACGACGCCGAGCACATCCCGATGGCCGCCGTCGCCCCCGACCTGCTGTGCCTCACCTTCAACGGTCTGAGCAAGACCTATCGGGTCGCGGGTTATCGCTCGGGATGGCTCGTGATCACCGGGCCGAAGGAGCACGCGGCCGGATTCCTCGAGGGCATCACGCTGCTCGCCTCGACACGCCTCTGCCCCAATGTGCCCGCGCAGCACGCCGTGCAGGCGGCCCTGTCGGGCGTCCAGTCGATCGACGCCCTGATCGCGCCGACCGGGCGTCTGCACGAGCAGCGCGACGCGGCCTGGGAGGGGCTCGAGGCCATTCCCGGAGTGACCTGCGTGCGGCCCGCGGGTGCGCTGTACGCCTTCCCGCGGTTCGATCCCGAGGTGTACGAGATCCGTGACGACGCCAAGCTCGTCTACGACTTCCTCGTCGCCGAGCACGTCCTGCTGGTGCAGGGGACGGGCTTCAACTGGCCGACCCCCGACCATGTGCGCATCGTCACGCTGCCGGAGGCGCGGGTGCTCAGCGAGGCGATCGAGCGTCTCGGCAACTTCCTGTCGTCCTACCGCCAGTAGGCGCGACCGGGGCCACTCGGTCGTTGAGCGCAGCGACGAGACGAAACGAGGTGCCGGGCGTTTCGGCTCGCTGCGCTCGCTCGACAACGGGGGCCGCAGCGCGTCAGAGCAGCGCCAGCGACGTCGTGCGCCACCGACCGTCCATACCCTCGAGACGCACGGCCACCGCCCTGGTGCGTGCCGGTCCGGCGACCACGACGACGCCCTCGACGATGCCGTCGGCGGGGGAGGAGTGACGGATGGTGAGGATCTGGTGCACCGGGCGCTTGGCCGGCACCCCGCGGGCGCTGCGCGCCCGGGCGGCGAGGTTCGCGCGGGTGAGGAGCTTGCGGTAGGCGTCCTCCGTCAGCCAGCGAGCGAGCTGTTCGACCTCGCGCACGCCGGCGAACACCTCCAGGACGCCGCGCGTGAGGTTTTCGATGAAGACCTGCGGGTCGGGGAGCGCCTCGGTCGAGGTGCGCTGCGGCGCGAAGTACTCCGAAAGCTCTCGCGCGCCCGAAGGGGGTTTGGGTGCACGGGCCGGTGCCGGCGGCGTCGGTGCCATCTCTCGCCAATCTCGTCAGGACATCGGTTGCCGAAAAGTAGAACACACGGACAACTCCCAGAAAGAGCCCCGAACGCCCCTGGGGATAAGTTCTCATCGACTCCTCACGTTCTGCTCTACTCTCGCCAGGTGCGATGGGACCGCTTCTTCGACGACCTCGAAGACCAGCTCGCCTCCGAGTGGGAGGCCGAGCGCGCAGCGCTCGACACCGAGGCCGAGCGGCTGCGGCTCTCCCGCCTCGAGTTGCGCCAGCGCCTGGCGGCGCTCCTGGCGACGCCGCCCGACCCCGGCGTCTCGTGGGAGCTGGTCGACGGGTCATCTCTGGCCGCTCACGTCCTCGGCGTCGGCGCCGACTGGGTGGCGCTCGGCGACGCCGCTGGTCGGACGGGCATCACCCTCGTCCCCTTCCCGGCGATCGTCGGCGTCCGGATGAGTCAGCCCGACCTCCTTCGCACCGCGCGCGCCGACGCTGCCGCGCCCTCGGGTCTGGCGGGCCGGATGACGTTCGGGTTCGTCGTCCGCGATCTGGTGCGCCGCCGCGCCGCGGTGGCGGTGCAGCTGTCATCCGGACGAGGGATGACGGGGACGATCGACCGAGCCGGAGCCGACCACCTCGACATCGCCCTGCACGATCCGGGATCGCCCCGGCGCGCGGGCGAGGTGACGGGGTACCGGATGGTGCCCTTCGCCGCGCTGGCGTGGGTGCGCGCCGAGGACGGGGTCGGCGTCCTCTGACGCCAGACCGGAGGTCAGTCCGGATTGCGGACGAACCCGGTGCCCCACAGCTCCGGGAAGCTCGCCTCCTGCGACTGATGCCAGAGGGCGATCCTGCGGGCCTCCTCGGCCTGATCGTCGAGGTAATCGGTGACGCTCTGCTCCTCCACGCACCATCGGGCGGGCGATCCCACCCGGGCGCCGCGGAGGCGACGCTCGTGGACGAGCGCGATCACCTCGTCCACCGAGATCCCCAGCGCCTCGGCGACCTGCGCGGGCGCGAGCATGCGCACGGCGGCGGACGGGGATTCGGGCATGACGCCCATTATCGTCGCGGGCGCCCGCCGGCCGTCGAGGCCGCGCGGCGTTGTGGATAACGCGGGCTGTGGATAACGCGCCGACGTGTTCCGCGGTCTGAGCGAACATGGCCTCATGACCGCTGTCGACACCGGCCGCCGCCACCGCGCCCTGTGGGCCGATGCGCGTTTCCTCCTCGGCATCCTCCTGATCGTGGCCTCCGTGGCCGGCGTCTGGTTCGTCGTGTCGGCCGCACGGCAGACGGTGCCCGTCTTCGTCGCCGCCCGCACCATCGTCTCGGGCGAGGTCGTGTCGTCCGACGACGTCCGCGTCGAAGAGGTCGCTCTCGGTGTGCTCGAGGGGTCCTACCTCGAACCCTCGTCGTCGGAGGGGTCGCTCGAGGAGGGGATGGTCGCCACGCGGACCATCGCATCGGACGAACTCGTCCCCCGGAGCGCCGTCGATTCCGCCGACGCCGTGCGCACCACGACCGTGGTGCTCCGCAGTTCCGTCGACGTCCCGGCGGCGGTGGAGGCGGGATCCGTGGTCGAGGTCTGGTCGGCGCCGCTGGTCGAACCGGGCATCTACGACGTGCCGCGGATCCTCGTCGCGGATGCCACGGTCGCATCTGTCACGCGCGACGACTCGATGATCGGCGGGGGTGCCGCGGCCCTCGAGGTCGTCATCCCGCGGGCGGATGTGGCCGCGGTGCTCGAGGCGATGTCGGACGAATCCGCCCTCTCCATCGTCCCCGCCGTCGGAGGTGCGGGATGAAGGTCCTCGTGGCGGTCGATGGCCCGCAGGGACCGGCCCTGGCTCACGAGCTCGCCGTGGAGCGCATCGAGGTGGTCTCGGTCGTCGCCGCGGACGCGCTGGCGCTCGCCGGTGAAGATGCCGCGTACGGCAGCGATGCCCGCGTCACCGCGACGGCACTCCGCGAGGTCGAGGCGGTCGTCCTCCAGGCCGATCGGCGCACCATGACCGCCGCCGCCGTCGCCCTGTGCGACCGGTACGGCGTCCGGATCGTCGCGCTCTGCGCCCACGACACCGATCGCCCGCTCGTCGAGGCCTACGGGCTGGAGGCGACGCTCAGGCTCGGCGACCCGGGATGGCGGATCGCCGAAGCGATCACCCTGGCCGAGCCAGCCGGTGCGGGCGGGGATCCCTCGACGTCGTCGGGGGCGGCGGGGCCAGGATCCCGGGAGGAGTCTCCGCTGCCGCGCGTGATCGCCGTCTGGGGGCCGGCAGGAGCGCCCGGGCGCTCCACCGTCGCGGTCGAACTCGCCCTCGAACTCGCCCGCGGCGGACGACGCGTCGCCCTCGTGGATGCCGACGCGCATGCTCCCGCACTCGCCCTCGCCCTGGGACTCGCCGACGAAGGGCCGGGTTTCGCCGCCGCCTGCCGTCACGCGGGCCGGGGCGAGCTGACCACCGCCGAGCTCGAACGCATCAGTGCCCCGCTCGGCCGCACCGGTGTGCGGGTCCTGGCCGGGATCAACCGTCCGTCGCGATGGCCGGAGCTCACGCACGCGCGGGTCACCGCTGCGCTGGAGGCCTGCCGCGCGTGGGCCGAGTTCACCGTCGTCGACGTCTCGGCCTCCCTTGAGCGCGACGAAGAGATCGTCAGCGACCTCGACGGCCCGCGGCGCAACGCCGCGACCCTCGCGGCGCTCGGCGTCGCCGACCAGGTCGTCGCGGTCGCCGCGGCCGACCCCGTCGGGATCGCCCGATTCCTTCGCGGCTACACCGAGCTGCGGGCGACCATCGGGACGACCCCCGTCGCCGTTCTCGCGAACCGGCTCCGCCCCGGAGCCCTGGGCATCGACGCCCGGGGGCAGGTGCGCCGCACCCTCGACCGCTTCGCCGGAATCCGCGAGGTCTGGTTCGTCCCGTACGACGCCCGCTCGGCGGATGCGGCTCTGCTCTCGGCCCGGCCCATCGCCGAGGTCGCGCCGCGCTCGCCGTTCGCCGCGGCGATCCGCCGGTTCGTCGGCGAGACCCTCGCCCCGCCGGCGCCCGGATCCTCCCGCCGCGCGCAGCGCGCCCGGCGCACGCGCCCGGCCAGGGTCGAGCGGGTCGAGCGGGTCGAGCGTTCCGCGCTCGACGACCCGCGGCCGTCTGGACGCCGCGCGCCGCGCCGCGGAGCGGTCGCCGCCTCCGAGGCGCGCTGAGCCGCAGCATCCCTCCCCACCACCGCACCTAGGCTGGATGCCGTGTCGACGCTCAGTGATCTCGTGTACGCGCAGGGCCGCTCCCGGTCGGAGGATGTCGAGTGGCTGCACCGCCTCGCCGGTGATGGGCAGCTGCTGGCCGACCTCGCCTTCGCCGACATCGTCATCTGGGTGCCCACCGCCGACGACTCCTTCATCGCCGTGGCGCACACCCGGCCGAGCGGAGCGGCGACGCTGTTCTACCGCGACATCGTCAGCGACCGGGTCCGGCCGCAGTGGGCGACCCAGGTCAGGGACGCCTTCGTCTCGGGCCGCATCGTCGACTCCGCCTCACCGGACTGGTTCGAAGAGACGCCCACCCGCGTCCGCGCCGTGCCGATCCTCCGCCGAACCGGCGAGACGGCCGAGACGGTCGGTGTCCTGACCCGCCACACCAATCTCGGCGAGACCCGCACGCCGTCGCGGCAGCAGATCACCTTCAACGACTGCGCCGACGACCTGTTCGGCATGATCGCATCGGGCGACTTCCCCGACCTGTCCACCCCGACGGCGCCGCGGCGCGGCGCACCCCGCGCATCGGACGGGCTCATCCGCATCGACCCCGCCGGCGTGGTCACCTTCGCGAGCCCCAACGCGCTGTCGGCGTTCAACCGCATGGGCTTCGACGACGAGCTGGAGGGGGAGTCGCTGGTGGAGGTCACCACCCGCATCCTCACCACCCGGCGGGAGTTCGACGAGTCGCTGCCGCTCGTCGTGACCGGCCGTGCGCCGTGGCGCGCCGACATCGAGGCCCAGGGGGTGACCGTGTCGCTGCGGACCATTCCGCTGCGCGACCGCGGCACCCGCATCGGTGCGATCGTCCTGTGCCGCGACGTCAGCGAGCTGCGCCACCAGGAGCAGGAGCTCATCACCAAGGACGCCACGATCCGCGAGATCCATCACCGCGTGAAGAACAATCTGCAGACCGTCGCGTCGCTGCTGCGGATCCAGGCGCGGCGCTCGCACTCCGACGAGGCCCGTGAGGCGCTCACCCAGGCGATGCGCCGCGTGTCGGCGATCGCCGTCGTGCACGACACCCTGTCGGAGGGGCTCACGCAGAGCGTGGACTTCGACGACGTCTTCGCGCGCGTGCTGAAGCTCGTCGCCGAGGTCGCCGCCGCCCCGAACACCCGCGCGCGGACGCGCTCGACGGGGCGGTTCGGCATCCTACCGAGCGCCTACGCGACCCCGCTGGCACTGGCGCTCACCGAGCTCGTCACCAACGCGGTCGAGCACGGGCTCGCCGGGCAGGAGGGTGACGTGGAGATCCTCGCCGACCGCACCGACGAGCGGCTCGAGGTGCGGGTGCGCGATACGGGCGTGGGTCTGCCCGAGGGCCTGGTCGGCCGGGGGCTCGGCACGCAGATCGTGCGCACCCTCATCCAGGGGGAGCTCGGGGGAACCATCGACTGGCACACGCTGGTCGGTAGCGGCACCGAGGTCACGATCGAGATCCCCCTGCGCTACATCGAGCGGATGCAGGGCTGAGGCGCCCCTCCGCTGCGACCCGGTGCCGGGGTCGCAGCGTGCAGAATGGCGGGGATGCGGCGCGACGCGCCGGTCAGCTGCCCGGTCGGGCGGTGCGGCGCGCCTGAGACCCGCGGTTCTGAACCGGGGAGACCGCGGTGAACCGCGGAGGGAAGTGCGTCAGACGGCGCGAAAGACGTCAGCTTGCGCGACGGGCGCGCGCGGCGCGACGCTTGAGGGCTCGGCGCTCGTCCTCGGACAGTCCGCCCCACACGCCGGAGTCCTGACCGCTCTCGAGGGCGTACTGCAGACAGGTCTCGGTGACCGTGCAGCGGGCGCAGACGGACTTGGCCTTCTCGATCTGGTCGACAGCGGGCCCGGTGTTCCCGACGGGGAAGAACAGCTCGGGGTCGACGGTGAGGCAGGCGGCCTTGTCGCGCCAATCCATGGTGGTGCTCCTTGATGCAGAATGGGTGGGGGAAATGGTATGTCCCGGAACCGGGGCCGATACCCTGTGGGAGTGCGAGCGGATGCTCGCCCCACGTCGCTGTGGGAGCACACGGCTTAATCAATGCTCGCATAGCACATGAAGGGAATCAAGAGTCGACGTCGTGGTTTCGGCCAGGTTTCCTTCCGCCCCCCGGAACGAGAGAATTCATGCGCGACATCATCGCCCACCGGATCGCCGGATTCCTGCTCGCCCTCGAGGGCCTCGGACTGCTGATCCTCGTCGCGTGGCAGATCGCCGCCCTCATCGGCGGTGACACCGGCATCCTCGCGACCGCGCTCGCCCTCCTGGTGCTCACCCTCGTCGGCGCCGCGATCGTCCTGGTGTTCGCCGGTGCCACGTGGCGTCGCGTCTCGTGGGGGCGATCGGGCGGGATCGTCACCCAGCTGCTGATCCTCGCCGTCGCCCTCGGTGCGGCGACGGGGGCCTACGCGCAGCCGATCTCGGCGCTGCTGCTGGCACTGCCGGCGGTGGTGGTGCTCGCCACACTCATCTGGGCGACACGCACGTCGGCGCCGCGCGGGGAGGCCGGCGACGACGCCGAGTCGCCGGTCTGACCCGGGCTCGGCTCAGGCGGCCAGGCCCAGGATGCTCCGCACCCGGGCGACGTGGCCGGTGGCCTTGACGTTGTAGAGCGCGTGGGCGATGCGGCCCTCCGGGTCGACCACGAAGGTCGAGCGGATGACGCCCTGCACCGTCTTGCCGTAGTTGGTCTTCTCGCCCCACGCGCCGTAAGCGTCGTGCACGGCGTGGTCGGGGTCGCTGAGGAGCGGATAGGTCAGGCCGTCGCGCTCGCGGAAGGTCCGCAGGGTCGCGGCGTCGTCGCGCGAGATACCCAGCACCTGATACCCCGCTGCCTGAAGCGGGGCGAGAGAGTCGCGGAAGTCGCAGGCCTCGGTCGTGCATCCGGGCGTCATCGCGGCAGGGTAGAAGAACAGCACCACGCCGCTGCCGCGGAAGTCGGCGAGCGAGACCGGGGAGGAGTCCTGATCGTCGAGGGTGAAATCGGGGGCGAGGTCTCCGGGTTCCAGACGCGTCATGACTCCAGCCTAGGGCGCGCGGGATGCCGCGTCACCGCCCGGTCGGAGCGGTCGGCGAAGGTCGAGAGAAGCCGCTGCAGCGAGTCCAGCCGCGCGGAGCCGGTCGGGCCCAGCCGTCCCTCGGCGGCCGCCTCGACGAGCGCGCAGTCGGGCGCATCGGGGAGGTGCGTGCACCCGCGCGGGCACTCCTCGGCCACCTCGGCCAGCTCGGTGAAGGCGCGGAGGATGTTGGAAGGGTCGACATGACCGAGACCGAAGGAGCGGACGCCGGGGGTGTCGATCACCCAGCCCGATCCCTCTGTTCCCCGGTAGCGGAGCGACACCGTGGAGCTGGAGGTGTGGCGGCCCCGTCCGGTGACCTCGTTGACGTGTCCGGTCGCCCGGTGCGCCTCGGGGACGAGGGCGTTCACCAGGGTGGACTTGCCGACGCCGGAGTGCCCGACGAAGACCGTGGCGTGTCCCGCGAGCGAGGCGCCGATGCGCTCGACCGGCATCTCGCCGCGGGCGCTGGTGAACACCTCGAGGTCGAGACCTTCGAAGTGGCTGAGGAACTCGGCGGGGTCGGCCAGGTCGGTCTTCGTCACGACCAGGAGCGGTCGGATGCCGGCGTCGAGGGCCGCGACGAGGTAGCGGTCGACGAGGCGCTCACGCGGCTCGGGATCCGCGGCGGCGACGACGACGAGCATCTGGTCGGCGTTTGCCACGATGACGCGCTCGACCTGGTCGGTGTCGTCGGCGCTGCGGCGCAGGAGCGACGAGCGCTCCTCGATGCCGACGATGCGGGCGAGGGTCCCCTCGCCTCCGGAGGTGTCGCCCACGAGCCGCGCGCGGTCGCCCGTGACGATCGGCGTCTTGCGCAGCTCCCTGGCGCGCATCGCGATGATCTCGTGCTCGTCGTCGGCGTCCTCGTCGACGAGCACCGCATAACGGCCGCGGTCGACCCCGAGGACCCGGCCGATCTGCGCGTCGGCATGAGCCGGGCGGCGCTTGGTCCGCGGGCGATTCGCCTTCGGATTCGGGCGGACGCGCACGTCCGCCTCGTCGAAGTCGAGGTCGTCGTCGGCGTCGTCCAGCCAGCTCATGGCGCGGTCATCCCTGCACGGCTGCCCCCGGCGCGCTCGAGGCGCCCGAGAGCATCCCCTGCCAGAGGTCGGGGAACTGCGGCATGGTCTTCGCGGTGGTGCCGATGTCGTCGACCGCCACCCCCGCCACCCGCAGGCCGATAAGGGCGCCGGTCGTAGCGAGACGGTGGTCGTGGTGAGCACGCCAGAGCCCGCCCCGCAGGGGCTGCGGGACGATGCGGATGCCGTCGGCGAGTTCGTGGGCCTCGCCGCCGAGGCCGCGGAGGTTGTCCACAAGGGCGGCGATGCGGTCGGTCTCGTGTCCGCGGATATGTCCGATGCCGTACAGCGTCGTCGGTGCATCGGCGAACGCCGCGAGGGCGAACAGCGTCGGGGTGAGCTCGCCTGCCGCGGACAGATCGAGGTCGACGCCCGCGATGGTCTCACCGGCGGTGACCGTCAGCGCGCCGCCTCGGCGGACCACGCGCGCACCCATGAGGGACAGGATGTCGCTGAGCATGGCGCCCGGCTGCGTGGAGTGCAGCGGCCAGCCGGTCACCGACACCGATCCCCCCGCGATCATGGCCGCGGCCAGGAACGGGGCGGCATTGGAGAGATCGGGCTCGATCGCGACATCCTTCGCCCGGATCGGCCCCGCGGGAACGACCCATTCGCCCGGCGCGGGCCGCTCGACGTGGACGCCGCGCCGCGCGAGGGCCTCGATGGTCATGTCGATGTGCGGGATGCTCGGAAGCCGCCCGCCGGAGTGGATGAGGTGCAGCCCCACGTCGAAGCGCGGAGCGGCGAGGAGGAGGCCCGAGACGAACTGGCTCGATGCGCTGGCATCCATCGTCACCTCGCCGCCGCGCACGTGCCCGCGCCCGCGCACGAGGAAGGGGAGCGACCAGTGGCCGGCGTCGTCGATGTCGACGCCGACGTCGCGGAGCGCGCGGATCATGGCGCCCATGGGACGGTGCAGCGCCGTCTCATGGGCGGTGACCTCGACGTCGTTGTCGGCGAATCCGGCGACGGGGCTGATGAACCGCATCACGGTGCCGGCCTGACCGCAGTCCACCGCCCCGCCGCCGTGCAGCGGCCAGGTCGGGGTGATGAGCACGTCGTCGCCGAAGTCACCGTCGCCGGGTTCGGCCTCGACCGACACGCCGAGCGCTCGGAGGGCCTCGATCATCCGGGCCGAGTCGTCGCTGTGCAGCGGCGCGCTCAGGCGGCTCGGGCCGTCGGCGAGGGCGGCCAGGACGAGCTCGCGGTTGGTCAGCGACTTCGACCCCGGCACGGTGACGACCGCGCGCAACGGCGCCTGCGCCGTCGGGGCAGCCCACGCGCGGACGTCGGAGTCGGGGGAATACCCGGGCGGTGTCATCGGGTTCTACCCTAACGAACCACCGAGAGGAGCCGGGATGATCGCCACGCTCGAACGGTCTGACGCTCAGACTGTCGAGGAGATCGCCGCCGTAGACTGGCGCGTGATGTCTGACCAGCCAGCCTCCGCCGAGGACACGCGTACGCAGTTCGAGCAGCAGGCGCTGCCGTTCATGGATCAGCTGTACGCGGCGGCGATGCGGATGACGCGCAATCCCGCCGATGCCGCCGACCTCGTCCAGGAGACGTTCGTGAAGGCGTTCGCCTCGTGGAAGAGCTTCACCCAGGGCACCAATCTCAAGGCGTGGCTCTACCGGATCCTCACCAACACCTACATCAACACCTACCGGAAGAAGCAGCGCGAGCCCTTCCAGGGGGCGATCGACGAGCTGGAGGACTGGCAGCTCGGCGGCGCCGAATCGACGACGGCGATCAGCACGCGCTCGGCCGAGGCCGAGGCGATCGATCACATGCCGGCGTCGGTGGTGAAGGACGCCCTGCAGGCGATCCCGGAGGACTTCCGGCTGGCGGTGTACCTCGCAGATGTCGAGGGCTTCGCCTATCAGGAGATCGCCGACATCATGAAGACCCCCATCGGCACGGTCATGAGTCGTCTGCACCGAGGCAGGCGGATGCTGCGTGACCTGCTGGCCGACTACGCGAAAGAGCGCGGCATCGACACCGCCGCCACGGGAGCAAAGAAATGACGGACTGCGGCTGCGACAAGGCACGGCGCGATCTCGAGGAGTACCTCCGCAACGAGGTGTGCAAGACCGAGCACAAAGACATCACCGAGCACCTGGACAACTGCCCCGGATGCCGCGACGAGGCGCTCGTCGCCCGCACGCTCACCGAGGTCGTCGCCCGGGCGTGCAAGGAGACGGCGCCCGAAGAGCTGCGCGATCAGATCCTGTCGCGGCTGCGTGCCGTGCAGGCGACTCACTGACCGCCTGCTGACCGGACTCCTCCACCTCTGACCGACCCCGTCCATCGCTGACGGGGTCACGCCAGGTGCGTCAGAGGGTCAGCGCCGCCCGCATGATCTCCGCCTGCTCGGCGGCGTGCACCTTCGGCGACCCGGTCGCCGTCGATGCCATCGCCGGGCGCGAGATCAGCTCGATGTCGCGACCGTCGAGGTGCTTGCTCAGCTCGAGGGCGATGAACGGCCACGCGCCCTGGTTCTCGGGCTCGTCCTGCACCCACACGAGGTCGGCGCCGGGGTAGTTCGCCAGCACACGGTGCAGCGCCTCGACCGGGGACGGGTAGAACTGCTCCAGGCGCACGAGGGCGATCCGCGGGTCGGGCTTCTTGTCGAGCTCGGCGCGGAGGTCCCAGTGGAGCTTGCCCGAGTGCAGCAGCACCCGCTCCACCTTCGAGGCATCGATGCCGCGATCGTCGTCGAGCACGGGCTCGAACCGGCCGGTGAGGAAGTCCTCGACCTTGCTGGTCGCTCCGCGCAGACGCAGCATCGCCTTCGGTGTGAAGACGATCAGCGGCCGGCGCGGACGTGCGTAGGCCTGGCGACGCAGCAGGTGGAAGTACGATGCCGGGGTCGACGGTCGAGCGACGATCATGTTGTCCTGCGCGCACATCTGCAGGTACCGCTCGATCCGGGCCGAGGAGTGGTCCGGCCCCTGACCCTCGTACCCGTGGGGGAGGAGGAGCGTGACGCTGGACTGCTGGCCCCACTTCTGCTCGGCCGACGAGATGAACTCGTCGATCACCGACTGGGCGCCGTTGGCGAAGTCGCCGAACTGGGCCTCCCAGAGCACGAGCGCGTCGGAGCGCTCGACGGAGTAGCCGTACTCGAAGGCCATTGCGGCGTACTCACTGAGCAGCGAGTCGTAGACCCAGAAGCGACCCTGGTTGTCGGCGAGGTTCGCCAGCGGGATCCATTCCTGGCCGTTCTGGCGGTCGTGCAGCACCGAGTGGCGCTGGACGAACGTGCCGCGCCGCGAGTCCTGACCGGCCAGGCGCACCGAGGTGCCCTCGACCAGTAGCGACCCGAAGGCGAGGAGCTCGCCGAAGCCCCAGTCGATGTTGCCGTTGCGGCTCATGTCCAGGCGCTTGTCCAGCAGCTGCTGGATCTTGGCGTGCACCGAGAACCCCTCGGGCTTGTTGACGAACGCGTCGCCGATGAGGTGGACCATGTCGCGCGACACCCCGGTGGTGTCGAGTTCGCCGGCGGGCGTGGCCCCGGCGTCCTCGGCGTCCGGGCCCACGATCGGCGACGACCCGGTCTCTGCCTCGTGCGTCTCGGCGAAGGCGATCTCGAGGCGGCTCTGGAAGTCGCGCTTGGCCTGCTCGTACTCCTCCTCGGTGATGTCGCCACGGCCGACCAGGGCTTCGGTGTAGAGCCGCCGCACCGAGCGCTTGGCTTCGATGAGGTTGGTCATCAGCGGCTGCGTCATCGACGGGTCGTCACCCTCGTTGTGGCCGCGTCGGCGATAGCAGACGAGGTCGATCACCACGTCACGGTGGAACTTCTCGCGGTAGGCGAAGGCGATCTGGGCCACCCGGACGACGGCCTCGGGGTCGTCGCCGTTGACGTGGAAGATCGGGGCCTGGATCGTCTTGGCGACGTCGGTGGCGTAGACCGACGACCGTGCGTCGGTGGGCATCGTGGTGAAGCCCACCTGGTTGTTGACCACGATGTGCACGGTGCCACCGGTCCGGTAGCCGCGCAGCTGCGACATCTGCAGCGTCTCGACCACGACGCCCTGGCCGGCGAAGGCCGCGTCACCGTGGATGAGGACCGGCAGCCACGAGAACGACCCGACGGGCTTGCGGTCCTGGCGGGCGCGCACGATCCCCTCGAGCACGCCGTCGACGGTCTCGAGGTGCGAGGGGTTGGCGGCGAGGTACACCGGCAGCTCGCTGCCGTCGTCGGCGACGAAGGTGCCCTCGGTGCCGAGGTGGTACTTCACGTCGCCCGAGCCGCGCTTGGCGCCCACGGCGACGGATCCCTCGAACTCGCGGAAGACCTGCCCGTAGGTCTTGCCGCCGATGTTGGTCAAGACGTTCAGCCGGCCGCGGTGGGCCATGCCGATCGCGGCGCCGTCGAGGCCCGCCTGGGCCGCGCCCTGCAGCACCTCGTCCAGCAGCGGGATCAGGGACTCGCCGCCCTCAAGGCTGAAGCGCTTCTGACCGACGTACTTGGTCTGCAGGAACGTCTCGAACGCCTCGGCCTGATTCAGCTTCGACAGGATGCGCAGCTGCTCGTCGTGGCCGGGCTTGGTGTACTTGACCTCGACGTTCTGCTGGAACCACAGCCGCTGCGCCGGGTCCTGGATGTGCATGTACTCCAGGCCGATCGTGCGGCAGTACGAGTCGCGCAGCACGCCGAGGATCTCGCGGAGCTTCATCAGGCGCTTGCCGCCGAAGCCGCCGGTGACGAACTCGCGGTCCAGATCCCAGAAGGTCAGTCCGTGCTGCTCGATCTCCAGGTCGGGGTGCGTGCGCTGGACGTACTCGAGCGGATCGATGTCGGCCATGAGGTGGCCGCGCACGCGGAAGGAGTTGATGAGCTCCTGCACGCGGGCGGTCTTGTCGACCCGCTCGGCGACGTCGACGTTGATGTCGCTGGCCCAGTGGATCGGCGCGTAGGGGATGCGCAGGGCGGCGAAGATGTCGTCGTAGAACCCGCGCTTGCCGATGAGCAGCTCGTGGATGATCTTCAGGAACTCGCCCGATCCGGCGCCCTGGATGACGCGGTGGTCGTAGGTGCTGGTGAGGGTGATCGTCTTGCCGATCGCCATCTCGTTGAGCGTCTTCTCGCTCGCGCCCTGGAACTCCGCCGGATAATCCAGCGCACCCGCGCCGACGATGCAGCCCTGCCCCTTCATCAGGCGCGGCACCGAGTGGACGGTGCCGATGCCACCGGGGTTGGTCAGCGAGATCGTGGTGCCCTGGAAATCGGCCGCGGTGAGCTTGTTTCCGCGGGCCCGTGTCACGAGGTCCTCGTACGAGGCGAGGTACTCGCTGAAGGTGAGGCTCTCGGCGCGCTTGATGCTCGGGACGAGGAGCGACCGGGTGCCGTCGGGCTTGGGGAGGTCGATGGCGATGCCGAGGTTGATGTGCGCAGGGGCGACCACCGAGGGCTTGCCGTCCACCTCGGCGTAGAAGACGTTCTGGCTGGGGAACTCCTTCAGCGCCTGGATCATCGCCCAGCCGATGAGGTGGGTGAAGCTGATCTTGCCGCCGCGGGTGCGCGCCATGTGGTTGTTGATGACGATGCGGTTGTCGATCATCAGCTTCGCCGGCACGGTGCGCACGCTCGTCGCGGTCGGCACCGTCAGCGACTGGTCCATGTTGGCGGCGAGGGTCTTCGTCATGCCCTTGAGGACGGTGACCGTGTCCTCGTCGGTCTGCTCCTTCGCCGCGGAAGGGGTGACCTTGGGGGCCTGCGCCGGAATCGGCTGCGGCGCGGCGGGCTTCGCCGTCGTCCGCGCGACCGGCTGCGCGCCGATCACGGGCACTGGCGCGGTGATCGGATGCGCCTCGCTCGCGGGAGTGGGAGCGGCGGGTTCGGGGGATGCCGCGGGCGTCGCGTCCTTCGCGGCCGGCGCCTCCGGCGCGGGCGCGGTGTCAGCGACCGCCTCCCCGACGCGGTCCGCGCTCTCGCCGTCCACCTCGACGGGGTGATAGGCCTCGAGGATCGGCCACCACTCCTTGTCCACGGAGTTCTTGTCGACCTTGTACTGCTCGTAGAGTTCGTCGACCAGCCATTCGTTGGCCCCGAACTCCCCCTCGCTCGACACCCCGACGCCGGTCACCTGGCTCGACACGCTCGATCGCCTGCTTTCATCGCCGAAATTCGTCCGTCGTACAGGTCTCGGTACGGCCCGCACGCACGGTTGTTAAGACTAACCCAGTCTGTGTCCGAGGTTTCCGGTCCTCTCCGGGTCCGATGCGGCAAGAATCGCGCTCTTTACCGCTCGGGAAAGGTCTCTAGGATCGGTGCAATGGAGTTCTACGGCGCGAGACCGCAGGTCGACCTCACCTACTCGGACGTGTTCCTGGTCCCGCGCCGCTCGGCGATCACGAGCCGTCTCGACGTCGACCTCGCCCCCGCCGACGGCACACCGGCGACCCTGCCGTTGGTGTCGGCGAACATGAACTCGGTCACCGGGGCGCGCCTGGCGGCGACCCTCGCGCGGCGCGGCGGGCTGGGCGTCCTGCCCCAGGACCTGCCGCTCCAGGAGCTCGACGCGGCCATCCGCTGGGTCAAGGCCCAGCCGGTGCCGTGGGACACGCCGCTCGTGCTCCCCGCGGCCGCGACCGTCGCCGACGCCGCGCGGCTGCTCCCCGCGACCGAAGGCCACGGCATCGTCGTCAGTGACGCCCCGGCCGAGCGCGTCCACATCGACGACGTCCTCGGGGTGGTTCCCGCGCGACGTCTCGGTTCGGCTCTCCCCGACGCGCGTCTGGGCGACCTCGCCCGCGGACATGCCGCGTCGATCGACGCCGACGACGTCGACGATGCCCGTCACGCGTTCGATCTCATCGTCGGCGCCGACGCCGAGACGGTGTGCGTGCTGCACCACGGCTTCGTCGTCGGCACCCTCTCGCGTCGGAGCGCACTGCGCACCACCCTCTACCGCCCCGCCGTCGACGCCTCGGGTCGCCTCGCGGTCGCCGCGGCCGTCGGCATCAACGGGGACGTGGCAGCGAAGGCCCGGGCGTTCGTGGCCGCCGGCGTCGACGTCCTCGTCGTCGACACGGCGCACGGACACCAGGACGGCATGCTCCGAGCGCTGCGTGCCGTCTCGGCCGAGGGCCTCGGCGTGCCGATCGTCGCGGGGAACATCGTCACCGCCGACGGGGTAGGCGACCTCGTCGACGCGGGAGCGACGATCCTGAAGGTCGGGGTCGGTCCCGGCGCGATGTGCACCACCCGGATGATGACGGCCGTGGGCCGCCCGCAGTTCTCGGCGGTCCTCGAGACCGCCGAGGCCGCCCGGGCCCGCGGCGCGCACGTCTGGGCCGACGGCGGGGTGCGGTATCCGCGCGATGTGGCGCTCGCGCTCTCCGCGGGCGCTGCCTCGGTGATGATCGGCTCGTGGTTCGCCGGCACCATCGAGGCGCCCGGCGAACTGCTGCGGGATGACGCGGGTCGGGCGTACAAGGAGTCCTGGGGCATGGCCTCGACGAAGGCCGTGCAGGAGCGCTTCGGTCGGCTCGATCCCTACGAGCGGGCCCGGAAGGAGCTCTTCGCCGAGGGGATCTCGTCGTCGAAGATCTACCTCGACCCCCTGCGCCCCGGACTCGAAGACCTCCTGGACATGATCACCTCGGGAGTGCGGTCCTCCTTCACCTACGCGGGCGCGCGGAGCGTCGCGGAGTTCCACGAGCGCGCCCGCGTGGGCCTGCAGTCCGCGGCCGGGTACGAGGAGGGCAAGGCACTCCCCGTCAGCTGGTGATCCCGGCACACCGGGAGATCAGAGCGGGTACTGCCCGGGCTCCCGCCGCATCGTGATCCAGCGCGTCTCGGTGAACGCGTCGATGTTCGCCTGCGCGCCGCCGTGGCGAGATCCGGTGCCCGAGGCGCCGACCCCGCCGAACGGGGCGTTGGCCTCGTCGTTCACCGTCTGGTCGTTCACGTGCACGATCCCGGAGGGGATGCGCTGCGCCATCTCCCATCCCGCCATTGCATCGGCGGTGACGATGCCGAGCGAGAGGCCGTACTCGGTGTCGGCGGCGAGGGCGACCGCCTCATCGTCGGACCTGAACGACACCACCGAGGCGACCGGGCCGAAGACCTCGTCGCAGTAGGCCGCGGCATCCTTCGGAGGGTTCGCGAGCACGGTCGGACGATAGAAGAGGTCCTCGTACGTCCCACCCGCGGCGAGCGTGGCCCCCTGGGCGACGGCGTCCTGCACGAGGGTGTGAACGCGGTCCCGCTGCACCTCGTCGATGAGCGGCCCCAGGTGCACCTGCCCCGCGGCCGGATCGCCGACGATCATCGACTCCGCCTTCGCCGCGAGCTTCTCCACGTACGCATCGAAGAGCGACTCGTGCACGATGTGCCGGCCCACCGTCATGCAGATCTGACCCTGGTGGAGGAACGCGCCCCAGGTGGCGAGGTTGACGGCCTGGTCGACATCGGCGTCGTGACGGATGACGAAGGCCGAGTTGCCGCCGAGCTCGAGGTGCGCCCGGGTGAGGTGGCGGCCGGCGAGCTCGCCCACCGAGCGCCCGGCGCGGGTGGAGCCGGTGAAGGCGACGACCCGCACGCGGGGGTCGGCGATCATCGCCTCCCCGACGTCGGCGCCGCCCGGAACCAGCTGAAGCAGGCCCTTGGGGAGTCCCGCCTCCTCGAAGATGCGCACCATGCTCACCCCGCCGGTGATGACGGTGCGCGGGTCGGGCTTGAGCAGCACCGCGTTGCCGAGCGCGAGGGCGGGGGCGACGGCGCGGATGCCGAGGATCAGCGGCACGTTGAACGGCGAGATGACTCCGACCACGCCGACGGGCACCTGCTGCGCGAGCGACAGACGGGGCTCCTCGCTCGCGAGGATCGATCCGAGGGGCGCCGAGGGGAGCGACGCGGCCTCGTAGCACTCCGCCGCGGTGACATGGAGGGCGAACCCGGCGAGCGGCGGGATGGCGCCGACTTCGCGCACGTTCCAGCCCATGATCTCCTCGGCGTGCTGCTCCCACAGCTGCGCGGCCTTGCGGAGCACCCCGGCGCGCACCGGGTGCGGGGTCGCGGCCCACTCGCGCTGCGCGCGCGCCGCGCCCTCGGCGGCCTTCGCGACATCCGCGGGGCCTGCCATCCCGACCATCGCGAGCGTCTCGCCGGTCGCGGGTTCGACGGAGGCGATCTGCCCTCCTCCGCCGGGCACCCAGGCGCCGTCGATGTGGATGAGACCCCCGAAGACGTCGGGGTCGATCAGGGTCGTAGAGGTGGCGGAATCGGTGACGGTCGACATCGTTGTTCCTTCGTCGGTCGGTGGACGGGGTCCACGGATGGATTCGCGTGAATGCGTCGGGGGAAGACTACGTCGGTTCGGCGGCCGTGGGGAGCGAGGTTCCCACTCATCGGCACCCCGATCCGCCGCCGCGTCCGCGCGCGTCCTGCCGTAGACTTCTCGGCGAGATGGACGACCCTCCCAGTTGTAGACCCTCGCCCCACCGCCCTGCCCCCGCGCTGATCGGGGGTGACGCGTGATGGATTACGTCATGTTGGGCGTGGGGCTGCTCTTGACCGTCGGCACCGGATTGTTCGTGGCGAGCGAGTTCGCGCTCGTCAACCTCGACCGCGCCGATCTCGAGGCCCGCCAGGAGGCGGGGGAGTCGCGGCTGTCGCTGACGATCAGCGCGCTGCGCATCACCTCCACGCACCTCTCGAGCGCCCAGTTGGGCATCACCCTGACCACGCTCCTGACCGGGTACACGATGGAGCCGGCGATCTCGAACCTGCTGCGTCCGGTCCTGCTGGGCTGGGGGTGGCCCGAGGGTCTGGTCGTGCCGCTGTCGGCCATCGTCGGCGTCTCGGTCGCCACCGTCTTCTCGATGATCATCGGCGAGCTCGTCCCCAAGAACTTCGCCCTGGCCGTACCACGCCAGACCGCCAAGCTCGTGATGCCGTTCCAGGTGGCCTTCACCACCGTCTTCCGCCCCGCCATCCGGCTCCTCAACGGCAGTGCCAACGCGGTGCTGCGGGCCCTCGGCATCGAGCCCAAGGAGGAGCTCTCCGGAGCACGCACGGCCGAAGAGCTCTCCAGCCTCGTCCGGCGCTCGGCGAGCGCGGGCGTGCTCGAGAAGGACACCGCCAGCCTCCTGGATCGAAGCCTGAACTTCGCGCGGCTCACCGCCGCCGACGTGATGACGCCGCGCCCCAGCATCCATGCGCTCTCGTCCGACGACAGCGCGGACGACGTGATCCAGCTCGCCCGTCGGACCGGCCACTCCCGGTTCCCCGTCAGCGGCGAGTCGATGGACGACATCACCGGCATCGTGCACCTCAAGGCCGCGATCGGCGTGCCGAGGGAGCGGCGTGCCGATGTGCCGGCCGCAGCCCTCGCGAGCGAGGTCCTGCGCGTGCCCGAGGCCGTCCACCTCGATGCGCTGGTGTCGGAACTGCGGGCCCGGGGTTACCAGATGGCGGTCGTCGTCGACGAGTACGGCGGCACGGCGGGCGTGGTCACGCTCGAAGACCTCGTGGAAGAGATCGTCGGCGAGGTGCTCGACGAGCACGACCGGCGTCGCGCCGGCATCGTGCGGGGGAGCGGCTACGTGAGCTTCCCCGGCGAGCTGCGGCCCGACGAGGTGCGTGATCGCACCGGCATCCGCATCCCCGAGGGAGACGTGTACGACACCGTGGGCGGCTTCATCATGAGCGTTCTCGAGCGCATCCCCGCCGTCGGCGACGCGGTGAGCATCGAGGACGGAGCGCTGGAGGTGCAGCGCATGGACGGCCGCCGCGTCGACCGGGTGCGCTTCACCCCCGCGGTCGTGGCCGCGCGCACCGAGGCCGGGGGTGAGGACCGATGAGCGATTGGGCAGGGATCGCCTGGTTGGTCGTGCTGCTCCTCGGCAACGCCTTCTTCGTCGGCGCGGAGTTCGCCGTGATCTCGGCGCGACGCTCGCAGATCGAGCCGCTGGCCGAGAAGGGCGTCCGCGCCGCCCGCACTGCGCTGTACGCGATGGAGCACGCCACCCTGATGCTGGCGACCTCGCAGCTGGGCATCACGATCTGTTCGCTGCTGATCCTGAACGTCTCCGAACCGGCCATCCATCACCTGCTCGAAGAGCCCCTCGCCCTGACCGGTCTGCCCGCGGGGCTCGTGGACGCGATCGCCTTCGCCATCGCGCTCGTGCTGGTGTCGTACCTCCACGTCGTCTTCGGTGAGATGGTGCCGAAGAACCTCGCCTTCTCGGTGCCCGACCGGGCGGTCCTCATGCTCGCGGCCCCGCTGGTGTGGGTGTCGAAGGTCTTCCACCCCGTGATCTTCACGCTGAACTGGATCGCCAACCACATCGTGCGGCTGTTCCGGGTGGAGCCGAAAGACGAGGCCGCGTCGACGTTCACTCTCGAAGAGGTCGCGACGATCGTCAACCAGTCGCGCATCGAGGGAGTGCTGGACGACTCGGCGGGCACGGTCGCGGCGGTGATGGAGTTCACCGACAAGAAGGCGAAGGACATCGCCGTGCCGCTCGCCGACCTCGTCACCCTCCCCGAGACCACGACGCCGGGCGACATCGAGCGGGCTGTCGCCCGCCACGGCTTCTCGCGCTACGTCATCGTCGGGGCGGACGGCGCGCCGGTGGGCTACGTGCACCTGAAGGACATCCTCCGGGTGGCCGAGGGGCCCGATGCCGCGGTCGACACCCCGATCCCGGCCAAGCGCATCCACCACATGGTGCCCGTGCAGGAGACCACCGACCTCGAGGACGCCCTGGCGCTCATGCGCCGCGACGGCCGCCACCTGGCCCAGGTGCGGGATCAGAGCGGCACGATCACCGCGGTGCTCTTCCTCGAGGACGTCATCGAAGAACTCGTCGGCGAGGTTCAGGACGCCACCCGTCGCGGGCGCTGAGGGCCCTTCGGCGGGCGCTGACACCCGGCTAGGGTGACGGGATGAGCGTCCCCTGGGGTCTGTCCGACACGGCGGCCGAGCTGCACGCCCCGACCGACACCGACGACAAGTACCGTCGCGGCGTGGTCGGGATCCGCACCGGTTCGGAGCAGTACCCCGGCGCCGCGGTGCTCGGTGTCGAGGCGGCGTGGCGGACAGGAGTCGGGATGGTCCGCTATCTCGGGCCCGACCGGCCCACCGGGCTCGTGCTCCAGCGCCGCCCCGAGACGGTCACCGCCAGCGGAAGGGTCCAGGCCTGGCTGATCGGCTCGGGGACGGATGCCGCGACGCGGCCCCCGGGCGAGGGATCGGCGCTCCGCGACATCCTGTCCCGTCCCGAGCCGGTCGTCGTCGACGCCGGTGCGCTCGATCTCATCGCCGATGGGGCGCGCGAGGGCGGGGTGCGGATCCTCACGCCCCATGACCGCGAGCACGACCGGCTGCGCGCCGCGCTCGGCCTCGCGCCGGTCGGGCCCGATGCCGGCGATCATCGTGTCCGCGCCGCGCAGGAGACCGCACGCCGCACCGGTGCGGTCGTGGTGCTGAAGGGCGCGCGCACCATCGTGGCCGAACCGGGTGGGTGGCATGCGCGGGTCGCCCAGGACGGCACCTCGTGGCTGGCCACCGCGGGGACGGGCGACGTCCTGGCGGGGGTGATCGGAGCGGTCATCGCCGGTGCGGCAGCCCGCGAGGAGCGTGCCGGGAGCGGGGGTGCCGGCGGGGCATCCGCCGACCCCGGCATGGAACCCTGGGCACGGCGTGCCGCGGCGGCGGTGTGGGTTCATCAGCGCGCCGGCGTCCGGGCCGCCCAACGTGCGGCCGGTGGTGCCGGGGCGGGCGCCGGGCCCGTGACGGCGCTCGATGTGGCCGATGCCCTGCCGGCGGTGATCGCCGAGGTGCTCGCCGGCTGAGCCCGCGGCGAGGCCCCGACAGGGTTCCGAAGGACCTGCGGCCTAGGATGGGCGCGTGTCGAAGCGGGCGGTGCTGTGGGTGGCGTTCGTGCTCGTGCACGCCGCCGTGGCCGTGCTCGGCTTCCTCCAGCCCAATCAGCCGATGGGCGACGTGTACCTCGTCTACGCGCCCTGGGCCGATCGCGCGGCGATGGGCCTCGGGGTCGTCGGGATCACCGAGAACTGGGTCTACCCCGCCCTGGCGCTGGCGCCGATCCTCGTCACCCACGTGCTCGCGCCGGTGTTCGGCTCGTACCTCGTCGCCTGGCCTGTCGTCGTCACCGCCCTCGATGCGGCGGCGTTCGCGGTCCTCGTGGGGCGGGGCCGGTCGCAGGGCCGCACGGTTGCTGCGTGGTTCTGGCTGGTGTTCATCGTCGCGCTCGGTCCGGTCGGGCTGTACCGTCTGGATGCGGTCACCGTTCCCCTCGCCGTCGCAGGGTGTCTGTGGCTGCTTAGCAGACCCTGGCTCGCCGCGACGCTCCTCGCGGCGGCCACGTGGATCAAGGTCTGGCCCGCCGCGCTGCTCCTCGCCGCCCTCGTCGCCGTGCGTCGCCGCCTCGCCCTGCTCGGCGGTGCCGCGGCGCTGTCGGCGATCGTGATCGGCATCGTCGTCGCGGTGGGCGGAGCGAGGCACCTCTTCGGCTTCGTCTTCGATCAGACCGAGCGCGGCCTGCAGGTCGAGGCGCCCGTCAGCGTCTACTGGCTCTGGCGCGCCGTCGGGGGCGTCGCCGACTCCCGGGTGTACTACGACGATGAGATCCTGACCTGGCAGGTCGCCGGCCCGGGCGCCGCGGCCGTGAGCGAGGCGATGACCCTCGTGCTGGGGGGAGCGGTCGCCGTGGTGACGGTGCTCGGCGCGGTGCAGGTGCGCCGCGGCATCCCGTTCCTGCGGATCTTCCCCGCCCTGGCGCTCAGTCTCGTGCTCGTCCTCATCGTCACCAACAAGGTCGGGTCGCCCCAGTACCTCACGTGGATCGTCGCGCCCCTCGTCGTCGGCCTCGTGCTCGACCGCGACCGGTGGTGGTCGCCGGCCTGCCTGGCGCTCGTCGCCGCTGCCCTCACGCAGCTGGTCTATCCGCTCTGGTACGACCGCGTGCTCGGAGGCGATCCGATCGCCGTCGGCGCGCTGACGCTGCGCAACATCCTGCTCGCCGCGCTCCTGGTGTGGAGTGTCGCCCTCCTCGTGCGATCGCCCCGACGCGTGCCCGCGCCCGCCGCCGTGGACGCCCTGACCTGATCCCGTCTTCCGAGAGGACCACATGCTCGTCGCCTTCTCCGTCGCCCCGAGCGGCACCGGCCGTTCCGACGGCTCCGTTCACGATGCCGTCGCCGCCGCCGTCCGCGTGGTGCGCACCTCGGGCCTGCGGCACCGGACCACGTCGATGTTCACCGAGCTCGAAGGCGAGTGGGACGAGGTGATGGACGTCGTCAAGCGCGCGACCGAGGCGGTCCTGCCCTTCGGGTCGCGGGTGTCGCTCGTGCTCAAGGCCGACATCCGTCCCGGGCGGACGGGCGAGATCGACGCCAAGATCGACCGCCTGGAGCGCGCGCTCGAGAGCGACGCCGACCCGTCGCCAGAGGCGTGACCCGGTCGGCCGAGGAGCCGGGCGCGCCCTCCGCCGCCGACCGACTGGCCCGGGTGCTGGCCGACGCCGCCGGCGAGTCGCGCCCGAGGGCCGAGGACGACGGCGACGATCCCGGTGTGCCGGTCGCCGGCACCGCAGTGCTGCTCCGCGACACGGCGTCGGGGGTCGAGGCGCTGCTGCTGGAGCGGCCCCCGCGGGGGTCGTTCGCGGGCGCCTGGGTCTTCCCCGGGGGGATGGTCGAGCCGGTCGACGCGGCCGGTGGCGAGCCCGGCGACGAGCAGGCGACCGCCCGACGGGCCGCCGTGCGCGAGACGCGGGAGGAGATCGGTCTCGACCTGACGGAGGAGACGCTCGTGACGCTGTCGCGGTGGGAGCCGCCCCCGGGCCTGCCGCTGCGGATCCGCACCTGGTTCTTCCTCGCAGGGGCTTTGCGCACGGGCGACGCGGAGGATCTCGTCCTCGCTGCGGGCGAGGTCGAGCGCGCCCGGTGGCTCCGGCTCGTCGAGGCCCTCGCCGCCCACGGTCGCGGCGACCTCGTGCTGTACCCGCCGACGTGGGTGACCCTTCACGGGCTGGTGGGGGCTGCGGGTGTGCGCGAGGCGATCGAGCACGCCCGGATGGCCGGGGTGCGGCGATTCGACACGGTGGCGCGCCGCGGACCCGACGGACCGATCCTGCTCTGGGCCGAGGATGCAGAATTCGCCGCGCCGGGGCCCGGCGATCGCCGCCATCGACTGGAGATCGGGCGCCTTCCCTGGCGCTACCTGCGCGCCTAGACGGAGAGCAGCCGCGCGAGGTGGTGCCCGACCCGCGCGGTCTCGATGAGGAATCCGTCGTGGCCGAAGTCGCTGACGAGCTCCACAGCGCGGTCGCCGTCGATGTTGTGGCGCAGCCCCCGGGCGATGCGGTGCTGTCCGTCGACCGGGAAGAGGCGGTCGCTGTCGATACCGAGCACCAGTGCGCGTGCCGTCACCCGCTCCAGCGCGCTCTCGACCCCGCCGCGGTCGCGACCGATGTCGTGCGAATTCATCGCCTCGACGAGGGTTAGGTAGCTGTTCGCGTCGAAGCGGCGCGTGAACTTGTTGCCGTGGAAGTCGAGGTAGCTCTCCACCGCGAAGCGTCCGCCGTGGCCGAGCGGGCTGACACCGGACTGCCACGAGCGCTGGAAGCGCGAATTGAGCTCGGTCGGCGAACGGTAGTTCAGAAGCGCCATCCGACGCGCGAGGGCGAGCCCGCGGTGCGGTCCGTCGCCGTCGCCGGCGTCGTAGTACTCCCCGCCCTGGAACCGCGGATCGATGCGGATCGCCTCGAGCTGCACCGAGTTGAGCGCCACCTGGTCGGCGGTGGTCACGGGCGGGGCCGAGAGCACCGCCATCCGTTCCACCCGTTCGGGGTGCGAGACGGCCCACTCCAGCGCGTGCATGCCGCCCATCGATCCGCCGATGACCGCCGCCCAGCTGTCGACGCCGAGCGCGTCGGCGAGGCGCACCTGGGCGGCGACCTGATCGCGGATGGTCAGGTACGGGAACCGCGACGCCCACTCGTAGCCGTCGGGCGCGACGCTCGCCGGCCCGGTCGAGCCCTGGCATCCGCCCAGCATGTTGGGTGCGACCACGTACCAGCGGTCGGTGTCGACGGGTGCGCCCGGGCCGACGATGTCGTCCCACCAGCCGTCGGTGGGATGCCCCGGACCGGCCTCGCCGGTGACGTGGCTGTCACCGGTGAGGGCGTGGAGGATCAGCACGGCGTTGTCGCGAGCCGGATTCAGCTCGCCCCAGGTCTCGAACGCGATGCGGATGCCCGGGAGCTCCCGGCCGCCCTCGGTGCGGAACGCCCCGAAGGCGGCGAACTGGCGTGCTCCTGCCGGGTCGCCGTCGCGCCAGGCGCCGGTCACGGGCGGGCGGCCGAGGAGCAGACGGGCATCGGCCTCTGTCACGGGGGCGCTCGGCACCGTGTCTTCGGAGGTCTGCCAGTCCATGCCTGCCATTCTCGCCGTTGGCCGCGCCGCCCAGCGCCGTGTTACGCCCCCGGCTATTGTGGGGCCCGGGGGGACGCACGTGAGCACAGCACAGGACGCGACGCGCCGCGAGGTGATCGCGCAGTACGGCGTCATCGGCGAGCCTCCCGAGCCCGACCTCGAGGGCCTGGTGCGCCTGGCGGCGACCATTTCGGGGGTGCCCACGGCGGTGATCAACATCATCGACGACCGGCAGCAGCACCAGATCGCCACGGTGGGGATCGCGGCGTCCACCTGCTCGCGAGACGATTCCATGTGCGCGGTCGTCTTCGAGAACGCCCAGCGCGTCATCGTCAGCGATGCCCGACGCGACGAGCGATTCGCTCAGAACCCCTTCGTCACCGGCGACATCGCCCGCATCCGGTTCTATGCCTCGAGCCCCCTGGTGACGCCGGGCGGCGTGCCCATCGGCACCCTCTGCGTCTTCGACGACGATCCCGGCGCGCTCACCGCCGAGCAGGGCGCGGCGCTCGACGTCCTCGCCCGCCAGGTGGTCGACGTCCTCGAGCTGCGGAGGCTCGCGCGCGAGCTGCGCCGGTCGAACGAGGCCCTCGAGGGCTTCGCCCGCCAGGTCAGCCATGACCTGCGCAACCCGCTGACCGCGATCAGCGGATTCCTCGAGCTCGCCGTCGACGCCCCCGAGCTCGCCGGTGCGCCCGCCGCATCCCGGGCCATCGAGCGCGCCGAAGCCGCGGCGCATCGCATGTCGAACATGCTGGACGACCTGCTCGCCTTCGCGCGCGTGGGCGGGGTGCCGCCGACGCCGGTGCGCGTGGACGTCGCAGACCTGCTGGAGGAGATCCAGGATGACCTGCACGCCGCCCTGAGCGACAGCGGCGCGCACATCGCGGTGATCGCCGACTCCGACCTCGAGGGCGATCGGACCATGCTGCGGGTCCTGGTCGAGAACCTGGTCGCCAACGCCGTGAAGTTCGCCGCCGCCACGGGGACGCGGCCGCACGTCGAGGTGCGTGCGGAGCGCTCGGCCGCGGGCATCCGTCTGGTCGTGGACGACAACGGCCCCGGCGTCCCCGTCGCCGAGCGCGAACGGGTCTTCGGGCTCATGGAGCGGGGCGAGAACGTCGTCGCGCCGGGACTGGGGCTGGGCCTTGCCACCTGCCGCCGCATCGTCGAAGCGCACGGCGGGCAGATCGGCATCAGCGACGCGCCGCTCGGCGGTGCCCGCGTCTGGGTCGCCCTGCCCGGATCCGGCCGATTCGAGCCCGCCCCCGTCTGAGCGCACGATGATGGGAGCATGGCGCGCTTCCTTCTCATCGCCGCATCGAGCGGCATCGGCCAGGCCACCGCGGACATCCTGCGCGACGGCGGACACGAGGTCATCACGACCGCCCGCGGCGACCACACCATCACCCCCGACCACATCCTCGACGCCACCGACTTCGCGGCCGTCGACGACGTGTTCGCCGCGGCGGGCGAGCTCGACGGCGTGGCGTGCTTCGCCGGGTCGCTGCTGCTCAAGCCGGCGCACCTGACCACCGCCGAGGAGTACGACGAGGTGATCGCCGCCTCGCTCACGACGGCGTTCGCGACCGTGCGCGGTGCGGGCAAGCACCTCAAGCGCGGCGGATCGGTCGTGCTCGTGTCATCCGCGGCGGCCATGCACGGAACGGCGAACCACGAGGCGATCGCGGCCGCGAAATCCGGAGTGATCGGGCTGGCGCTGTCGGCTGCGGCGACGTACGCGTCGCGGAACCTCCGGGTCAACGCCGTCGCCCCCGGGCTGACCGAGACGTCCTTGACGGCGTCGCTGACCGAGACCGAGGGGGCGCGGAAGGTGTCCGAGGCCATGCACGCGCTCGGGCGCCTCGGCCAGCCCGATGACGTCGCGCGGGCCGTGGCCTTCCTCCTCGACCCCGCGAACGACTGGATCACCGGTCAGGTGCTCGCCGTCGACGGCGGGCTGGCGCGGGTGCGCCCGCGCATGAAGGTCTGACGGCGCCGCGGTCGCGCGCGGCGGTTGGGTCTGGCGGCGGTCGGGTGCACACGGGTGCGCGGCGCCCGGCGTGCGGCGTGCGGCGTGCGGCGTGCAGGCCCACTTCGCACACGCGGAGATTCACGCTCGCGCGGTCGTGTGGGCAGGATCGGTCCGCGGGAGCGTAGATCTCCGCGGGAACCCGGCGGGCTGAGCCCAGGAGTGGCGTTCTGCGGGCGAGGCGCGTGGTGGCATCCTCGCACTCCTGCGGAGATCCACGCTCGCGCGGTCGTGTGGGCAGGATCGGTCCGCGGGAGCGTAGATCTCCGCGGGAAAGTGCGGAACTGAGTGAGGGATGCGGGTCCTGTGGGCGCGGCGGCGGCGTCGCATCCTTTCGCTCCCGAGGAGATCCGCGTTCGCGCGGTCGTGTGAGGCGGGATCGGTCCGTGGGAGCGTGGATCTCCGCGGGAGTGCGCCGGACGGCCACACGCGCTGCCGGAGAAGGGGACGGATGCCGCGGGGGGGGGGGGGGGGGCGTCGTGCCTCGGTGCCGCGCCGCGCCGCGCGTCCGCACCGAGACGCAGAGCGCCCCGCGAACCCTGGTCGAGTTCGCGGGGCGCCCCGGGGCGCGCCGGGTCAGGCGCGCGCGGCCTCCGAGACCTGGCGCGCGGCGGCGAGGGCCTGCTCGAGGTCGGCCTTGAGGTCGTCGACGTTCTCGATGCCCACCGAGAGGCGCACGAGCCCGGGGGTCACCCCGGCGGTGAGCTGCTGCTCGGGCGTGAGCTGCGAGTGGGTGGTCGAGGCGGGGTGGATGACGAGCGAGCGCACGTCGCCGATGTTGGCCAGGTGGCTGAAAAGGGTCAGCGAGTTCACGAACGCGCGGCCCGCATCCACACCGCCCTTCAACTCGAACGACAGCACGGCGCCGACGCCCTTCGGGGCGTAGCGGTTCGCGGCGGCGTACCAGGGCGAGGTGGGAAGGCCCGAGTAGTTCACCGACGCCACGTCGGACTGGTTCTCGAGCCACTCGGCGATCTCCTGTGCGTTCTGCACGTGACGCTCGATGCGCAGCGACAGCGTCTCGATGCCCTGCAGGAGCAGCCAGGCGCTGTTGGGGGAGATGGATGACCCGAGGTCGCGGAGCAGCTGCACGCGCGCCTTGATGATGTAGGCCAGCCCGTCGCCGACCGCCGCGGTGTAGCTCGCCCCGTGGTACGACGGGTCGGGCTCGGTGAAGGCCGGGAAGCGGTCGACGTTCTTCGACCACTCGAACGACCCGCCGTCGACGATCACGCCGCCGATCACCGTGCCGTGGCCGCCGAGGAACTTCGTCGCCGAGTGCAGGACGATGTCGGCGCCGTGCTCGAAGGGACGGATGAGGTACGGCGTGGCGATGGTGTTGTCGACGATGAGCGGAACCCCCGCCTCGTGCGCGACGTCGGCGACGGTGCGGATGTCGAGGACGTTGATCTTGGGGTTGCCGATCGTCTCGGCGAAGAACGCCTTGGTGTTGGGTCGCACCGCGCGACGCCACTCCTCGGGGTCGTCCTGATTCTCGACGAACGTGACCTGGATGCCGAGCTTGGCGAGGGTGTACTTGAAGAGGTTGTACGTGCCGCCGTAGATCGAGCTCGACGAGACGAAGTGGTCGCCCGCCTCGGCGAGGTTCAGGATCGCGAAGGTCTCGGCCGCCTGGCCGCTGGAGACCAGGAGCGCCCCGGTGCCGCCTTCGAGCGCCGCGATGCGCTGCTCGACGACATCCTGCGTGGGGTTCTGGATGCGGGTGTAGATGTTGCCGAACTCGGCCAGCGCGAAGAGGTTCGCGGCGTGGTCGGTGTTGTCGAACACGTACGACGTGGTCTGGTAGATGGGCGTGGCGCGGGCCTTCGTCACCGGGTCGGGCTGGGCGCCCGAGTGGATCTGCTTGGTCTCGAAACGCCAGTTCTCGGGTGCGGACATGGGCTGCTCCTACCGGTCGATGGGTGCCGCGGCGGGTCCCGCGACCTCTCCGAGGGTACGGAAGGCGTCTCGACCCGACAATGGCGGGGAAATGTGACGTAACGCGGGCGCGCAGGCGCGGTGCGCCCGGCGCCGGGCGCGGCTTGTAGCGTGAGGTGTATGACCGATGCCACGACGACGGATGCCGCAGATCGACCGACCGCCCGGCGCGCGGTGGTCACCGGAGCGAGCTCGGGGATCGGCGAGGCGACGGCGCGGAAGCTTCGAACCCTCGGTTGGGACGTGGTCGCCGTGGCGCGGCGGGCGGAACGCCTCGCAGCGCTGGAGAACGAGATCGGCGCGGCCGCGTTCGCCGCCGACCTCACCGCGGCGGCCGACGTCGAGGCGCTCGCCCAGTGGCTCGCCGAGACCGGACCGGTCGACGCGCTCGTCAACGTCGCCGGGGGCGCGCGCGGCGCCGACCGCGTCGAAGACGGCGACCCCGACGACTGGCAGTGGATGTTCGAGGTCAACGTGCTCGCCACGCAGCGCTTCACCGCGGCGCTGCTGCCGCTCCTGCGCCGCGCCGCCGCCGACCGGGCCGCCCACGCCGACGTGGTCTTCGTCACCTCGACGGCCGCGCAGGTCGCCTACGCCGGCGGCGCCGGGTACAACGCCGCGAAGGCGGGGCAGTCGATGATCGCCCACGCGCTGCGTCTGGAGCTCAACGGCGAGCCGCTCCGGGTGATCGAGATCGCCCCGGGCATGGTGCAGACCGAGGAGTTCACCCTCAACCGGCTGGGCGGCGACCGCGCCGCCGCCGACCGTGTGTACGAGGACGTCGAAGCGCCCCTCACCGCCGACGACGTCGCCGACGTGATCGGCTACGCGCTCTCGGCGCCGGGGCACGTCAACCTCGACCTCGTCACCATGCGACCGGTCGCGCAGTCGGCGCAGCACCTGCTGGCCCGCGGGCCGCTGCACGCGCGCACGGCGGGATGATGGCGCGCACGCTCGACGAGCTCGCCGAGGCCGGTCTCCTGGACGCCGGGTGGGCGAACGCCCTCGCCCCCGTCGCTCCCGACATCGCCGCGCTCGGCGAGCGTCTGCGTGCCGAGACCGCCGCGGGCGCCCGCTACCTCCCCGCCGGGGATGCCGTCCTGCGCGCCTTCTCACGCCCGCTCGACGACGTCAAGGTGCTGATCGTCGGGCAGGACCCGTACCCCACCCCGGGGCATCCGATCGGGCTCTCGTTCGCGGTCGACCCCCGCGTCAGCCCTCTGCCGCGGAGCCTGGCGAACATCTACCGCGAGCTCGACGACGACCTCGGCATCGAGCCCGTGGCGCACGGCGACCTGTCGGCGTGGAGCGATCAGGGCGTCATGCTGCTGAACCGCGTGCTCACCGTCCGGCCCGGAGAACCCGGCTCGCATCGCGGGTGGGGGTGGGAGCGCGTCACCGACCACGCCATCCGCGTGCTCGCCGCCCGTGACCGTCCCCTCGTGGCGATCCTCTGGGGGAGGGATGCGGCGACCCTGCGTCCGCTCCTCGGCGAGACCCCCGTCCTTTCCTCGGCGCATCCGTCGCCCCTGTCGGCGAGCCGCGGATTCTTCGGGTCCCGGCCCTTCTCGCGCACGAACGAGCTCCTCGCCGCGCAGGGCGCATCACCGGTCGACTGGCGCCTGCCGGCCGCCGCGTAGGCTGTCGCCATGCTGGAGGAGGAGTACGAAACGGCGAGGCGCCGGGTGCCCCGTCATCTTCGCCGCCGTCCCGAGCCGGAGCGCCCGTTCTCGTTCGAGATCCGCCCGGTCGCCGACGCCGACATCCCCGACATCCGGGAGATCTACAACTACTACGTCACCAACTCCGTGGTCACCTTCGACGAGAAGAAGTGGTCGGTCGCGCAGTGGCGCGACAAGGTCGCACACCTGCACAAGCTCGGCCTGCCGTTCCTCGTGGCCCAGTCGCCGTCGGGTCAGATCCTCGGCTACGCCTACGTGCAGCCGATGTCGAGCAAGTCGGCCTACCGGTACTCGGTGGAGAACTCCATCTACCTCGGGCAGGCCGCGACGGGGAAAGGGCTCGGGCGGGCGCTGCTGGAGGCGCTGATCGCCGCGTGCGAGCAGGCGGGCATCCGCGAGATGGTGGCGGTGATCAGCGACAAGGGCGCCGAGGCGTCCATCGCGCTGCACGAGAAGCTCGGCTTCGAAGAGGTCGGGCGCATGGGCCGGGTCGGCTTCAAGTTCGGCCGGTGGCTCGGAACGGTGTACCTGCAGAAGTCGCTGAAACCTCAGAAGAAGCGCCGCGCGCTCTTCGGGCGCTGATCAGCCCGGCCGGCCGTGCTCGCGCACGCGCTCGACGAGGGTCTGCCACGGTCCTTCCAGGTCGGCGTCGCCGAACTCGGCCTCGCGGTCGGCGCCGTGCCACCTCGCGTGCACCCGCCAGCGGAACCGGTCTGCGCCGCGTCCTGGGCGAGAGGACCCGTCCCAGGGGCAGGCGTCGATGAGCGGCAACCAGGATGACGCGTCGTCGCCCTCGGCCTCCGCGCGCCATCGCCGGGGGATCCCGGTGACACCCCCGGTGCGCTCCACCAGGATCACCACCACCGCGTCCGTGCCGTCGCCGTCATCCGTCTGATCGCTCATCCCCGTCCACGTCGCTCTCTCGGGGCCGCGACGCCTTACCCGGCGAGGTCGACCCCGACGCCCGCCCAGGCGGCGCGCACGGCCGCTGCTTCTTCGGATGATTCACCGTACTCCGCCCGGGCGACGGCGACCGTGGCGGCCGCGAACGTCGAGAAGTCCGCGGTGGGGGAGAGCGTGCCCGACGTCAGGGTGAGATACCAGACCCGTCCCGCGCGTTCCCAGGCGTAGCCGCCGAGGGCGGTGGCGCACAGGTGGAACGCGCGATTGGGGATGCCGGAGTTTATGTGGACGCCGCCGTTGTCGTCGTCGGTCACGACGAAGTCATCCATGTGCCCCGGCTGCGGGTCGCGGCCGAGGATGTCGTCGTCATACGCCGTCCCCGGCGCCGCGAGCGATCGGAGGGCCCGCCCCTGCACGGCGTCAGTGAAGATCCCCTCGCCGACGAGCCAGCTGGCCTCGTCGGCGGTCTGTCCGAAGTGCTGCTGCTCGACGAGCACGCCGAACACGTCGGCGATCGATTCGTTCAGCGCTCCCGACTGGTCCTGGTACTCCAGGCCCCCCGCCGCCTCGATGACCCCGTGAGCGAGCTCGTGGGCGATGACGGTGAGCGATCCGGTGAATCCCGTGAACACCTCGCCGTCGCCGTCGCCGAAGACCATGCGCTCGCCGTTCCAGAACGCGTTGTCGTAGTCGCGTCCGTAGTGCACCGTGGCCAGGAGCGGTGCTCCGGCGCCGTCGATGCTGTTGCGCGCGAAGGCGTCCCAGAACGCGTCGAAGGTGATGCCGAGGCCGTCGAAGGCTTCGTCGACGGCGGCGTCGCCGGTGGCGGGGTCGTCTTCGCCGCGTACCCGCCGGCCGGGCAGCACCTCGCGACCGCCGGCATCGGAGATCGTGCGGTCTGGCGCGGGGGCGGTCTCGGCGGTGATCGTGCCGTCTTCGTCGATCGACAGACGCAGGCGACGGCGGGCGATGCGGTAGGGCGGGGTGGCCTGGAGGGTGGCGCGCGCCGCGGCGGCCGCGTGGGCGAAGGCGGGTTCACCGACCGAGGCGATACGGGCAAGGAGATAGGGGGGGATGATCGCGCGCATGGCGACCACGCTAACGCCCCCCTCCGACGCCGGGGCGGTCGCCGGGCGGATCGATCGTGGGCACGGAGGCCAGCAGCCGCCGGGTGTAGGCCACCTGCGGCTGCTGGAGCACTTTCTCGGTCGGCCCCTCCTCGACGATGCGGCCGTCTTTCATCACCACCACCTCGTCGCAGATGCTCTGGACGACGCCGATGTCGTGCGAGACCATCACGAGGGTGAGGTCTTCCTGACGTCGGAGGTCGGCGAGCAGAGCGAGGATCTGCGCTCGGACGGTGACATCGAGCGCCGAGAGCGGCTCATCGCCGACGAGCAGGCGCGGCCGGTGCACGAGCGCGCGGGCCAGGGCGATCCGCTGCCGCTGGCCGCCCGAGAACTCGTGAGGGAAGCGCTCGGTCATCTCGGCCTCGAGTCCGACCTGCGCGAGCACCTCCCGCACCCTCGCCCGCCGGTCGCCCTCGATGCCCAGGGCCCAGAGGGGCTCTCCGACGATGCGCCCGACGCTCATCCGCGGATCGAGCGAGGCGTAGGGGTCCTGGAACACCACGCCCGTCAGGCGCCGGAGCCAGTGCAGCGAGCGCGCCGAGGCGGTGGCGTCGACGGCGCGACCGTCGACCTCGACGGTGCCGGAGGTGGGGGCATCGAGCCCGAGAAGAAGTCTCACCAGGGTGGACTTGCCCGAACCCGACTCGCCGATGATGCCGAGGGTGCTGCCCTCTCGGACATCGATGTCGGCGTCCTCGAGCGCGGTTGTGTACCCGCGCCGCTGGAAGAGGGTCTTCTTCGGCAGCGCGTGCCGGCGGGTGAGGCGGCGGGCGCTCACGAGGATGTCGCTCACGGCGTCCTCCCCTCGGGGCGCCACAGGGTGGCGGTGGCGTCGCGGAGCAGTCCCCGCGTGACGGGGGAGGCGGGGTCGCGCAGGAGCGTGGCGACCGGGCCGGTCTCGACGATCCGGCCGTCTTCGAGGACGACGGCGTGGGTGGCGACCTGCGCCAAGACGGCGAGGTCGTGGGTGATGAAGATCAGCGACATCCCGTCGTCGGTGACGAGGGCGCGGAGGAGCTCGAGGATCTCGGCCTGGATCGTCACGTCCAGGGCGGTGGTGGGCTCGTCGGCGATGAGCAGCCGCGGCCGGCAGGCGAGGGCCATGGCGATCGCGACCCGCTGGCGCTGCCCGCCGGAGAGCTGGTGCGGGTAGCGCCTGACGATCCCGTCGGGGTCGGGCAGGGCGACGCGCGCCGCTTCGGCGACGGCCCGCGTCGCGGCATCCCTCCTGCTCGCACCCTCGTGGATGCGCACCGACTCGGCGATCTGGCGCCCGATCGTGCGGATCGGGTTCAGCGCCGTGCGGGGTTCTTGGAAGACGATGCCGATCTCGTCGCCGCGAAGCTCGGCGAGCTCTCGGTCGGGAAGGCCGATGAGCTCGCGGCCGTTCCACGACACACTTCCCGACGCGGTCGCACCGTCGGGGAGGAGCCCGAGGATCGCCAGCGCGGTGAGCGACTTGCCCGAGCCCGACTCGCCGATGAGTCCCAGCCGCGCGCCGTCGGGAACCTCGAACGAGATGCCGTCGACGACGCGTCGGCCGTCGATCTCGACGACGAGGTCGCGCACCGACAGGCTCATGCGACGACCTCCGGCACGTGCGTCCGGGCGCGGCGGGCGGACCCGCCCCGGCGGGACAGGGTGGGGTCGGTGGCGTCGCGGATGCCGTCGCCCAGCAGATTCAGCCCGAGCACCGTGAAGGTGATCGCGAGTCCCGGCCACAGCACCGAGAGGGGATACACGGTGAGGTACTGCTGAAGCTCCGCCAGCAGCAGCCCCCACGACGGCTCGGTCGGGGGAGCGCCGAACCCGAGGTACGACAGTCCCGCCTCGGCGAGGACGGCCACGGCCATGCCCCACGACAGCTGGACGATGAAGACCGGCGCGACGTTCGGCAGCAGGTGGCGGACGAGGTTCTGCGCCGGGGTGAGACCCGAGGCCCGGCCGGCGAGCACGAAGTCGCTCTGCAGAACGCGGCGGAGCTCGGGGCGGGTGACGCGGGCGATGTTCACGCCGAACCCGATGCCCACGGCCCAGATCACGACCCAGAGCGACCCGCCCCAGACCGCCGAGATCATCATGGCGATGAGGAGCACCGGGAAGGCGATGAGGATGTCGACGGCCACCGCCACCGTCTCCCGTACCCACCGGCGGGTGAGCGCGCCGAGCGCTGCGAGGGCGAGGCCGAGCACGGTCGCCACGACGCCCGCGCCGACCGCGACGACCACGGTCGTCCGCGAGCCGGCGATGAGGAGGCTCAGGATGTCGCGGCCCGTGCCGTCCGTGCCGAGCACGTGCGGCCACCCGGGCGGCGCCCAGCGGTTCGGGATGTCGACCTGCTGCGGGTCGAAGGGGGTCCAGACGAGCGACACCGCGGCCGTGAGGAGGATGACGGCGACGACGATCAGCCCGAAGCGCCCGGTCGAGAGGGCCCAGAGTCGTCGGAGGGCGCTCATGCCGCCTCCCGCTGCCGAGGGTCGAGGAGGCGGTGGACGAGGTCGACGAAAAAGCCGACGAGCAGCACGAAACCAGTGAGGATCAGCAGTTCGCCCTGCACCATCGGCAGATCCCGAGCGCCGACGTCGCTCACCAGCATCCGTCCGATCCCGGGCAGGCTGAACAGCTGCTCGATGATCACGGCTCCCACGACGATGCCGGCCACCTGGAGGCCGAGCACCGAGATGACCGAGAGCCCGACGTTCGGCAGCCCGTGCCGGATCAGGGCGGCGTTGCGGGTGAGGCCCTTGGCCGCGGCGGTGCGGACGTAGTCCTGCCCGATCGCCTGGAGGGTGGCGCTCCGCACGAACCGCAGCAGCATCGCCCCTTCGATGATGCCGATCGTGAGCGCGGGGAGGATCAGGGCGCGGAGGGCGTCGACCGGCTGGCTCCAGCCGCCCCGGGGGAAGCCCTGGGCGGGGAGCAAGCCCAGCCACACCGCGAAGACCACGACGAGCATCATGCCGGCCCACACCACAGGCACCGCGGCGACGGCCTGCGCCCCGACGCTCAGCGCGGTGCCGTCGGCGCGCCCGCGCCGGAGCGCCGAGAGCACGCCGAGCGGGATGCTGACGGCGAGGGCGAACAGGAGAGACAGGATGCCGAGTGGCACCGTCACGCGGGCCTTCTCGGCGAGCTCAGCGGTCACCGTCAGGCCCGTGTAGAGCGAGGTGCCGAGGTCTCCCCGGAACACCCCGCCGATCCAGTCGACGTACTGGGCCCACAGCGGCGCATTCAGCCCGAGGCTCTCACGGATCGCCGCGACCTGCTCGGGGGTGCCGTTCGTGCCGGCGATCTGCTGCGCGACGTCGCCGGGTAGGACGCGCAGGGTGAGGAAGATGAGCGCGCTGGCCACGAACAGCCCCAGCAGTAGCAGGGCTCCCCGGGTCAGCGCGTACCGGATCACCCGTCGCTCTTGGTCAGCTCTGCAAGGTTCAGGCGGGCGTTGACGCTATCCACGGGCATTCCGTTGATGCCCGCGGCGACCGCGCTCACGCCGGCCCAATTGAACAGCCAGTCCGCCGCGGCATCCTCGGCGACGATGCGCGCGGCCTCGGCGAGAAGGGCATCGGCCTCCGCCTCGTCCGTGGCGCGCAGCGACTGCTCGTAGAGGTCCTGCACCTCGGGGTTGTCGTACGTGAAGTAGTAGTCGGGGTTGGCCCAGTTCTCGAAGTCGCGGGCCTCCGCGTGATTCACGTAGCTGAGCTCGTAGTCTTTGTTCGTGTATACGTCGTTCACCCACACGCCGAAGTCGACCGCGTCGACCTCGAGGGTGATGCCGACCTCGTTGAAATCTGATACGAGGATCTGCGGAATGGTCGTGCCGTAGTCGGCTGGGATCGTGAGGGTCAGCTCGAGGTCTTCCACCCCCGCCTCCTCGAGCAGCGCGCGCGCGGCTTCGGGGTCGTACGGCGCCGTGTCGCTGAGGTCCTCGTAGCCGGGGTCGGGCTCGGGGATGGGGCCGTACAGGGTCTGCCCGGCACCGACCGCCTCGACGATGGCGTCGTGATCGATCGCCTGACGGATTGCCTGGCGCACGCGCTGGTCGTCGAGGGGTGCGGCGGTGCTGTTCATCGCCAGCACGCTCTTGTCGGTGGCGGTGCCGAGCACGACGGTCCAGTCGCCGCTCTGCTCGATCTGCTCGGTGAGGTTCGGGTCGAACCCGGTGAGCACGTCGACCTCGCCCGCGGCCGCGGCGTTCACCGCGGCCTGGTCTTCGGCGATGTACTGGAAGACCACTTCGCCGACGCCCGCGGCGTCGCCCCAGTAGGCGTCGTTGCGGGTGAGGGTGATGCTCGCTCCCTGCTGCCACTCCTCGAGGACGAACGGCCCGGTGCCGTTGGCCGCCGTCTGGTAGTCGACGGTGTCGCCCTCCTTGAGGATGATCCCTGCGCGGCCGGTGAGGTTCCACAGCAGGCTCGAGTCGGGCTGCGCGAGCGTCAGGGTGACGGTCTGCCCGTCCGCGGTGATCGACGACACGTTCGCCAGACGCGCGGAATCCGCCCATTCCGGGGTGTCCTTGCGGGTCTGCAGCGACCAGACCACGTCCTGCGGGGTCAGCTCCTGGCCATCGTGGAAAGTGACGCCCTCCTCGAGCGTGAAGGTGTAGGTCAGGCCGTCGTCCGAAACCTCCCAGTCGCTGGCGAGCGCCGGGACGATCTCCTGATCGGTGGTCCGCGATACCAGTCCCTGATAGACGTTGTCGATGAGCACCTGGTCGAGGGCGGCGCCGGTCGTCTGGCGGATGTCGAGGTTTCCGGGCTCGAGCACCAGCCGGATCGCGACCGAGGCGTCGGCGTCGGGCTCGCCCGTCGCGCCCGTCGGGCCAGGTCCGGTGGAGGCGGTGCAGCCGGCGAGCACGAGGGCGGAGGCGGCGAAGAGAGCAGTGGCGGCGAGGGCCGTGCGGCGAAGCATGTGATTCCTTTCGGGACGGCATCCGGGGGGTGGGGGATGCCTGCCGGCCCGCGCGGGCGAGCCGTGGTGCGGATACAGCCTAGGGAACCCTCGGGAGCCCTGCCGAACCCGTTACACCGAACGCAACAGAAGCGTTAACCCTTCCCGGCCGCGCGACGCAGCTCCGCAGCCAGGGCGACGGGGGCGTCCTCCTGCAGGTTGTGGCCGCCCGCCAGAGTGAGGACGGATGCCGCGGGCACGCGCTCGCGGAAGACGTCGACATCGGCGTCGGTGACGAAGCCGCGCTCGCCGCGGATCAGCGCGAGCGGTACGCGGACGGCGGCGAGATCTTCCCACCCTGCCTCGCCGAGGACCGCGGCGACGGCGTCGTTCCCGGCGTCCGCGGTGCCGTCCTCGGCGGGTGAGGCGCCCGCTGCCGCGGCGAGGTGGGCGAAGTGATGCTTCCATTCCACGCGTCCGTCCGCGCGGACGCGCGAGTTGAAGTACACTCCGCGGGCCGCCTTCTGCCGCGTGCCGCCGCCGAGCCCGAACGCCATCGCACGGTCGACGAGCTCGTCGCGGCTGGCCCAGTCGGTGGGGCCGGCGAAGAATCGTCGGATCTCCGCCGCCCCCGCGTTCGGGTCGAGGCCGGGCGTGATGTCGATCACCACGAGGCTCTCGACGAGATGGGGCTGCGCGGCGGCGACCGCGGCGGCGGTGAGGCCCCCGAGCGACTGCCCCACCAGCACCTGCGGCCCATCGGTCCACGCGGTGATCGCCGCAGCGACGTCGGGTGCCAGCATCCGCCCAACGTAGGCCGCGTCGGTGCGCCACGACGAATCGCCGTGGCCGGGCAGGTCGATCGCGACGGCGGGGAGGCCCAGGGCGATGACCGTCGTGTCCCAGGTGTGGGCGTTTAGCCCGGCGCCGTGCAGGAGCGTCACGACGGGGCGGTCGTCGGGGGAGTCGAACCACCAGCGCAGTCCGCTCACCACCCGGCCGTCGGCGAGGTCGATCTGCAGGCGCTCACCGCGAGGGAGCGGGCCAGTGAGGCCGGCATCGGCGGCCTGATCGGCGAGGAACGAGAACTCATCGGCGGGTTCGGTCACGCGGCCATTCTGCCGCAGGCCCGGCCGCGGGCGCGCGAGTAGGCTGGCGCCATGACCGCGGAACAGCGCGTACACCTGTCGAAGTCGGCTCCGGCCGTCTACAGCTCGCTCGCGGGCCTGGCGAAGCAGGTCGGGGCGATCGCGGCCGAGGCCGGGATCGACGATCGTCTGAAGGAGATCGTGCAGATCCATGCGTCGCAGCTGAACGGGTGCGCCTACTGCGTGCGCGTGCACGTGGAGAAGGGGATCAAGGCCGGGCTCGACGCCGACGCCGTCACGCAGATCGCCACCTGGCGTGATTCGGGCGTCTTCTCCGATCGGGAGCGCGCCGGGCTGGAGCTCGCGGAGGCCTTCACCTTCATCCACGAGGACGGGATCCCCGATGACGTCTACGACCGGGTCGGGGGCGTCCTGACGGAGGCCGAGTACGTCGCACTCAGCTGGATCCTCATCTCGATCAACGCCTTCAACCGCCTCACCATCGCCGGGCGCTACCCGGTTCCGCCGCGCGAGACTGCCGCGGCGACCCCGCGATGACCGGCGCGGATCCGCCCGTTCCCGGCAGCGTCAATCTCCGCGACACCGGGGGGCTCCCGGCCGGTCGTGGGCGGACGCGCTCGGGCGTGCTTTTCCGGTCGGGGAACCTCGCCCAGCTCCACGACGACGGTGTGGCGGCGCTCGGTCGCCTGGGCATCCGGACCATCGTCGATCTGCGGGCCGAGGACGAGGTGGCCCACGCTCCGAGTCGGGTGGAGTCACTGGCGGTCACCACGGCGCACGTGCCGCTGTTCCTCGGATCGGTCACCTCGTTCTTCACCGAGGACATGAGCCTGTCCGACATGTACCGCTCGCTCGCCGAGGAGTCGGGCGGGCAGATCGTGGCGGCGATCCGCGCCATCCTCGACGGCCCGCCCGCACTGGTCCACTGCACGGTGGGGAAGGACCGGACGGGGGTCACCGTCGCGATCGCGCTCGCTGCGGTCGGAGTGGACCGCGAGGCGGTCATCTCGGACTACGCCCGGACCGAGGAGCTCCTGCCCGAGTGGCGAAACCGTGACATCGTGGCGCGGCTGAAGGAGCGGCATCCCGAAGCCGTCCACCTGGAGGAGCTCGCCACCCGATCCCCGGCGCCGGTGATGCGCGCCTTCCTGGACGACCTCGACGAGCGATACGGGTCCGCGGCGGGCTTCCTCGTCGCGCACGGGCTCGGCGAGGACGAGGTGCGGCGCCTGCGCGAGGTTCTCGTGGACGAGCCGGCCGGCGCGTCCGAGAAAGACCTCGCATCGAGCGAATCAGGTTAGGCAACCCTTCCTCGGCGGTATAGTGAGAGGGCCATGTCGAAGATCGCCCCGTCGCCCACCGAGCACAACACCGCCGCCTGCCGGTCGTCGCGCCACACCCGGGTGCAGCACGTGATCGCCGCCGACGAGACCTCGCTCGCCGAGCTCGAGGCGCTCCTGTCGACCCTGCCGCTGTGCTCGACCGGTCGTGTGTTCATCGAGATCCCCGACGACACCGCCTGCACCGACATCGCGGTGCCGCCGCGGATGGTGCTCACGTGGCTCGACCGCTCGCGCCGCAGCGGCGCTCCCGGCACGGGCCGCGGCTGCGCCTCGGGTGAGGCACTGTCCCGCGCGGTGATCGCCTGGGCCGACGAGATGCTCTGCGACGACGGTGACGCCACGCGCATCCACCTGCTCGGCGGGTACCTCGGAACCGCCGACATCGTCGAGCACCTGACCGGCGTCCGCGGGATCGCGCCCGCCCACATCCACACGCCGCCCCGCTACGGCCTCAGCTCTCCGCGCTGAGGCGCTCCGGCTTTCGGGGAAGGTAGCGACCGTCCTCCAGGCCCGCTTCGATCTCGAAACGGTTCTGGAGCGCATCGCGGCCGGCCAGCAGGTAGAGCACCGGCATCAGCAGTCCGTACCGTCGCCACTGGCGCCGGTGCACCGCCTCATGACGGAGGAGCCGATCGTCGATCGTGCCCGCACCGGTGAGGAAGCAGTCGCCCACGCAGACGCCCCCGCGGGCGAAGGTCCAGCGCGGCATCCCGCGGAAGACGACCAGGCCGCCCCGGCGCTCGACCCGGCCGGTGCTCCACAGGGCGCCCCACACGCGGCCGAGGGCGCACCCGTAGAGGTATCCGAGGTAGCTGACGGGGGAGTCCAGCAGGAACGCGGGGATGAGCCGGTCGGGATCGGCGCCCTCGCCGCTCACGCCAGCGCCCCGACGATGCGCAGGATGGCGCCGAGGTCGTCGACGGCGACCTCGGGTTCGGCGGGGGAGAACTCGGTGAGGGTCGCGCCCGCAAGTGGGAGTTTGGCGCGGACGGCGCGGATCGTGCCGACGACCTGCTCCACCGTTGCGCCGAAGGGCACGGGATGACTCACCCCGCTGATGAGTCCGGGGTCGAGCACGTCGAGGTCGACGTGGAGGTAGACCCGGCTCGCGCCGGTCGCCACGACCGCGTCGGCGATCCGGTCGGGGTCGGCGAGGGCGTCAGCGCCGAGGAGGGTGATCCCGGATGCCGGGGCGAAGGCCTCCTCTTCGGGATCGAACTCGCGGGTTCCGGCCAGGAGGACCCGCGCGGCGGGGAGGGGCGGATCCAGGGCGAGCCCCGCCGGAGCGTCGCCGAGGAGGGCTCGCACGACCATTCCGTGGAAGGCGCCGCTCGGCGAGGTCGCCGGTGTCTGCAGATCGGCGTGGGCGTCGAGCCAGAGGACGGCGATGTCCGAGGTGTCGAGCGCCCGGAGAGAGGGGAGCGCCACCCCGCAGTCGCCGCCGACCACCACCGCCGGCCCGTCGCCATCGGTGACCGCGCGCGAGACGAGTTCGGCGATCCGGGTGAGCGAGCTGAATCGGCGCACCCCTGAGCCGAGGTCCTCGCCGGCTTCGGTGGGGACCTCGAGGATCGTGGTCGCGGTGCGGGGGAGGTCGCCGGCGATCGCGAGCGCCCCGTCGATCAGACGCATGGCCCGTGACGACGACGAGCCCTGCCACTGCGGGACGACGATGAACCGTGCCACGTCTGCTCCTTCCGTTGAGAACGGCGACGGGGGTGGGCGACGACGCGCCCACCCCCGTCCGTGCGATCAGACCGTGTCGGGGCTGGCCGGGAGCGCCTGGGGCGTCGGGCCGCCGGTCTTCAGCGCAGCCAGGCGCGCTTCGACCTCGGTCAGCTCGCCGACATCCTCGAGGGCGTTGAACTGGGCGTCCAGGCTCGACGCGGCCAGCTCCTGCTTGCCCTGGGCCAGGGCCTCCTGGCGCCGGACCTTATCCTCGAACCGGCCGAGCTCGCTCGTGGGGTCGAGCACGTCGATGGACCGGACGGCGTCGTGCACCTTGGTCTGCGCCTCGGCGACCTTCGCACGCGACAGCAGCTCGGAGCGCTTGGACTTCAGCTGCTCGAGCTTCTGCTTCATGCCGTTCAGGCCGTCCTTGAGCTTGTCGACGACCTCGGTCTGCGTGGCGATGGTCGGGGCGATCGCCCGCGCCTCGCTCTCCTCGCTGATCTGGCGCTGCAGCGCGATCTTGGCGAGGTTGTCGAACTTGTCGGCATCGACGGTGTTGCCCTGGGTCCGCAGCTCGTCGGCCTTGCGGCTGGCGGCGAGGGCCTTGTTGCCCCATTCGGCCGCGGCCTGCACGTCCTCCTGGTGGTCGCGCTCGAGCAGGCGCAGGTTGCCGATGGTCTCGGCGATCGCCGACTCGGCGTCGGCGATCGAGTTGGTGTAGTCGCGCACCAGCTGATCGAGCATCTTCTGCGGATCCTCGGCCTGGTCGATGAGGGCGTTGATGTTCGCTCGGACGAGCGTGGAGATGCGACCGAAGATGGACTGCTTGGCCATCATGTTTCCTTCCTGTCGGTACGTGAGGTGAGCCGGAGCTCGGGGTTCGGACGTCGTCGTGGGTGGGTGGGGTGCCCGCATATGCGGATCATCAGAAGCGGCCACCTCCGCGGCGCCCGCGGGTGCCTCCACCACCGAAGCTACCGGTGCGGAATCCGCCGCCGCCCGAGCGGCGGCTGCCGAACGAGGCGGACCCTCCGGAGCGCCGCGATGAGCCGCCGCCGCTGCGGAGGGAGTTCACCACGATGCCGCCGAGGATCGCGCCGAGGATGTCGCTGCCGCCACCCCCGCCCGGGCCGCCGCCGAACATGCCGTCGCTGTTGTACCCGCCGCGGTCGAACGCGCCGACGTCGCGCTGAGCCGAGGCGAGGGCCTCGTCGGCGAGCGCCTGAGCGCGCTGCGCCTCGGCCAGCGCCGCGCGCGGGTCGGAGGTCTGCAGCTGCTCGGCGCGGACCGCGGCCGCGCCGGCTTCGGCCAGGCGGGTGCGGGCGTTCGCGCCCACCGCCCCGCGCCTGGTCATGATGTAATCCTCGGCCGCGGCGACTCGGGCGCGGGCGGCGGCGAGGGTGCGTGCCAGGCCCTCGGTCAGCCGCTGCTGCTCGGCCTGAGCATCGCGGATGCCCGCCACGAGGGCATCCAGCTGCTGATCGGCGGCCTGGAGCCGCTGCAGGGTCGCCAGCGGGTCGCGAGGCGTCGCCGCCACTTCGTCGCGGGCGAGCTGGGTGACCTGCCGCGTGGCCGCCACCGCAGCGGCGACCTGACCGTCCGGATCGGGGAGCGCGCCGGACGCGGCCGTCTCGCGCTCGAGCTCGGCGATGAGAGCGGATGCCGCCGCCTCGGCGTCGCTCAGATCGGCAGCCTGCTTCTCGACCGCGTTCTCGAGGGTCTGCGCCTGGTCGACGGCCTCTTCCGCCGCGCGGATGCCGACGGCGGCCTCGCCGCCGTCGCCGGCGTCGAGAGCCGTCTGGGCCTCGGTCAGCTGCTGCTCGGCGAACCCGAGACGCTGTCGCGCCTGATCGACGTTGTCGGCGACGGCGCTGAGCGCGGTGTCGCGATAGGTCGTGCGCAGCTGCGTCATCCGCTCTTCGGTGTCGCGGAGTCGGGTGATCGCGGTCTCGCGCTCCGCCCTTACCCGGGCGAGCGCGTCGGGGGCGGTCCGTTCGAGCTCGCGCAGCGCATCGAAGTCGGCGGCCTTCTCGTCGAGCTCGGCGTTGGCGGCCTGGCAGAGCTGCAGGATGCGCTCGTTCCACTCGCGGCGGTCGGCGTCGGTGTCGGCGATCTCGTCATCGAGGCGCTGCTTGAGCGTGAAGGCCTCGGCGAGCTGCGCCTTGGCGCTCTCGAGGGCGGCCACGAAGTCGACGGTCGCATCGTCACCGAACTGCGCGCGGGCGAAGCCGAGCTCCTGCTCGCTCGTGCGGACGGCGTCGTCGGTGTCGACGAGGGCAGAGGAGGCCTGCCGCTCGAGGTCGGCCAGCGGCACCTGCGCGGCCACGGGCGGGCCGGTCGCGCCGGAAGCGCCGGAGCCTCTGGAGCGGCGGCGACGCACGACGAGCCAGATGACGACGATCGCGCCGATCGCCACGACGACGAGAACGAAGATCCACCCCGCCCCGGCACCGGCGGTCGTGGCGGACTCAAAGCCGTCGACCGTGGTGGACACCGCGCCCACCCAGTCGCCGTCGCGGAGGAAGGGACGGATCTCGCCTTCGATGGCGGTGAGCTCGTCCGCCGAGACGGGACCGGCGCTGTCGGCGGAGATGTAGTACTCCCGCCCGTCGGTCGCGACGGCGAGGACGTACTGATCCACACCCAGCCCGTTCAGCCGGGCGACCTCGTCGGCCCACTGCTGACTGTCGGCGGGATTGGTGAACTCCGAGACGAACACCGTGTAGAGGTCGATGCCGGTCTGGTCGTACAGCTCGGCGAGACGGTCCTGCACGGCGGATTCCTGCGCCTGGTCGAGCACATCGGACTCGTCGACCACGTAGCCGGCCCCCAGCTCGACCGGGTCGGTCGCCGAGGCGGCGGGTCCGACACCCACGAGGATCATCGTCAGCGCCGCCGTGAGCGCCGCCGCCCATCGCGCACGCATGGATCAGCCTCCCACCGTGAGTCTATGCAGGGGCGGAGACACCGCGGTAGGGAAACGTCCAGGCTCGCCCGAGCCGCGGGTCGCTGCGCGGAGCCCCCGCGGCGCGCAGGTAGGGTTCTCGCGGTTCCGGAGGGCGATGCATGGACGATCGATACGGTGGCGATGTGCTGTCGGCGGGATGGCGCGAGCGCGGCCGCCCGGTGGTGGCGCGCGTGGCGGCCGAGCGCGACCTGGTGATCGAGGTCGCCGACGACGGATTCTGCGGCGCCGTGACCGGGGTCACCGGAGGTCTCGTCGAGCTCGAGGACCGTCTGGGCCGCCGGCGGGTGTTCCCCCTCGGCCCCGGATTCCTCATCGACGGCGCGGACGTGATCCTCGACCCGCCGCGCCCCGCGGCGGCGTCGGCGCCGCGGCGCACGGCCTCGGGGTCGTTCGCGGTCGCCGACGCGCGGGCGCGTACGGCCCGCGCGAGTCGCATCCTCGTGGAGGGACGGCACGACGCCGAACTGGTCGAGAAGGTGTGGGGCGACGACCTGCGGGTCGAGGGGGTGGTGGTGGAGTACCTCGAGGGGGTCGATCATCTCGCCGACGTCCTCGACGCCGATCCGCCGGGACCCGGCCGCCGGTACGGCGTGCTCGTCGACCACCTCGTGCCCGGGTCGAAGGAGTCGCGGCTGGCCGCCGCGGTCGAGGCATCCCGGCACGGGCCGTCGGTGCGCATCGTCGGGCACCCCTTCATCGACGTGTGGCAGTGCGTCACGCCGCGGGCGATGGGGATCACCGCGTGGCCCGAGGTGCCGCGGGGCACCGAGTTCAAGGTCGGGGTGTGCCGCGCACTGGGATGGCCTGCCCGCGATCAGGCCGACATCGCCCGGGCCTGGCAGCGGATCCTCGCGCGGGTGACGTCGTTCCGCGACCTGGAGCCCGCCCTCCTCGGACGCGTGGAGGAGCTCATCGATTTCGTGACCGAACCCGGCGCCGCGTGAGCGGTCGGTAGCCTGGGGGCATGCCCGAACCCACCGACGTGCGCGTCTTCCGCGAGCGGCCGGTGTCATTCGTCCGGCGCAGCGGCCGGATGTCCGAGGCGCAGGAGCGCGCGTGGGAGGAGCTGTCGGGGCACTACCTGCTGGAGTTCGAGCGCGGCGAGGCCGCGACGAGCGTGCGTCCGGACGCCGCCATCGACCCCGCGCGGGTCTTCGGCCGGCGAGCGCCCCTCGTGGTGGAGATCGGCTCGGGCCAGGGGCACGCGATCGTCCACGCCGCGGCATCCCGTCCCGACGTCGACTTCCTGGCCGTCGAAGTGTTCCGGGCGGGCCTCGCCCGTACGATGCTCGACGCCGGTCGCGCCGGGGCGCGGAACCTCCGCCTGGCCGAGGCGAACGCCCCCGAGGTGCTGGAGCACCTGCTGCCGGCGGGCTCGGTGGACGAGCTGTGGATCTTCTTCCCCGACCCGTGGCACAAGAAGCGGCACACCAAGCGTCGCCTGATCGACGCGGATTTCGCCCCGACGGTGCGGCGCGCGCTCCGCCCCGGAGGTGTGGTGCGTCTGGCCACCGACTGGGAGGACTACGCGCAGCAGATGCGCGCCGTCTTCGACGATGCGTCGGGCTTCGCCCGCGACTTCGCGGGGGAGTGGGCCGAGCGCCACCCCGGCCGCGTGCTCACGGCGTTCGAGCGCAAGGGCGAGCGTGCGGGACGCGCGATCCGCGACCTCGCCTATCGCACCGACGGCGGACGCTGATGCCGGCGCTCCCCGAGGTCGCGACCCTTCACCGGCCGGCGCTGTCGGCCAAGCTCGCCCCGGCGATCCTGGTGTGCCTCGCGGCCCCTGCGTTCTTCGTGCTGCTGCTGCCCTGGCTCGGGTGGGTGCTGCTGGCGGCCGGACTGGTCGCGGCGTTCCTCGTCGAGCGGTCCGAGGCCCGTCGCGGCGGCCCCGCGGAAGAGCAGTTCGAGGGACGCCGGCCCCCCGGCATCCTCCGCGACCTGTCTCTGATCGCCGCGGGGATGCTCATCGTCAGCGCGATCCCCCTCAAGGCCGAGCTCGACAACCTCGCGATGCTGCGGTTCACCGTGGCGCTCGGGGGAGCGGTGCTGGTGCCCTACCTGGTGTCGCGCTTCGTCTACCGCGACTACGCCATCCGCTTCCCGTGGCGTGGCGGCGGCCGCTGGAGCGGGCTGCAGTGGGGCTGGCTCGTCGGCGTCCTCGTGCTCGGCTGGCTGATCCTGCCGTTCTACTTCATTACCTCGGGGGTCTACCAGAACTGGCCCGTCGTCGACACGCCCGACCTCATCGCGCGCCTGTTCGTCGGCGTCGGGGCGGTGGGCATCTGGGACGAGCTGTTCTTCATCTGCACGTGCTTCGCGCTGCTGCGCCGCCACTTCCCCGACGTGCAGGCCAACGTGCTGCAGGCGATCATCTTCGTGTCGTTCCTGTGGGAGCTGGGCTACCGCGCCTGGGGGCCGGTGCTCACCATCCCGTTCGCGCTCCTGCAGGGCTACATCTTCATGCGCACGCGGTCGCTGGCGTATGTGGTGACGGTGCACCTGCTCTTCGACGCGGTGGTGTTCGCCGTGCTCGTGCACGCCCACAACCCGGGGCTCCTCGACGGACTGTTCTTCGTCCCGAGCCCCTGAGTCGGGCGTAGCGTGGCAGACGTCGGAAGGGGATGACGATGTCCGCCCACGCTGGAACCGGCCGCGCCGCGGCGTCCGTCGACCGCGTCTTCGTCGGGCGCGCAGCGGTGCTCGTCCTCGCCCTCGGGCAGATCGTGTCCAACGTCGCGTTCGAGGTGTTCTCACCGAACGACCTCCAGTCGGGCGTGGAGTTCTCGCCGATCGTCCCGCCGGGGCCGATGTTCGCGATCTGGGGGGTCATCATCGCCGCGAGCATCCTGTGGGCGGTGCTGCAGGTGCGGCCGTCCGTGCGCGACTCTGCGGTGCGCGACCGGCTCGTCGTGCCGCTGAGCCTCGTCTACGCGGGATTCGCGCTGTGGCTTGCGGCCGCGTCGCTCGGTCAGCAGTCGCCGCTCACGCTCGCGGTGTTCGTGCTCATCGTCGGGGCCCACGCCGTCGCGTGGCGGCGGATCAGCCAGGGACGCGCCGAGATCGCCGGCTGGAAGCCCGTGGACCGCATCACGCTGTACGTCTCGCAGGGGATCTACGCCGGGTGGACCTCGATGGCCTTCTTCGTGAACGTCGCCACGGTCGCCCAGGGCACCGGGGCCCCGAACGAGGGCGCGTGGGGCACGACGTGGCAGTTGCTCGTCATCGCCGCCGCGGCCGGCGTCGCTGTCGTGTTCGTGGTGCTGAGCGGCGGAAGCGCGTTCTACGCGCTCGCCGCGTCGTACGCGCTCGTGGGCGCGGGGATCTCGTCGAGCCTCGGCGGCTTCGCCGTCCTCGCGGTGGCGCTGGGCGTGGGCGTGGCGATCGTCGTCGGCTCGACGGTGGTGGTGCGGGCGCTTCGCGCCCGCCGCGGCGTGGGCTGACGCTCGGAGCGGAATGGCGGGGTCTGCGGGCCGACACCAGTGTGGGCCCCGCGGAGCCGGCTTCGGAGGTGGCGCGTATGGCGGGTTTGCGCGCCTGAAGGTCGCCATTCGCGACCCCTCGATCAGCGGCGCCCAGACGAGGTGGCGCAAATGGCGGGGTTGCGCGCCCGAAGGTCGCCATTCGCGACCTCTCGATGGGCGGCGCCGACGGCGAGGTGGCGCGTATTGCGGGTTTGCGCGCCTGAAGGTCGCCATTCGCGACCCCTCGATCAGCGGCGCTCAGACGAGGTGGCGAAAATGGCGGGGTTCCGGGCTCGAAGGTCGCCATTCGCGACCCATCGATCGCGGAGGGCTCACCGCCCCGCGCCGACATCGCGAACGCGCGCCGAGACGCCATTCACGCGGTGAAGAAGGGGTGCCCCCGACAGGAATCGAACCTGCGACCTTTGGTACCGGAAACCAACGCTCTATCCCCTGAGCTACGGAGGCGTGCCGAACGAGATTACCACCCGCGAGCGGGCCTCCCCGACCGGTCAGGGGGCGACGAGGTCCTCCTCCGCGGGCGCATCCGCGATGACATCCGCACCGTCGCCGAGACGGCGCACGGCCTCGGCGACCCGGTCGGCCAGGTAGGCGTGGCCTTCGGTCGAGGGATGATCGCGGCCGATGCCGGTGTCGATCATCGCGTCGTAGTTGGCCTCGGTGATCCACTCCTCGTCGACCGGGGAGATGTACCACCAGCCGCGACCGGCCGCGAGGGCGGCGAGGTCGTCGTCGATCTGCGCGGTCGCCGTCTCCACCGGCAGCACCTGCGGCGCCGGCCCGAGGATCACCACCGTCGCGTCGGGGTAGGTCGCCGCGACCGTGTCCCACACCGCCGTCACCGCTTCGCGGTACCCGGCCGGGTAGAGGCGGCGGTCGTTGATCGAGCCCTGCAGGATCACCACGTCGGGGTCCAGCGCCGGGTCCAGTGCCGCCACGCGCTCGCCGAAGGATCCGCCGTCCAGACCCGGCTTCAGGTACCCGCTGCCGCGCACGCCGTCCACGACCACCTCCGCGCTCAGGCGATCGGCCAGAAGGTAGGCGTATCCCAGGGACGGGTCGCTGGCGGCGGAGCCGAACGTCCACGAGTCGCCGAAGACGAGGACCCGGGGGTTGTCCGGAAAGACGAGCGGAGCAGGCTGGATGACCGCGTCCTCGGGTGCGGCGACGGCGACGGGCGCCGCGGGAGGCGGCGTCAGCCAGTCCCGGATGACCGCCACGGCGGCCACCGCGCCGATGGCCACAGCCAGCGCGAGGACGGCCGCGATCAGGCGGCCACGCCACGACGGCCGAGGGGCGAGGGCACGGGTCACACGGGAAGGGTAAATCACTCTCGGCCCTGCACCGAATCCGACGCTCTCGGAGCGTGCGAGGATACTCCGGTGCCGCGTGTCGTGACCGCTGAGATGGACCTGGAGATCTGGTCTCCCGTCGACCTGATCCTCCAGGTCGCGGCGACCCGTCACACCCCCCTCGCCGAGGAGTCTCTGACGCTGCGTCAAGGTGATCGCGAGTACACGCCGACCGAGATCGTCGACCAGAACGGCAGCCGTCTGCACCGCATCACGGGCGAGGCGGGGGTGCTCGAGGTCCGCTACCGTGCGATCGTCACCGGCCCCGCCGCGGCGACCGAACCCCGCGACCTCGAGACGATCACCTACCTCCGGCCGAGCCGGTACTGCCAGTCCGACGAGGTGTTCGCCCAGGCGCGCCGTCAGTTCCGGGGACTCGAGGGCGCCGAGCTGCTGACGGCTGTCGAGGACTTCGTCGCGTCCAGCACGACCTACGCCCCCGGCCTCAGCCAGGGCACCGACAGCGCGGTCACCACACTCATGACCGGGCAGGGCGTCTGCCGGGACTACGCGCACGTGGTCATCGCGCTGCTGCGGGCCATGGATGTGCCCGCGCGCTACACCGCCTGCTATGCCCCCGGTCTCGAGCCGATGGACTTCCACGCCGTCGCCGAGGCCTACCTCGACGGCGCCTGGTACGTCATCGACGCCACGCGCCTGGCAGACCGTCGCTCCCTCGTGCGCATCGCGACGGGGCGGGATGCCGCCGACTGCGCCTTCCTCAGCTACCACGGGGGTGCGGTGGGGCTCCAGCACCTCCGGGTCGACGCCGAATGGACGGCGGGGGAGGACGTCGATCCGGATCTCCCGGGCGGCGCCGACGACCACCGCGCCCTCGTGCGGATCGGCTGACCCGCGGCATCCGGCGGGCATACCCGCCACATCTAGACTGGTCGGGCTATGAATCCCGACACGCTCTCCGCCGCCCTGCTCGACGTCATCGCCCCGCTCGCCGAGGCCCGACGTCCGGGGGCGAGCGAAGGGCTGACGGCGGCCGACCTGGTGCTGGAGCGGCCGAAGAACCGCGACCACGGCGACTGGGCCTCCAACGCCGCGCTCAAGCTGTCGAAGGCGGTCGGGGTCAACCCGCGCGAGTTCGCCGGTGAGATCGCCGAGCGCCTGCGCGCCGTCGACGGCGTCGCCGAGGTGGAGGTGGCAGGGCCCGGTTTCATCAACATCCGACTGGATGCCGCTGCCGCCGGCGCCCTGGCCAAGCAGATCGTCGACGCGGGGGAGGCCTACGGCACCGGCGACGCGCTGGCCGCCGAGGTGATCAATCTCGAGTTCGTCTCTGCCAACCCGACCGGCCCGATCCATCTGGGCGGCACCCGGTGGGCGGCGGTCGGCGACGCGCTGGCGCGTCTGCTGTCGTCGCAGGGGGCCCAGGTGACGCGGGAGTACTACTTCAACGACCACGGCGCGCAGATCGACCGATTCGCCCGCAGCCTGGTCGCCGCGCACGAAGGGCGGCCGACTCCCGAGGACGGCTACGGCGGAGCGTACATCGGCGACATCGCCCGTCGCGTCGCTCTCGCCTACGAAGGTGACATCGATGCCCTCGACGCCGAGGCGAAGCAAGAGGCGTTCCGCGAACTCGGCGTCTCGTTCATGTTCGATGAGATCAAGGCCAGCCTCCACGAGTTCGGTGTCGACTTCGACGTCTACTTCCACGAGAACGACCTCCACGACTCGGGCGCCGTCGAGCGCGCCGTCGCCCGGCTTCGCGAGCTCGGCCACATCTACGAGGCCGACGGTGCGACGTGGCTGGAGACCACCCGGTTCGGGGACGACAAAGACCGTGTCGTGATCAAGTCCGATGGGCAGCCGGCGTACATCTCCGGCGATCTCGCCTACTACCTCGACAAGCGCGAGCGCGGCTTCACCCAGTGCATCATCATGCTCGGCGCCGACCACCACGGTTACGTGCGGCGGATGATGGCGATGTGCGCCGCATTCGGTGATACGCCCGGCGTGAACCTGCAGATCCTCATCGGCCAGCTGGTCAATCTCGTGAAAGACGGTCAGCCCGTCCGCATGTCCAAGCGGGCCGGCACGGTCGTGACCATGGAGGATCTCGTCGAGATCGTGGGCACGGACGCGGCGCGGTACGCCCTCACGCGGAGCTCGGCCGACTCCAATCTCGACGTCGACCTCGACGTCCTGCAGAAGCGCACAAACGACAACCCCGTCTTCTACGTGCAGTACGCCCACGCCCGCACGCACAACGTCGCACGGAACGCCGCGGACTCGGGCGTCGACCGATCTCAGTTCGCTCCCGAACTCCTGACCCACGAGACCGAATCGGCGCTGCTGGGTGCCCTGCAGGAGTTCCCCCGGGTCGTCGCGTTCGCCGCCGAGGTGCGCGAGCCGCACCGGGTCGCCCGCTACCTCGAAGAGCTCGCGGGGCTCTACCACCGCTGGTACGACAACTGCCGCGTCATCCCGCTGGGCGACCAGCCCGTCGAGGCGGTGCACCGCACCCGGCTGTGGCTCAACGACGCAACCGGCCAGGTGCTCCGGAACGGCCTGACTCTGCTGGGCGTCTCGGCGCCCGAGCGGATGTAGCACCGTGACCACGGGCGACACCCAGCCGACCCGGCCGCTCCCCGAGTGGGCGATCGCCACCGCGCCGCCCGCGCGCCGCCGGCGACGGGTGTGGCCGTGGCTGCTGGCGGTCCTCGTCGTCGCAGGTCTCGCGGTGGTCGCGTGGTTCGTGGGCGAGGCCGTCGCGCGAGACCTCGTCATCCGCACCGTCCGCGAGCAGGTGATCACCACCCTCGCCCTTCCGGCCGATCAGCGGATCGACGTCGAGGTCGACGGGGCCGTCCTGCCTCAACTCATCCGCGGCAGCCTCGACGACCTGACGATCTCGTCCGACGACGTCACGATCGGCCAGCTGACCGGCGACGTCTCCGTGAACGTGCAGGGCGTGCCGATCCGGGGGGATGCCGACCTCGCAGCGGGGTCCGGATCGGTCACCCTCGACGCCGCGCAGCTGCAGTCCCTCCTCGGCAGCCTCGAGGGCTTCCCCGAGGGCGCCGAGGTGGCGCTCGATGCGCCGGACGTGCACCTGTCGACGTCCTTCCCGGTGTTCGGCGTCGAGGTGCCGGTGACGGTCGCCGTCGTCCCGTCCGCGGTGGAGGGCGACCTCGCCCTCACCCCCTCGGCGGTGTCGGTCGCGGGGGCGGAGCTCACCGCCGACGGCGTGCGCGACCAGTTCGGCGGGCTCGCCGACGGAGTGCTCCAGACGTGGACGGTGTGCATCGCCGGCGACGTCCCCGCTGGGATCACCCTGACCGACCTCGTCGTCGACGGCGACCGGCTGACCGGATCGTTCGAGGTCGACCCGGCCATCGTGCGCGACGTCGCCCTGCAGGAGAACGGCACGTGCGCGTGAGCCGTCGCCGCAGGGGCGGCGAGTCGGACGACCGGTGAGCGGTGGGGCTCTGCCCTAGACTGCAAGGACTGCCCGGCACGTGAGTCTTCCGGTCGAGGCAGCCCGTCACGCCGGCGATCCCGGTCGACGTCGCGCCGAAGCATCCACCGATTGGTCTCCCACCCGTGTCCGCCGCCCCATCGCCCGGCTCGCCTCCGTCCCGCGACGTGCCCGCCGACCCGAACGCCCTCGCCGCCGCCGTGTGGCCCGAGCGCGCACATCGCGACGGCGCCGGGGAACTGATGCTGGGCGGGGTCAGGGCCGGCGACCTCGCCGCCCGATTCGGCACGCCGCTGTACGTGATGGACGAGACCGAGGTGCGCGAGCATGCTCAGCGGGTCCGTGACGCCTTCGAGCGCGCCGCCGCCGCGCACGGCACGACGGTGCGGGTGTACTACGCGGGCAAGGCGTTCCTGTCCACCGAGATCGTGCGGTGGGTGACGTCCGAGGGACTGGGCGTCGACGTCGCCAGCGGCGGGGAACTCGCCATCGCGATCGCGGGGGGAGCGGATGCTGCGGCCGTGGGTTTCCACGGCAACAACAAGAGCGTCGCCGAGCTCGAGCGAGCGATCGACCTGGGTGTCGGCTCCATCGTCGTCGACAGCCCCGTCGAGATCGAGCGACTGGCCGCCCTTACATCGCGCGCCGACGCGCCGCGCACCGACCCTCAGACCGTCTTCGTCCGCGTCAACAGCGGCGTGCACGCCGAGACCCATTCGTTCCTCGCCACCGCCCACGAGGACCAGAAATTCGGCTTCGCCCTGCACGACGCTCCGGCCGCGGTCGCGCGGATCCGCGAGATCCCCGGCCTTCGATTCGGCGGACTGCACTCGCACATCGGGTCGCAGATCTTCGGCGTCGCCGGCTTCCGAGAGGCCGCCTCGCGGCTGATCGACCTCCACGCGTCCCTCCTCGACGGCGGTGACGCGCCGGCGCTCAACCTCGGCGGCGGATTCGGGATCGCCTACACCGAGGCCGACGAACCGACGGACATCGCCGACCTCGCCGCCGCCATCGTGGGTGCCGTCGCCGAGGAGTGCGCCGCCCGTGGCATCCCCGTTCCCCGCCTGGCGTTCGAGCCCGGGCGCTCGATCGTGGGCCAAGCGGGGGTCACCCTGTACGAAGTGGGCACCGTCAAACCCGTGCACCTCGAATCGGGTGTCGACCGGCTCTACGTCAGCGTCGACGGCGGGATGAGCGACAACGCCCGCACCGCGCTCTACGGCGCGCAGTATTCCGCGCGCATCGCCTCGCGCACGAGCAGCGCAGACCCGGCGCTCAGCCGGGTGGTGGGCAAGCACTGCGAGGCCGGCGACATCGTGGTCGACCTCGAGTACCTGCCGGGCGATGTGGCCCCGGGCGACCTGCTCGCCGTCCCGGCGACCGGCGCTTACTGCTACTCGCTGGCCAGCAACTACAACGCCGTACCCCGGCCCCCGGTCGTCGCCGTGCGCGACGGCGAGGCCCGGCTCATCGTCCGCGGCGAGAGCGTGGACGACCTCCTCGCCCGAGACGTCGGCGCCGCCTGGCGGCCGTCCGACGCGTCAACGAAGGGACCCCATGCCTGATTACCGTCGCCTGCGCGTCGCGCTCCTGGGAGCCGGCGCCGTCGGCTCGCAGGTCGCCGCGCTGCTGCGCCTGCACAGCGCCGAGCTCGCCGATCGTGCCGGCGCGAGCCTCGAGCTCGCCGGCATCGCGGTGCGCAAGCTCGACGCCCCGCGCGAGACCGACCTGCCCAAGGAGCTGTTCACCACCGACGCCGAGAGCCTCATCGTCGGCGCCGACATCGTGATCGAGCTCATGGGCGGTATCGAGCCGGCGCGCACCTACCTGCTCCAGGCGATCAACTCCGGCGCCGACGTCGTCACCGCCAACAAGGCGCTGCTCGCCACCCACGGCCCTGAGATCTTCGACGCCGCCGATCAGGTCGGCGCGCAGGTGTACTACGAGGCCGCGGCGGCGGGTGCGATCCCGATCATCCGTCCGCTGCGCGATTCGCTCGCCGGCGACCGCGTGCAGCGCATCATGGGCATCGTCAACGGAACGACCAACTACATCCTCGACCGCATGGACACCGAGGGCGCGGAGTTCGCCGATGTGCTCGCCGACGCCCAGCGCCTCGGGTACGCGGAGGCCGATCCGACGGCGGACGTCGAGGGCTACGACGCGGCGCAGAAGGCGGCGATCCTGGCGAGCCTGGCCTTCCACACCTCGGTGCCGCTGGAATCGGTGCATCGCGAGGGCATCACCGGCATCGACAAGGCGATGATGGATGCCGCGCGGCACGCCGGGCTCGTGATCAAGCTGCTCGCCGTCTGCGAGCGCCTGCGCGATGCCGACGACTCCGAGTCGATCTCGGTGCGGGTCTACCCCGCTCTCATCGATCGCACGCACCCCCTGGCGAGCGTCCACGGGGCCAACAACGCCGTGTTCGTGCAGGCCGAGGCCGCGGGGAACCTCATGTTCTACGGCGCCGGTGCCGGTGGTGTGCAGACCGCCTCGGCCGTCCTCGGCGATGTCGTCTCGGCCGCCCGGCGTCACATCGCCGGCGGTGTCGGGGTGGGGGAGTCCACCCGCGCGAACCTCGCCATCGTGCCCATCGGCCGGGTCACCACGCGCTACCAGATCACCCTCGAGGTCGACGACGAGCCGGGGGTGCTCGCCACGGTGGCGGGCATCCTGTCCGAGGGCCGGGTCTCGATCGCGACCGTCGAGCAGACCGTGGCCGGCGAGCCGGTCCCCGGCGGCGGCACGGCGCCGCAGACCCCTGAGAACACCGCGCGCCTGGTCATCGGCACGCACAAAGCCAAGGAGCAGGACCTCAGCGAGACCGTGGCACGATTGGCCGGCAGCGGCGTCGTCGAACGGGTCGTCTCGGTGCTGCGAGTGGAAGGAGAGTGACATGGCGCACGTCTGGCGGGGAGTCCTCCGCGAATACGCCGACCGACTCGGAGTGACCGACGACTCCACCGTGGTCACGCTGGGGGAGGGCGGCACGCCCCTCCTTCCGGCACCGGCGCTGTCCCGGCGCACCGGCGCCGACGTCTGGGTGAAGTACGAGGGGATGAACCCCACCGGATCGTTCAAGGACCGCGGCATGACGGTTGCGCTCTCGCGCGCCGTCGAGCACGGCGCGAAGGCGGTCATCTGCGCGTCCACGGGCAACACCTCCGCCTCGGCGGCGGCCTACGCCGCGCACGCCGGCATCACCGCCGCCGTGCTGGTGCCCGAGGGCAAGATCGCCATGGGCAAGCTCAGCCAGGCGGTCGCCCACCAGGGCCGCCTCATCCAGATCCGCGGCAACTTCGACGACTGCCTCGAGATCGCGCGCGAGCTCGCCGACAACTACCCCGTGCACCTGGTCAACTCCGTCAACCCCGACCGGATCGAAGGCCAGAAGACCGCGGCCTACGAGGTCGTCGAGGTCCTCGGCGACGCGCCGGACTTCCACTTCATCCCCGTCGGGAACGCCGGCAACTACACCGCCTACTCACGCGGTTACCGCGAAGAGGTCGAGCGGGGTGCCTCGACGCGCCTGCCTCGCATGTTCGGGTTCCAGGCGGCCGGCAGCGCACCGCTCGTCAGCGGCGCCGTCGTGCGTCACCCCGAGACGATCGCCAGCGCGATCCGGATCGGCAACCCCGCCTCGTGGCAGTTCGCCCTCGAGGAGCGCGAGGCCACGGACGGTTACTTCGGCGCCATCGACGACGAGCGGATCCTCGCCGCGCAGAAGCTGCTGTCGGGCGAGGTCGGCATCTTCGTCGAGCCCGCCTCGGCGATCAGCGTCGCGGGGCTCCTCGACCGCGCCGAGGCCGGGGTCATTCCCGCCGGCTCGCGCGTGGTGCTCACCGTGACCGGTCACGGGCTGAAGGATCCGCAGTGGGCGCTGCGCAACGCCGACGGCTCGGAGGTGCAGCCGACGGTGGTCGACGCCGCGACCACCGAGGTCGCCTCGGTGCTCGAGCTCGCGCCCGTCGCGGCACCGGCGTGAGCGCGGTGCCCGTGGGGCGAGAAGTCGTCGTGCGGGTGCCGGCGACGAGCGCGAACCTCGGCCCCGGCTTCGACACGCTCGGCCTGGCCCTCAGCGTCTACGACGAGCTCACCGTCACCGCCCTCGACCCGGGGCACCTCGAGATCGACGTCGAGGGCCAGGGGTCGGACGGTGTCCCGCGCGACGCCTCGCACCTGGTGGTGCAAGCCGTCCGTTATGCGTTCGACGCGGTCGGACGCGAGATGCCGGGGCTGCGGCTGCGCGCCGTCAACGTCATCCCGCACGGTCGGGGCCTCGGGTCCTCGGGCGCGGCCGTCGTCTCGGGCCTCCTCGCCGCGAAGGGTCTGCTCGCCGGCGACGTCGATCTCGACGACGACACCCTGCTGCGACTGGCCACCGAGATGGAGGGCCACCCCGACAACGTCGCGCCCGCCCTCTTCGGGGGACTCACGATCGCCTGGGTCGACCACGGGCGGCCGCAGCACAAGAAGCTGCTCGTGCACCGCGGTGTCGCGCCGCTGGTGTTCGTCCCCGAGTTCACGATGTCCACCTCGGTCGCGCGGAGCCTGCAGCCCCTTCAGGTGCCCCGCGAGGATGCCGTCTTCAACGTGTCGCGATCGGCGCTGCTGATCGCCGCGCTCACCCAGAGCCCCGAGCTGCTGCTCGCCGCGACCGAGGACAAGCTGCACCAGAACTACCGTGCGCAGGCCATGCCCGACACCGACAGGCTGGTGCGGGCGCTGCGCGCCGTCGGGTTCGCCGCGGTCGTCTCCGGCGCCGGGCCCAGTGTCCTCGTGCTCGCCGACGGACCCGGTCGGCGCCTCGAAGCGGTGGCCGTCGCCGAGCGCGCCACCGACACCCCGTGGGAGGCGCTCATGCTGGCCGTGGACGTCAAGGGTGGTACAGTGAGGGAGTACGCGGAGGGTTCCACGTGACACGTGAATCTGGCCTCCGTCGCAATTCTGCGAAAACACCGCACACCTCTCGTCCTGCCGAGGCGCTCTAGCCACGCCGGGTCGCCGGGCACCGGACGAGATTCTGCTTTGCCGCGCGTGCGGTCATCGTGCACCGTCTGACATCCATCTGCCTGCAATCTGCTGACAAGGAGAACTCGTGGAGTCCATCTCCGAGGTCCACACCCCTGACGACACCACCGACGAGCGCGCAGACGCGCCCGCGGACGCCGCCACGGACCCGAACACCACCCCTGACAACCCGGCTGACGCCGAAGCTCCGACCGACGCCGACGCGTCGGCCGAGGGCGCGGATGCCGCCGCTGCGGCGGCTCCGGAGGAATCACCGGCCGCTGACCCCGCCGACGCACCGGCCGCTGAGGGCGCCCCCGCCGAGGACGCGGCTGCGGAGGAGGCTCCGGCGGAGACCGCGCCGCGCAAGCGCGCGCCCCGTCGAGCAAAGACCGAGGGCGTGACCGCGACCACCCGCCCCAAGCGCACCCGCGCCACCAAGGCCAGCGCGGCCGCCGACGCCGCCGCTGCGGACGCCGCATCCGCGGCCGAGGTCGAGCCCGCCGCAGCCGAGCCCACCGCTGACCAGCCGGCTGCCGACCAGCCTGCCGCCGACCAGCCCGCGGAAGACCAGCCCGCCGCCGGCGAGGCCGGAGCTTCGGGGTCCGAGACCGCCGCAGACATCGCGGCATCCGACGAGACCCCCTCCGGGGCCACCGCGACCCCTGACGCCGCCCCGGGCGGCGACGGTGCAGCGGAACCCGAGGCGGCTGCCGCCGCGCAGTCCGACGACGCGCCGGCCGCGCCCGAGAGCGGCGACGCCGACTCCCGCGACGACAGCGCCGACGAGACCCCGTCCCGCGGACGGAGCCGCAACCGCAGCCGCAACCGCAACCGCGGCGGCCAGAACGGCAACGCCCAGGAGGCCGGCAACGGCCAGGGCACCCAGAACCAGGGCGCTCAGAACCAGGGCGGAAACGGTCGTGGGGCGCAGAACCAGAACGGCGGCACCCCTGCCAACGCCGGCCCGGAGGCCTCCGACGACGACACCTCGTCGACGGGCGGTCGGGGACGCCAGCGCAACAAGCGCCGCGGTCAGGGCCCGGTCGACGAGTTCGAGACCGAGATCAACGAGGACGACGTCCTCATCCCGATCGCGGGCATCCTCGACGTGCTCGACAACTACGCGTTCGTCCGCACCACCGGGTACCTCCCCGGCCCGCAGGACGTCTACGTCTCGCTCGGCCAGGTGAAGAAGTACAACCTGCGCAAGGGCGACGCGGTCGTCGGCTCGATCAAGCAGCCGCGCGAGGGTGAGCAGTCCAGCCGCCAGAAGTACAACGCGCTGGTCAAGGTCGACGCCGTGAACGGTCTGTCGGTCGACGACGCCGCCGAGCGCGTCGAGTTCGGCAAGCTCACGCCGCTCTACCCCCAGGAGCGCCTGCGCCTGGAGACCGCGCCCGAGAAGCTGACGCAGCGCATCATCGACCTCGTCGCCCCGATCGGCAAGGGTCAGCGCGGCCTCATCGTCGCCCCGCCCAAGGCCGGCAAGACGATCGTGCTGCAGCAGATCGCCAACGCCATCGCGACCAACAACCCCGAGGTGCACCTGATGGTCGTGCTCGTCGACGAGCGCCCCGAAGAGGTCACCGACATGCAGCGGACGGTTCGCGGCGAGGTCATCGCCTCGACCTTCGACCGCCCCGCCGAGGACCACACCACGGTCGCCGAGCTCGCCATCGAGCGTGCGAAGCGCCTGGTGGAGCTCGGTCGCGATGTCGTCGTGCTGCTCGACTCGATCACGCGCCTCGGCCGTGCCTACAACATCTCGGCGCCCACCTCGGGTCGCGTGCTCACCGGCGGGGTCGACGCCTCGGCGCTGTACCCGCCCAAGCGCTTCTTCGGCGCGGCACGCAACATCGAGAACGGCGGTTCGCTCACGATCCTCGCCACGGCGCTGGTCGAGACCGGCTCGAAGATGGACGAGGTGATCTTCGAGGAGTTCAAGGGCACCGGCAACAGCGAGCTGCGTCTGAACCGCCAGCTCGCCGACAAGCGCATCTTCCCCGCCGTCGACGTCAACGCCTCGTCGACGCGTCGGGAGGAGATGCTGATGTCGGCGGACGAGGTCAAGATCACCTGGAAGCTCCGCCGCGCCCTCGCGGGCCTGGACCCCCAGCAGGCGCTGGAGGTCGTGCTCGGCAAGCTCAAGGAGACGGGCTCGAACGTGGAGTTCCTCGTCCAGATGCAGAAGTCGATGCCGGCTCCCACCCAGGGCGGTCACGGCGGCCACGGCGGCAGCCACGGTCACGACAACAGCATCCGCTGAGCGGGTCGCCCGTGGCTGAGCCCGCCATGTGGGAATCGGTGCGCGCACTGATCGACGAGCACGCCGCGGTGCAGCACGAGCTGTCCGACCCGGCGGTGCACGCCGACGCCGCGCGCGCCAAGCGCGTCAACCGGCGGTACGCGGAGCTCTCGCGCATCGTCACGGCGCACGAGGCCGTGCTCGCGGCATCCGAGGATCTGGACGCCGCGCGCGACCTCGCCCGGGAGGATGCGTCGTTCGCCGAGGAGGTGCCGTCCCTGGAGGCGCGGCTCGCCGATGCGCAGGAGAAACTGCGGCGGCTGCTGATCCCGCGGGATCCGGATGACGCCCGCGACGTGATCATGGAGATCAAGGCCGGCGAGGGCGGCGCCGAAAGCGCGCTGTTCGCCGCCGACCTGCTGCGCATGTACCTGCAGTACGCCGCGGCGAAGGGCTGGAAGACCGAGCTCCTCGAGCGCACCGAGTCCGACCTCGGCGGGTACAAGGACGTCCAGGTGGCGATCAAGGGATCCTCGTCCGACCCCGCGCAGGGCGTGTGGGCGCACCTGAAGTACGAGGGCGGCGTGCACCGCGTGCAGCGGGTCCCGGCGACGGAGTCGCAGGGGCGGATCCACACCTCGACCACCGGCGTGCTCGTCTTCCCCGAGGTCGACGAACCCGAAGAGGTGCAGATCGATCCCAACGAGCTGAAGATCGACGTCTTCCGCTCCTCAGGCCCCGGCGGCCAGTCGGTGAACACGACCGACTCGGCGGTGCGCATCACCCACCTCCCGACCGGGATCGTCGTGTCCATGCAGAACGAGAAGTCCCAGCTGCAGAACCGCGAGGCGGGCATGCGGGTGCTCCGGGCCCGGCTCCTGGCGCGTCAGCAGGAGGAACGCGATGCCGCGGCATCCGATGCCCGGAAGTCGCAGATCCGCGGCATGGATCGCTCCGAGCGCATCCGCACCTACAACTTCCCCGAGAACCGCATCGCCGACCATCGCACCGGCTACAAGGCCTACAACCTCGACCAGGTGATGGACGGGGCGCTCGAGCCGCTCATCGAATCGTGCATCGCCGCGGATGAGGAGGAGCGCCTCGCCGCCCTCGGCGGCGAGGGCGACGCCTGACCCGATCCCGCCCGGGATCGTTCCGCCGCTTTACACCGGCGCGGGGATGTGGTCGGGTGAGCGCGAGCGCCGTCTCGTCGCTGCCGCACCGTTCGGAGGTCGTCCATGCCCACTGACCGCATCCTCACCGCCGGAACGGTGATCACCATGGATCCGGCGCGGCCGCGTGCCGACGCGATCGCCCTCTCCGGGGAGCGCATCGTCGCGGTCGGCACCGTGGCCGAATGCCGCGCCGTTCTCCCTGACGCCGCGCTCGTCGACACCGGGGCGGCGGCGCTTCTTCCCGGCTTCATCGACGCGCACTCGCATCCTGTCCTCAGCGGCATGGCGACGATGCCGCCGGCGTACTGGATCGCACCGTGGTTCGCGCCCACCTGGGACGACGTCCTCGCCGTCTTCCGCCGCGCGATCGACGAGACCCAGCCGGGAGCCCCGCTGTCGTTCTTCGGCTTCGACGGCCTCCTCCAGCGGCATGCCACTCCCGACGCCGACGAACTGGATGCGATCTTCGGCGATCGGATGGTGCTCGTGGCCAACAACTCCGGCCATGCGGCGTCGGTGACCTCTGCGGTGCTGCGGACGCTCGGCTGGACCGAGAACCCTCCGGCCGATCCCGTGGGTGGGAGCTTCGGCCGGCGGGCGGACGGCCGCCTGGACGGCCGGGCCACGGAGGTGCCCGCGATGATGGCTCTGGCCACCCCCGTCCTCCAGGCGGTGTCGACCGGGACGAAGCCCCTGCAGGGCGCGGTGGAGTACTACATGCTCATGGCCTCGGCGGGGATCACCTCGACGTCCGAGCACACCTACAAGACGCCGCTGAAACAGGCCTACGAGACCCTCGCGGCGCTGCCGCACTGCCCTCTCCGCATCACGCTCTACCACATGTCGACCGAGCCCGACTGCGCCGATCCCTTCGTCTCGACGGCGCCCGCGACCATGCTGCGCAAGCGCGGCATCAAGCTGTGGGCGGACGGCTCACCCTGGGTGGGGAACGTGGCGATGAGCACCCCCTACCTCGACACCCCGACGACACGGGCGGCCGGGATCCCTGCGGGGGTGACGGGGGAGGGGCCGATGAACTACACCCGCGTGCAGCTCGATGCCCTGCTCGATGCCCACGCGCCGACAGGGTGGCAGATGGCCTTCCACGTCAACGGCGACATCGCCCTGGACGTCGTGCTGGACGCCTTCAGCCGCGCCCTCGATCGCCATGGGCTGACCCGGACCGATCATCGGTGGCGCGTGGAGCACATCGGCGGTGCGCGTCGCGACCAGTTCCGGCGGATGGCCGATCTCGGCGTCGTCGCCTCGATGGGACCGTTCCAGTTCCACTACTGGGGAGACCTGCTGGACGGGCAGATCTTCGAGGCGGAGGTCGGATCGCGCTGGCAGCGCTTCCGCGACGCCTTCGACGCCGGCGTGCACCCGTCCTTCCACAACGACGGCAGCGTCAGCCCGCCGTCCCCGCTGCTGAACATCCAGACGGCCGTCACGCGGCGGACCTCCAGCGGGGCGGTACGCGGCGTCGATCAGGCGGTGACGCTGTTCGAGGCGATCGCGGCTGAGACGGTCAACGCGGCCTTCGCCCTCGGCACGGAGGCCGAGGTGGGCTCGATCGCGCCGGGGAAGCTCGCGGACCTCGTCGCGCTCGACGCCGACCCGTTCGCCGTGGCGCCCGAGCGGATCGGTGCCATCGGCGTCAAGGGCACGTGGATCGGGGGCGAGGCGATCGACCTGGGGGCGTTCGCGGCCGCATCGGGACAGGTCGACGACGCCGACTTCGCGGCACTGCGCACCCTGGGCATCCCCGCCTGCTGTCACCTCACGGCGTAGGCGGGAGCGGAAGCGGTCCGCGCAGTCCCTCGAGCTGAGCGGCGGCGGCGATGATCGCCCGCTCGCCGCCCGGTCGGCCGACGAGCTGCACGCTCACCGGATGCCCGCCCGTCATCGCAACGGGCAGCACGATCGCGGGGAGCCCGGCGACGTTGACGAAGCTGCTGAAGGGCGCATACTGCACCTGCTGGGCGAAGGTGCTCTCGGGGTCGTCGCCGTCGTACCAGCCGATCGGGCGCGGCGTCTGCGCGAGCGCGGGGGTGAGCACCACGTCGTACGGTGCGAAGGCGCGGATCGTCTCCCGCTCGAAGACGCGGGCCTCGGCCAGGGCGCTCAGCAGCACGCGCGCGTCCAGGGCCCGGCCCTCTCGCACCAGCCACGCCGTGAGGGGCTCGACGATTGCCAGGTCGTCGTGGGTGAGCGGGATGCGTGCGGCGCTCGCGCGCCAGAGCACCCGGAAGAGCGGGCCGTAGCGCTGCGGCTGCCACGAGGCATCCGTCACCTCGTGTCCGGCGGAGGCGAGCATCGTCGCGGCCGCGTGCAGCGCATCGACCGCGGAGGGGTCCACGGCGATGTCGATGTCGTCGTCCCAGGGCGACACGGTGGTGAGGCCCACACGCAGACGCGGCGGGTCGCCCGCCGTGGCCGGGAGGAACGGCGGTGCGTCGCCCGCGCGCACCGAGAAGTCGTACGGGGCGAGCGCGCAGAGGGCGTCGAGGAGGAACGCCGCGTCGGCGACCGTCCGCGCGAGGGGCCCGGTGACGGCGAGGCCCTCGGGGGCGTCCAGGCCCGATCCGAGGGGGAGGCGCCCCCGCGAGGGCTTCAGCCCCACGACGCCGACCGTGGCCGCGGGGATGCGGATCGATCCACCGCCGTCCGAGGCCGGAGCGATGGCCAGCACCCCCGTCGCCACGGCGACCGCGGCCCCGCCGCTCGAGCCGCCGGCGCCGTCGCCGGGGTTCCAGGGGTCGCGCGCCCACGCCCCGCCGCCCCGCGGCTCGGTGTACCCCGTGAGTCCGAACTCCGACGTGCTCGTCTTGCCGATGCTCACCGCGCCCGCGCGATCGAGAGCGGCCGCGAGCGGGTCGGACACCGTGGGGACGAACCCCTCGCGGGCGCGCGATCCGTACCGGGTCGGCACCCCGGCGCGCGCCACCAGGTCCTTGTCCGCGATCGGGATGCCCCACAGCGGCCCGTCCGGTGCCGTGGCGTCGCGTCGTGCCGCAGCGGCGCGCGCCCGTTCCGCGGTCACCTCGACGAAGGCGCCGAGCCCGCTCGTGGCCGCCGCCCGCGCGAGCGCGGCGTCGACGAGCTCCACGGCGCGGACCTCGCGACGCTGGAGCAGCGCGGCGAGGTCGACCGCCGACATCCCGAGAAGATCGCTCACCGGGACTCCTGCCGCCGCTGCCCGCGGATGTCGCGGCGTGGCGCGGGCGCCCGCCCGGCGGTCGGGAGCGCTGGGGCGTACCCTGAGCGCGTGATCATCTTCCTCATCCGCGCGCTCATCTTCCTCGTCTCGGCGGCGCTCGGGCTGATCGTGGCGGATCTGCTTCTCCCGGGATTCCGCATCGACTGGAGCACCTGGTGGGGGTTCGCCCTCGCGATCGTCATCTTCGCGGTGCTGCAGAGCATCCTCACCCCGTGGATCGCGAGCGTCGCGCGGCGGAACGCCCCGGCCCTCCTCGGCGGGATCGGGATCATCTCCACGCTCGTGGCTCTCGTCGTCGTGGTGGTCATCCCCGGGGCCGGCGTCACGATCGGCCAGCCGTTCGTGCTCACCTGGATCCTGGCGCCGGTGATCGTCTGGCTGGTCACCGCCCTCGCGACCCTCTTCCTCCCCATGATCTTCCTCAAGCGCCGCATCGACGACCGGCGGGACGGCGGGGCGACGCGGGCGTGAGCACGCTCAGATCACGTACTCGGGGGCGGTGAGCACCGCCCGGGTGTCCATCCCCTCCCGACGGGTTCGGGGCTTGGCGGGCACACCCACCAGAACACTGTCGGCGGGGGCGTCCTTGGTCACCACGGCGTTCGCGCCGACGACCGAGCGGGCGCCGATGGTGATCGGTCCGAGGATCTTGGCGCCCGCGCCGACGGCGACGCCGTCGCGAAGCGTGGGGTGCCGTTTGCCGCCCTCGCGCTGCCGTCCGCCCAGGGTCACGCCGTGGTAGAGCATCACGTCGTCGCCGACCTCGGCGGTCTCTCCGATGACGACCCCCATGCCGTGATCGATGAAGAACCGGCGCCCGATGATCGCACCGGGGTGGATCTCGATGCCCGTGAGCCAGCGGGTGACCTGCGAGCCGAGGCGTGCGACGAAGCGCAGGCGCCGGCGCCAGAGGGCATGCCAGACGCGGTGCGCCCAGATCGCGTGGAGTCCGGGGTAGAGCAGCGCGATCTCCAGTGCGCTGCGCGCCGCGGGGTCGCGCAGCTTCGCCGCGGCGAGGTCTTCTCGCACGCGCGAAAGGGCTCGGGTGAGGATCACGCCGGCACCGCCTGTTCCTCGCGGAGATCCGCGTACATCGCCGTCGAGAGATAGCGCTCGCCGGAGTCGGGCACGATGACGACGATCCGCGTGCCACGAGCCTCGGGGCGGCGTGCGATCTGCAGCGCCGCGCTCACCGCGGCGCCCGCCGACATCCCCGCGAGGATGCCCTCGCGGGTGGCCAGGTCTCGCGCGACCTGGATCGCGTCGTCGAATTCGGCGTCGATGATCTCGTCCACGACGCTGCGATCGAGCACGTCCGGGACGAAGTTGGGGCCGATGCCCTGGATGCGGTGCCCGCCCGCTCGCCCCTCGGTGAGGACGGGGGAGTCCTTGGGCTGCACGAGCACGATGCGCACGTCGGGGTTCCGCTCCTTGAGCACACCGCCGACGCCGGTGATCGTGCCGCCGGTGCCCGACCCCGCGACGAGATAGTCCACGCGCCCCTCGGTGTCTCGCCAGATCTCCTCCGCGGTGGTCCGGCGGTGGATCTCGGGGTTGGCGGGATGCTCGAACTGACGGGCGAGGACGGCGCCGGGGGTGTCGGCGGCGATCTGCTGGGCGGTGCGAACCGCCTCGGTCATCCCCTTATACGGATCGGTGAGCACGAGTTCGGCCCCGTAGGCCTTCAGGAGCGTCCGGCGCTCCTTCGACATCGACGCCGGCATGGTGAGGATCACGCGATAGCCGCGGGCGGCCCCGACGAGGGCGAGGGCGATACCGGTGTTCCCGCTCGTGGACTCCACGATCGTGCCGCCGGGCTGGAGCGCACCGGACGCCTCCGCGGCGTCGACGAGCGCGATCCCGAGGCGGCACTTCACGCTCGCGCCGGGGTTGTAGAACTCCAGCTTGGCGACCACCTCGGCGTGGAGGCCGGCGGTCAGCGCGTTCAGCCGCACGAGCGGCGTGCCGCCGAACGCGGTGGTGATGTCGGGATGGATGGCGGACACGGGAGCGCTCGTGGGCCTGGGCGAGCCCGGCTCAGTCCTCGCGGAGGTCGGCGTACAGCGGCGTGGAGAGGTAGCGCTCGCCGAACGACGGGATGATCACGACGATGTTCTTCCCCGCGGCCTCGGGACGTGCCGCCAGCTGCAGCGCCGCCCACACGGCGGCGCCCGAGGAGATCCCCACGAGGATGCCCTCGCGGGCGCCCACGTCGCGCGCCGTCGCGACGGCGTCGTCGAACTCGACGTCGAACACCTCGTCGATCACGCCCTGGTCGAGGATGGCGGGGATGAAGTTCGGGCCGATCCCCTGGATCTTGTGCGGCCCCGGGGTGCCCTTGGTCAGCAGCGGCGAATCGGCCGGCTCGACCGCGACGATCTTCACGCCCGGCACTCGCTCCTTCAGCACCTGCCCGACGCCGGTGATGGTGCCCCCGGTGCCGATGCCCGCGACGAGGTAGTCGACGGCTCCGTCGGTGTCGCGGAGGATCTCCTCCGCCGTGGTCTTGCGATGGATCGCCGGGTTCGCCTCGTTCTCGAACTGACGGGCGAGCACCGCGCCCGGGGTCTCGGCCACGATCTCCTGGGCCTTGGCGACGGCGCCCTTCATGCCCCCGGCAGGGTCGGTGAGGACGACCTCGGCGCCGTATGCCCGCAGCAGAATACGGCGCTCGATCGACATCGAGGACGGCATCGCCAGGATCACCTTGTAACCGCGGGCGGCGCCGACCATGGCCAGCGCGATGCCGGTGTTGCCGCTCGTCGCCTCGACGATGGTGCCGCCGGGCTTCAGTTCCCCGGATGCCTCCGCCGCATCCACGATGGCGATGCCGAGGCGGTCCTTGACGCTGGATGCCGGGTTGTAGAACTCCAGCTTCGCGATGACGGTGCCGGGGAGGCCCTCGGTGACCCGGTTCAGTCGGACGAGCGGCGTGTCGCCGAAGGCGGACGTGATGTCGGGGTGGATGCCGGGCATTGCTGACCTTTCGGGCGGTGGGGGTGACCCTTGAAAGCCTAGGGGAGGAGCGGCGACGCGGCCCGAATGTGACAGTCTGGACGGCGGTCATGAACACCTTCCCCGCCGAGATCCCGCTCGCCGAAGCGCTGCGCGACGCCCAGGCCCGGCTCGAGCGCGCCGGTGTCGGGGGTGCGGACGTCGATGCCGAGCTCCTCGCCGCGCACGCGCTGGGAGTCGGCCGCGGCGAGGTGCAGGCGGCCGCGATCCGAGGCGCACGGCTGGATCCGGCCCGCCGCGCCCGCTTCGATGTCCTGGTCGCGCAGCGGGCAACCCGTGTGCCGCTGCAGCACCTCACCGGACGCGCGCCCTTCCGTCACCTCGAGTTGCGCGTCGGACCCGGGGTTTTCGTCCCCCGGCCCGAGACCGAGATGGTCGCCCAGCTCGCCATCGACGCCCTCCGGGCCGCGGCGACCCCCGAGCCGATCGGCGTGGATCTCGGCACCGGCAGCGGCGCGATCGCCCTCGCCCTCGCGACCGAGGTTCCGCACGCGCGGGTGCACGCCGCCGAGAACGACGTCCAGGCGTACCTGTGGGCCAGGGAGAACTTCGCCGAGGTGGGCGCGGCGAACGCGCGGGTCGCCTTCGTCGACCTCGCCGAGGCCTTCCCCGACCTCGACGGGACGGTGTCGGTGCTGGTGTCCAACCCTCCCTACGTTCCCGACGACGCGGTGCCGCGCGATCCCGAGGTGCGCTTCTTCGATCCGCCGGCAGCGCTGTACGGCGGCCCGGACGGGCTCGACGTCGTCCGGGTGCTGAGCGCCGTGGGCCGGCGTCTGCTCCACCCCGGCGGCGTCCTCGTCCTCGAGCACGGCGAATGGCAGGGGCCCGACATCCGGACTCTTCTGACGGCGGACGGATGGCGGGCCGCGGCGACCCACCGCGACCTCACCCTCCGCGATCGGGCGACCACGGCCCTCCGCCCCTGACCCGGCGCGGATGGAGCGGAGCGGGGCGCGCGGAGGGCGGGGCCGTAGACTCGAGGCGTCATGTCTACCCTCTTCGACTGCCGTGACGACGAGCAGCTGCTCCCCGGCATGCGGCAGGCCCGTCAGGCCATCAGCCGCGGCGACCTCGTCGTGATGCCCACCGACACCGTGTACGGCGTGGCCGCCGACGCCTTCAACGCCCGCGCAGTGCAGCGACTGCTCGACGCCAAGGGTCGCGGGCGCCAGTCGCCCCCGCCCGTGCTCGTCGCGGGCCAGGCGACGCTCCGGGCGCTGGTCGCCGAGGTCCCCGAGCCGGTCGAGCGCCTCGTCGCGGAGTTCTGGCCGGGCGGGCTGACGATCGTCCTCCCCTCCCAGCCGTCGCTGTCGTGGGACCTCGGTGAGACACACGGCACCGTCGCGGTCCGCATGCCCGCCCACCGCATCGCGCTGGAGCTGCTGGAAGAGACCGGGCCGCTCGCCGTGTCCAGCGCCAACCTCACCGGGCGCCCGGCGGCGGTCGAGATCGGTGAAGCCCAGGCGATGCTCGGCGAGAGCATCGACGTCTACCTCGACGGCGGGCCCGCCGACGTCGGGGTCGCCTCCACGATCCTGGACGCCACATCCCTGGTCGTCCGCGGAGCGGAGCCGCGCGTGCGGATCCTCCGCGACGGCGCCATCGCACGGGATCGGCTCCGCGAGGTGCTGGGCGACCTGCTGGAGGATGCGGAGCCGGCTGCGCCGGATGGCACAGGGTGAAGCAGTACGTCTTCACGGTCCTCTTCACCGCCACCGTCACCTTCGTGCTGACGTGGGTGGTCTGGCGACTGAGCCTGCGCTTCAAGCTGTACCCCGGCATCCGAGAGCGCGACGTCCACAAGACCCCCACCCCGCGTCTGGGGGGAGTGGCGATGTTCCTGGGGGTGGTCGCGGCCTTCCTGGTGTCGTCGCAGAACCCGTTCTTCGCCATCGTCTGGCTCGAGCCGCGCACGGTGATCTCGATCCTCGTCGCCACTGCCCTGATCGTCGTCGTCGGAGTCGCCGACGACCTGTTCGATCTGGACTGGATGGTCAAGCTGGGCGCGCAGTTCGTCGCGGCGGGGATCATCGCCTGGTTCGGGGGGCTGCAGATCTACACGCTGCCGATCGGCGACCTCATCATCGGCTCGGGCTGGCAGAGCTTCCTGCTCACCGTCCTGTCGATCGTGATCGTCATGAACGCGGTCAACTTCATCGACGGGCTGGACGGCCTCGTCGCCGGCGTCTGCCTCATCGCCAACGGGGTCTTCTTCGCCTACTCGTACCTGCTCGCCCGCGACACAGGGCAGAACACCTACTTCAACCTCGCCACCCTCATCGCCGCGATCCTCATCGGCGCGTGCATCGGATTCCTGCCGCTGAACTGGAGCCCCGCGAAACTGTTCATGGGGGATTCCGGGGCACTGATGCTGGGCCTGCTCATGGCCTGCTCCGCGATCTCCATCACCGGGCAGCTCTCGCCCGAGCTGCTCGACCCCGAGCGCTTCGGACGCTCCCAGCTGCTGGGTGCCTTCATCCCGATCATCCTGCCGATCGTGGTGGTGCTGCTGCCGCTCCTCGATTTCGGCCTCGCCGTCATCCGACGCATGCGGGCGGGCAAGTCGCCGTTCTCGCCCGACCGCAAGCACCTGCATCACCGGATGCTCGACATGGGGCACAGCGACCGTGACGCCGTGCTGATCTTCTACTCGTGGACCGCGGTGGTCAGCCTCGCGGTACTGCTGATGTACGTCGGCACCCAGGAGGAATGGCCGGGAGACTATCTCCTGGGCGTCGCCCTCGGCGCCGTCGGCGTCGTCGCCTGCCTCGTGGTCACCCTCCTCCCCGCTCGCCAGCGCGGCCGCAGTGCCGCAGACGTCCCCCAGGAAGCCTCATGACCTCCGACGTGTCCAGCAATCCCATCCTCCGCACCACCCTCCTGTGGTCGGGGGTGGTCACCGTGGTGCTCGCCGTCGCCGCGGCGATCGTCGGAGGTCTCGTGGCGGGGCCCGACGGGGTGTGGAGCGCCCTCTCGGGCGTCATCCTGGCCGCGGTCTTCCTCGGCATCACCGGCGCGAGCATCCTCATCGCCAACCGCTGGTTCGGGGATCCTCTCTATGTGCCGGTCTTCTTCGGGATCGTCATGGGCGGCTGGATCCTCAAGCTCATCATCTTCATCGTCGCCCTGATCATCCTGCGCGGGCAGCCGTGGCTCGACGGACCGGTCTTCTTCGTCGCCGTCGTGGTGAGCGTCCTGGCCTCGCTCACGATCGACGTCGTCGTGCTCACCCGGATGCGCGTGCCGCACGTCAGCGACGTGTCGCTGCCTACCACGGACCCGGAGCAGGACCGCTACCGGCCTCTCGATGACGAGAAGGACCAGGACACCGGGAAAAACGCCGCGCCCTGAGTTTGATAGGGTGGTGTTTGCGCCCGCCCGCCGCTCTGCGCGCGTCTGCGGAACGACTCTCACCGACCATCGTCGCAACGGTCCTCGACCGGTGCCCCGAAGCTGGAGCCCGCGCTGTCTACTCAAGCTGCGACCCTGATCGCGAATGCCTCGTCGTCCGACGGTGAGTTCCACCCGCCCTCGATCTCGGACTTCTTCCCGCCGAACATCCTCGAAGGCCTCGGGCTTCCGATCGAGTTCACGCGCATCAACCTGGTGCAGGTGCTCGCGACGATCGTCCTCGTGCTGGTGTTCGTGATCGGCACACGCCGCATGCGGATGATCCCGACCCGCTTCCAGAGCATCGTGGAGATGGGCCTGGACTTCGTCCGCGTCAACATCGCGCACGACCTGCTCGGCCGGAAGGACGGCGACCGGTTCCTGCCGCTGCTGACGACGATGTTCTTCATGATCCTGTTCATGAACATCACCGGGATCATCCCGTTCCTGAACATCGCGGGAACGAGCGTCATCGCCGTGCCGCTGCTGCTCGCGGTCGTGTCCTACGTGACCTTCATCTACGCGGGGCTTCGAAAGAGCCCGAAGAACTTCCTGAAGAACTCGCTGTTCCCCTCGGGAGTCCCGCCGTTCCTCTACATCATCGTCACGCCGCTGGAGTTCCTCTCGACCTTCATCATCCGGCCGGTGACGCTGACTCTGCGACTGCTGATGAACATGATCGTCGGGCACCTGATGCTCGTGCTGTTCTTCTCCGCGACGCAGTTCTTCCTCTTCACCGCCGACGGCCTGTGGAAGGCCTTCGGTGTCGGAACCCTCGCCTTCGGGCTGGCCTTCACTCTCTTCGAGATGCTGGTCGCCTTCCTGCAGGCCTACGTCTTCACGATCCTCACCGCGGTCTACATCCAGCTCGCGGTCGCGGAAGAGCACTGAGCGGGCGGGCTCCGGCCCACCCACCCAACCGAAAGGAAACACACCCGTGGATGCAACTACGGTTCTCGCCCAGGTCACCGGTTCGATCGCGACCGTCGGCTACGGCCTCGCCGCCATCGGCCCCGCCATCGGCGTGGGCATCGTCGTCGGCAAGACCATCGAGGGCGTCGCTCGTCAGCCCGAGCTGGCCGGTCGCCTCCAGGTCCTGATGTGGATCGGTATCGCGTTCACCGAGGCGCTTGCGTTCATCGGCATCGCCACCGGCTTCATCTTCGGCGCCTGATCCCCCTTCCTCACGTTTAAGGAGACGAGATGCTGAACGCTCTTGTCACTCTCGCTGCGGAAGAGGGTGAGTCGCAGAACCCGCTGCTGCCGGCGTACTACGACATCATCTGGTCGCTGGTGTGCTTCATCGTCATCCTGGCGGTGTTCTGGCGCATCGTGCTGCCGCGCATGCAGAAGCTGCTCGACGAGCGCGCTGCCGCGATCGAAGGCAACATCGCCAAGGCCGACGAGGCCCAGCGCAAGGCCGAGGCCGCGCTGGAGGAGTACACCGCGCAGCTTGCCGACGCCCGGCGCGAAGCCGGTGAGATCCGCGACGCCGCCCGCGAGGACGGCAAGAAGATCCTCGCCGAGGCGAAGGACGCCGCCGCCTCCGAGGCTGCGCGCATCACGGCGACGGCACACGCCCAGATCGAGGCGGAGCGTCAGTCGGCGCTGGTGTCGCTGCGCAGCGAGGTGGGCACGCTCGCCCTCGACCTCGCCGGCGGCGTGATCGGCGAGACCCTCTCCGACGATGCGAAGGCTCAGGCCGTCGTCGATCGGTTCCTCGCCGAGCTCGAGGCGGACGAGGCCGCGAAGGCCACGACCGGTCAGAAGCAGGGCTCCTGATGGGCAGCGCGACCACGCAGGCCCGGGTGTCGGGCATCGCCGCACTGGATGCCGCGGCGATCACCGACCTCGCTGTGGCGCGTGAGCTCTTCGGGGTCGCGCGCGCCGTGGGGCAGACCCCTCAGCTGGCTTCTGCTCTGGCCGACGCGTCGGCACCGGCGCCGGCCCGGCAGAAGGTCGTCGACGACGTCTTCGGGCGTCAGGTGTCGGCCACCACGCGCACCCTCCTGGGCGCCGTGGTCGCAGAGCGCTGGTCGTCGGCCGCGGATCTGGTGGAGGGCATCGAAGAGCTCGCGGTGCGCGCGGCGGCTGTGGCGGAACCGCAGGCCGACGTCGAGGCCGACCTGTTCGCCTTCTCCCGTGTCGTCGCCGACAACGGAGAGCTGGAGCTTGCTCTCGGCAGCCGGCTGGGCGACCCGGCGGCCAAGGGTCGGCTGGTGTCGTCTCTGCTCACGGGTCGTGCCAGCGCGTCGGCGATCGTCATCGCCGACGCCCTCGTCCAGCAGCCTCGCGAACGACGGGTGCGGCAGCTCCTCACCTGGGCGATGCGCATCGTCGCCGACCAGCGCGGCCGGAAGGTCGCCACGGTCATCACCGCCGTCGCGTTGAGCGACGCCCAGATCGAGCGTCTGTCCCGGACGCTCTCGGCCCGCTACGGCACCGAGGTCTCGATCAACACCGTCGTCGACCCGACCGTGGTCGGGGGTCTGCGTGTGCAGATCGCCGACGACGTGATCGACGCCAGCGTGTCGTCGCGCCTCGCCGACCTCCGCCAGCGGCTGGCCGGATAACAGACTTCCCGGCGCTTCCGAGAAGCGTCGGAGCATTCGGGGTCACACTCGCAGGTGAGGCCCCACCGAACGAAGGAAGATCATGACAGACCTCTCTATCAGCCCCGACGTCATCCGTGACGCGCTGAAGGACTTCGTCGCGGCCTACGAACCCACCGGCGCCGCCGCGACCGAGGTCGGCACGGTCATCGATGCCGCCGACGGCATCGCGCACGTCGAGGGACTCCCCGGCGTCATGGCCAACGAGCTGGTGCTCTTCGGCGACGGCACCCAGGGCCTGGCGCTGAACCTCGACGAGCACGAGATCGGTGTCGTCGTCCTCGGCGACTTCTCCGGCATCGAAGCCGGCATGCAGGTCACGCGCACCGGTGAGGTGCTGTCGGTCCCCGTCGGCGACGGGTACCTCGGTCGCGTGGTCGACCCTCTCGGTACCCCGATCGACGGACTCGGCGAGGTCGCGACCACCGGCCGCCGCGCCCTCGAGCTCCAGGCGCCCGGCGTCATGCAGCGCAAGTCCGTGCACGAGCCGATGCAGACCGGCATCAAGGCCATCGACGCGATGATCCCGATCGGCCGCGGTCAGCGCCAGCTGATCATCGGCGACCGTCAGACCGGCAAGACCGCCATCGCGATCGACACGATCATCAACCAGAAGGCCAACTGGGAGTCCGGCGACCCGACGAAGCAGGTGCGCTGCATCTACGTCGCGATCGGCCAGAAGGGCTCGACCATCGCTGCGGTCAAGGGCGCCCTGGAAGACGCCGGCGCGATGGAGTACACCACCATCGTCGCCGCTCCCGCGTCCGACCCGGCCGGCTTCAAGTACCTCGCCCCGTACACCGGCTCGGCCATCGGTCAGCACTGGATGTACGACGGCAAGCACGTGCTCATCGTCTTCGACGACCTCACCAAGCAGGCCGAGGCCTACCGCGCTGTGTCGCTGCTGCTTCGTCGTCCGCCGGGGCGCGAGGCCTACCCCGGCGACGTCTTCTACCTGCACTCGCGTCTGCTCGAGCGGTGCGCCAAGCTCTCCGACGAGCTCGGGGCGGGGTCGATGACGGGTCTGCCCCTCATCGAGACCAAGGCCAACGACGTCTCGGCGTACATCCCCACGAACGTCATCTCGATCACCGACGGCCAGATCTTCCTCCAGTCCGACCTCTTCAACGCCAACCAGCGTCCGGCGGTCGACGTGGGCATCTCGGTGTCCCGCGTGGGTGGTGACGCTCAGGTGAAGTCGATCAAGAAGGTCTCCGGAACCCTCAAGCTCGAGCTCGCGCAGTACCGCTCGCTCGAGGCGTTCGCGATGTTCGCCTCCGACCTCGACGCCGCCTCCCGTCGCCAGCTGGCGCGCGGTGCGCGCCTGACCGAGCTGCTCAAGCAGCCGCAGTACTCGCCGTACCCGGTCGAGGAGCAGGTCGTCTCGATCTGGGCGGGCACGAACGGAAAGCTCGACTCGATCGACGTCGAAGACGTGCTGCCGTTCGAGCGCGAGCTGCTGGACTACTTGCGTCGCAACACCACCATCCTCGATCGCCTGCGCGACACCAACGTCCTGGACGATGACACCGCCGCCGAGCTGGACAAGAAGGTCGACGAGTTCATCCTGGAGTTCCGCTCCGGTAAGGGCCAGTCGATCAACCGTCCCGGCAGCGACGAGGTCGCCGCCGCAGAGGCCGAGGACGTCAACCAGGAGAAGATCGTCAAGGGCCGTCGCTGAGCGGAACCGGTGAAGGATCATGGGCGCACAACTGAGGGTCTACAAGCAGAAGATCAATTCTGCGCAGACCACGAAGAAGATCACGAAGGCGATGGAGCTCATCGCTGCTTCGCGGATCCAGAAGGCGATGGCGCGCGTCCGCGCGTCTTCGCCCTTCGCCCGCGCGGTGACACGCGCGGTGTCCGCGGTGGCGACGCACTCCAACGTCGATCACCCCCTGACGCAGGAGCGGCCCACCATCCGCCGGTCGGCCGTCGTGATTTTCGCGTCGGACCGGGGCCTGGCGGGCGCGTTCAACTCGCAGATCCTCCGCGAGGGCATGGAACTGGCGGCGCTGCTGCGGTCCGAGGGCCGCGAGCCGGTGTTCTACCTGATCGGACGCAAGGCCGTCGGGTACTTCCAGTTCCGCCGCATCGAGGCCGCTGCCGAGTGGACGGGCGACACCGACACCCCGCAGTTCTACACCGCCGAGGAGATCTCGGCCACCCTCCTCGACGCGTACAACCGCGGCGGCGAGCAGGGCGGGGTGGATGAGATCCACCTGGTGTACAACCGGTTCGTCAGCATGATGACCCAGAGCCCCGAGACGGTGCGTCTCCTGCCGCTTGAGGTCGTGGAGGCCGAAGAGGAGTCGTCGGCCCAGGTGTACCCGCTCTACGAATTCGAGCCGGACGCCGAGACGGTTCTCGACGCACTCCTGCCCGTCTACATCCAGAGCCGCGTCTTCAACGCCCTCCTGCAGTCCTCGGCGGCCAAGCACGCCGCGACGCAGAAGGCGATGAAGTCGGCCAGCGACAACGCCGACAAGCTCATCACCGACTACACCCGGCTGCGCAACAACGCGCGACAGGCCGAGATCACGCAGCAGATCGCCGAGATCGTCGGCGGCGCCGACGCTCTCGCGTCGGGCAAATAGACCCACACGAAAGAGAAGAAGCCATGAGCCTCACCGCTGAGAAGACGGATGCCACGACGGCCGCATCGCCCGCCGTCGGCCGGGTCGCCCGCGTCACCGGCCCCGTCGTCGACATCGAGTTCCCGCACGACTCGATCCCCGAGATCTACAACGCGCTGAAGACGACGATCGTGATCGGCGACTCGTCGAACGAGATCACCCTCGAGGTCGCCCAGCACCTCGGCGACGACCTCGTCCGCGCCATCGCCCTCAAGCCCACCGACGGCATCGTCCGCGGTCAGGAGGTGCGCGACACCGGCGAGCAGATCACCGTTCCCGTCGGCGACGTCACCAAGGGCCGGGTGTTCAACGTCACCGGCGAGGTGCTCAACGGTGCCCCGGGCGAGACCATCGAGGTCACCGAGCGCTGGCCGATCCACCGCCAGGCGCCGAACTTCGACCAGCTGGAGTCCAAGACCCAGATGTTCGAGACCGGCATCAAGGTCATCGACCTGCTCACCCCGTACGTGCTGGGTGGGAAGATCGGCCTCTTCGGCGGCGCGGGCGTGGGCAAGACCGTCCTCATCCAGGAGATGATCCAGCGCGTCGCCCAGGACCACGGTGGTGTGTCGGTGTTCGCCGGTGTCGGCGAGCGCACTCGTGAGGGCAACGACCTCATCGGCGAGATGGAGGAGGCGGGTGTCTTCGACAAGACCGCCCTCGTCTTCGGCCAGATGGACGAGCCGCCGGGCACGCGTCTGCGCGTGGCCCTCTCCGCCCTGACCATGGCGGAGTACTTCCGCGATGTGCAGAAGCAGGACGTGCTGCTGTTCATCGACAACATCTTCCGCTTCACGCAGGCCGGCTCCGAGGTCTCGACGCTGCTCGGCCGCATGCCCTCGGCCGTGGGTTACCAGCCGAACCTCGCCGACGAGATGGGTGTGCTCCAGGAGCGCATCACCTCGACGCGCGGTCACTCGATCACCTCGCTCCAGGCGATCTACGTCCCCGCCGACGACTACACCGACCCGGCGCCGGCGACCACGTTCGCCCACCTGGATGCCACGACCGAGCTGTCGCGTGAGATCGCGTCGAAGGGTCTGTACCCCGCGGTCGACCCGCTGACCTCGACCAGCCGCATCCTTGATCCCCGCTACATCGGCGAGGACCACTACCGGGTGGCCACCGCCGTGAAGCAGATCCTGCAGAAGAACAAGGAACTGCAGGAGATCATCGCGATCCTCGGTGTCGACGAGCTCTCCGAAGAGGACAAGGTCGTCGTCGCCCGCGCGCGTCGCATCCAGCAGTTCCTCTCGCAGAACACCTACATGGCGAAGAAGTTCACCGGTGTCGAGGGCTCCACGGTTCCGATCAAGGAGACCATCGAGTCCTTCGACGCGATCGTCAAGGGCGACTTCGACCACGTCGCCGAGCAGGCGTTCTTCAACGTCGGCGGCATCTCCGACGTCGAAGAGGCGTGGGCCCGCATCCAGAAGGAGAACGGCTGATCATGCCCCTCAAAGTCAGCCTGGTCTCCGCCGACGCGGAGGTCTGGTCGGGTGAGGCCTCGCTCGTGGTCGCCAAGACCGTCGAGGGAGAGATCGGCTTCATGGCCGGCCACGAGCCGGTGCTGGCGATCCTCGCCGAAGGTCAGGTGCGCATCACGCGCCCTGACGGGTCGAAGATCATCGCCAACGCGCAGGACGGGTTCCTGTCGATGGAGCAGGACGAGGTCACGATCGTCGCCGGGAACGCCGCTCTGATCTCCTGAGCGTCCGCCCTCCGCCTCCGCCTTCCCCGCGAGAGTGCAACTGGCCGCCGAGAGCACGGGTTCACCCCGCGCCCTCGGCGGCCAGACGCATCCTCGCCCCTCTTCTCCGGGTGCCGTCATGCTGATCCTCCTCCCGCCGTCCGAGACGAAGCAGCGCGGCGGTCACCGCCGCGTGCTCGATCTCGGCAGCCTGGCGCTGCCCTCCCTGCGCCCGCAGCGCGAGGAGGCCCTGCGGGCGCTGATCGCACTGTCGGACGACCCCGGCCGCGCGGCGCGGGTGCTGAAGCTCGGACCGCGGCAGCGGGACGAGATCGCCGTGAACGCCGCGCTGCGCACCGGCCCGACGCTCCCCGCGGCCGATCGCTACACCGGTGTGCTCTTCGACGCGCTCGATGCGCCGAGTCTGGACGCTGCCGCCCGACGGTGGCTGAAGGCCCACGTGCTCATCCACTCCGCGCCCTTCGGTCCCGTGGGAGCGCTCGATCTTCTCCCGGACTACCGGCTGGGCGCCGGGGTACGCCTTCCCGGACTCGCGACGGCCCGGCGGCACTGGGCGGATGCGGTCACCGCGGCGCTCGCAGAGGCGGCGCCGCCGGTCATCCTCGATCTCCGCTCCCACGCCTACGTGGCGCTGGGGCCGGTTCCCGCCTCCGTCCCTGTGGTCTCTCTGCGTGTCGTCACCGACGCCCCGGGTGGGGCGGTCCGGGCGCTGAACCACTTCAACAAGCACGCCAAGGGCGAACTCGTTCGACGCCTCGCCACCGAGCGGCCGCGCATCCGCAGCGTCGCAGGATTCCGGCAGTGGGCGGATGCCGCGGGGGTGCGGCTCACCGGCGAGGTCGACGCCGCAGAGCTCGACCTGGTCGTCTGACGCCGGCTAGCGGCGCGTGTTCGCGGCGGTGCGCTCGGTGTTCTCGGCGATCGCGATGAGGGCGACGACGGCCTCGATGACGAAGCGGAGTGCGATCACCGCGAGGAACGCGAACAGGGGCACCAGGATGACGGTCGCCACGATCAGGGAGATGCCGGCGCCGGGGTTGAACCAGAGCGCACCGACGCCCTCGACGATCCCGGTGACGAGGTACACCACGAACGCGATGCCGATCGCCATGAGACCCACGACGTAGAACACCGCGGCCAGCCGGCGGGTGATGAATGTGCGGAAGGACAGGTCGAACAGCGCGCGGAAGAAGCCGCGGCCGACCTCGGCGGCATCACCACCGCCGGCTGGGACACCGGTGTCGTCGACGCCGGCGATCCCGGGCGATGCGGGCTCGGTGGCACGGGCGGCCTCGGCGGCGGGCTGACGGGGCAGCGGGGGAGGGGTGTCGGTGCTCATGGGTCCTCGTCCTTCGTCGACGTCCTCCCGTCACGTTACCGACCGCGACGCGCCCGACCCCGCGTTTCTGGGAATTTCCTCACAACGGCGGCGTCGCGTCGCTACCATGACACACGCGGGACGCCGTCCCGTCGTCTGCGCGTGGAGCGCGGACCTCCCCGGGCGAGAGGCATGGGAATGGATCCGTACGGTGACAACTCGGGAGCGGTCGTCGGACTGCTCATCGCTGCATTCTTCTTCTGGCTGGTGATCATCCTCGCCGGCTACCTCATCACGTCGTTCTTCACGATGAAGCTGTTCGACAAGGCCGGCGTCCAGGGCAAATGGCGGGCGTGGGTTCCCGTCTATCGCGAGATGGTGTTCGCCAAACTCGGAGACCTGAACCCGTGGGGTGTGCTGATCCTCATCGGCGCCGCCATCGTGCTGAATCTGATCCCGTACGTGAACTTCCTGCTCGGCTGGGTGCCGAGCGTGGCGGCCTTCGTCTACATCATCCTCGCCGCGTGGCGCGTGCAGACGAATCTCGGCAAGGAGACGCCGTGGATCATCCTCGCGGTGTTCCTCTACGTCGTGTGGTTGGGCATCATGGCGTTCGATCGCTCGCGCTGGAACCCGAACATCGCTCCCGCACCCTGGGCGAACTCGTTCCTCAAGGACACCACCGTCTGGTCGGGTATCCCGCAGCAGCCGAGCGCCGTCGCGGCGCCCGGTGACGGCTACCCGCCGGCCTCGCCCGGCGCCCCGGCCGCGCCGCCCGCAGGCTACGAACCCGCTCCGGGCTACCAGGCTCCGCCCGCGCCGGCTGCCGCGCCGCCGGCCACTCCGCCTGCGGTACCCCCGGCACCTCCTTCGGCGCCGCCCGCCGCACCGCCTTCGGCCGACCCCACCCCGCCGCCTGCGGCGCCGCCGGCGAACGAGCCGCCTGCGGGACCGGACGCTCCGCGTCCCTAGCCCTCCACGACAGCCCCCGGCCCGCGGCCGGGGGCTGTCGTCGCTCGTCCGCGGGTAGCGTGTGATCCATGAATTCTGTTCCGCTGCGCCGCCTCGGGTCATCCGGTCTGCTCGTCTCCGCCGTGGGCCTCGGCTGCAACAACTTCGGCCGCCCCGGGACCCGCACTGAGACCCTCGAGGGCACCCGGGCCGTCCTCGACGCCGCGATCGACTCCGGGGTCACCTTCCTCGACACCGCCGACATGTACGGCGGCGATCCCGGCCAGTCCGAGACCCTCATGGGCGAGGCCCTCGTGGGCCGTCGCGACCAGGTCGTGCTGGCGACGAAGTTCGGTCACTCGGGGCGCGACATGGGGTACGGCCTCGCGGGCGCCAAGGCGTCGCGCACGTACATCCGCCGCGCCGTCGAGGCCTCCCTGATGCGTCTTCGAACCGACCGGATCGACCTCTACCAGCTGCACACGCCCGACCCCGGAACGCCCATCGAGGAGACCCTCGACGCGCTGACCGACCTGGTGAGGGAGGGGAAGGTGCGCTACATCGGGCACTCCAACCTCAGCGGCTGGCAGATCGCCGAGGCGCACTTCGTCGCCGAGCGCCGCGGAACCGTCCCCTTCGTGTCGTCCCAGGACCACTACAGCCTGCTCGCGCGCGGCGTCGAGCGGGAGCGCCTCCCCGCCGCGGAGCACTTCGGTCTGGGATTCCTGCCCTACTTCCCCCTTCACAACGGTCTTCTCACGGGGAAGTTCTCCCGCACCGAGGCGCCGACCGACACCCGCATCATGCGTCAGCGCCCTCACCTGTGGGAGAACGCGCCGTGGGACGCCCTCGAGGCGTACGCGTCCTTCTGCCGCGAGCAGGGGATCACGATGCTCGAGGCCACGTTCGGGTGGCTGCTGGCACGGCCGTCGATCTCGAGCGTCATCGCCGGAGCGACGAGCCCTGAGCAGGTGCAGGCCAACGCCGCCGCTGCGACGGCGTGGACGCCTACGGTCGCCGATGTCGCCGAGATCGACGCGATCTTCCCCCTGCCGGACGACCCGGCAGCCTGAGCCCGGCACCGGGTTCGCTGAGAGCGCACCCGAGACGGTGGTTGACCTGAGGCAACGGCTGTAGCGTTCACGGAGGTGCGGGCGCCCCGATGGGCCTGCGTCGTGGAAGGGACACCCGTGCTCGGCAAGCTCCTCGCCCGTTATCTCCGGCCCGGCTGGCCGCTCATCGTCGCCGTGGTGGTGTTCCAGCTGGCGCAGTCGATCGCGTCGCTGCTCCTGCCCACGCTCAACGCCGACATCATCGACAACGGCGTCATCACCGGCGACATCCCCTACATCTGGTCCACGGGCCTCGTCATGCTCGGCATCAGCCTGGTGCAGATCGTCTGCGCGATCATCGCGGTGTACTTCGGATCCCGCCTGGCGATGGGAGTGGGGCGCCAGCTGCGCGCCGACCTCTTCCATCGCGTCGTGGCCTTCTCGCAGCGGGAGGTCGGCCACTTCGGCGCAGCCTCCCTCATCACCCGCAACACCAACGACGTCCAGCAGGTGCAGATGCTCGTGCAGGTCTCGGCGACGCTGATGGTGTCGGCCCCGATCCTCGCCGTCGGCGGTGTCATCCTCGCCGTCAGTCAGGACGTGGGCCTTTCGTGGCTCATGGCGGTGTCGATCCCCCTCCTCCTGGTGATCGTCGGTCTGATCGTGTGGCGGATGGTGCCGGCCTTCACGGTCATGCAGAAGCGGATCGACCGGGTGAATCAGATCCTGCGCGAACAGCTCAGCGGCATCCGCGTCATCCGCGCCTTCGTCCGCGAGCCGCAGGAGCGCGTGCGCTTCTCGGTCGCGAGCGCCGAGGTGATGGCGACGGGTCTTCGCGCCGGAAACCTCATGGCGCTGATGTTCCCGGCAGTGATGCTCGTGCTCAACGTCTCGAGCGTCGCGGTGATCTGGTTCGGCGCGTTCCAGGTGCAGCAGAACGACGTGCAGATCGGAACCCTGTTCGCCTTCCTCACCTACATCATGCAGATCCTCATGGGCGTGATGATGGCGACCTTCATGTTCGTGATGATCCCGCGGGCGGCGGTCTGCGCCGACCGCATCGGCGAGGTGCTCGACACCGAGCCGTCGGTGGCGCCGCCGACCGTGCCGGCCGCCCCGCCCGCCCCCCGTGGCGCCGTGCGCTTCGAACAGGTCGCCTTCGCCTACCCCGGCGCCGCCGATCCAGTGCTCAGCGACATCTCGTTCGAGGTCGCTCCGGGCTCGACCACCGCCGTCATCGGATCGACCGGCTCGGGCAAGACCACGCTGATCGGTCTCGTGGCGCGACTGTTCGACGCGACGGCGGGCTCGGTGCGGGTGGACGGGACGGATGTCCGCGAGCTCGACCCCGACGAGCTGTGGCGACGGGTGGGTCTGGTCCCGCAGCGAGCGTTCCTGTTCTCGGGCACGGTCGCCTCGAACCTGCGCTACGGCGACCCGGACGCCGGGGACGACGACCTCTGGCGCGCCCTCGAGCTCGCCCAGGCGGCCGACTTCGTCCGCGCGATGCCCGGTCAGCTCGACGCCCCGATCGCGCAGGGCGGCACCAATGTCTCCGGGGGTCAGCGTCAGCGTCTGGCGATCGCGCGGGCTCTGGCGAAGAAGCCCGAGATCTACCTCTTCGACGACGCGTTCTCGGCGCTTGACCTCGCCACCGACGCCGCGCTCCGCGAGGCGCTCGACACCCATCTGTCCCATGCGACGCGGATCGTCGTCGCCCAGCGCGTCTCCACCGTGCAGAACGCCGATCAGATCCTCGTCCTCGACCACGGGCGCCTGGTCGGCATCGGCACCCATGACGAACTCGTCCAGTCCAGCCAGACGTACCGCGAGATCGTCGAATCGCAGCTCTCGGTGGAGGCGGCATGAGCGGGCCGGGTCACGGGCGGATGCAGACCGCCCCGGTGGTGAAGGCGAAGAGCTTCGGCCCGAGTGCGCGGCGCCTGCTCGGCACCCTGAGCTCCGACCGGCCGCGACTGGTCGTCGTGCTGCTGCTCGGCGTCCTGAGCGTCGGGCTCTCGGTGCTCGGACCGAAGCTCCTCGGCGACGCCACGAACATCGTCTTCGCCGGGTTCCTCTCGCTGCAGGCGCCGGCGGGGGCGACCAAGCAGGAGGTCGTCGAACAGCTCGTGGCGTCGGGGCAGCAGCAGCAGGCCGACCTGGTCTCCGCCGTCGACTTCACCCCCGGCGCCGGAATCGCCTTCGAGGCCCTCGGCGCGGTCATCCTCGCCGTTCTCGCCGTCTACGTGTTCTCGAGCATCTTCGGCTGGCTGCAGGCGCGCCTGCTCAACGGCATCGTCCAGCGGGCGATGAACCGGCTGCGGATGCAGGTCGAAGACAAGATCCACCGCCTTCCGCTGTCGTACTTCGACCGGGTGCAGCGGGGGGAGCTGCTCAGCCGCGTCACCAACGATGTCGACAACATCGGCCAGTCGATGCAGCAGACGCTCTCGCAGGTGATCATCTCGCTCCTCACCGTCATCGGGGTGATGGTGATGATGTTCCTCATCTCACCCCTCCTCGCGGTGATCGCCCTCGTCACCGTGCCGCTCACCCTGGTCATCACCGCCGTCGTCGCGGGCCGCTCGCAGAAGCTCTTCGTCGCGCAGTGGAAGGCGACGGGGGTTCTCAACGCACGGGTCGAGGAGACCTTCTCCGGTCACGCGATCGTGAAGGTGTTCGGCCACCAGCGCGAAGTGGAGGCCGACTTCCTGGCCGAGAACGAGGAGGTGTACCGCGCCAGCTTCGGCGCGCAGTTCCTCTCCGGCATCATCCAGCCCGCGATGATGTTCGTCGGCAACCTGGTGTACGTCGCCATCGCCGTCGTCGGCGGCATCCAGGTGGCATCCGGTCTTCTCTCGATCGGCAGCGTGCAGGCCTTCATCCAGTACTCGCGCCAGTTCACCCAGCCCCTCGCGCAGCTGGGGTCGATGGCCAATCTCCTCCAGTCCGGGGTCGCCAGCGCCGAGCGCGTGTTCGAGCTCCTCGACGAGGACGAGCAGACCCCCGATCCCCAGCCGTCCGAGACCGCGCCGGCGTCGGCGAAGCGCCTGGCGTTCGAAGACGTCTCGTTCCGGTACGCCGCCGACACCCCGCTCATCGACCACCTCGACCTGACCGTGGAACCGGGCAGCACGATCGCGATCGTGGGTCCGACCGGCGCCGGCAAGACGACGCTGGTGAATCTCATCATGCGCTTCTACGACGTCGATTCCGGCCGCATCACGCTCGACGGGGTCGACACGCGCCGGATGACCCGGGACGACCTGCGATCGCGCACCGGCATGGTGCTTCAGGACACGTGGCTCTTCGCGGGCACCGTCCGCGAGAACATCGCGTACGGGAACCCGGATGCCGACGACGAGGCCATCGCCGCGGCCGCGCGCGCGGCCTACGTCGACAGGTTCGTCCACGCCCTGCCCGACGGATACGACACCGTCCTGGACGACGAGGCGGGGAACCTCAGCGTGGGCGAGCGCCAGCTCATCACGATCGCCCGGGCGTTCCTCGCCGATCCCCGCATCCTCATCCTGGATGAGGCCACGTCGTCGGTCGACACCCGCACCGAGCTGCTGATCCAGCGGGCGATGTCGCAGCTGCGTCAGGATCGCACCGCGTTCGTCATCGCCCACCGCCTCTCCACGATCCGCGACGCCGACCTCATCCTCGTGATGGAGGACGGCCGGATCGTCGAACAGGGAACGCACGAAGAGCTGCTGGCCGCGGGGGGCGCCTACCGGCGGCTGTCGGACGCGCAGTTCCGTGCTGCCGTCATCGAGGACGCGGACGAGGAGCCGGATGCCGCCGACGCGGCCGGGGAGTCCGCGGGGTCGTCCCGCGTGTCCACTAGGATGTGAGGACGCCATCGCCGGCGATCGTGCTGATCCGGCGGAGCATGCGAGCCGACGTGGGGAGAGGAGAGCGGGTGCCTGAGATCTCCTCCGGAGACCGCGTGATCGAGCTCCCCGACGCCACGCTGTCGCTGCGCTGGGCTGCCACGACTCACACGGGGCGTCGACGCGAGGTGAATCAGGACGCGGTGCTGGCGTCCTTCCCCCTCTTCGCCGTCGCCGACGGCATGGGCGGACACATCGGCGGCGAGATCGCCAGCGCGAGCACCGTCGACCGGCTGCGGGCGGTCGTGGAGACGGGGCCGGTGAGTGCGAAGACGATCGAGAAGGCGCTCGGTCGCGCGGTGAAGGACATCGCCTCGCACCCCGAGACGACCGACGACGGCACCGGCACGACCCTCACGGGCGTGTACCTGGATCCGACGACCGATCCGGCGACGTGGGTCACCCTGAACATCGGCGACTCGCGCGTCTACCTCCTCCGCGACGACGACGTCGTCCAGGTGACCACCGACCATTCCGTCGTCCAGGAGCTCGTCGCGTCGGGGCGCCTGAGCCCCGAAGAGGCCGAGAACCACCCCTACGGCAACGTGATCACCCGGGCCGTGGGGCCGAGCGAGAGCGTGACCCCCGATTACGTGCGGCTCGACATCGTCGACGGCGACCGCTTCGTGGTGTGCTCCGACGGGCTCACCAAGGAGCTCACCGATTTCGGCATCCACCACTTCCTCTCGCAGCACGACGACCCGGCGGGTGCGGTGGGGGCGATGCTGGATGCCGCGCTGGAGAACGGCGGCCGCGACAACATCACGATCATCGTGGTGAACGTCTCGCTGCGCGAGAGCGCCGCCGGAGCGACCGCCGACGTCGACTCCTCCACAGCCTCGGCCTGAGCACGAGTTCTCCACCGATCGACGCTGACGCACGCCACGCGTGCGCCGCGCGTCCAGGGTGGGTGGGTGTCCTCGTTCACTCCGCTGCCCCCGGCTTCCCCTCTGACGGCGCCGCCACCGACCCGGCCGCCCGGGTCCGTCGCGCGGAAGGGGAATGCTCCGCCCGCGATCGTCAGCGACGACCCGGCCCCCGACGAGGTTCTCCACCTCGATGACGCGTGGGAGCGCCCGGCCCGGCCGCCCCTGCCGATCGTGGCCTCGACGGTCCCGATCCTCGGAGCGGGCGCGCTGTGGCTGGTCACCGGGTCGATCCTCGCGCTGTGGCTCGCTGCTCTCGGTCCCCTCATCGCCATCGCGTCGATCGCCGATGCCGCCCGCACCGCCCGGCGCGATCGTCGCACGGCCGAGCGGTCGAGCGCGAGGGTGCGCGCGGACGTGGCACGTGCGGTGGCTTCGCGCCACGGCAGGGAGCGCGAACGATGGTGGGGCGTCCACCCCGACGTCGCGCGGCTCGTGGGATCGGAGGCCGAGGTCTGGCGTGCCCATCGCGATCGCGGAGACACCGTGGTCGTCGGCCGGGGACGCATCCCGAGCGCGGTGCGCGTCACCGGCGGAAAGGGTGATCCGCGCTCGGGCGAGCTGCGCCGCCGCGCGACAGTACTCGAGGATGCGCCGATCGCGGTGCCGCTGGCGGGTGGGATCGCCGTCATCGGGCCACCGGTGGTGAGTGCGGCGATCGTCCGGGCCCTGGTGCTGCAGGCGTGCCTCGTGCATCCCCCCGGAACATTCTCGGTGCTGCCATCGGCCGACGACGACGAGATGTGGCTCGCGCGGCTCCCGCACCGCCGAGTAGCCGCCGGGCGGACCCTCGCCCTGCGAGCCGGAGGAGCGGATGCCGACGACGGCGCAGACATCCGCATCGTCCGGGTGGAGCCGGGCGAACCGCCGCCGCCCGGCTGCGCGATCGTCCTGCGCGTCGACGAGCCGGATCGAGGGCATGCCGACATCGGAGGCGAGACGTACGAGATCCGCCCGGAAGCGGTCGGTCGTGCGCAGGCGACGGCGATCGCCGACGAGCTGGCCCGGCGGGCCGCGCGCACGTGGGGCGATCCCGGCGACGACGGCCCGCTGCTCCTCTCCGATCTCGGAGCCGGCGAGGCGGCGACGCCGACAGCCGGGCTCGTCGCGACCATCGGACGCGACCGCGCAGCGGTGTCGGTGGATCTCGTCGAGGACGGTCCGCACGCCGTGGTCACCGGCATGACGGGATCGGGCAAGAGCGAGCTCCTCGTCACCTGGGTGCTGGCCCTGTGCGCGCGCTACTCCACTCGCGAGGTCACCTTCCTCCTCGCCGACTTCAAGGGCGGAACCGCCTTCCAGCGACTCGCGGCCTGCCCCACGTCACCGGCGTCATCACCGACCTCGACCCCGCAGGAGCCCGTCGGGCGATCGACAGCCTCCGGGCGGAGATCCGGTGGCGCGAGGGCGAGCTCTCCCGGACCGGCGCCCGGGACATCTCCGATGACCGGGCGGAGCTGCCCCGACTGGTCGTCGTCGTCGACGAGTTCGCCGCGCTCCTGGCCGATCATCCCGAACTCCAGGCCCTGTTCACCGATCTCGCGGCGCGGGGGCGGGCGCTCGGCATGCACCTGATCCTCGGCACCCAGCGCACCACGGGTGTAATCCGCGAGGGCCTGTGGGCGAATCTCCCGCTCCGGCTGAGCCTGCGGGTGGTCGATCCCGCCGACAGCCGGGCGGTCCTGGGGACGGAGGACGCGGCGCGCCCGGTGGCGACGGGGACCGAGCGGGGCACGGCCTGGGTGCGCCGGAGCGTCGACGCCGCACCTCGGCGATTCCGTGTCGCTCTCGCCGGACCGGACGACGTCGCCGCGGTGATCGGCTCCGCCGAGGGCCCGGTGCCGCGTCGATCGTGGCTTCCGGCGCTGCCGTCGCGGGTCGATCTCGACGACCTCAGGGTGCCCGACCTCGGGGTGTCCGACCTCAGGGGGCCGGCCAGCACCGGGTCGGGGGCCGGGGTGCCGCTGATCCTCGGGCTCCTCGATGAACCCGATGAGCAGCGGCAGCGGCCCGCGATGCTCGACGGCCGATCTGCCGGAGTCGTCTTCCTCGGACGGAGCGGCAGCGGGCGGACGACCGCCCTCCAGACGCTCGGCGCTCAGTGTCCTGACCGCACGACCTGGGTGCCCGCCGATCCCGAGACGGCGTGGGATGTCGTCGCGGAGCTCGTGGACGCCGCGCGGACCGAGCAGCCGGCGCCGAGGCTCATCCTGGTCGACGACGTCGACGCGCTGGTCGGGCGCTATCCGGCGGATTACGCCGGCGAGATCCTCCACCGCCTCGAGGATCTCCTCCGCGGGGCCGGAGGCGACGGCGCTCTGATGGCGCTGACGGCGCAGCGGCTGACCGGCGGTGTGGCGCGTCTGGCGGACCTCGCTTCCACCCGGGTCCTGCTCTCGACCGCCTCTCGGGCCGACCACGTCGCTCTGGGCGGCGACCCGGCCGGGTGGGAGCCCCGAGCTCTGCCCGGGCGCGGCACGATGGACGGCACCGCCATCCAGGTCGCGACGGCGTTCGAGGGCGCGATCGGCGGTCCACCCGTCTCGCCCGAGGTCTGGCAGGCGCGGGCGCTGACCGGATTCGTGACCCGGCGCTCGCCGCAGGCGCGCGCAGCCCTTCGAGCCTGGGAGGCAAGGGGAGCCGCGCTGATCGATCTCGACGCCTACGATGCCGGTGTGGAGCGGGGCAGTCGCACCGGCCGCATCGTCGTGGTCGGCGAACCCGACGAATGGCAGCGCCACTGGCGCACCCTCGCGCTGATCCGGTCCGACCACGATCTCGTCGTCGACGCGCCCTGCGGGCCCGAGTACCGGATGCTCACGGCCGACCGCGAGCTGCCGCCCTACTGCCACACGGGTCGCGGGAGAGCGTGGGTGCGGCAGGCGGGAGGCGAGCCGCGCCGCATCCTTCTCCCCGACACTCCCGCGCATGCTTGACCGCCGTCGCCCCGTGGCTCTACCGTCAGCCCATGGCAACCTCCCCCGTGACCCTGGGTCGACCCGACGGCAAGGGCCTCGCAACGGGAACGCTGGGGCTGTGGGGTTCGACCGTCATCGGTCTGGCATCCACCGCACCGGTGTACTCGCTCGTGGCGACGCTCGGATTCGTCGTCCTCGCCGTCGGCGCCCAGGCGCCGATCGCGTTCATCATCGCCTTCGTGCCGATGCTGTTCATCGCCTTCGCCTATCGCGAGCTGAACAACGCGATCCCCGATTGCGGCACGACATTCACCTGGAGCACGAAGGCGTTCGGGCCGTGGATCGGCTGGCTGGGCGGATGGGGTGTCGCGGTCGCCGGCACCATCGTGCTCGCGAACCTCGCCCAGATCGCCGGGATCTACTTCTGGTCGCTGTTCGGCGACGGCTCGCTGGCCGACAACGTGCTGCTCGTCACCGCCACCGGTGTCTTCTTCATCGCGGCGATGACGTGGGTGAGCTGGCGGGGAGTGGAGATCGGCGAGAGGATCCAGAACGTCCTCCTCGGCATCCAGTACCTCGTCCTGGCGATCTTCATCGTCGCCGCCCTCTGGCAGTTCTTCACCGGCACCGCGCCGAATCCGACGCCCCTGGATCTGTCGTGGTTCAACCCGCTCGGTTTCACCGACTTCAGCGCCTTCACCGAGGCCATCCTGCTGGCGATCTTCATCTACTGGGGCTGGGACACCTGCCTCGCCCTCAACGAGGAGACGAAGGACCCCAAGCGCATCCCGGGCCGGGCGGCGCTGCTGACGACCCTCATCCTCGTGATCACGTACGTCGGCGTGACCGTCGCGGCCATGATGTACGCCGGTCTCGGCACGACCGGCGTGGGCCTCGGCAACGAGGCCAACGCCGACGACATCTTCCTGGCGCTGAAGGACGACCTGCTCGGCCCCCTCGCGCCGGTCCTCCTCGTCTCGGTGCTGATCTCGGCGGTCTCGTCGACCCAGACCACGATCCTGCCCACCGCGCGGGGGACGCTCGCGATGGGGGTGTACAAGGCGCTCCCGCAGCGCTTCCGCACCGTCCACCCCGTCTACAAGACCCCGTCCTTCTCCACGATCGTGATGGGGATCGTCGCGAGCCTGTTCTACATCGGGATGACGCTGGTCAGCGACAACATCCTCCAGGACTCGATCCTCTCCCTCGGCCTCGCGATCGCGTTCTACTACGCCCTCACCGGCTACGCCTGCGTCTGGTACTTCCGGCGCGACCTGTTCACGTCGGGTCGGAACCTCCTCTACCGCGGGATTCTGCCGCTGCTGGGTGCCCTGATGCTGACCTACGCGTTCATCCAGTCGGCGATCGACATGTACGACGTCGACTACGGCTACACCGTCCTGTTCGGCATCGGCGGCACGTTCGTCGTCGGGGTCGGGTCGCTCGCGATCGGCGTGGTGCTGATGTTCCTCTGGTACGCCTTCCCGGGTTCGAAGCCGTTCTTCCGCGGCGAGCGCCTCAACCGTGACACGCCGGTGCTCGTCCCGGACGAGGGGGCCTATCAGCGGTCGGTCGACGGCGGGCTCAGCTGAGGTCGCAGCGATCGGCGCGTCCGGTGCGCTGAGCGCTCGGCCTCGCAGACCCACATCTCCGAGTCGAGCGATGCCGGCGTCACATCGCCGGGCGGATCACTCCGACGTCCCGGCCGCCCCCGGTGACCGAGAGCGGGAGCTCGGCGACCGTGGCGGCGACGTCGGCGGGCGACAGCGCGCCGTGGCGCTCGAGAAGGCGCAGCGCCACGACGGTCGCTGCGCGCGACGAGCCGTCGAGCATCTTCAGTGCGACCGTCGCGCCGCCCGGGGCAATCATCACGAGCACGCCCTCGGCGCCGGTCTTGGCGAAGACGCCGAGGCGCTCGATGGCGATGGTGTCGGGGCGGCCCGGTCCTTCGATCGTCCAAGGATGTTCGCGGACCGTCCGAACGAGCGTTCCGGCCTGACGATGCAGGGCGAACGGCGACCGCTCGGACGACACCCCGACGCGGTGGACGGCGCGGGCGAGGCCGAGCAGCGTGATGGCGTAGACGGGTGCCCCGCAGCCGTCGACGGCGGTCGACGCGACGCGCTCGCCGGTGAGGCGTTCGATCACCTCGCGGACGTGGATCTGCAGCGGGTGCTCGGGCTCGAGGTAGGTCGCGGTGTCCCACCCGTTGACGGTGGCGGTCAGGAGCATCGCAGCGTGCTTGCCCGAGCAGTTCATCCGCTCCCGCGAGGGCTCGCCGCCGGCGCGCACGACCGCGTCGCGGGTCGCCTGATCCGAGGGCCACGCCGGGGGACAGCCGAGCGCGCGCTCGTCGAGGCCGGCACGATCCAGGATGCCGCGGACGACGGCCACGTGGCGGTCGGTGCCGGTGTGGCTCGCGGTGGAAAGGCCGAGCTCTTCGCCGGCGAGGTCGGCTCCGGCCGTGAGGAGAGCGAGCGCCTGCAGGGGCTTCAGGCTCGACCGGGGGAGGACCAGCGCCTCGACGTCGCCGAATCGTTCGGCGACCACGCCGTCGGCATTCAGCACCACCGCCACCCCGCTGTGACGGGACTCCACGAATCCGCTGCGTTCGACGACGGCGAGCTCGACGGCCTCTGCGGCGGCGATGGTCTGCGGCACGCACGTCAGCCTACCGCCGGCCCCGGAGCCCCCCGATCCTGCGTGACAGACTGGGGCCATGATCGGTGAGCATCGATACGCGCTGCGCGCGACGTGGACCGGCAACCGGGGGAGCGGCACCAGCGGATACCGCGACTACGACCGCTCCGTCACGATCGAGGTCGAGGGCAAGCCCGCGCTGCTGGCGTCGGCCGACAAGCCGTTCCGGGGGGATCCGGCGCGGTGGAATCCCGAGGACCTCCTCCTCGCGGCGCTCAGCGAATGCCATCTGCTGTCGTACCTTCACGCGTGCGTGATGGCGGGGGTCGTCGTGGTCGACTACGAGGACGAGGCGACCGGTCTCATGGTTGAGGACGGTGCGGCCAGCGGCGCGTTCCGCGAGGTGATGCTCCACCCGCGGGTGACCGTCGCTTCGGAGGTGATGAGGGATGCCGCGCTGGCGGCGCACGACAAGGCTCATGCCCTGTGCTTCATCGCCAATTCGGTCAACTTCCCGGTCCGCCATGAGGCGACCATCCTGGTGGCTGACGAGTCGGCGTGACACCGGCGGGTCACGTCGACCGGGCGCTCGATTCGGGCCCGCGACTGGTGGTGGTTCTGGGGTCTGCGTCCATCGGAGTGTCGCGGATGGCGGGTCGGGGGCACGTGAGGCCGCCATCTGGGCCACCCGGATCGTGGGGCGAGCAGCCGAGTGGCACGAATGGCGGAGTCCCGCGGCACGGGCCGCCGTTTCCGCCACCCGGATCGGCGGGCGACGATCCGAGTGGCACGAATCGCGGAGTCCCGCGGCTCGAGGCCGCCCTTTTCGCCACCTGGATCGTGGGGCGAGCAGCCGAGTGGCACGAATCGCGGAGTCCCGCGGCTCGAGGCCGCCCTTTCCGCCACCTGGATCGTGGGGCGAGCAGCCGAGTGGCACGAATGGCACGGTTCCCCGCAGAAGGTGGCCCCATTGGGCCACACCGACAGCCGGCGCCTTGAGCGGGCCGCTTGCACACCGCGCCGCCGCACCACCGCGCCGCCGCACCACCGCGCCGCCGCACCACCGCGCCGCCGCTACGCGCCGCGCGCTACAGCCGCTCGTGCGGAAGGACCTGCTTGATGCGCTCGATCGGGTTCTGCGCGGGCACCTCGTTGTACTGGCCGGCGAGCTCCTGCTCGCTGAGAGCGTGGATCGCCGACATGATCTCGTCGGTCGCCCCGCGGCGAGCTCGCCCCGAGGACGCCGCACCGTGATGGGACAGATCCAGCGGTGCGCCGAACCGCACGGTGATGCGCTCCGACAGCGACGGGCGCTTCGCGCCCACCGGCATGACGCGGTCCGTTCCGATCAGCCCCACGGGGACGACGGGCGCGCCGGTCTCGAGCGCCAGGAACGCGACGCCCGTGCGGCCCTTGTAGAGCCTCCCGTCGAGCGAGCGCGTGCCCTCCGGGTACAGAGCAACCGCGCGCCCCTCGGCCAGCAGCAGCCGCTGCTGCTCCAGTGCGTCGAGCGCGGCCTGACCGGCTCCGCGCTGGACCGGGATGGCGCCGATGGCGCGGAAGAACTCCCGCGACATCCAGCCCTTGATCCCCGACCCCTCGAAGTAGCTCGCCTTGGCGAGGAAGTGCACCGGGCGGGGAGCGGCGACGGGGATGGCGATGGAGTCGATGAACGACAGGTGATTGCTGGCGAAGATGACCGGTCCCTGGCGGGGAACGTTGCTTTTGCCCTCGATCTTCGGGCGGTAGATCAGTCGGCCCAGCGGCGCGATCACCATCCGCCCCGTCGCATAGGTCATGCCGATGGAATGCGAAGGCGCGTCGGGGTCCCCGGGGGAGAGATCGCTGGCTGCCTCGGACGTCACCAGACGAGGGTACTCTCGCTCTCATTCCGCCGTCGGCATCCCCGCCCGTGCCACGCTGCGCTCGGGGCCGGTCGGGACCTCTCAGCCCAGACAGAGGAAACGTAGGCCAGGATGGGGAGGTCCTTTCGTCCCTCGACCCTGAGGTTTCTGTGCGCATTCGTTCGATCGCCGCCCTGTCCGTCACCGCTGTGTCGCTCCTCCTGCTGACGTCGTGCTCCGGCGGCGGTGCGCCCGACGCGACCGGATCGCCGTCGGCGCAGGTCGCCGACCTCTGCGACGCCGCTGCTCCGTCGGGCGAGGCATCCGAGTCGGTCACGGTCGAGGGTGAGCCGGGCGCTGCGTCGCAGGCCGTCTTCACCGCGCCGCTGGAGATCTCCGAGCTGCAGAGCACCGTGGTCACCGAGGGCGAGGGCGATCCCGTCGCGGCCGGCGAGCTGGTCAACATCGCCTTCACCGCCTTCAGCGCCGACACCGGCGAGGAACTCGGGTCGCTCAACTACGAGCCCGGACAGTTCCTGCCGCAGCAGATCTCCGCCGACAACCCCATCGGCCAGGTCCTCGGGTGCGCGACGCCCGGTACCCGCGTCGTCGCCACCTTCCCCGCGACCGAGACCAACGGCGGCGAGGTCTACGTCTTCGACTTCCTCGAAACGGTCCCCGATGCCGCCTGGGGCACCGAGCAGCCCGCGCCCGAGGGGCTTCCCGAGGTGGAGCTGGCGGAGGACGGCGAGCCGACCATCACGGTCCCCGACGCCGATGCCCCCACCGCGGTGGAGCTCGCGACGCTGAAGCAGGGCGACGGCGAGACGGTCGAGCCCGGCGACACCGTGCTCGTTCAGTACACCGGCGTGAAGTGGTCGGACAACGAGGTGTTCGACTCCAGCTGGGAGGCGGGCACTCCGGCGTCGTTCCAGACGACCGGAGTCGTCGACGGGTTCCGCCAGGCCCTGGAGGGTCAGACCGTGGGGTCGCAGGTGCTCGCGGTCATCCCGCCGGAGTTCGGCTACGGCGCCGTCGAGGGCAACGAACTCCAGGAGGAGACCCTGGTCTTCGTCGTCGACATCCTCGGCGTCCAGCACGTCGCGGCCACGACCGCGCCCTGACCCCGCTGCCGGATGTCGCGCGGATAGGCTGACCGGATGCGGCGCATCCTCGTCCTCGGCTCCACCGGCTCCATCGGCACGCAGGCTCTCGAGGTCATCGCCGCCAATCCCCACCGCTTCGAGGTGGCGGGTCTGGCGACAGGTAGCCGCCGCGAACTGATGGCCGCTCAGGCGGCGCAGTTCGGGGTCGCCGAGAGTGCGTGCGCCCTCGGCGCCTCAGAGGCGGAGCAGCTCGTCCGCGACGTCGAGGTCGATGTCGTGCTCAACGGCATCACCGGTTCGGTAGGGCTCGGGCCGACGCTCGCCGCGCTCGAGACGGGTCGCACCCTGGCGCTGGCCAACAAGGAGTCGCTCATCGTGGGCGGCGAGCTCGTCACGGCGCTCGCCGCGCCCGGGCAGATCGTGCCCGTCGATTCCGAGCACTCCGCGATCGCGCAGGCGCTGCGCGCCGGTACCCACGACGAGGTGCGCCGCCTCGTGCTGACCGCCTCGGGCGGTCCGTTCCGCGGGAGGTCTCGGTCGGAACTGGCCGACGTCACGCCGGCGCAGGCCCTGGCCCACCCGACGTGGGACATGGGGCGGGTCGTGACCACGAACTCCGCCACGCTGGTGAACAAGGGCCTCGAGGTCATCGAGGCGCACCTCCTCTTCGGGGTGCCCTACGACGCGATCGACGTCGTCGTCCACCCGCAGTCGGTCGTGCACTCGATGGTCGAGTTCGTCGACGGGTCGACGATCGCCCAGGCGTCACCGCCCGACATGCGCCTTCCCATCTCCCTGGGCCTCGACTGGCCGCAGCGCGTGGCGGGCGTCGGGGCGCCGATCGACTGGACCCGCGCGGCCCAGTGGACCTTCGAGCCGCTGGATGAGGACGCCTTCCCCGCCGTGCGGCTGGCCAAGCGGGTCGGGATGGCCGGGGCGACCTACCCCGCGGTGTTCAACGCCGCGAACGAGCAGGCCGTCGACGCCTTCCACGAGGGCCGACTGCGGTTCCTCGACATCGTCGACCTCGTCGTAGACGTCGTCGACCGCCACGAGGCGCCCGCGGCGCTCACGCGCGAGTCGCTGGCCGATGCCGAGAGCTGGGCGCGCCGCGTCGCCGACGAGCTGATCGCGGCGCGCTGACGGCCGCTCCGCGCCCTCCGTCCTCTCAGGCGGGGCGGAGGGGATCGGATGACGGCGTGCTGTCGGCCGGGTACGGCACCGGCCACCGCGACGCGGGCACGGGCCATCCCCGGGCGGCGAGGGCCCGTCGGGCGAGCTCTCGCGCGGAGTAGGGGGTGCGCACACCCCGGATGTCGCGATAGTCCTGGTGCCCGGGGCCTGCCCACAGAATGGCGTCGCCCTCGCCGACGAGGGCCACGGCCTCGCGGATGGCGCGCTCGGGCGGGGAGTACTCGTGGATCTCGGCGTCCGGCTTCGCGCGGCGCGCCCCCTCGATGAGGGTCGCGCGGATCGCGTCGGGGTCCTCATGGCGAGGATGGTGGTCGGTGATGACGAGGATGTCGCTGCCCTCGGCGGCGGTCCGCCCCATATCGAGCCGCTTGGTGGCGTCGCGATCGCCGTCGGCGCCGACGAGCATCAGCACGCGGCCGGGGGTGACGTGCCGCACCGCGGCGAGGGTCTTCTCGAACGCGTCGGGGGAATGGCCGAAGTCGACGAAGACCGCCGGGCCTCGATCGCCCGAGACGAGTTCAGTGCGGCCCGGCAGGTAGGCGCGGATCCCGCCGTCGCGGTGGAAGGCCGAGACGAGGTCATCCCACGTGTAGCCGCCCTCGAGGAGCATGACGATCGCGAGTCCGGCGTTGGCGGCCATGTGCTGGCCGATGACCGGGACGACGGTCTCGAGCGTCCGTCCGTCTTTCGACGACAGCCGGAATCGGGTGCCCTGCTGGCGCTCCTCGACGATCTCGACGACCCATTCCGCACGTGCCGCCGCCTCGGGGTCGGCGGCGATGGCCGGGGTCCCGATGGTCAGCGTCGGCACCTCCGACCGCGCGACGACGTCCACACCCGCGGGGGAGTCGAGCGAGACCACCGCGCGCCGCGCCCGCTCGGCGGTGAAGAGCGGCAGCTTCGCCTCGAGGTACTCCGTCATGTCGGCGTAGTCGTCGAGGTGATCGTGGCTGAGGTTGGTGAATCCCGCCACGTCGAAGACGATGCCGTCGACGCGGCGCCGGCTGAGCGCCTGCGCACTCACCTCGACGGCGACGGCCTGGACGCCCCGTTCCCGCATGAGGGCCAGCAGCGCGTGCATCTCGTATGCCTCGGGGGTGGTCAGGCGCGAGACCACCACGTGCCCGGCGATGTGGCGCTCCGCCGTCGAGGAGAGTCCGGTGACGACGCCCAGCTGGTCGAGCATCCCCTCGAGCAGATGCGACACGCTCGTCTTGCCGTTCGTGCCGGTGGTGCCGAACAGGAGGGGCAGGCGGTCGTCCCGGCCTGTGCCGTACACCCACGCCGAGACGGCGCCGAGGACCGCGCGCGGGTCGTCGACGACCAGGATGGGGAGACCGGATGCCGCGGCGAGCGCCGCGCCGTCCTCGTCGGTCACCACCGCCACCGCGCCGCGTGCGGCGGCGTCGGCGGAGAATTCGGCGCCGTGGCGGTTCACGCCCCGAACGGCGACGAAGACATCGCCGGGCCGCAGGTCGGCGGTGGCGAGGGTCACCCCCGTGAGGGTCGTGTCGCCGGGGTCGCCGCTGACACGGCGGGCGAACCGTTCGGCGAGGTCGCTCACGCGGTGCACGGGCGGGTGGTCCGGCCGAAGCACGGGGGGCAGGTGGGGGGCGTCATCCGTCGGCATGGCGCATCCATCCTCTCACCGGCTTCGGCCGAGACCGTGATCCGGTCGGGATCAGCTCCGCGCGCGTCGCCGCCACAGGGCTACCACGAGGGCGCCGACACCCGTGGCGAGACTCGCCGCGGCCAGCCCCCGGGCGACCGGATCGTCCGTGCCGGTCTGCTCGGTCGCTGCGGGTGTTTCGGCGGGATTCTCCGACGCAGCGCCCCCATGCGATGCGCCATGCTCTGACGCGACGCCGTCCTCGGGGGCGGAGACCAGGACGACAGGGGCCGGATGCTCCGGCTCCTCCGCTCCGGCCTCGGCCACCTCGTTCCACGCGGTCGAGCCGGTGACGCAGGTCTGCTCGACCGGGAACGCGACGGTGGCGCCCGTCGAGGCCTCCGCGAAGGTGACGTCCAGCGCGACCGAGGCGCGCAGGCCGGACTCGATGGGCTCGTCGGCGGTGAATGTCACCCGGGTCGGTACGCCGTCGGCACCCACGTCCCGGGTGATCGTCCACTCGCCGTCGACCACCGGGGTCGCTGTGGCGACCTCCTCGGGGATGTCGACGGCAAGCGTCGTCGTGGGTGAGTCCTCACACCCGTGGGAGAACGAGAAGTGCAGGGTCGTCCGGGTGCCGGCGGGAGCGACCTCGGGCGAGACGCCGATGTGCGCGGACGCGGCGAGGGGAGCGGCCAGCACGAGGGCGAGGCCGAGGAGGGAGCCGGTCGCCACGAGGGGCGTTCGGCGGGAAGCAGAAGCGGTCATTGCGGATTCTTTCCTTTTCACGCAGGGTCGATGGCGCGCCGCCGGGTCGGCGGGCGCGCGCGTGGGTCACCGGCGCGATCTCGCACCGGTGTGCAGTCGTCGCAGCCTCAGGCGGCCGCGACGAGTGGCGGGGGACCCCGGGAAGAACAGCCCGATGCCGATCGGACGTGAAGACTCCACGCGGGCCGGTCGATCCCGAGGCGGGGGACTGCGACGCGTGGAAGCGTGAGGAGCGGACGGGCACCGGTGAAAAGGGTGCGGATGCCGCGCCCGAGGGCTCGCAGCATCCGCTCTCCGTGGTGGAGGAGAAGCGCCGTGAGGATCGCGGCGAGGCCGTGGGCGAAGAGCATCGGGGCGTCGGGGACGGTCGCGACGGCGCCCGAAGCCAGGGGAAGCGCGGCGTCGTGGAGGTGCCCCGCAGGGGCGACGGCGTCGGAGGACGAACCGGTGCCCGCGAGCGCGAACGCCACGTGATAGACGGCCTGAGCCGCGGTGACCGTGACGAGTGTGCGAACGAGGCTCGGCCGACGGCCGATGAGCACCAGCGCGACCGGGGTGGCCAGTACCGCCGCGATGACCAACAGGACGAGCGGGGGAGGGCCCTCCGCAGCGAGGGTGTGCGAGGTCCCGGCGATCACCGTGGCCGCGGTGGCGGCTGCGACGGCCCGGCCGGCGCGCAGGTGTCGGGGGCTCATGTTCTCCTCGGGGCTCGCCATCTCGGCGGTAACAGGCTACGCCGTCGGCATTCGGCGTGAGGAAAGGGACATCGGATGCGAATAAAGATTCGATATGTGGATGAAGGAAGAATCATCAATGTCGGAACCCTCTGCGATGATTCTGGTAGGTCATCGGGACGGGGTTTGAGTGGACGCGGACGAGAAGCGGCGGCGGGCGGAGGACAAGCGTGCCGGGGTGTTCGCGGATGAGCTGGCTCGGTTGCGTCGGCGTCGGGCGGTGTTGGAGGCGAAGAAGACGCGGCTGCTCGCGGACGCGTATGCGTTGACGTTGGAGCAGCGGTCACGAATCGGGTCGGTGTCCTCGCGGGAGCGGGACATCCCGCTGCGTTCAATGGCGCTCGAGCTGGGGATGGCGGTCAGGGTGAACGACCGGTCGATGCAGACCCAGATGCACGACGCGTACGAGCTGGTGGAGTTGTTCCCGGCGACGATGGAAGCTCTTTCGGAGGGGCGGGTGACCAGGGCGCATGCGCAGGTGATCCAGGACGCCGGCCGGGTCATCGAGGACCCGGTCGATCGGGCGGCGTTCGAGCGGATCGTGCTCGTGGAGGCGGAGCGGCAGAGCGTGCCGCGGACGAAGAAGTACGCCATCCAGCGCGCGGCGGTGTTGGACCCCCGTCCGTTGCAGGAACGACACGACAAGGCGGTGAAGGAGAGGCGTGTGTGGGTCACCGATCTCGACGACGCAATGTCGACCCTCACCATCCTGGGCAGCAACGTGTACATCCACGGGGTGTACCACCGGCTCACCGGGCAGGGCACCACCATCAAGGACGTCGATCGCGCCAAGCGACGCGAGCACGCCGCCAAGCAGGCCGAAGCCGAAGCGAGCGGCGTCGACACCAACGAGTCCACCGACGGTGATGAGCTGTGGTTCGATGACCGGTCGCTGGACGAGATCCGCTGCGACCTCGCCCTGGACATGCTCCTCACCGGGTCCCCCACGATCGACCCCACCGATGGGGCGAAGGGCGGACTCGGCGCCATCACCGCCGAAGTGCAGATCACCATCCCGATCACCACCCTCACCGGGGTGACGAACTCCGGGGCGGAGTTGAACGGGGTCACCCCGGTCGACCCGGAGACCGCCAGGCGGATGGCGGGGACGGCGAGGGTCTGGGATCGGGTGATGACCGACCCCATCACGGGCGTGGTCACCGCGGTCGACCGTTACGTGCCCCATCCGTCGCAGACGAGGTTCCTCAACGCCCGGGATGTCACCTGCCGAACACCCGGATGCCGCAGACCCGCCAAACTCTGCGACAAAGACCACTCCCGGGACTTCGCACTGGGCGGACCGACCTCCAACGACAACCTCTGCAACGAATGCGCCCGACACCACACGCTGAAACACGCGACGAACTGGCATGTCGAGCAACTCCCCGGCGGGGTCCTGACGTTCACTAGTCCCGGCGGGAAGACATACGAGAGTCATCCACCCTCACGCGTCGCATTCGTCCCCACCGACGACGGCGAACTCGCCGTCGCCCCCTTCTGAATGAGCAGGGAGCGGAATGAGCATCGTGCGAAGTGAGCGTCGCGGCGACGAAGGCCCCCGCCGTGGACCCACGGCGGACTCAAAGAACCCGGGTATAGCGTGAGTGCCGTGGAGGTCTTCGCGTTCGTCATCGGCATCGTCCTGATGGTCGTCGGCCTCGCCGTCTCCATCGCCCTCCATGAGCTCGGACACCTGTGGCCGGCCAAACGGTTCGGGGTGCGCGTCGGCCAGTACATGATCGGCTTCGGACCGACGCTGTGGTCGCGTCGCATCGGCGAGACCGAGTACGGCGTTAAGGCCATCCCCCTCGGCGGCTACATCTCGATGGCGGGCATGTACCCGCCCTCGCCCAAGAGCGCCGAGCGAGGCGGACGGGCCGGCGGTGGCTTCTTCGCCACGATGGTCCAGGATGCGCGGGCGGCGAACGACGAGACCCTCGACGGCGACGACGACCGCCGGGTGTTCTACAAGCTGCCGGTCTGGAAGCGGATCGTGATCATGCTCGGCGGACCGATCATGAATTTCCTGTTCGCGATCGTGCTGTTCGCCATCCTGCTCTCGGGCATCGGTGTGCAGACGTCGACGACCACCGTCCAGACCGTCAATGAATGCGTGATCCCCGCGTCGGCGGAGCGCACGACGTGCGAGGCCTCCGATCCCGCGGCACCGGCCGCGGCAGCCGGTTTCGAGCCGGGCGACGAGATCGTCTCGATCGACGGGACGCCCATCGAGATCTTCGCTGACGCATCCGAGATCATCCGCTCGTCCCCGGGAGATACGCTCTCGGTCGTGGTGCTCAGGGACGGTGAGGAGCAGACGCTCCAGGTGGTTCCCACCACCGCCGAGCGGGAGGTCTACGACGACGCCGGACGGCTCGTGAGGGAGGCCTCCGGCGATCCGGTCACCGAGGAGGTGGGCTTCGCGGGCATCGCGCCGTCGTCTGCCTACGTCCAGCAGCCCATCTGGGCCGGCCCGCAGTTCGCGATCGAGAACGTCGGCGCCGTCGCCGGGGTGATCTGGCAGCTCCCGGTGCGCATCTACGACACCGCCACGACGCTGTTCACCGGCGAGGAACGCGACCCCGACGGTCCCCTCAGCGTGGTCGGTGTCGGTGTGCTGGCCGGCGAGGTCGCCGCTGCCGAGGCACCGATCCTCAACCGTGTCGCCGGGTTCCTGTCGCTGTTGGCGTCGCTGAACGTCGCTCTGTTCGCCTTCAACCTGCTGCCGCTCCTGCCACTTGACGGCGGACATGTCGTCGTCGCCCTCTGGGACGGCATCAAGCGGGCCTGGGCGAAGCTGTTCCGCCGGCCGCCCCCGAAGCCGGTCGATGCCACGAGGCTCGTCCCCGTCACTTTCGTCGTCTTCATCGCCCTCCTCGTGATGGGCGGCACGCTGATCCTCGCCGACATCCTGAACCCGATCTCGCTGTTCGGCTGACCGGAGTCCGGGGCCGGGCGCCGCGGGCTGGGCGCCGGGGGCGGGGCGTTCAGGCGGTGACCGTCGAGGCTCAGGCGGTGACCGGTGAGGCTCAGGCGGTGACCGGGGAGAGCGCGGCGGCGACCAGACGCTCCAGCGTGAGCATTCCGTCTCGGGAGAGGATCGACTCCAGGTGACCCTGGATGGAGGCGAACCCGGGGCCCCGGAGCGCGAAGACGTCGCCGGTGACCGGGTCGGCGGCGACCTGGACCTCCTGCGCCCCCGTCGCGTCGATTCGGGTCGTGCCGGCAGGCACCCGCGCGGTGAAGGTGTTGTAGAAGCCGATGGATGCCTGCTCTCCGAAGACGTCCACAGTCTTCTGCAGGCCCTGGTGGGGCTTGTCGAGAGAAACGAGCGCGATGCCGAGGCCGTCGGCGAGGATCTGATGGCTGAGGCACACCGCCACGAGGGGGCGACCCTCGGCGCGGCGGCGGGCGACCACCTCGCGCATCCGTCGCATCCGGGGGGTGGATGGGTCGCGCGGGTCGCCCGGCCCGGGGCCGGAGACGACCAGTTCGGCGTCGTCGATCTGCTCGTCCGACACCCGACCCCACGGCACGATCGCGACGTCGAGTCCGAGATGGCGCAGCTGGTGGGCGAGCATCGTGGTGAAGCGGTCCTCGGCGTCGACGACGATCGCGGAGCGGCCCGCGAAGGGCCCACCGCCCTCGGGGGCCGCCTGCGGGTTCAGCCAGAAGGCGGCGAGCCGGGCGTTGCGCGAGGCCAGGAGCGACGCGATCTCGGGGTCGGACCCGAGCGGCCGCGCAGCGGCGGCGGGGGCATCCTCATCGATCGCGGCGGCGACCGGCAGCACGGCCGGGGCGGGGCGATCGCGCGGGATCGCCCCGATCGCGCCGAGAACCCCGGCGGCCTTACCGTGGGTCTCGCCCACCTCGCCGTACGGATCGGAGTGGCGCACCAGCGTCGCCCCGACCGGGACGCGCAGGCGGCCGTCAGCGAGGTAGGCCGTGCGGATCAGGATCGGCGCATCGAGGTCGTGCGTGGACTCTCCGCGGAGGATCTCGTCGGTGCGCGGGGTGAAGAGGGCGGCGACCCCGGAGTAATAGCCCCGGGGCGAGGCCTCGTGGCGGGTGATGACGGTGCAGGCGTTCTGCATGGGGGAGCCGGTCACCGTCGGAGCGAACATCGTCTCGCGCAGGATCTCGCGCGGATCCAGGCGGCTGCGCCCGCGCAGCACGTACTCGGTGTGGGTGAGGCGCGACATCTCCTTCAGATGCGGGCCCGTGATGCGGCCGCCGTCGGAGCACACCGCGCTCATCATCTTCAGCTCTTCGTCGACGACCATGAAGAGCTCCTCGGTCTCTTTGGTCGACCGCAGGAACTCGGTGAGGGTCTCGACGGTCGCTCCACCCACCGGATGGCGGAAGGTGCCGGAGATCGGGTTCATGGTGACCACCCCGTCGCGCGCGCTGACGTGCGCCTCGGGGCTCGCTCCGACGGCGATATGACCGGGAGTCACCACCGCGAACGTCCAATAGGCCCCGCGCTCATGCTCGAGCAGGGCCCGGAACCACGTCAGTGCGGTGGTCACGGGGTCGGCGTCGACGACAGCGGTGAAATCTCGTCGGATGACGAAGTTCGCCCCCTCGCCGCGACCGATCTCGTCGGCGATGACGCGCCGGACGATGTCGGCGTACGCCTCGTCGTCGATGTCGAAACCGGCGCCCTGCAGGGCGACCGGAGCGCTCGGCAGTTGGGCGAGGGCCTCCACCCGCGAGAACACGGTGCGCCCCGTCACCGTCAGGCAGCGGAGCGGCGCGCCGTCGTCGTGACAGGCGAATCCGCGCTCGCGCACCTGGCGGAAGGGCACGAGGGCGAGCACCTCGCGGGGGACGCCCGCGGCATCGACGAGGGGGATGTCGGCGAGGAGGTCGACATCGGCGACATCGCCGGTCAGCAGCTCCACGGTCTCGGCGTCGCGCGCGATGAGGGCGAAGGGGAGGGCGCCCTGGGCGAGCTCGGCGAACAGGTCGTGGGGGAAGCCGGTCATCTCGGTCTTTCGTCAGGGGGCGGTCACCCTACGAAGAAGACCGCCCGGAGGCGGTCGGATGTCGCGCGAACACCACCGCCTACGCGGTGAGCCACCAGTGCGCCAACATGCGGCGAACCTACCACACCGCCGCCGCGACCTACGGGGGAGCGGGTTTTCCCACCCCGGCCCACCCGCGCGGCGTAGGCTGAATCCGTGCCTGCTGTGAACATCGGTATGCCTCGTGTGCCCGAGGTCCTCGCCCCCCGCCGCAAGACTCGGCAGATCCGCGTCGGAAAGGTGCTGGTCGGCGGCGACGCCCCCGTGAGCGTCCAGTCCATGACCACGACGCCGACGACCAACATCAACGCCACGCTCCAGCAGATCGCCGAACTGACGGCATCCGGCTGCGAGATCGTGCGCGTAGCGGTGCCGTCCCAGGACGACGCCGACGTGCTGCACATCATCGCCAAGAAGAGCCAGATCCCGGTCATCGCCGACATCCACTTCCAGCCGAAGTACGTCTTCCAGGCGATCGACGCCGGCTGCGGCGCCGTGCGGGTGAACCCCGGCAACATCCGTAAGTTCGACGACCAGGTGGGCGCGATCGCCAAGGCCGCCAGTGACGCGGGCGTGTCACTGCGCATCGGCGTGAACGCCGGGTCGCTCGACCCGCGACTGCTGGAGAAGTACGGCAAGGCCACCCCCGAGGCCCTTGTCGAGAGCGCCGTGTGGGAGGCGTCGCTGTTCGAGGAGCACGACTTCCACGACTTCAAGATCTCGGTCAAGCACAACGACCCGGTCGTGATGGTCAAGGCCTACCGCCTCCTCGCCGAGCGGGGCGACTGGCCGTTGCACCTCGGTGTGACCGAGGCGGGGCCAGCCTTCCAGGGCACGATCAAGAGCGCGACAGCGTTCGGCATCCTGCTGGGGGAGGGTATCGGCGACACGATCCGCGTCTCGCTCTCGGCGCCTCCCGCCGAAGAGGTCAAGGTCGGCCACCAGATCCTGCAGTCGCTCAACCTCCGCGAGCGCAAGCTCGAGATCGTCTCGTGCCCGTCGTGCGGGCGCGCCCAGGTCGACGTCTACTCGCTCGCCGACAACGTGACCGAGGGCCTCAAGGACATGACCGTGCCGCTGCGCGTCGCGGTGATGGGCTGCGTCGTCAACGGCCCCGGCGAAGCGCGCGAGGCCGACCTGGGTGTGGCTTCCGGCAACGGCAAGGGTCAGATCTTCGTCAAGGGTCAGGTCATCAAGACCGTGCCCGAGTCCGAGATCGTGGCCACCCTCATCGAGGAGGCCAATCGCATCGCCGACGAGATGGGCCCCGACGCCCCGCTGGGAACGGCGCAGGTCGTCACGACCTGACGCGCGTCAGCTCCAGAGCGCGTGGTACGCGTTGATCGCGGGCTGGCCGCCCAGGTGCGCGTAGAGGACCGTGGATGACGCGGGGATGTCGCCGCCCTTCACGAGATCGATGAGCCCTGCGAGCGACTTGCCCTCGTAGACCGGGTCGGTGATCATCGCCTCCAGCTGCGCCCCGAGCGCCATGGCGTTCATCGTCGACTCGACCGGGATGCCGTACAGGTCTCCCGCCCACCCCTCGAGCACCTGCATCTCGTCGTCCCGCAGGTCGCGGCCGAGTTCGATCAGCTCTGCGGTGTTCCGGGCGATCCGCGTCACCTGGTCGCGCGTCTTGTCGATCGTCGCGGAGGCGTCGATGCCGACGACCCGTCGGCGGACGCCGGTCAGCTCTTCCAAAGCCGCGAACCCGGCGATCATCCCCGCGTGGGTGGACCCCGTCACCGTGCAGACGACGATCGTGTCGAAGAACACGCCCAGCGCCTTCTCCTGCTCGGCGACCTCGAAGGCCCAGTTCGCGAAGCCGAGCCCTCCCAGCCGATGCTCGGAGGCGCCCGCCGGGATCGGGTAAGGGGTGCCGCCGCCTGCCTCCACCTCCGCCAGGGCCTGCTTCCACGAGTCGCGGA